>NZ_JBMLSK010000225.1:0-90962 GCF_049240545.1 Roseateles sp. | reverse complement strand
TTGAACTGGCGGGTGAAGGCGCTTTGGTCGCTGTAGCCGCATTGCATGGCAATGGCCGCCACGCTCATATCGGGCGCTTCCACCAAGAGGCGGCGGGCCGCGTCCAGGCGTGCTTGCAGCAGCATCTCGCGCGGGCTGAGGTGAAAGATGCGTTGGAACAGATGCTCGACCCGGTCCAGCGTCAGGCCAGCCGCGCGCGCCCAGTCGCCCAGATGCAGCGGCTGGTCAAAGTGACGCCGAATCTGCTCGGCCAGCTCGGCGATTTGGCCGTAGACCGGGTGGCTCTGGTCGGGCCGACCCAGGTCGCGTGAAATGCCGGCCACGCCGAGCACCGCGCCGGGCTGTTTGCCTTGGGGCTCATCGCGCAGCGGTAGTTTGTGGGTCAGGCACCAGCCGGCGCCGCCGTCGGCATAGAGGTGCAGTTCCAGGTGGCGCTGCATGGCCGCGCCGCTGCTGATGACGCTGCGGTCTTGCACCCAGAAGGCTTCGCCCATGGCGCCGGGAAAAATCTCTTTGGAGGTGCGCCCGAGTAGCGCCTGCTTGGAGCGCTGCGCGCTGCGCCGCACCAGGGTCTGGTTGACGCGCAAATAGCGGCCGTCGCGGTCTTTGACGAAAAACACCACGTCGGGCAGCGGGTCGAACAAGGCCTCGACCACGCTCAGCTCGCACAGGCGCAGGGCATCGGTTTGCATGGCGACTTCTTCTTCACTCTTGGGGCAGGGGGAAGGGACAGGTGAACAACAGCGTCAGCGTTTTGACGCTGGGGAGTGCCCGCTGCAGAGCTTGGGGTCGCCGACCCTGCAATTCCGATGCGACTTCGTGAGGCGTTTCAGATTGGCACTGAAATTGAGTATATGTTTAATATATCAGCGCCAGATTGGGGTTTCCCTGGGCCCCATTGGGCCTGTCTTCAGCCCGGTGCTTCAGTGCGCGTGGTCGTGACCGTGCTTGGGTCCATGGCCGTGATCATGACCCTGCTCGTGCCCGTGCCCCGCGGCCTGCTGTGGCGCCTCGCCGCGTAACTCGGCACGGGCTTGGATCAGCACCTGCCAACCGCCGCGTAGGGCCAGGCTGGCCATGATGCCGGCCACCAGCAGGTCGGGCCAGGCGCTGCCGGTACCGAAAACGCCGAGCGCGGCGGCCATCACCGCGAGATTGCCGATGGCGTCATTGCGAGTGCAGAGCCAGACGCTGCGCATATTGGCGTCGCCTTCACGAAACGCATAAAGCAACCAGGCCACCAGCAAATTGGCGGCCAGTGCGGTCAGTCCGATGACCCCCATGGTTGGCGCGTCGGGCGTGACGCCGTGACTCAGGTTCCATACCGCTTTACCGAGCACGAAAACACCAAAGCCCAGCATGGAGACCGCCTTGAGCATGGCAGCGCGGGCGCGCCAGGCGAGTGCGGCCGACAAGACCGCCAGCGAAACCCCGTAGTTCAGTGCATCACCGCCAAAGTCCACCGCGTCGGCAATCAAGGCCAGCGACCCGCTTTGCCCGCCCGCGACCAGCTCGATGACGAACATCGCGGCATTCACCCACAGGGCGATCCAAAGGATGCGCCGGTAGCGCGGCAGATTGGTGATGCTGGAAGCAACAGGTGCCTCGTGGTCGCAGCAGTGAGCGGACATGATGGATGGGCTTGTTGAATGGCGATGGCTAGATTGGAAAGCCTGTAGCCACACCAGAGTCAAGCCGAATGCTTGTCCGTTCAGCGATCCTTTTCTGCTTTGACGGGGGTGATCGCTTCTTTCATCTGCTGCGCCTGCTTTTGTGGCGTGGTGGCAAGCGTGGCCGGGTGCTCTGGATGTGTTTCTGCTGTATGGCAAGCGCAGGCCTCCCCATGGGCGGCGGCGACCAGCTCGGCCAAGATGCCGCAGCCCTGGTCGTCGTGGGCGGCATGTTGACCGTCGCAGCGGGCCTTGAGCGTCACCAGTTGTTGCTCCAGCGCGCGCATGCTGGCCAGGCGAGCGCGCACGCGGGCCAGCTGGGCGTCCACCAAGCTGTCGACGGCGGCGAGTTGTGCGGCATCGCGGCTGTTCAAGCTGCCCAGCAGCAGGCCAATATCGGCCAAGGAGATGTCCAGGGCGCGGCAATGGCGGATGAAGGCCAGCCGCTCCAGATGGGACTGCGCATAGTCCCGGTAACCGTTGTCGCTGCGCGAGGGGCCGGGCATCAAGCCACTCTTCTCGTAGAAGCGGATGGTTTCAATGTCGACGCCGGTGGCGCGACTCAGGGCTCCGATGCGCACGTTGCTGTTCCTGGGTGAGGGTGGCTTCGAGCATAAATCAAGCCCACAAGGCATGACGAATGGCACCCACCGGGTCGAATGGCACTGGTGGGAACCCGAACAAGGCGAGCGGGCCGGGCCGGTCACAATACGCGCCGTAGCCGCCAGAGTCCCCCTCTTGGCGGCTTGTCCTTTGTGGCGGCCCTTTTGGGTACCGGGCACAAAGGCATTCATCCAACAAGTCAGATCATGGAGAGTCGTTTGAACACAATTCAAACTGCGGGTCCTAACACCATCCTCGGCCACCCGAATAGCCTGTTCGTCCTGTTCTTCACAGAAATGTGGGAACGCTTTTCCTATTACGGCATGCGTGCCCTCTTGGTGCTGTTCCTGATCTCGGAAGCGTCCAAGGGCGGCTGGGGTTGGACCCGTGCGGAAGCCGTGTCCTTGTACGGCTGGTACACGATGCTGGTGTATTTCACACCGATTCTGGGCGGCTATATCGCTGACCGCTACCTGGGCACACGCCGCGCGGTGATGTGGGGTGGCTTCATCATCGCAGCGGGTCATGTGTCGCTGTTCTTTGAAACCATTCCCTCCTTCTATCTGGGCCTGGGCTTGGTGATTGCGGGCACGGGCTTGTTCAAGCCGAACATCTCGGCCATCGTGGGCCAGCTCTACAACAAGGACAACGAAGGCGCCCGTGACGGCGGCTACACCTTGTTCTATATGGGTGTGAACGCCGGCGCCTTCTTCGGCATTTCGCTGTGCGGCTATATCGGCGAGAAGGTTTCCTGGAATCTGGGCTTCGGTCTGGCCGGCATCTTCATGGTCCTGGGTGCCTTGCAGTTCTATTTCAGTCAGAGCGCTTTTGGTGATATCGGCCTGGCGCCGACCCGCGACAGCAAAGCCGCTGCCGAACTTGCCGATGACACGCCCGCGAATGTGGTGGCCGATCGCCTGAAGGCCGTCTTCGTGTTCGCCTTTTTCACCATCTTCTTCTGGTTCGCCTTCGAGCAGGCGGGCGGCTCCATGACCATCTTTGCGGCCGACTACACCGACCGCACCCTGGAGGGCACCAGCGGCCTGATCTTCAAGGTCATCAACACCTTGATGACGGTGATCCCGGCAGCAGTCTTGACTTGGTTGCTGTACCAACTGCACCGGACCACCGGCAAGAGCCAATGGCTGGGCAATCTGCTGCTGGTGCTGGCCTTCGCCCTGATCTGGGGCCTGGTGATCTGGATGTTGGGTCGCGAGTTCGGCATGGACCAAAGCGAAGTGCCGGCCACCTGGTTCGGCGTGCTGAACTCCTTCTTCATCGTGATCCTGGCACCTGCGTTTTCCAAGATGTGGGAAAAGCACTGGAACCCGAGCGGCCCGGTCAAGTTCGGTGTTGGCCTGGTGCTGCTGGGCCTGGGCTTTGCCGCCTTGGCTTTCGGTGCGGCGGGCATCCCCTCGGGCGCCAAGACCGCCCAGGTCAGCATGCTCTTCCTGTGCCTGGCCTATCTGCTGCACACCATGGGTGAGCTGTGCTTGTCGCCGGTCGGTCTGTCCTACATCTCCAAGCTGGCACCCGCCCGCTTGCTGGGCCTGATGTTCGGTGTGTGGTTCTTGAACTCGGCCATCGCCAACTTCATCGCCGGCAAGACCGGTGGTTACATCGACTACATCTCCACCACCTATTCGATGTCCACCTTCTTCCTGATCTTCGCCGTCATTCCTGCGGCGGCCGGCCTGGTGCTGATGGCGCTGACGCCTTGGATGAAGAAGAAGATGCACGGCGTGCACTGAGCCTTCTTCAGGCCCCCGACGCACTCCGAAAGGCCCTGCTGCGCAGGGCCTTTTTTCATGGCGATGACCTGACGCTGTGAATTGTTTACAAAGCGCCCGCCCAGGATTCACGGCCCTGGCTGGCCCGTTTTGTCTACCCTTCGCGGGCGTGCTTGGTTTGATGCTTGGTAAGGAGACAGCGTATGCGGCCCACAGCTCTTGCGCCCGAAAACGGCGTGGCGAAACCCGGCCATCCCACCGAAAGACGCCAGGCCGACTCCCTCAGCAGGCATTGGATGAGCTTGGTGCTGGACGAGTTGGACTACGGCGTGCTTTTGCTCAACCCGGCAGGCCGCGTCTTGCATTGCAACTTGCTGGCCCGCCGCGAGTTGGATGAGCGCCATCCGCTCGAACTCAGCGGCAATCAGCTGCGCTGCCGCAAGCCTGAGGATGCGCAAGCCTTGGCCGAGGCGACGCGTGCGGCCGAATCGCAAGGGCGGCGCTGTTTGCTGCGTGTGGGTGAGGGGGAAGCCGCGCTCAATGTGGTGGTGGTGCCTTTGAATCGCGACGTGGCCCAGGCAGCGGTGCTGGTGATTTTGGAGCGACGTGAGCTCTGCGGGGAGCTGGCCACGCAGTGGTTCGCGCTTCAGCATGGGCTGACGAGCTCTGAGACGGCGGTGCTCAAAGCCCTCAGTGCTGGGGTTCGCCCGAGCTATGTCGCCGCCCAGCAGGGCGTGGCGATCTCAACCGTGCGGACTCAGATTCAGAGCATTCGCGCCAAGTCCGGGGCGGAGAGCATCGCCGGCTTGCTGCGCCAGCTGGCCAAGCTGCCCCCCCTAGTTTCAAGTCTGAGAATGGAGCGAAATCCCAGCAGCGTCGCGTTCACGCCACCCTGAGTCATGACTGCTCTCGTACCATCCGCGGTTTTGATCGTGACGCCGATAGGGCGTCTTGAGCCCGAATGGATACCGAAATCCCTGTTGCACTGCTTGCAAGCGACCCTGAACTGGCGGCGCTGCCGACGCCTTTGCGCCTCTTGGCTGAGCGTGGCATTGCCCGCAGCTACCGGCGTGGCACGGTGTTGATTGAAGAGGGCTCGCAGGGCGATTGCCTGTACCTGGTCTTGTCCGGCAGCTTGCGCGTCTATGGCTGTGATGCCCGTGGGCGCGAAGTGACCTACGGCATTTACGGCGCCGGTGAGTACGTCGGTGAAATGAGTTTGGACGGTGGCGTGCGGTCCGCCAGCGTCATCACCGAAGAGCCGGCGCGCTGTGTCATGCTGGCTCGCAGCAGTTTGCTGGCCCATATTGCCGAGTATCCAGAGTTCGCCTTTGAACTGCTGACCAAGGTGATCCGGCGCGCGCGCGCGGCCACCTTGTCGACCAAGCAGCTGGCGCTGAATGATGTCTATGGCCGCTTGCGTGCCCTGTTGGAGACCAGTTCCGAAGCCGGGGCCGAGATTCATTTGACCCATCAGGCCATGGCGCAGCGCCTGGGCTGCTCCAGGGAAATGGTGTCCAAGCTGGTCAAGGACTTGGAGCTTGGTGGCTATTTGACCCGGGTTGCTAACGGCCGATATCAGCGTCTGAAGGCCTTGCCGGCGCGCTGGTAAGGCCAGGAGGGCGGGCTTTTGCCGCTCAACTGCCGCGCCGCACCGGCAAGGGCGGCGCGACTGGGAAGCGTTGGCTGGGCTTGTCGGCGCGTTCAAAAATGCCTTGGACCTTGGGCAAGCTGGCTTGAATGTCCTGGATGCGCGTCTTGCCAGCTGGGTGGGTGGACAGCCATTGCGGTGGCGCCCCCTTGGAAGCGGCACCCATCTTCTCCCACAGGCTGACACCCGCCGACGGGTCATAGCCGGCCCGGGCGGCCAACTCCATGCCGACCAGATCGGCCTCGCTCTCGTCTTCGCGGCTGAAGGTCAGCGTGAGCAATTGCCCGCCCATATTCAGGACCGCGTCGCCCACATTGCCCAGACCCAGCAAGCTGGACAAAGCACCGGCGCCCAAGCGGGTGGCATTGGTTTTGGCCAAGCGCTCACGGGCGTGCTCGCGCAAGGCGTGGGCGACTTCGTGGCCCATGATGGTGGCGACCTCGTCATCGTTCAGTTTGAGTTTTTCCAAGATGCCGTAAAAGAAGGCAATCTTGCCGCCCGGCATGCAAAAGGCGTTCAGCTGCTCGTCGGCAATCAGGTTGACCTCCCAGCGCCATTGCTTGGCGCGCGGGTTCCAGGGCAGTGACTGCGGAACGATGCGCTCGGCGATGCTGCGCAGCCGGATCAGCTGCGGATGCCGGGCCGGTGCCAGCGCACCTTGTTGCTGGGCTTTTTGCATCATGGCTTGGTAGTTCTGGGCGCCGGAGCGTTCAATGCCCTCCGGCGATACGAATTGGGCCAGCATGCTGCCCTTGCCCACTTCGACGCCTTCGCGGGCCCAAGCCGGTGTCATCGCGGGCGTCAAGGCGGCCGCGCCCAACAAGCCGGTAAAAAGCCGACGCGAGGGCCTGAAGCCGCCCGCGCCCGTCTCAAGGCAGCAAGCGCAGCGGCCAAAGCCACCGGGGTAGCCGGGGTTTGAGGCATCGGCGGCAGCGGCGCAGGGATATTCGAGAAGATCTGAAGGCATGGCGAGAATTGACGCACTACAAAAGACGTTGATCGCTATTCTGAAGCCAGACGATGAACGCCGCTCTGGGGAGGCGAGCGATGCCCCCGCCAGCTGCGCTCTTTTTGGCTTTGGCTGACAATGCACCATGCCGAATTCTTCCGCCCCCACCCAGCCCGCGGCGTCTGCTCTGGACAGTCAGCGTTTTCGCCAAGCCTTGGGCATGTTTGCCACCGGCGTGACCATCGTGACCGCACGGGCATCCGATGGCAGCCTGGTCGGTCTGACGGCCAACTCCTTCAATTCGGTGTCGCTCAATCCCCAGCTGGTCTTGTGGAGCCTGGGTCAGAAGGCCGGCTCCATGCCGGTGTTCAGCCGGGGCTCGCACTACGCCATCAATATCTTGGCCGCTGATCAGAAAGAACTGGCTCAGCGTTTTGCGACCCGCGATATTGATCGCTTTGCCGGCGTGGCTTGGCAAGAAGGTGCGGGCGGCGCGCCGGTCTTGGACGGCGTGGCCGCGGTGTTCGAGTGCGCCAACCGCAGCCAATACGAAGAAGGCGACCATGTCATTTTTGTGGGCGAGGTGGAAGCCTGCAGCTGGCGCGAGGGTGCTCAACCCTTGATCTTTCATGGTGGGCGGTACTACACCGAACTGCCGCTGTAAGCCGCTGGAAATCACCCGGCAAGACCTGACCCCATGATGGGGCTGGATGCGATGCGCCGTGCATTGCATCTTGCTTGCACTTCGATAAGATGCGCCAGTCCAAGGATCGCTGAGAGGTCCTTGTGGGGCCCAGATCGATTCAGCGGAGGGGCGGGTGATGTCTGGAAGAAAGCTGCTTCGGGCGGTCTTGTTTTTGCTGTTCAGCGCACCTGTCCTGGCGCAGCCGCAGCCCCAGGTGATCAAGCCCGGCGTGCCGAGTGGCCCGGCCAACCGATTGCCTGCCCTCACGGTGCACCTCGTTTCCGAGGAGAGCCCTTTTGTCTACGCACAAGGCGGCAAGGTGGCAGGCCCAGCCACCGACATCCTTGAACGGGTGATGGAGGATGCTGGCATCGCGGCCTATGACTTCAAGATCTACCCTTGGGCACGAGCCTATGACTTGGCGCTCAAACAGCCCAATGTGCTGATCTATCTGATTGCCCGAACGCCAGAGCGAGAAGCCCGGTTCAAGTGGGTGGGGGAGTTGACTCGCTTGGATATTGACTTCTACCGTTTGAAGTCCCGCCCCGAGATCCAGCTTCGCAGTCTGGCCGAGGCCAGGCAGTACAAGGTGGGGGTGGTGCGAGATGACGTCAGGCATCAGTACCTCAGCTTGCAAGGTTTCAACAAGTTGTTGGTGGAGTCACGCTTAGCCGACAACTTGCGGCAGCTGTTGGGCGGTCGCGTGGATTTGGTGGCTTTGACGGAAGCGGACTACGTCAATTTGTGCAAGCATGAGTTTGCCGAGTGCGCGCAGTTGGAGCGGGTGTATCGGCTGGAGGATCTGTCGACCTCCTTGCAGGCCGCCTTCAGCGTGAGCACCCCGGATGAGGTGGTGGAGCGGGTGCGCCAGAGCTTCGACAAGTTGAAGGCACGGGGCAAGATCAAGCTCTGAGCACTGTGCGGCCGGTACGAGCAAACGGGAGGCGGTGATGAATGCAGTTCAGTGGCGGGAGGCTGGTCATGCAAGTCCTTAGGCGCGACTTGCTGCTGGCTGGCTTGGGTCTGGCCGCGGCGCCCAGCATGGCGGTGCCCTCCTTGCGCATCTTGACGGAAGAAGCGCCACCCTTCAATTACAGCGAGAACGGTATCGCGCAGGGCTTGTGTACCGAATTGGTGCAAGCGGTGCTGCGGGAGTTGCAGATCAGCGCCCCGATCGAGTTTTTGCCTTGGGCACGGGCCTATGACGTGGCGCAGCACAGCGGCAATGTGTTGATCTACTCGATTGCGCGGACCGAGCAGCGCGAGCATTTGTTCAAATGGGTCGGCCTGTTGACGCAGACGGAGTACAGCCTGTTTGCCTTGGCGAAGCGCGCCTTGAAACTGAATCAACTCTCGGATGCCTTGCAATTGCAAACGGCGACGGTGAACGCCGATGTCGCCGAGCAGTTTTTGGAAGAACGCGGTTTTGTGCGAGGGCGGCATCTGCAGTCGGGCTCACGCAATGAACTGAATCTGGAGAAGCTCAGGCTGGGCCGTGTGGACCTGTGGATCACCGCCGATGTGATGGCGCGTTATTTGGCCCGCCAGACCGGCCAGGATTTCAATCGCTTGCTGGTCAAGGCCTTGGCCTTGCCTGAGTTGAACGTGTCGTACTACATGGCCTTTGGACCGGCGACACCCGATGAGCGGGTCGCCTTGTTCCGGCGCGGCTTGGAGGCCATCAAGAAGAGCGGCCAGTACGAGCTGATTCGCCGCAAATGGCATGGCGCTCGCGACGCTTCCGAGGCTGTCTCGTCCTGATGCGTGCAGCCCCTGGATTCCCATGTTGAAGCGATTAGCCCGTCACAACCAGTCCCTGGGCGCTCGCATGGTGATGGCCACCCTGGCTTTTTGCCTGCTTTTCACCTTTGCGGCGGTGGGCGTGCACACCTGGTTGGCCTGGCAAAGCGGCCTGGCCGCCATGACCGCCGAGCTGGAGCTGATTGAAAAGGTGTACCAAAGCACCTTGCGCAAAGCCGTGTGGGACATGGATCGGGATTCCATCCAGACCCATCTGAGCAGCGTGAGCAATGTGCGCTCGATCGGCCATATCGAAGTCAAGATCAAGGCCACCAATCGCCCTGCGGAGGTGGTTCAGTTCACCCGCCCCGGTTGGGAGGGGGCTGGCCGCGCGCCCTCGCGCTCGCTGCCTTTGACCTATCAGGCCTTCCCGGACGCGCAGATCGAGCTGCTGGGTGAATTGCGCTTGATCGGGGATGAGCGTGAGCTTTGGGCCTCGCTACGCTCATCGGTGCAGGCCATTGTGTTCACCCAGTTGCTGCAGTCCTTGCTGCTGGCGGGCTTCATCATGTTTTTGTTCAGCCGGGCGGTCACCGTGCATGTGCGCCGGATTGCCATGCACCTGGGCCAATTGCGCCCCGAAGAAAGGAGTGAACAATTGGAGCTGAACCGTTCCTCCAAGAATCGGGATGAACTGGCCATGCTGGTCGGGGGCGTCAATCACCTGCAGGACCGCTTGAGCGACTATGTGCTGCAAAAGCAGCGTTATGAAAACGAGCTGGCGGAACACCGTGACCATCTGGCCGACGCGGTACGCGAACGAACTGCCGAGCTTTCTACCGCCAACCAAGCCTTGGCGCAGTCGGCCGATGTGCTGCGCCAGATTGGCGATATCGGCAAGGAGCTGACGACCAGCCTCGACGTGTACGCCATCTGTGTGGCCCTGCACCGCCATTTGCGCGAGCTCCTGCCGCTGGACTCGTTTGGCGTGGCCATGCTGGGCGCGCGGGGTGATCGTCTGGACCTGATCTATTACGTCGAAGACGACAAGCTGGCACCGCCTTCCAGCTTTATGTTGACCGACAGGCGCTGGCTGAGCGTGCGCACCTTTCTGGAAGATCGCGAGCTGGTGATTGCCGACGAGGCCGCCGAGTCGCCGACGCCGGAAGGCATCGTGCCTTCGGCACCCATGCTGTCGGCCCTGTTGCGCCCGCTGGTGGCCAATGGGCGGCGCATCGGTGTGGTGGTGTGCCAGAGCCACAAATCGCAAGCCTTCCACGAGCGTGAGTTGGAGATCTTGCGCTCCACGGCAGCTTACGCGGCGATCGCTTTGGCCAATGCCTCGGCCTATGCCAGTGTTGAAGCCTCGCGCGGCCAAGCGGCGCGGGCCTTGGAAGACTTGAAGCAAGCGCAAGGGCAGTTGATCCAGTCCGAGAAGATGGCCGCCCTGGGCCAGTTGGTGGCTGGCGTGGCCCATGAGATCAACACGCCGATTGGTGCCGTCAAGTCCAGCGGCCGCAATATCGCCGATGCCTTGCGCCACACGCTGGAACAGTTGCCGCAGGTCTTGCAGTTGCTGAACGAGGACGAGCAAGGTCGCTTCGTTGCGCTGATCGCCCGCGTCAACCAGCCGCATGGCATGCTGAGCTCGAGTGAGGAGCGGGCTCAAGCCCGCGCTCTGAGTCAGCGCTTGCAGGACGCCGGCATCGAGGGGGCTCGCCACAAGGCCGGTCTGTTGGTGCAGCTTCGGGCGCAGGACAATTTGGAGGAGATGCTGCCGCTGCTGCGCCATCCCCAGGTGGAGCTGATCCTGGACACCGCGCACAGCATGGCCACCATTGCCAGCAATACCGAGAACATCAATTTGGCGGTGGAGCGGGTGGCCAAGATCATCTTTGCGCTCAAGTCTTACTCGCGCTTCGACCAGTCGGAGGAACTGGTGGACGCCGACCTGCGCGAAGGCCTGGAGACGGTGCTGACCATCTACCAAAGCAAGCTGCGTGGCGGCATCGAGTTGGTGCGCAAGTACCAAGACCTGCCGCGCATTCCCTGCTTGCCCGACGAACTCAACCAAGTCTGGACCAATTTGATCCACAACGCCTTGCAGGCCATGCAGTACAAGGGTGTGCTGGAGATCCGCCTCGAACGTGAGGGGCAGCATGCCATTGTCAGCATCCGTGACAGCGGCTGCGGCATCCCGCCAGAGCTGATGGGTCGCATCTTCGACCCCTTCTTCACCACCAAGCCGGTGGGCGAGGGCAGCGGGCTCGGCCTGGACATCGTCAAGAAAATTGTCGAGAAACATCGCGGCCGCATCGAGTTGCACAGCGAGGTCGGCGTTGGCAGTTGTTTCTCGGTTTACTTGCCCCTCGAAGCCGGCCGGCGCGCCGGCGACCCGATCACGGTGTTTTGAGTCGAAACGCTGCGGGCGATTCATCAGTACCAGACCAAACAAGGCTTGGATTTGCAGCGCCTAATGACCCGGAACTGCCCTTGCTACCCTTGGCTTGCCGCCAAGGCCGAGCGGCGCGACCCATGCGGGAAGACCCTGCTCCAAAAACCCGCGAAATCCCCGGGGCCGGGTGTGCGCGAGGCGGGTGTGCGAACGTAATATACGCACGGGCTCAGCAAGCGGTCCAAACTCGCAAAGGCAGGGGGGTCCTGGCACCCCGGCAGCCTGGCAAGCCCATCCGACTCAAGGGAGAGTTTCTGATGCAAGGCCTATTGCTGTGCGTGGATGATGAGTTGATGGTGTTGAATGCGCTGAGGGATCAGTTGCACAAGGCCTATGGCAAGCAACACCTGATCGAGATTGCCGAGAGTGCGGAGGAAGGCTTAGAGATTCTGGACGAGCTCAGCGAACAGGGTCTGGTGCCCTTGGTCGTGATTTCTGACTTTCAGATGCCCGGCATGAAGGGCGATGAGTTTCTCATCCAGGCGCGCCTTCGCTTTCCCTCTGTAGTCACGGTGATGTTGTCGGGTCAGGTCAGTACCGCAGCCATCGAACGCATGCATCGGCAGGCTTGCTTGCACAGCCTCATGGGCAAGCCGTGGGATGCGCAGGCCTTGCTGGCTAATATTGACTCCGGCTTGGAAAAGCTCGCCCTGCTCAGGCCGCTGCCAGATCGCTGCTGAGCCGGACCTCAAGAGCGATTTCTGGAATCAGCTTTCAGGAGGACAAGCAAGATGGCCAATGAGGTGATTTTGTGCGTTGACGACGACAGCGGGGTGCTGACCTCGCTGCGCTCCTTGCTCGGCAAGAACCTGCAGCATGGGCAGCTGATCGAGATTGCAGAAAGCGGGCCTGAGGCCTTGGGCCTGCTCGACGAAATGGAGCGCGAAGGGCAGCACCTGGCCTTGATCATTGCCGACTACATCATGCCCGGCATGAAGGGCGACGAGCTGCTGGTGCGGGTGCATCAACGCATGCCCGAGGCGCAGACCATCATGCTCACCGGGCAAAGCAATCTGGAAGGCGTCAAGCGCGCCATCAATGAAGCGAGGCTGTTTCGCTTTCTGGAGAAGCCCTGGCATAACGAAGATGTGCTGCTGACGGTGAATGCGGCTCTGCACACCTTTCATCTCAATGCCGAGTTGCAGCGCCATGTGCGCGAGCTCAAGCGCATCAATGAGGATCTGGAGACAACCATCAGCTTGCGCACCCAGGAGCTGGTGGAGAAGAACAAGGAGCTTGAGCAGCTGTCCGTCACCGATCGGCTGACCAAGCTCTACAACCGCCTGTTTCTGGATCGGGTGCTGGAGCGCGAGTTCGCCGCAGCGGGGCGCAAGGCGCGCAGCTTTGCGCTGATTTTGTTGGACATTGACCGGTTCAAACGCTTCAACGACACCTACGGCCACCATGTCGGCGATCAGGTCTTGGTCAGCCTCGCCTTGCTGCTGCAGCAACGCGTCAGGGCCAGCGATGTGGCCGGCCGCTGGGGGGGCGAGGAGTTCCTGATCATCTGCCCGGATACCGATTTGGCCGGTGCCCAGCAGATGGCCGAGAGCCTGCGGCAGCATATTGCAACGCATGGCTTCCCCCACGTCGGTGAATGCACCGCGAGTTTTGGCGTGGCCGCCTACCTGCCGGGTGACACCATTGCCGCGGTCGAGGCCCGCGCCGACAAGGCCCTGTATGCCGCCAAACAAGGCGGTCGCAACCGCGTGGTGGTCGGCGGGCGGGCCAGCGATTAGCACCCGTCAAGGTTCAGCGTTCGCAAGCCCAAGGCCAGCGCCCGGGTGAAGGGAGCCACCGCCCGGACACCGCTGCTGCGCATGTACAGCCTTGTCGGCCATTGCCATTGCCATTGCCACGGCAAATGCGACAGCGCTGTCATGATTTGTCGCATTTTGTCGCACACGCGGAAGGCGGACTCGCAGACACTCGGCGCGGGGCTGAAGGGGACCCGGGATCGCGCTGTGACGTGAAGCGGCGCTCCGGGGATTTTCTGGGTCGAAGGCAGGCCGGCAGGCACATCAAGCCCCAAAAGACCTCATACCTTGCTCGGGGAGAACATGATGATGAAGATGAAGAACACGCCATTGACTAAAAAGTCTTGGAAGACCGCCGCGCTGCTGGGTGCCTGGGTGATGATGGTGGGCGCGGCGCAAGCCGGCCCGGTGACCCCTAAGCTCGTGAGCGTCAGCGGCGGCCTGGGGGTGCTCGATACCAGCACCGGGCTGGAATGGGTTCAGGACTGGAACCTCGCCAAGACCAGCGGCTACGACAGCAATGGCCGGATGACTTGGAGCGAGTCCGTCGCATGGATCGCCAAGCTCAACGCCGACAACTACGCCGGTCACAGCGATTGGCGCCTGGCCAACACCGACACCACTGCCTCGTCGAACTGCTCCAATAACTCCAACCCCGGCGGTGGCTTCGCTCAGCAATACTACGGATACGGCTGCACCGGCAGTGAAATGGGTCATTTGTTCTACGAAGCACTGGGCGGCAAGCAGGGTCAGAGCATCCTGAATTCAGCCGGGGATAGCCAAGCAGAAATGGACAATTTGAAGCTGTTCAAAAACGTGCAGTCCAACCTCTACTGGTCCGGTACGGAGTACGCGCCGAATTCAAGCAGCGCGTGGTACTTCGATACCTTCGACGGCTTCCAGAGCAACTTCGACAAGCTCAATAGTTTGTACGCGCTGGCTGTGCGCCCCGGAGATGTGGCCGCCGCGGTGCCGGAGCCACAAACACTGGCCTTGACGCTGCTGGCCTTGACCGGCGCGCTGTTGGCACGGCGTCGGCGGGCACTTTGAGGCTTTGACGCTTCGAGCCCTTCGGGTCTTTGGAGGGGTTTGAGTCTGCCGAGGCGCCGCTGCGCGCGCGCTTCTGGCCGTGGCGGCCGCTTGCAAAGTGCCTGGAGCAGAAATCCAATCGCTGCGCCGCCGCGCTCATGCTGCCCGGGTCGGCGCTGACGAGCCGGCCCCCCTCGCGGCTCACTGCGTTCAAACAAGTGGCTCCAAGTCAGAGCTTGATGCGCGCTGCGCGCGCCTGACCCGCTGCGCTGCGCGCTCGGCCGCGCACAAATAGTTGCCCGTCGGCGGGCCGAGTCAAATCGAAGCCGGGGCTTGCGGCGGTGGGCGAGGGCCCGAGCTGCCCTGTCTCACGCGCAAAGCTCGAAGCTCAACTCCGGGCACCCTGCCGCACCCGGCGCAAGACCGGACCGGAGATGTCTTCGGCTGGACTGGGTCGCTGCGCCTGGCTCTGCAGCCGTCGCTCGGCCTGGCTGCGCCCGCCATAGCCCCAGGCATGGGCCGGGACTTGCTGCACGACGGTGTAGCTGGTCGGGTGCACCGGGCCCAGCGCGGCTTCCATGGCCTGGTGAACCCCGGCCAGAAAGTCGGCGATCTGCGCTTCGCTATTGGTGCCGGCCGTCACTTGGATTTCCAACTGATAGCTGGCGCGGGTGTCAGCGGCCAAAGAACGCGCGCCGATGAACCAATGCGTGGCCGGGAGCAGGCTGAAGCGCACGGCCGTGAGCAGCGGGTCTTTGCTCAGATGCAGGGCCGTTAAGTCGGTCAGCAAAACGGCCAGTTGCCGCAAATCGGGTTCATGACCGGCGGCAGGGCAGAGGCTGAGGTGCAGATGGGGCATGGCGGGAACTCCTGAAGCAAAAGGGTGGGGCGGTGCGGTGAATCAATGCAGGTTCAGAAACAGGCGCGGCGCAGGCACCAGGCGGCAAGGCCCTGTGCCCAACGGACAGCCGGGTTTGGCCGCAGCTGGCTCTCGTTCCCGAGGGGGCTGCTTCGGAGGCGATGGCTGGAGGGCGTTTGCATAAAGAGGGTCCTTCCGGGCGGTGGCTTTGTGCTTGGTCTGCATGGTATGTTTGCGAAAACGCACAAACAATGGCTTGCTTTGCAATATGAGTCTGCAAAAAAGCACAACGAATCAGAGCGAGATTTCCCCAGAGCGCGGCGTCGATCCGGGCTTCAACTGGGACGATCTGCGCTATGCCTTGGCGATTGCCGAGGCGGGTTCGCTCAATGGCGCGGCCAAGGCGCTGGGGGTGCAGCACACCACGGTCTTGCGGCGGCTGGACGCCTTGGAGCAGCGCCTTGGCGCGCGTTTGTTTGAGCGCTTGCGCCAGGGCTACACGCCCACCGGGGCCGGTGAGTTGATGGCGGCGCAGGCGCGCCAGATGCGCCCGGCCATTGCCGAGATGCAGCGCCGTATCCTGGGCCGCGACCTGGAGCTGCACGGCAGTTTGCGTTTAACGACCGCCTTCATCGCCTCCTTGTATCTTTTGCCCGAGGCCTTGGCGGCGTTCCGGCGCAGCCACCCCGGCATCGAGGTGGAGGTGCATGAGAACTCCCATCTGGTCGATATGTCGCGGCGCGATGCCGATGTGGCGCTGCGCATGAACCGGGTGGTGCCGGAGCATCTGGTGGGGCGGCAGGTGGGCGAGGTGCGCATGCGGGTCTACGCCCGACGCGGCGCGCCGGGCCTGCCGCAAACGGTGCAGCCTATCGAGAACTTGTGCGCCCATTACCCCTGGATCGGCTTTGACCGCGAGCGCCGCACGCGTTTCTTTGACCGCTGGATGCTGGACCATGTGGCGGATGAGCGCATCGTCATGCGCATCGACCTGCTGCACCCCGCCGTGGCCATGGCCCGCACCGGCGTGGCGTTGGCCTTGCTGCCGACCTTGATTGAGGGCCATGAGCCCGATCTGTTGCCGGTGTCCGAGGTTTTGAACGAGGTCAGCACCCCGGTCTGGCTCTTGACCCACCCGGATCTGCGGCAGACCGCGCGGGTGCGCGCCTTCATGCAGGAGGTGGGCAGCCATTTGCAAGCTACTTTGGCCGCAGCACCTTGAAGAGCGCGCCCTCGGGCCACATGCAGGGATGGACAAGGAGCTGTTTATGTTGATCACCTGCCCGCACTGCCTGACCAAGAACCGCGTCCCCGACGAGCGCGCCGGCCAAGACCCGGTGTGCGGCAAATGCGGCCAAGCCTTGCTCAGCGGCGGGGTGCTGGAGTTGAACGATGGCAACTTCGATTCGGTGGTGAACGGGACCGAGTTGCCGGTGCTGGTCTACTTCTGGGCGCCTTGGTGCGGCCCTTGCCGGCAGATGGCGCCGCAGTTTGCGCTGGCTGCCCAGCAACTGAAGGGTCAGGTCTTGCTGGTCAAGGTCAACAGCGACGAGAGCCCGAATCTGTCCAGCCGCTTCGGGATTCGCAGCATCCCGACGCTGATCCAGCTGCAAGCAGGGCGCGAAGTCCAGCGCATGTCCGGCGTGCTGCAGGCGGCGCAAATCATGGGCTGCTTGCGCTGAGCTCCCTGGGCGCGCGACTGCAGCCGACAAGGCCCTGTATGCCGCCAAACAAGGCGGCCGCAAGCGCGTGGTGGTCGGTGGGCGGGCTAGCGATGAGCAGCCGCCAAGGCTTGGCGTTCGCAACCTCAAGGCCTGGAAATTGTTGTTAGGCCTGTACGGCCTTGTCTGCCCATGCGTGTCCTACCACTGGCAACCCTTGTTGCCACCCCGTACCGCATCAAGGGCCAAGGGCACCGCGGCCAAGAGACCCAATTGTTCGCCATAGGCCTTGCGGCAATCGGCGCGCTTGGCTTCTTCCATGCTTTCGCTGAGCTTGGACTTGCGTTCCGGCGGCTGCGGCATCAAGGGCAGGACGCCTCGCGAGCCTTGGGCGGACAACTCGCCACCGCGTGGCCGAGGGAGTTGCAGGTTCAAGGGCTTGACCTCGGGCGAGGCCGAGGCGGGCGTGGCCACATCTCGGCCCAAGCGCGGCCCCGCGTCGGGTGCGCCCAAACGAGGCCGGGTTCCGCCGGCTTCCATCAAGTTGACGGCAGCAGCCTTTGGGGCGCTCGTTTCGCTCTCCGCGCTGGCTTGAACCTTGGTCGGCGCGGCGCTTGTCGCGGTGTTTGATGCCGGCGTTGGCGCAAGCTCGGGCATGGTCGGAGCTGCAGCAAGGGCGGCTGACGCAGCAGGTTCAACGGCCTTGGCCGTCACAGCACTGGGCGCAGAGGGGGGCTGCACAGGTCCCGCAGCCGGAATCTCGGGCGCTTGGGCCAAGGGCTCGGTCGGTATATGGGGCAAGGGCTGCAGCTTGGAGACAGCGGCCGTTCGGTGGGCCGGCAGGCGGGCGGCGGGCAAGTCCAGCGGAGGCGTCAAGGTGGGAGGAGGCACCGCGGAAGGGTCACGCTTGGCGATGGCCGGCAGGCGTTCACCCAGTGCCAGCGGCCGAGGCGGCTGCGCCTCGAGTCTGCGTGCGATGACAGGCGCTGGGCGAAGCTCGGCCAAAGACTTCGGCGCCTCTGGCATCGGCAAATCTTCAAGACGACGCAGCACCGGCGGCAAGCTGGGTAAGGCCGTGGGCGCCAAAGCGGTGGCAGCATCGGTCACGGTGCTGGGCAGCGCAGGGACTCGACCGAGCGGATCGCTGGGTGGGCGGTTTTTGAGCCTAGAACTCGCCGGCAACTCACGCCCCGGCGGCGCGCTCAGCACTGCGGTGTTGCGCATGGGCTCGGCCAGGGCGGCCAAAGGGGGCAAGGTGTCCGCGTCGGGTGCGCGCAATTCGGGCAGCTTGAATGGATCTGGGGCTGGGGTTGGATCTGTGGCGGCGATGGCCGGCGGCGCGACATCGGCGGCTGGCGCGGCGTCCGTTGCTGCTGGCGAGACGCGGTCCAGCGCATCGGTCGCCTCGCCGGGCTCGGGGACGCGGCTGGCCCACTCGCCCTCGCGAGCGGCACCGGGCGTCATGGGCAAAGGCTGCGGCGCTTCGGCCGGCCTGACGACGCCCCCATGACGCTCTTGCCTGCCTTTGCCCACCGGCCCCTGCTGCCGCTGCGCGGGCGCGGCTTGCGGGCGCACCGCGTTCTGATCGCCTGTTCCACCGGTCAAGGTCACATTGAGGCGGCCCCCAACCCCGTCGCCGGGCCGGGCGGTGCCGCCGGGCGCGGTGCCAACCCACAGCAGCAGCAAGGCGTGCAGCAACACCGCCAGCAGCAGGCACTGGCTGAGCTTCTCGGCCTGCGGGGCTTGCGGCATGGCGGGCGACAAGGCGGACGGCCAAAGGCGCGCCGCGAGGGAACGCGGAGTCAGCACGGTTGGGCAGTCATCATCAATGAGCGAAAGACCATGGGCAGAAGGCAAGGAAAACACGGCGCAGTCAAGCCCGGCACCTGCTGCGCAGTCTAATGGCCGGCGCCATACTGGCCGATGAAACATGCGCTCAAAATTGCGGGTATGAAGGCTCCACGGATCTGCTGAATCGATTCATGACCGAATCCTTGTTCGGGCCACCGGCCCCCATTGAATTTGCCCCGGGCGCGTGGCTGCTGCCCGGCTTGGCCCTTAGCGCTGAAGCGGCGTTGTTGGCTGCAGTGGAGGCCGTGCTGGCGCAGGCACCGTTGCGCCAGATGCAAACACCGGGCGGCCAGACCATGCAGGTGGCGATGAGCAATTGCGGGCCGCTGGGTTGGGTGTCCAGCCGCGCCGGCTATCGCTACCAGGCGGTGGACCCGCTGAGCGGGCAAGCCTGGCCGGCCATGCCGCCCGAGCTGAAGACGCTGGCCCGGCACGCCGCCGAGCTAGCGCATTATGAAAACTTTGAGCCCGACGCCTGCCTGATCAACCGCTACCTTCCGGGCAGCAAGCTGAGCCTGCACCAAGACCGCGACGAGCGCGACTACAGCCAGCCGATTGTGTCGGTCTCACTGGGCCTGCCGGCGGTGTTCTTGTTCGGCGGCTTGCAGCGCGCCGACAAAACCCTGCGCCTGCTGCTGACGCATGGCGATGTGTTGGTCTGGGGTGGGCCGTCCCGGCTGCGCTTTCATGGCGTGATGCCGGTGGCCGAGGGGCAGCATCCTAAGCTGGGCGAGCGGCGCATCAATCTGACCTTCAGACGCGCCGGCTGAATCGAAAAGACGAGGACAAGTACAGGAGACTCTCGCAAGAGTGCTACTTGTCGCCCCTCAGCCCCACAAACTTGGTTTTGGGGCGCGAGGCCATGCCCACGCTGAGCTGAAAGCCGCCCAGGTCCTGTGGCCCCAACTGCGCCAAGGCCTCCAGCAAGGAGGCCCGAGTCAGCGGTGCCTTGGCCTGGCGCAAGCCTTCGACCATGATGCGTGCCGCGATATAGCCTTCCAGACTGATCGAATCGAACTGTTTGTCGCCCGCCTGCCGCATAGCGCTCTGATAGGCCGCCACCACGGGCAGTGAGGCGTCGCTTGCATCGGGCACGACTTGCGCAATCGTCACCCCGCTCAGGCTCTTGCCCAGGGCCTCGCGCAAAGGCTCCAAGCCCGGGAATGACAGGGTGTAGAAAGGGCCTCGATAGTTCAAATGGCGCGCTGCCTTCACAAAGGCCGCACAAGTGCGGTAAGAGCTGACCATGAAGACCGCGTCGGCCTTGGATTTGTGCACCAACTCGGTCGCAACATCGGCCACGCTCTCGGTATTGCGCTTGACGGTGGCGTTGGCCAGGACCTGGATGCCCTGCTCCGCAGCCGAAATCCGGATGGCTTCCAGACCTGAACGGCCAAACATATCGGCCTGGACCAGCACATTGACCGACCGCACACCCGCCGCCTTCATGGCCTGCACCAGCTTGCGCCCTTCATCGGCATAGCTGGCCCGGACATTGAAGACATAGGGGCTGGGCGGCTCGCGCAGCACGTCAGACCCGGTGTAGGCGCCAACAAAAGCGATTTTTGCCCGCCGCACATAGGGCAAGGCGACAAAACTGGTGGGCGTGCCGACGTAGCCGAACAGCGCCAGCGTGCGTGGGTCGTCGATCAACAAGCGCGTGTTGGTTTCGGCTTGTTCGGACTCATAGGCATCGTCCAGCAGGGTCAAGGCGATCATCGAACCTGCCACACCACCTTGTTTGTTGATGTGGGCAAAGTAGGCCTGGGCACCGGCATGAAAGCGCAGCCCCAGTAGGGCCGCCGGGCCGCTGAGTGCGGCGGACGCTCCTAAATGAATGACCGATGCCGCACTGCTGCCGCCGCCGCTGCCACCGCTGCTGACTGAGCCTTCAAATTCAGACGCCGCCCGCGCGCGCGTGCCTAGCGCCAGGCAAGCGGGCAACAGCATGAACAAGAGAGCGGGTCGGTGGCGCCTCAGCATCGGGTAGTCGTGTCGTTCGGCGAGTGGCCTTGGGTGATGTCGCCTGCAGTCTACGCCCAAGTAGCCCCAACGCTATCAGCGGGGGCCAGGTCTTGCCACCGCCCGAACCAAGCAGCGCCTCAGGGGCCACCAAGCGGGAGTCAGACCTTCACCCGATGGGGCATCAGGCCGCAGCACGTGCCAGAATGAGGAGATGAAGGGTGGGCATGGCGCCAACACCTCTTGCACTGGTTTGAATACAGACTTGACCGCCTGAAGCAAATGACGATACGACTGCACACCCTGCTGATTCTGGTGCCTCTTTGGGCCAGCAGCAGCCATGCGGCACCGATGCCAAAGTATTTGGGAGTCGAGCACTTTGAAAAATGCCTGCTGACGCAGGAGCAGGGCAGTTTTCGCTCCTGGTGCATGCCGGCACGCCAGCCTTCCTCTTGCCCAGGCGCGAGTTGGTACCAGTTGAAGCGCCTGGCGGCACAAGAACAAGTGCCTGATTGCCAAAGCCACCGCACTGATCCTGCAGCATCCGCAGCATCGGCAGCCACTTCGCTCACGCCAGCGCCAGCACCAGCACCATCACCAGCAGCCCCACGTTGAACGAGGCGGACTAGGCGGCTCTTTGCTGCCGCGCCGCGACTTTGGCCTTCACATCATCGGGCGACCAGAACAGCCATTGCCGCTCGTTCATGTGTTCGCGGATGGCCTCGCTCTGGCCCTGGTTGACCTTGCCGGCGACCATGCCTAGCTTCACAGAAGTCTCTGCATTGGCCATGCCCAGCGCGATCAAGTCCTGCTTCAAGCGGCTCAGCACGATCTGGCGATAGCGCTCTGAGGTGAAGAGCTTGAACCGGCCGGCCGGCACCTCATGCACTTCTTGCAGTTGCGCCAGCTTGGCGCCGGGCGAGTCGAGATAGGCCTTGACATCCAGCGCCAAGACCTCGTTGCGACCCAAGTGATAGGCGAGCATGTCTATCTCCGGGCGCGGGCTGGACTGCTTGCCGATCTGCTTCTTTTCTTCCTGCGTCACGTTCACCTTGAACGATCGGCGCACCCAGAAGCCCTCTTCTTCCAGCAGCGTGGCCACGATGTTTTCAAACTTCTCGATCATCATCATTGTTTGTATTCCTGAATCATCCGGCAGCTCACAGCGCCGAGGCCTCGCATGAGCGGGTGCCAGGCGAGCCGGTATTCTCGACGAAGCGCCGCGACAAGATGGGCTATGGTGTCCAGGTGGCGCAGCAAGAGCAGCGTTGCACATCCGCGTAAACATCGACACAAAGAAATGCAGTGAGGGCAATGGCAATGGGGCTTGGCATCGAAGAGTTGGCGGCCTATTGGGTCTTGGGCGCCGGGACGGGTGTGCTGGCCGGGTTGCTGGGGGTGGGCGGCGGCATCGTCATCGTGCCGATGTTGGTATGGATCTTCAGCGCCCTGCCTTGGGGCGAGGTCCACTACGCCAGCATTGCGCATCTGGCCCTGGGTACCTCCTTGGCCAGCATTGTGTTCACCTCCATCTCCAGCGTGCGCGCCCACCACCGGCGTGGTGCGGTCGATTGGGACTTGGTCAAACGCCTGAGCCCGGCGCTGTTGGCCGGCACCTTGGGTGGCACCTGGGTGGCCAGCCAGATGTCCACGCCGCTGCTGAAGATCGTGTTTGTGGTGTTCGCCTTTTATGTGGGCTTGCAGATGCTGTTCAATCTGAAACCCTCGGCCGGCCGCGAACTACCCGGCTTCTGGGGCTTGAGCAGCGTGGGCGCAGGCATTGGCCTGTTCTCCAGTTTGGTCGGGATTGGCGGCGGCTCCGTCTCGGTCCCTTTCATGACCTGGTGCCGGGTGCCGCTGCACCGGGCGATTGCCACCTCGGCGGCCTTGGGCTTTCCGATCGCCTTGGCGGGCGCTGCGGGCTTTATCCTCAACGGCCTGCACTTTGAGCAAAGCGGCGGCCAAGCCTTGCCCGCCCCCCATCTGGGCTATGTCTATCTGCCGGCGCTGGCCGGCGTTGCTCTGGGCTCCGTTTTGACCGCCCCCTTGGGAGCCAAGCTGGCCCATGCGCTGCCGGTGGCCCGGCTGAAACAGTGCTTTGCGCTGCTGCTGCTCTTGCTCGGCACGCGCATGTTGTGGAGCCTGTGGGCCTGAGCCGCTCAAGCGGTGCCGTCGGACTCCAAGCCCTCTTGGGCTGCACTCAGCACGGCGCGGGTCAATCGCTCCAGCATGGGCAGCGCCAGCCTTGGCGTTTGCCAGTACAGGGGCAAAAGCAAAGCAGCATCGGGCCGCAGCAATTGCAAGCGCCCCTCGGCCAAGTCCTGAGCTACCGCAGCGGCCGGGTTCATGCCCCAACCCAGGCCCGCACAGGCCGCATCGACAAAGGCCTGGCTGGACGGCAACCAATGGGTGGGCATGGCAGGCGCAGCCGCCCAATGCTGCTCGACCCAGCGGGCTTGTAAGCGATCTTGGCGATTGAAGCAAAGGCAAGGAGCGGCGGCCAAGGCCTGCGGCGTCACGCCATCCGGGAAGTAACGCTGGATGAAAGCAGGGCTGGCGGTCGCCACATAGCGCATGGACCCCAAGGGCAGGCTGCGGCAGCCCTGCACCGCCTCGGCCAAGTCGGTCACCGCCGCCAAGACTTCGCCGCTGCGGAGTCGTTCGGCGGTGTGGGCTTGGTCCTCCAAACTCAAGTCCAGCAAGGCCGATTCGGACGCTGCGAAAGCCGCGATCGCGGGGACAAACCAGGTCGCCAGGCTGTCGGCATTGACCGCCAAGCGCAAGGTGATGCGCCCCATGCCATCTGGCGCCAAGGCCGGCATTTGGGTCAGCAGGTCTTGCTCCAGCATGCCCACCTGCTCAACATGGCGACACAGCAGTCGGCCCGCTTCGGTGGGCTCACAGGGCGGGCCGCGCACTACCAGCACCTGTCCCAAGCGCTGCTCCAGCAGCTTGATGCGCTGCGATACCGCCGATGGCGAGACATGCAGAGCCCGCGCGGCGCGCTCAAAACTGCGTTCGCGCACCACCGCGGCCAGGGCCGCCAGAAGGGAGTAATCGAGCATCCGAAACGGTCCATCCAGGAGGAGAAACTTCAAGCGATTCAGACATGCTTCATTCGCTGAAGCAAGTCTAACTGGCTGCTTGTGGGTGACTGCGGCATGCTTCGCCCCCATGAACAATGCCCTCAACGCCATCACTGAACTGCCCAACTTTCTGCATGGCCTGGGGCTTGGCCTGAGCTTGATCATGGCCATCGGGGCTCAAAACGCCTTTGTCTTGCGCCAAGGCCTGCGCCGCGAGCATGTCTTGATGATCGTGCTGTGCTGCGCGCTGGCCGATGCCCTCTTGATGGCGGCAGGCGTGTACGGACTGGCCGCCCTGATCGGGGACCGCGCCTGGCTGGCCCAAGGTCTGACAGCCGCTGGCGCGCTGTTCCTGGCGGCCTACGGCCTGCAGGCGCTGCGCCGCGCCGCCCAGTCCAGCACGCTGCAGCCAGGTCAAGACTCTCCCCTCCAAAGCCGAGGGCAAGTGCTGCTGCAACTGGCGGGCTTCACCCTACTCAACCCGCATGTCTACTTGGACACGGTCTTGCTGGTCGGCTCCATCGGCGCTCAGCATGCGGGGGCCGCCAAGCTGGCTTTTGTGGGCGGGGCCGCCAGCGGCAGCCTGCTCTGGTTCAGCAGTTTGGGCTTTGGCGCGCGTTGGCTGGCGCCGGTGTTCGCCAAACCGCGCGCCTGGCAGGTCTTGGATGTGTTGATCGGATTGACCATGCTGGGTTTGGCGGCGCTGCTGCTGCGTCAGTTGCTGGGCTGAACAAGGTTGGTGCCGAGGCTGACTCAAGAGCGGCGACACTGCCCCCATGTGGATAGGAATCTCTTTTGCGCTTGCCGCCGGCCTGATGTGGGGTCTGGTTTTTGTCGCGCCCGTGATGCTGGCCGACTACCCGCCGCTGATGCTGACCATCGGCCGCTATCTGGCTTTCGGTCTGATCGCACTGCCCTTGGGTTGGGCGGACAGCCGCCAGCTTCGACTGCTGAGTCGGTTCGACTGGCTGCAAGCACTGCGGCTCAGCCTGATTGGCAATTTCTTGTATTACCTGCTCTTGTCCAGCGCCATCCAGATGGCCGGCGCGCCGCTGCCCACCGTCATTATCGGCACGCTGCCGGTGGTGATTGCCATCTGCGCCAATCTGCGCAGCCACACCCCCCTGCCTTGGCCCAAGTTGCTGCCGTCCTTGGGGTTGATTGCCCTGGGCATCGGCTGCGTCAATCAAGATGAGCTGCGGCAACTCTTGCAAGCCAACAGCGGCAGTGATGCCGCCGCCCTACGTAGTTATGGACTTGGCGCTTTATTGGCCTTGGGCGCAGTCGCTTGTTGGACCTGGTATCCGATTCGCAATGCGGACTGGTTGCAAGCCCACCCCGAGGCCAGCCCGCGTGTCTGGGCCACCGCCCAGGGCTTGATGACCTTGCCGGTCGCCATGCTGGGCCTGGGTCTGCTGTACCTGAGCCAAACGCTGGGCTGGCCCTTGCTTGGCGCCGACTTTCAACTGCCGCTCGGGCCGCGGGCGCTCGATTACATCGGGCTGATGCTGGCCGTGGGCCTGTTTTCCTCCTGGCTGGGCACGCTGTGCTGGAACGAGGCCAGCCAACGGCTGCCGACTTCCTTGGTGGGGCAACTGATCGTCTTCGAGTCGCTGGCGGCGCTGGCCTATGCCTTCATGCTGCGTGGTCAATGGCCGTCGTTGCTGACGATTGCCGGCATTGCCCTGCTCTTGGCCGGAGTCATTTGGGCACTGCGCGATGGCGCGAGCCGCAGGCCGGCGAATTAGCTCGGCTCGCCAACGCTGACCCCCGAGCCATGAGCCCGGCAAGGGCCCGGGCTGACGTGCCGCACACAGCAGAACCAGCGCCCGCGCCGGGCACCGTGCAGCCACCGAATCTTGGAGATCTGAACTGCCAGTGTTTTACCGCCGAACCTACCAAGCGCAGAGCTCAAGCGCTGGCCGGCACGGCTTTCGGCTGACTGCCGCACCTTGAAAAACACCCTCTTGGCCCCCATGCTGGGAAGCTCAAGGAGTTTTTCATTCATGCTGATCACCTGCCCGCATTGCCTGACCAAGAATCGTGTCCCTGACGAGCGCGCCGCCCAAGACCCGGTCTGCGGCAAATGCGGCCAAGCTTTGCTCAGCGGCGAGGTGCTTGAACTGAATGACGGCAACTTCGACGCGGTGGTGAACGGCTCTGAGTTGCCGGTGCTGGTCGACTTCTGGGCGCCCTGGTGCGGCCCTTGCCGGCAGATGGCGCCGCAGTTTGCTCTCGCCGCCCAGCAATTGAAGGGTCAGGTTTTGCTGGTCAAGGTGAATAGCGATGAGAGCCCGAATCTGTCCAGCCGCTTCGCGATTCGCAGCATCCCGACCCTCATCCAGCTGCAAGCGGGGCGCGAAGTGCAGCGCATGTCAGGCGCGCTGCAGGCGGCGCAAATCATTGGCTGGCTGCGTTAAGGCCGCAGTCCCGCCATAGCGTCGTTCATCAACGCCGCCCAAGTTCCGCACGTATAGTGCTGTGGACTGGAGGCGTTATGACTGAGACCGAATTTCGCATTCCCCCGCGCCCATGGGTCGGCGTCTTGGTGTTCGTGGCCTACTGTGCGCTGGTGATGGGCGCATGGCTGCTGTTCGAGATTGACTACAAAACCGTCGCGCTCGAGGCCAACATCCCCAAGGGCATCATTCTTCCCTTGAGCTTGGGGGCGCTGGGGATGGCGGTCTTTGCGCATTACGCCGGCTGGTGGCGGGCGGCTTTCTATGAGGTGCAGCGCCTGCCCTATCTGGGCGTCTTGTGCCTGCCTTTGCTGCCGATGGCGGGCGTCATCATCAGCTCCATGGCTGCGACCCAATGGGCTGCACTGGGCGCGCGCCACTTGGCCTTGATGGCGGTGGCCATGCTCTTGGTGGGTTTTTGCGAGGAGTTGTTGACCCGCGGCCTCTTGGTTGTTGCCTTGCGCGGGCGCTTTCGCCGCGAGCTCTGGGTCTGGCTGGGCAGTTCGGTCTTGTTCGGCCTGATGCATGCCACCAATGCGTTTTTTGGCATTGGCGCGATTGCCCTGGTGCAAGTGCTGCTGGCTTTCTGCGTGGGCAGCGGTTTTTACTTGCTGCGCCGTTTGTCGGGAAGCTTGCTTTTGCCGATGTTGGTCCACGCGGCCTGGGACTTCTCGGTCTTTGCCTATGAAGCCGCACCCGCCCATGCGGCGCCGGAGCGGGTGCTCTTCATCGTGGCTTGCTATGTGATGTCGCTGCTGCTGGTGGGCTGGGTCTTCAGGCGGGAGGAGCGGCTCGGGCACCGGGGTGTTGCCTGAACCGCCCATCGCATTCCGCAACTAGGCCCAGCGCCCGACCGGCATATAGCTGAGGTTTTGATCGCCCTGCACATAGCGGCGCCAGCGCCAGAGCAGGATGCCCGCCGTGATTAGCACACTGGCTGCGGCCAAGGCCCCAACACTCACGCCCTGCCAAGCCAAGGCAAAGACCAGGGCGCTGCCCAACAGGCTGCCAATGATCAGCAAGGCCATGCCGGTAGCACTGGGCAGACCTTGCCGTGACCAGTCTCGCAGCAGCAGCCCACCCATGGGCAAGAGCGTCAGCAGGGCATAAAAGCCCAAACGCGAGTAGACGGGTTCACCGCCGAGCGAACTGATGGCCGCCACCAAAGCCAAGGCCAGGCCCCATTGCAGGTAGTACTGGAATAGCAAGCGCTGCGCCATCAGCCGGTTCAAGAGTGCCCCGGTCGGCATGCCGGGCAAGAGCATCAGCAGCGCCTGCTCGTGCCGGCTGCGGTAGAGCGTGGCCGAGAGCCCGAGCAGCGGGTTGAGCGCTGAACAAACGATGCCGATTTGCAGCCCATAGTTGCCATTGCGTCCAACTTCTGACCAGTCGGGCTGGTAGCGCAGTTGCACCCCAAGTGCAATCAAGGCCAAAGCCAGCAACAGCACCGAATACGCGCCGGCAATTGCAGACGAGTGCAGGCTCCCCATGCTGACCAGCTCGGCGCGGGCTAAGGCGCTGCGGGCCTCGGGTTTGGCGTGGCGCAACAGGTGCTCGCGCCACAAGGGTTGCGGCCAGGCAAACAGGCGCATCAGCTGCATGCCGAACGTTCCCAAATTTTTGGGACTTGAAGGGGTTTTTTGCGGATTGCTCAAGAACTGTTGCAACTGAACTTGCCGGGTGTAGTTGCTGCGGTGGCTGGGTCCGCCTTCTTGCAAAAGGCATGACAAGGCCCAGGGCAACACCAGCACAGCTATGCCAGCCAAGCTGGCGGGCTGCTGCAGATACCACTGCTTCATGCTGGACCAAAACTGCGCTGTGAGTGCGTTGAGGGGCTCCAGAAAACCAAGGCTGGGCAGGATAGAGAACGCAATCCACAGCCACCACCAACGCATGCTGAGGGCCACCGCCACCATGGTTGCCGAAGCCGCCAGGGCCCAGAGCAAGGGGCTGCCCGTGAAGGGGCTGTAGAGCGTCGTCACCAGCAGAGTCAGCGCCGCCATCAGCCCCACCGCGCAGCGCCGCAGCCGGGCCACATGGCCGGGCACCAAACGGGCTGCGTTCGGGTGGTTTTGGCTGCTTAAGCTGGAGAAGCAGATGCACCACAGAATCAGCAAGGCGGGCAAGGTGGCAATGCCCAGGGTCAGGCGTGCCGCTTCAAGGCCTGAGTTGATGCCCAGGCCCAATGCGATCAGCACGATGAGCAGCAGCAGGCCCAGCCAGATCCATAACTCGCCGGTGTGACGGCGTTGCCGGAAGGGGGCCAGCAGAATCGGGCTGTACGGCGCCCAAAGCCTTTGTTGAAGTGTGCTCATGCTCAGGTCAACTCCATGAACAGGTCTTCCAGATTCACCGACTGGCTGCTGATCTGCGCTGGCAGGGTGATCGCTTCAGCCTGCGGCGCTTGCCGCACCAGGCAGCGCTCATGGCCTGCATCCAGCGGGCTGCGAGATAAGCAGCTCAGGCCTTGCGCTTGGATCAGGCTTTGGATCGCCGCGCTGGGGCCGCTCAAGGCGCGCACCTCGTCGAGCAGCTCATCCAGCGGCGCTTGCAAGCCGATGCGGCCGCTCTTCAAGAAAGCCACATTGAATGCGACCCGCTCGAGGTCCGACAAGATGTGGGTGGAGAACACCACGGTGGTGCCGCGGTCCAGCACCTGCTCGATCAGCTCGCGCAAGAAGTCGCGCCGGCCGGCCGGGTCCAGGCTGGCCACCGGTTCGTCCAGCACCAGCAGGTCGGGTTCATGGGCTAGCGCTCGGATGATGGACAGGCGCTGCTGCTGGCCGCCGCTGAGCTTGGCGATGGGTTTGTCGCGGGCGATGTCCCAGCGCGACATCAGGCCCTCGACCTTGGCCTCGTTCCAGCGCGGGTAGAAACTCTTGAAGTAGCTCAGCAATTGCGCGGGGCTGAAGGACTCGAACAAATCACTCTGCTGCGGCACATAGCCAATGCGGGCGCGGGCCGCATCGTCCAGAGCAAGAACGCTCTGACCGAACAGCTGCGCCGAGCCGTACTGAGGTTCGCGCAGACCCAGCAGCGCCTCCAACAAACTGGTCTTGCCTGCGCCATTGCGGCCCAAGAGACCGACCACCTGGCCGGGCAGCATGCGCCAGTCCAGGTCCTTGAGCACCGATTGTGAGCCGTAGCTCAGACACAGCTGGCTCAACACCGCGCTGGCGCTGGGCAAGGTATCTGAAGCGCTGGCATCCAAGGAGGCAGAGCTGGGCATGGTGGCGGCGTTCATGGGGTGTCTCCCTGTTTGAGGATGTGTTCGAACAATTGCAAGGCCTGCGCGGCAGGCACTTCGAGTTGCTGCGCCTCAGCGGCGGCGCGTTCCAGGCTGGGGCGCAGCAAGGCGATGCGCTCGGCAGCTGGCTGTGCTTTCTTGTGCTGTGCAGCCACCCGCATGGCCAGGCCGCGGCGGCGCTCCAGCAAGCCTTCCGCCTCCAGCAGGCTGTAGGCCTTGGAGATGGTCATGGGGTGCACGGCCAGGGCTTGCGCCACTTCGCGCACCGAGGGGATTTCTTGCCCCGCTTTTAGATGGCCACTGGCCACCCGGCGCCGTACTTGCTCGACCAACTGCCGGTAGATCGGTTCGGTCGACCCGGTGTTGATGCTGAAGAATTGAAAGGCATCGGCGCTCACGGCGGCTCCTTATGTGTATCACTATAGTAGTACACATTGACAGAGGGGGTCAAGCCGCTCGTCAGCGAGTGCTGGTCAAGGGGGGGCGTGCACCTGATCCCTGCGCGGCGGGTTTCGGCAGCCGCGAAGGCGGGCTCTGTTCATGTGATGATTCGGCCCCATGTCGATCACCTTGCCGCAATCCTCTTCGCCCAACACTGCTGACCCTGGCTTGGCGACGCTCAGTCCTTGGGCTCTGCCTGCGATGCTGCTGGCTTGTGGGCTGGCTCCCTTGCTGGCCTACAACCTGACGCCGTCGGCCACCTTGTTCAATCAGTTGACCGCCCTGGTGGGTTGGGGTTTTGTTTTGTGCGGCATGGGCGATGGACTGGCGCCGCGCTTGCGTCTGAGTCCGGCGGCGCTGGCCTTGGGTTTGCTGATGCTGGCGCCCGCCTTGTCGGCGGTGTTCGCCGCTTTGCCGCTCGGCTTGGCCCTGGCCAGTAGCGGCATGTTGGGTGCGGCGCTGCTGCTGGTGCTGGCCGGGCAGGGCTTGCCCGAGAAGGCCCGTTCGTCTTGGCTGGAGATGTTGTGCTGGGGCTTGTTGCTGGCCGGTCTGTTGAGTTTGCTCGTCAGTGTGGTGCAGGTTTTTGCACCGGGGTGGGCCGATGGGCAGGTGATTGCCCGTTCGAGCATTCCGGGGCGTGCGGTGGGCAATCTGCGCCAACCGAATCATTTGGCCAGTCTGTTGATGTGGGCCTGTGTGGCGGCAGTGTTCTTGGCGGAGTCGGGCCGGTTCAAGGGGGCGGCGGGCTTGGGCGGGCGTTGGGTGCTTCCAGCGCTGCTCGCTGGCTTGGTTCTGGCCGTCGTCTTGAGCGCCTCGCGCACCGGGGTGATCGGCGTCTTGATCTTGGCGGCTTGGGGCGCGCTCGATCGCAAGCTGAGCCGTGACTCGAAACTGGCCTTGTTGATCACCCCGGTGTTCTTGGCGCTGAGTTGGTGGCTGCTGTCGCTCTGGGCGAGTAGCAGCGGGCAAGCACTTGGGGCCGAGTCGCGACTGGCGGAGGGCGCCGGCTCCCCCTCAAGGCTGGCCATTATTGCCAATGCCTGGGCGCTGTTGAAAGCCAATCCGCTGACCGGCATCGGCTGGGGTGAGTTCAATCTGGCCTGGAGCATGACGCCCTTCCCGGACCGGCCGATCGCCTTTTTTGATCACACCCACAACATCGTCATGCAACTGGCGGTGGAGTTAGGCCTGCCGCTGAGCGGGCTCGTTCTGGGCTTGTTGGCCTGGGGCTTGTACGTTGCCCTGCGCATGAGCATGCGGGCCGAAGGAGCCGACGCGGTGGCCCGGCGTTGCGCCTTCATGCTGGTGCTGATGATCGGTTTGCACAGCCTTTTGGAGTACCCGCTTTGGTATGGCTACTTCCTCTTGCCGACCGCGTTCGCCTTTGGACTCGCTTTGGGCGGAGAGGATGATGATGAAGGTATGCAAGCGCCGCACGCTCTTGCTTGGCCTTGGCAGCTTGGCGGCGTGCTGATGGTGGCCGCGGCGCTGTTCACGCTGAGTGATTACCTGCGCGTGGTGCAGATTTACGTGCCTTCGGCCCACGCTGCGTCCTTGGCGGATCGGATTGCCAAGGGGCAGTCGGGCCTCTTGTTTTCAAGCCAGGCCGACTATGCGGCCGCCACGTCTTTGCCGGCTGGGCCCGAGGCCTTGGCGGCCGCTCGGCGCACGGCGCACAATTTGATCGATGCGCGGCTGATGATGGCCTGGGCCAAATCCTTGCACGCCACCGGCGAGACCGATCAGGCGCGTTACATCGTGCAGCGGCTGCGCGAGTTCCGCAACGCATCGAGCACCGCCTGGTTGGCCGAATGCGAAGAGCCTGCGTCGCCGGGCGCCATGAGGCCTTTTCAATGTGAGCCGCCGCAGCGGGCTTACGCTTGGCGCGAGTTGCGCTGAGGGCGCATCAGCGACCTGGTTGGCGCGCCAGCCCTTGCTGAACGCGGCCTTCTTTGCTTCAGGGTGCCGACCAGTCTCCGCTTTTGCCGCCATGTTTTTCTTGCACGCGCACATCGCCAATGACCATGCCCCGGTCCACGGCCTTGACCATGTCGTAGATGGTCAGCAGGCCGATCTGCACCGAGGTCAAGGCCTCCATTTCGACGCCGGTGCGGCCCAGGGTTTCGACTTGGGCACGGCACAGCACGGCGTGCGCTGCTGGGTCGATCTCAAAGTCAACGCTGACGCGGGTCAAGGGCAGTGGATGACACAGGGGAATCAGATCTGCCGTTCGCTTGGCCGCTTGGATGGCGGCGATGCGGGCAATACCCAGGACGTCACCCTTCTTGGCATTGCCGTTTACGATCAGGGCCAAGGTGTCGGGCTGCATGGTGATGCGACCGGCGGCCACGGCGATGCGATGGGTTTCGCCCTTGGCCGACACGTCCACCATATGGGCTTGGCCGTGGGCATCAAAATGCGTCAGTTGGGAAGTCATGCAGGGATGGCCGCAGGGTCACGGCAACAATTGGGAAACGAGAGGCCCTCATCATAGAGAGGCTGCTCAGCGCTGGAGTTTGTATTGTTGAAACGATCTGTCGGTTTGATGCGTCGCCCCCATCGCGGGGCTATCAGCCTGCTGGCTGCGCTGGTCTTGAATCTTGGCTCCCCCGCTGCTTACGCCCAGGTGAATTTGCCGGCCTTGGGGGACGCGGTCTCGCAGGATATGGATGTGGCCACCGAGCGCCGCATCGGCGATCAGGTGATGCGGCAAATCCGCCCTGATCCCGATTTCCTGGATGACCCTTTGCTGCTCGAGTATGTGCAGACGACTTGGGCGCCCCTGGTGCAGGCGGCCCTGCAAATGGGCAATATCGGTGACGAAACTCAGGACCGCTTTGCCTGGGAGATCTTCTTGGTGCGCGACCGCAGCATCAACGCCTTTGCCCTGCCCGGCGGTTTTGTCGGCGTGCATTTGGGCTTGATCGCCATGACCGGCTCACGAGACGAGTTGGCCTCAGTGCTGGCCCATGAGTTGTCGCACATCACGCAGCGCCATATTGCGCGGCGCATCGCCGGCGATTCGCGCAACAGCATGTTGGCCTTGGCCGGTTTGCTCGCGGGGCTGATCGTCGCCTCGCGGTCCGGCAGCGCCGATGTGGCCAATGCGGCCATCGTGGGCAGTCAGGCGGCAGCGGCGCAGGCGTCTTTGAGTTTTTCGCGCGATATGGAGCGCGAGGCCGATCGCGTTGGCTTTGCGGTGCTCAGTCAGGCCGGTTTTGCTCCTTCTGGCATGTTCAGCATGTTCGAACGCATGGAGCAGGCGAATCATTTGATGGATACCGGCGCCTATCCTTACCTGCGCTCGCATCCCTTGACCACTGAGCGCATCGGCGACGCCCGCACCCGCATGGGCACGGATCCCTACACCCGGCCGGAAGGCGCAGCCGAGCATATGTTGATGGCCGCGCGTGCCCGGGTCCTGATGGATCCTCGCGCCGAGGCTTGGACGCATCTGCAGAACTATGACGCCGGTGCCCGCGAGTTGCGCTCTCGGTCGGGCGGCGCTAGCAAAGGCCTGGAGCAACTGGGCGCGCGTTATGCCAGCGCCCTGGCTTCGATCAAGATGCGCGATTTTGCACGCGCCGAGAATGCCTTGCGCAGCGCCGAGCTGACCTTGCAACTGATCGGTCGAGATGCAGCGTCCGAGCGCTTGTTGCACTACCTGCGGGCCGAATTGGCGCAGGCGCGCGCTCAGGCGGCCGACGGTTTTGCAGCCTTGCGACCTTTGGCGACGGAGAAGTCGCGTGCCTTGTTGATGCAGCAGGCTCAGTTGGCGCTGGTTGATTCGAGCCCCGCCTCGGCGCGTGAGGCGGCGGAAGCCTTGCAGACCTTTGTCAGCATCCATCCGATGGATGTCTCGGCCTGGACGCATCTGGGTCAGTTGTGGACACGCTTGGATCAACCCTTGCGTTCGCTGCGTGCGCAGGGCGAGGCTCGGGCCGCGATGGGCGACCTGAATGGTGCGATTGACCGTTTGCGCTCCGGTTTGCGTCAGTCCCGCGGCCGCGATGCCGATCAGATCGAGGCGGCGGTGATCGACTCTCGCTTGCGCACCCTGACCTACCAGCGTCGCCAGATGTTGGAAGACATGTATCCGCGCGGGGTGCCGCCCGGCGCGGAGTTGCCCAACTGACTGGGCTTCAGTCCAACGGAGGGAACAGGCGTTCCATGACAACGTCGATCAGCATGCCGCAAAGGCTGTAGATCAGGGAGCCGATCAAGGCGGCCCAGAAACCGGTCACAGCGAAGCCGCTCAGCAAATGGGCTGCGGCCCAAAACATCAGCGCATTGATCACGAACAGAAAGAGGCCCAGGCTCAGCACCGTGACCGGCAGCGTGAGCAAGACCAGGATGGGGCGCAACAAGGTGTTGAGCAAGCCCAATACCAGGGCCGCAATCAGGGCCGAGGTGAAGGACTTCACCTCCACTCCTGGGTAGAGATGCGCCACCAGCAGCAAGGCTGCGGCCAGCAGGAGCCAACGCACGAGAATCTTCATGCGCGCAAGCATACAGGCGCTGTGTGAACAATTGCCGCCACCAAGAATGCTGGCTTTTCCCTAGATTGGGGCAGGTCTTGCGCGAGATGGCACAATGCGCGATTCCGAAAGGGGAGTAGCTACGCGGTGCAAGCCGTGGCGGTGGCCCGTCAGTACGGTGTCTGTGAAGACACCCGGGTGCCGCAGCCGGCTCATGGTGTGCTTTGTTGTCAGAAGCGCAGATGTCAAGCCGTCCCGCAAGACCTTTCGACAAGTGGCCGCGGCTGTGTTCAGATGCTGCCGCGCCCTTTTTTGTCTGGTCTTTGTTTGAAGGAATTCAATGGATACGATCGCACCGCTTTGGCTGTGGTTTTTCTTCGCCGGCTCCGTGGTGGTCGCCCTGTTTGTCGACTTCGTGGTTTTGCGCAAGCAAGGCGCGCATGAGGTTTCCGTCAAGGAGGCCATCAACTGGTCTTTGGTCTGGGTGGCACTGAGTCTGGCTTTCAACGGCCTGTTCTGGTGGGCCATCAAGGACACCACCGGTGACGTGGCGATGGCCAACACCAAGGCCCTGGAGTTTTTGACGGGCTATCTGATTGAGAAGTCACTGGCCGTCGATAACATCTTCGTCTTCTTGATGATCTTCACTTACTTCTCGGTGCCGGCGGCGTACCAGAAGCGGGTGTTGATGTACGGCATCATCGGCGCCATCGTGCTGCGCACGGCGATGATTTTGGTCGGTGGCTGGCTGATCGCCGAGTTCCATTGGGTCTTGTATCTGTTCGGCGCCTTCTTGCTGATCACCGGTATCAAGATGTGGTGGGCGGCAGGTCAGGAACCGGATATGGAATCCAATCCTGCGCTGAAGCTGTTGCGCCGCGTCATGCCGGTCAGCAAGAACTTTGACGGCGAGCGTTTCTTCACGGTCGAGAATGGCAAGCGTGTTGCAACTCCGCTGCTGCTGGTGATTGCACTGGTCGGCATGACCGATGTGATCTTTGCGGTGGACTCGATCCCGGCGATCTTCGCGATCACCAGTGACCCGTTCATTGTGTTGACCTCCAATATCTTCGCCATCCTGGGTCTGCGTGCGATGTACTTCCTGCTGGCGGCAATGGCCTCCAAGTTCCACTTGCTCAGCTATGGTCTGGCCGTGGTGCTGGCCTTCATCGGCACGAAGATGATGTTGATCGACATCATCAAGATCCCGGTCCTGATCTCCTTGGGTGTGGTGGTTGCCGTCTTGGCTGTGACCATGGTGCTGAGCCTGCGTACCGCCCCGAAGATTGCCAGCGACGCAAGTCACCGCAATTGATTCAGTGACGGACTGTCGAAGCTGATGGAGTCGGGGTTTCGGCCCCGTCGAAGCGCTGTTCTGACCCCACTCACCTTCATCGGTGAGTGGGGTTTTTTCTTTGTGTGCTCGCACGGGAGAGAAAAAAATGGAGGCGGCTGATCTCCGCGCCGGTCATGCGTTTGTATGTGGTCAAACATTGCAAATAACAATCGTTCGCATTAGTGTTACGATCGGAAAACAAGGGAGCGTGGGCTTTTCCACATGCGCGATCGCATCGTTGATCGCGTCTGCAGGTGCCGGCTCTGCTGTTCGTTTGTTCTTGCTGACCGAGCTATTGCTGTGACCTCCACTACCGCTGCAGTTTCATCCTCGATGCCATCACCATGGCGCTTGCCCGCCCGATCGACGATGCCATCGCCATCGCCATCGCCATCGCCATCGCCTGCCGCGCCGGCTGCGAGCGAGACGGTTTTTGTGCCCTTGCGATCGGTCGAGCCCTTGCGCTCGCCTTCGCGTCCAGGCCTGATCGCTGGGGTTGCGGGTTTGCATCTCGCCTTGGCGGCTGCGGTGATGTTTTGGGGCCCTCTGCACCATGCGCCAGTGAAAGCAAAGCCGATTCAAGTCCGCTTGATTACTTCGCCTCCAGCACCCGTGGTGCCGAACAAGCCCCAAGTACCGCAGGCGCAGCCCACATCGGCGCTTTACGCGCCCAAGCTTCCGCCGGTGATGGTGGTGGAGGCGGTGGTGATCCCTTCCGAAGCCGTGGCCGTCACCGCGACGCAGACCTCTGCCGAGCCCTCGCGCGCCGCACCAGTGCTCCATGCTGCGGCGCCGGTCGCCGTGGCTCTTGCTGAACCCGCGTCGCAGTCCGCACCCAAGCAATTGGCGCCCAGTGCGGTGCGTTACCTGCGCGAGCCGGCCTTGACGGTGCCTTTGCAGTCGCGGCGCTTGGGGGAGTCAGGGGTGGTTCATTTGCGCATCGTTGTGGATGTTCATGGCCAACTGAAAGAAGTCAGCCTGAAAAAGTCTGCCGGCTTTGCTCGCTTGGATCAGCAGGCCTTGCATGACATCCGCACGGCACGCTTCGCCCCCTATTTGGAAAATGGTCGGGCGATTGAATGGGAAACCACTGCGCTGCTGTCTTACGAATCTGAAAAGTAAGGAGCCAGCTGAGGCTGCAGGCTTTGCGCCGGCAGCAGTTCATAACTCTTAATTCAATCGGATTCTTGCTCGGAGAGCGCTTGCCTCAGCTGCCCGCTTATCGCCACTGACCCTGTGCTGGGTGCAATCAAAGCGCATAGAAGTGATGCAAGTGCGCGACACCAAGGGTAAACAGCGGGTATTTCCCGCTGCGATAGCGCCTTCTTTGCCGATCTATGGCTTCTCAATGCCATAGGTGAGCAGTACCATTCACGCTGCTGGGTGCTAGAGAGAATTGAAGGCTTATGCGGCCTTCGCCCGGGCCCGGCACATCAACAACTTTTGATGGAGTGAATTGAAATGGCAACTGCAAAGAAGGCCGCACCCGCGAAGAAAGCGGCTCCGGCCAAGAAGGCTGCTCCGGCAAAGAAAGTAGCTGCGGCTCCGGCCAAAAAGGCTGCCGTGCCGGCCAAGAAGGCGGCTCCAGCGAAGAAGGCACCCGCCGCCAAGAAGGCAGCAGCACCGGCCAAGAAGCGCACGCCTAACGCGGCCTTCATGAAGGCGCTGACGCCGAGCGCTGCCTTGGCCGCCATCGTGGGCGCAGCGCCGCTGCCGCGCACCGATGTCACCAAGAAGGTGTGGGAGTACATCAAGAAGCACAAGCTTCAAGACGAAGTCCAAAAGCGCATCATCGTTGCCGACGCCGCTCTGAAGGAGATCTTCGGCAAGGCCAAGGCCGATATGTTCGAGATGACCAAGCTGATCAACAGCCATCTGAAGTAAAGGCTCGGCTGGCTTGGGCAACTGGTTTGCCCGCCCTCGAATCCAAAGGCTCGGTGAATCCGAGCCTTTTTTTGTCCGCACTTTTGCCGAACCTTTTACGGCGCAGCGGTGCTCAGACGGCGTCGGTCGCGATGCTTGATTTCAACCTAGCGGCCAGTTGCGTCACATCAATGGGCTTGAGCCAATAGTCCTTGAAACCCGCTTGCAGAGCGGTCTCCACTTGCTCGGCCCAATCGTCAGCCGACAAGGCGATGCATGGAAATGCGGCCGCGTCAGTACGGGCCAACACTTTCTGCAGCAGATCCAGGCCACTCATATCGGGCAGATTCATGTCGATCAGCATCAGGTCTGGCGGACCTTCGCTCAGCAAGTTCAGTGCTTGAGCCCCATCTTCGGCGCACTCCAGACGCCAGCCTGGCAGTTGCCGGAAAACTTCCTCCATCAAGACGATGTTGATTCTGTCGTCTTCGACGTAAAGAACATAAGGAGCAAGTGCCGGAAGCATGGGGTCAGGTGTGGGAGCGGTCTTTGCGAAGCCCTGGCACGATAGCAGCGAATTCAAAGCGTGCAGGTGAGCGGCAAGCGGTGAAAGCAAAAAAAGCCGATCCGGTTCAGCCATGGCCGGCAGGAGAGCGATTGAGCTTGGGTATCTGGCCGTGTCGAAATGAGGCCACAAGGCAGGCAAAACCGTGAATACCGCACCGACATAGGGCGGCCGCCTTAGACGCGCACGAGGAATCAAGAGCGAGGCTTATTACACTGTCACTATTGCGCATCGTGGAAAAAGCAGGGCTTTTCCCGCCTTGCTTTCACGCTAGCTTTCCCGCATGCAGCGTGAGTGGTTCTTCCGCGGGTTGTTGCAGTGAATCGAAAGTCATCCATGTCCTTGCTTGCATCTATTGCTTTAGCGGCTGCCGGCGCAGCCTCCGGCAATGTCTTGCCGCACTGTTCTTGGGACAGGCCAGGCGTGAATCCCTTTATGGGAGACGTGGTTGCGGCCGTGGATCGCTATCAAGATATTCCTGCAGCGACCCGGGCGCGCCTCAAGGCCCGCATGGTCAAGCGAGACTATGACGAGCTGGTGACGATTCAGCGCGATGCCATCAAGGGTCAAGCCCAGTACGGCAGCGAGATCCGAGATATGCACTTCGGTGCCAACAGCGTCTGTAAAACCGTCAGCCGGGCCAAGTGGACGCAGCAGTTTGAAGAACGCGGCCTGGTGTATTGCGAGGAAGGGCATTGCATCTTGGTGCCCACCGTCTGCCGCAACGTCAGCCGCATCCAGCGAATGAGCCCCAAGGCGGCGGCCGGTGGCAGCACGGTCGCCTCGGCGGCGCAAGAAATTGTCGATCCGCAGACACCGCTGGAAATGGATCCGCCTTCCGCTGGACCGATGGCGACCGCAGCACCGACGCCGGCCAATAGTTTTTCGCAGATCGCCAGTGGCAATAACGAGGGCTTCGACATCAGCTCTTTGCCACCCACGGGTGCAGGCTTCGCCGCTCCGAGTCCTGGATTTGGTGGCATTTCGATTCCCTCTTTGCCGCCAGGTACTTCGATCCCGCCGCCGACTGGCTCCACCTTGCCGCCGGTTGTACCTGGCATCCCCGAGCCCGGCACTTGGGCCATGTTGCTGGCCGGCCTTTTCGCCGTCGGCTTCGTCGCCCGTCGTCGCAGCCAGTAAGTACCAACAAGGAGGGGCCTCATGGAGGCCCCTCGGTTTATTCAACCCTTCTCGCTGCGCGCAGCCTCACGCACTCAGCGCAGCAAAGCCTTCAAGTAGCGCCCGGTGTGGCTGTCCTCATGGGCGGCCAATTCTTCCGGTGTGCCGGCCAGCAGCAGTTGCCCGCCGCCTGAGCCACCTTCGGGGCCCATATCGATCAACCAGTCGGCCGTCTTGATGACATCCAGGTTGTGCTCGATCACCACGATGGTGTTGCCCGCATCGCGCAGTTGGTGCAAGACTTTCAGCAGCAAGGCGATGTCGGCAAAGTGCAGGCCGGTGGTGGGCTCGTCCAGGATGTAGAGCGTGCGACCGGTGTCGCGCTTGCTCAACTCCAGCGCCAGCTTGACCCGTTGCGCCTCGCCGCCCGAGAGCGTGGTGGCGCTTTGTCCCAGCTTCACATAGCCCAGGCCCACATCCAGCAACGTTTGCAGCTTGCGCGCCAGCGTGGGCACCGCGCTGAAGAACTGGTGCGCGTCCTCGATGGTCATCGCCAGCACTTCGGTGATGTTCTTTCCCTTGTAGAGCACCTCCAGCGTTTCGCGGTTGTAGCGCTTGCCGTGGCAGGTGTCGCAGGGCACGTAAACATCCGGCAGGAAGTGCATCTCCACCTTCAGCACGCCGTCGCCCTGGCAGGCCTCGCAGCGGCCGCCGGCCACATTGAAGGAGAAGCGACCCGGTCCGTAACCGCGTTCGCGCGCGGTGTTCATCTCGGCGAACAGCTCACGAATCGGGGTGAACAAGCCGGTGTAGGTGGCGGGATTCGAGCGTGGCGTGCGGCCGATCGGCGACTGGTCGACGTTGATGACCTTGTCGAAGGCGTCCAGCCCTTCGATCTCATCATGCGGCGCGGGGTCGGCATGGCTTTGATAAATCTTCTTGGCCACCGCCGTGTAGAGCGTGTCGTTGACCAAGGTGCTCTTGCCCGAGCCGGATACCCCGGTTACGCAGGTCAAGAGGCCCACCGGGATCTCGACCGTCACGCCCTTCAAATTATTGCCGCGTGCGTTGATGATCTTCAGGGACTTGTGCTCGGCATCGGCCGGCACGCGGTGACGCTCGCGTGGCACTTCGATCTTGGCCGATCCCGAAAGGTAGCGACCGGTCAGGGAGGCTGGGTTGGCAGCCACCTCGGCCGGCGTGCCCTGCGCAATGATGTGGCCGCCATGCACACCGGCGCCGGGGCCCAGGTCCAGCACATAGTCGGCGGCGCGGATCGCGTCTTCATCGTGCTCCACCACCAGCACCGAATTGCCCAGGTCGCGCAAGCGGCGCAGGGTGGCGATCAGGCGGTCGTTGTCGCGCTGGTGCAGGCCGATGGACGGTTCGTCCAGCACATACATCACCCCGGTCAGGCCGGAGCCGATCTGCGAGGCCAGGCGAATGCGCTGCGCTTCGCCGCCCGACAAGGTGTCGGCGCTGCGGTCCAGGCTCAGGTAGTTCAGACCCACATCGTTCAAGAAGCGCAGCCGCGAGGTGATCTCGCGCACCACTTTGTCGCCGATTTCGGCCTTGGCGCCCTTGAGCTTCAGGCCTTCAAAATAGTGCAGACAGTCGCGCAGGGTCGAATGCTCAACCTCATAGATCGGCCGACCCAACTCGCCCGCCGCCGCATCGGCCGGTTGCAGCAAGACATGGCGGGCCTCGCGGCGCAGCCGTGAGCCCTCGCAATGCGGGCACTTCTTAGGCGCCATATAGCGGGCCAGGTCTTCACGCACCGCGCTGGAATCCGTTTCCTTGAAGCGGCGCTGCAGATTCGGCAGGATGCCTTCAAAGGGATGCGAGCGTTTCACCGCGCGCTTTTTGGTGCCGCCACCGGCGGCCGCACTTTCGGCCTGGTAGACAAACTGAATCTCGTCCGTGCCGGAGCCATACAAAAGCGCCTGGCGTGCCGTTTCGGGCAGTTCCTCAAAGGGCAGGTCGATGTCGAACTGGTAATGCGCCGCCACCGCCTCCAGCATCGAGAAGGTGTAGGCATTGCGCCGGTCCCAGCCCTTCACCGCGCCGCTGGCCAGGCTCAAGCTGGGGAAGGCGACCACGCGCTCCGGGTCGAATACCGTCATCTGGCCCAGGCCCTCGCATGAGGGGCAAGCGCCCACCGGCGAGTTGAAGGAGAACAGGCGCGGCTCCAGCTCCTGCAGCGAATAGCTGCAGATCGGGCAGGCGAACTTGCTGGAGAAAATCTGCTCCTTACCGCTGTCCATATTCAGCACCAGCGCACGGCCTTCGGCCAAACGCAGCGCGGCCTCGAAGCTCTCGGCCAGGCGCTGGCGCAGCGAGTCGGCGCTTTCGGCCTTGATCTTGACCCGGTCGATGACCACGTCGATATCGTGCTTCTCGGCCTTTTTCAGCGCTGGGAAGTCGGGTGCGTCGACGGTCACGCCGTCGACTCGAAAGCGCACATAGCCTTGCGCCTGCATGGCCTCGAACAGGTCCAGGAACTCGCCCTTGCGGTCACGCACCACCGGGGCCAGCAGCATCAGCTTGCTGTCTTCCGGCATGGACAAGACCGCATCGACCATCTGGCTGATGCTTTGTGCCTCCAGCGGCAAATGGTGGTCGGGGCAGAAGGGCGTGCCGGCGCGGGCGTAGAGCAGGCGCAGGTAGTCGTGGATTTCGGTGACGGTGCCGACCGTCGAGCGTGGGTTGTGGCTGGTGGCTTTTTGCTCGATCGAGATGGCCGGCGACAAACCTTCAATGACGTCCACATCCGGTTTGTCCATCAGCTGCAAGAACTGGCGCGCATAGGCCGACAAACTCTCGACGTAGCGGCGCTGGCCCTCGGCATACAGCGTGTCAAAGGCCAGGCTGGACTTGCCCGAACCCGACAAACCGGTGATCACCACCAGTTTGTTGCGCGGCAGGTCGACGTCGATGTTCTTCAGATTGTGGGTGCGCGCCCCCCGCACGCGGATCATCGGCACTTCAAACGGCAAAGGTGTGGGGTCGGTCATGGTCAGCAAATGGCGAGGCAACCCGCCATCATAGGGCGCTGTGCTTCAAAGGCTCCAGCAGCCGTTGTCGACCGGGGCCTGCGGATGGAAAACAAGGGCCGAACGCGCTACCCTGCACCTGGATGCAGCCAATTGCGTGGCCCGCTGAACGCGTTCCGGGCCATGACAGGGAGACGCCATGGACTGTCCGAACGACCCCTTCGAGGGGCAGAGCGATGCAGAAGGCCTTGCTGCTGGGGCACCCCGCGCGGACTTCAGGCCGGCGCTTGAGGCGGCGCTGATGCTGGCTGAGCAGCGCGCCGAGCGTGCCGAGCGCGCCCTGCAGATCAGCGAGATGCGCTTTCACGTGATGATCGAGGGCCTGAGAAAAGTTGCAGTGCAAGGCTATGACCGCGAGCGCCGGGTGGTGGCCTGGAACTCCGGCAGTGAGGCGCTCTATGGCTACAGCCGAGCAGAGGCGCTGGGCCAGCGACTGGAAGACCTGATCATTCCGGCGCCCATGCGCGAGGCGGTGATCGCCGGCGTCAACAGTTGGTTGGCCTCGGGCGCGGTCACCATGCCTGCCGAAGAGTTGGTCTTGCAAGGCAAGGACGGCAGACCCGTGCAGGTCTATTCCAGCCACACCATGCAAATCAACAGTCACGGCGAGCCGGAGTTGTACTGTGTGGACATCGATTTGAGTGAACGCGCGAAGCTGGAGGCGCAGCTGCGTGAAGCGCAAAAACTTGAATCCATGGGCCGCCTCGCTGGCGGCATTGCCCATGATTTCAACAATGTGTTGGGCGGTTTGCTGGCCAATCTGGCAATCGCGCGCGAGCAACTGCAGCCCGACCATGCGGCCCAGCCCCGGCTGGCGCTGATCGCCCGAGGCGCCCATCATGCGCGTGATCTGGTACAGCAAATCCTGGCCTTCAGCCGCCGTCAGCCGCGCGTCTTGGTGTCACTGGATTTGCGCGCGCTGATCGAAGACACCTTGGATTTGTTGCTCACCGCCAAACCCCCGAGCGCCCGGCTGACGTGGGAGTTGCCGCAGCAATCGGTTTGGGTGCGGGCCGACGCAACCCAGATCAAGCAGGTCTTGATCAATCTTTGTACCAATGCTTTTCATGCACTGAAAGGCCGGCCGGGGCGGGTGCAATTGACCCTGAGTCTGGCCAGTACGGAGCCAGCTGGAGATTCGCGACAAGCCTTGCTGCAAGTACAGGACGACGGTTGCGGCATGGATGCCGAGACGCGAATGCATCTCTTCGAGCCCTTTTTTACGACCAAGCAGGCGGGCGAGGGCTCGGGCCTGGGCTTGGCGGTCGTTCATGGCATTGTGCTGGCCCATCACGGCCACATCGAGGTCGAAAGCGAAGCCGGGCAGGGCGCGTGCTTCAAAGTTTATCTACCTGTTTTGGCGCAAGTGCCCGAGCCTGCCCAGGAACAGCCGGCGCTGGCTCAGCTGGAGCCTGCCCGCGGGCGACATGTTTTGTACCTAGATGACGATGAGGTGATGCGTTTGGCCGCTGAAGGCTTGCTGCAAGGCCTGGGCTACCGGGTCAGCTTGTTTCAGCAGGGGCGCGAGGCCTTGGCGGCGGTCGCGGCCACGCCGCAAGCCTTTGATCTGGTGGTGACGGACTTCAATATGCCGGATCTGAGCGGCCTCGATTTGGCCCGGCAGTTGCAGCAGATTCGGCCGGACCTGCCGGTGATTCTCAGCTCTGGCTATATGTCCGATGCCTTGCAGGCCCAGGCCCAGGCGGCCGGCATCAAGGCGCTGCTGCGCAAGGAAATGAGTCTTGAAGAACTTGGGCCCATGATCGCCAAACTTCTGGCCTAGGGAAAACCCTTCGTCGCGCCAGGCTGCAAGCCAATCGTCTGGGCTGGCAGTTCGTCGCATCTGCAGGGCGAAGACTCGAGGCACTTCGCACAATGAGTCCAACGAAGCCGAAAAGCGGTTTTGTTCCAAGTGACTCAACCCGAAGGAAACCTCATCATGTCAAGCCAACAAATTCTCGCCAAGACCTTTTTTGCCGCCGCTGCCCTGGGCTTTGCCGCGCTCTCACAGGCCGCACCGCAGCCGGAAGTGAGCCAACTGCCCCGCGTCGTCATCACCGGTAAAGCTGCACCCACGCTGCAAGTGGTGCAACTGCCGCGTGTGGTGGTGACCGGTTTGAGCATCAACAGCCAAATGCAGCAGCAAATGCTGGCCGCCGCCAAGCCCGCCAAGAACAGCGCCGGTCGTGTCTGAGCGTGCGGGATTGCCTTGCTTTCTTGCTCCTCGGATCGAGCCGAAGCGCAGCACCAGTGGCGTCACGCTCTGCTGCAGACTCGCTGCTGCTGCGCTTCGGTTTGATCTGATCCGATCCAACTGTCATCGAACTTCCCTGACAATGCCGCCTGATAGCAACGGCGGGTGAGGCCGGTTGGCGCCGCAGGCCTGCGGCGTCCTGATCTCGCACCGCCCACAAGACGGTCAGGGGAACAACAGTGACAGACGAAATCCGCAAGCGCAGATCGTGGCTTGACGGCTTCATGGCCTATGCCTTGCCCAGCGGTTTGAGCGAGGCGCAGGCGCGCGATCACATCGTCGTGCTCGATCAGCGGCTCTATGCGCTTTGGGACCTGGGTGAAAACCTGGTTTTTGCCTGGACGCCGGTTCCCCAGGGGCTGCGTGTGCTGGTGGCGCCCCATCCTTTGTTGACCGAGTTCAGCCATTCGAGTGCCGACCCCGAAGAGTCCGCACGCCGGCGACGGGTTCTGGACGAACTCTTGGCCCATCCGACGCATTTGCCGGAGGCGCAGTTTGAGGCCACGGCGATCGAACTGGGCCTGAGTCCGCAGCTGATCGACCTGCCATTTGCCCCCGAGTCCGGTTTGGGCCTGGGTTTGATTGCCGCCATCGTTTCCCGTTATGGCATCCGTCTGGTGGAAGACCGAGCGGTGATTTTGTTCGATGCGGTGGGTTTCTCTTTGCTCAGCCCTTTGCAGCAGGTGGTACAGCTGAACAGCCTGTCCTGCTCGGTCAATGCGGCCTACGCCAAGCTGCTGGACCGGGAGATCAATATCAACTTCGCCCGCACCACCACCGGTGACGGCTTCTACATCTGGAACCGCATGCGCGGCGTCGAGGCCAATGTGGAGCTGTACCAGCTCTTGCAGTTCATCCTGGCCGAAAACGCGCTGGCGCGGGAGCGTGCCAAGCGCCCCGATTCAGTACCGCAGTTGCGCGCGGCTTTCCATGTCGGCTCTCACTATGAGTTCTACCAAAGCGAGGGTTTGAATCCCACGTCCTTCAGCTATTTGGTCGGTCAGGTGACGATCGAGCTGGCGCGCATGATTGACCGAGCCTTGCCGGGTCAAATTCTGGTGGGCAAGTTCAACACCTTGATGCGCAGCGAAACCAGCGGCGAGATTCAGCGCATCGACAGCATCGAGTTTGTCGAGCGCACACGCCGACCTCTCAAGCAGCTCAACGGTCTGAGTTTGGCGGGGGCGGAGATTGATGCGATCGCCTGCTACTTGACCGGGCAGCGCGATGCTCAAGGTGAATTCGGCATCAGCGAGTTCGAGATCAGCGATAAGCACGGGCTGCCGCATCGGGTCTACAACGCCAAGATCAATATCCACCGGCGGGAAGGCCAGACCATATTTCTGGGTCTGAGGGAAGAGGACTTGCCCGCCTTCTCTGCGCCCTTAAGGAATCCTTGAGTTAAGGGCATCCCTTGCTTGTAGGATGAACAGCCGCGCGCACTCGCGATCACCGCCTGAGGCCATGAACGACCCGAATTCACACGCGCCCCGATTGCTGACGCTGGGGCAGCGTCGCAATCTGACCGTGTTGTTCTCGGATCTGTCCGATTCAACCCGCTTGGCCGATGGCATGGAGACTGAGCATTACGCCGCCATGTTGACGGAGCTGCGGGCGCTCTACCAAAGCGTGGTGCCGCGTCATGGCGGCACGGTGGTGCGTATTCAGGGCGATGGGATGCTGGCGATTTTTGGCTATCCCGAGTTGCGAGAGGATGACGGTCGCCGCGCCACCGAAGCCGCACTGGAGTTGCACGAGCGGGTGAGCGCTTTGCAGCCTCCCAGCGGTGCAGCGCAGTGGCCGCATGGCCACGCCTTGAATTTGCATTCAGGCATTCATGCCGGTTTGGTCCTGATTGAGGACGGTGATGCGGTGCGGGGCCGCTTCGAGTTGCTCGGCAACACCCCCAATTTCGCGGCGCGTTTGTCCGACGAGGCCGAGGCCGACGAGATTCTGGTCAGCGAAGAAACACTCGGCCTGCAAAGCCATTACTTCCGGACCAGTGCGCGTCGAGAAGTGCATATCAAGGGGCGCAACACACCGTTGACGGTGTACTCCATCCTCGGGCGGGTCGCCATTGGGCGACGGTTTGAGGCGAGTCGCTTGCGAGGGCTCTCGCCTTTCATTGGGCGGGTGCGTGAACTCGCGGTCTTGGAGTCGGCGCTGGATCAACTCCTGCAAGGGCAAGCGCATTGGTTCAGTGTTCGGGCCAGTGCCGGGCTTGGAAAAACCCGCCTGACCGAGGAGTTCTTGCGTCGCGCCGCTGAGCGCAATTGCCAGGTGCATCGCGGCTACTGCGAAAGCTATTTGAGCGCGGAGCCTTTGCAGCCTTTTCTGCAGATGACCCGTTTGTTGCAGGCCCAGGGGCTGAGCCAAGCTGGGGAATTGCTGGCGACCCCTGCGACCGCGCGACCCGATGCCTGGCTGCAGTTGCTGGAGGGCCTGGCGCGTCAGGCGCCTCAACTCGTTTGTGTGGACGACCTGCAATGGGCCGACGATGCCAGCCTCACGCTCTTGCACCGATTGCATCATTTGGCGCTGGAGCAGCGCCTGCCAATCTTGCTGCTGACGGCAACGCGGCCGCCGCCGGTGGCCGATGTTCTGGCCGCTTCGGCCTTGCCCAGCGTGGCCGACGGCCTCAGCGTGCTGGATTTGCAGCCTTTCAATGAAGCGGAGGCCGCCGCGGCCGTCGTTCATCTGCTGCCCGCAACCGATCCTTTTGTGGCCAGTGAGATCCAGCGGCACGCGGGCGGCAACCCTTTGTATATCGAGGAACTGTGCCACGCCATCAAGCATGAAGCACTCAAGCAGGCCGCTTCCGCCACCTTGGGTCGGGAGCAGGTCGGGCAGGCTTGGTTGGCTGCCCTGATCGAGTCGCGTGTGGCTCGACTGCCGCAGACGCAGACCCATCTCTTGCGCGCCGCCGCGGTCATCGGCAACGTCATTCCCTCGTGGTTGCTGCAGCGTGTGACCGGCTGTGGCGAACGTGATCCGGCCATGCTGGCCCTGGCGGAGGAAGACTTCCTGTTTCCCGATCGGCGTGCGGGCTTCTTGCGCTTCAAGCATGGCATCACCCGCGATGTGGTGTACGAATCGATAGGCTGGCATGAGCGCCAGTCCATGCATCTGCAAGTGGCGGCCGAGTTGCGTGCGCAGCCGGTCAACACGCCACGCCAGGCGACCGACGAGATGCTGGCCTATCACGGCGCTGCTGCGGGCTTGTGGGCGGAGGCGGCTTTCCATGCCGAGCGCGCGGGCGACCAGGCCTTGGCCTCATCGGCCTTGGATCGGGCCAAAAAACAGTACCGCGCCGCCTTGGTGGCCTTGGAGCATCTGCCGCCCGATCCGAGTATTGATGAGCGCTGGGTGGCCATCGCGCAGCGCTTCGGTCAGGCTTGTGTCTTTGATGCCTCGCGCGCCGATCTGCGAGTCATGCAGCATGCGGCCAAGCTCGCGGCGAGCAGCGCTGACACGGCGCGTTTCGCGCGCGCCGAGTACTGGCTGGCTTATGTCAGCTATGCCTTGGGTGAAGCCAAGTTTGCGATGCAGCATTGCCAGCAAGGGCTGTTTGCGGCCCAACAAGCCGGGGATGAGAATCTGGCCCTGCAGTTGCGGGGCACGCTCGGCCAGGTGTTGGCCGCCATGGGCGACTACCCGGCCGCCCTGAGTTTGTTGGATCAAGCCCTCGCCTCGCAGCGGCCGCGTGGCAGTGCCTCGGGACTGGCCAGCACTTCGGGCATGCGACGCCCCGCGATCGGACGCAGCTACTCGCTCGCGTGCAAGGCCTATGTGCTGGGGGATCAGGGGCAGTTCGAGGCCGCCCATCAGGTGTTTGATGAAGCGCTGAGCCATGTGCGAGGCAGCAATCTGCCGGTCGAGGCCTCGGTGCAAGGCTGGCGTGCCGTGGTGTTTTTGTGGCAAGGTCGGTGGACCGAGGCACGCGACTGCGCCCTGGAGTCCAAGCGCATCGGCGCTCGCGTGCGCAGCTTGTTCACCTTCGCGATGGGCCATGCTGCCGCCGCCTATGCCGCTTGGGTGACCTCTCGCAGCAGCAGCGCCGCTGCTGACTTGCGCGACGCCCTGGCTTGGCTGGACCCGCGCGGCGGCCGTTTGTTCTGCTCCTTGATCCATGGCTGGTTGGCCGAGGTCTTGGCCGAGCAAGGGGACAGGCCGGCGGCTCGCCATCAAATCGCCTTGGCCCTCCATTGTGGTCGCCAGAGTGACTGGATTGGTGTGGCCATGGCTTACCGGGTTGCGGCTCGCCTGGCCCAGGCGGATGGGCGACCCGCTGCGGTCAGCCGTTATTTGGCAGCCGCGGAGCGCGTGGCCGCGCTGCGTGGCTCGGCCCATGAAACGGCCAACAATCAGCTCTATACCGCGGAGCTGGCGGCGCAGCAAGGTCAGCCGGCGCAGCGCGCGCTGGCACAAGCGGCGCGGACGTTTGAAGCCATGGGCATGGCCTGGCATCTGAGCCGTGCGCAGCAAGCGCTGTCGAAGTACTGAGGCTCAGGGTTTGTGCTGCCCCCTCGGATGGGGCTGTTGAGCGTTAAAGTCCGGGCCGCTCCACACCGTTTGGAGTCCATGAGGCCGAAGATGAAAAGACGCAGCTTTCTATCCAGCACCGCCGCCGCTCTGGGCGCGAGCGGATTGCTACACCCCGCCCTGGCGGCCCCGCGTGAGCGCTTGCGCTTAGGGATGATCGGCACCGGCATGCGGGGTCAGGTCTTGCTGAAGGAGCTGCTGCGCCGCGACGATGTGGACGTGGTGGCGCTGTGCGATATCGAACCCATCATGCTGGGCCGTGCCCTGGCCATGGTGGCCAAGCACGAGAAGCCCAAGCCCCAGACCTACGGTGAGGGGGGCGACAAGCTTGCATATCTGCAGTTGCTGGCGCAGAAGAATCTGGACGGCGTCATCATTGCCACCCCTTGGGAGTTGCATGCGCCGATGGCGATTGCCGCCATGGAAGCCAAGGTGGCGGTGGGCTGCGAGGTGGTGGCTGGCATCACGATGCAAGACCACTGGAACGTGCTGCGCGTGCAGCAGCGTACCGGCACGCCGTATATGTTGCTGGAGAACGTCTGCTACCGACGCGATGTGATGGCGGTGCTGCAGATGGTGCGGGCGCAGATGTTCGGTGAGCTGGTGCATTTGCAGGGCGGCTATCAGCATGATTTGCGCGCCGTCAAGTTCAACTCGGGGCACCCGAACGAGCCTTATGGCAGCGGCGTCGAGTTTGGCGACAAGGGCTGGTCGGAGGCGCGTTGGCGCACCGAGCACTCGGTGCAGCGCAATGGCGAGCTCTACCCCAGTCACGGCATCGGTCCTTGTGCGATGTACACCAACATCCATCGCGGCAATCGCTTCACCCACATCAACGCATTCGCCAGCAAGGCGCGTGGCTTGCAGGACTATGTGGCCAATAAAAAGGGGGCGAAGGCCCATCCGAACGCCAAGGTCAGGTTCAAACTCGGCGACATCGTGACCACCACCTTGGCCTGCGAGAACGGCGAAACGATTCTGCTGCAGCACGACACCTCGCTGCCGCGACCGTACTCGCTGGGCTTCCGCGTGCAAGGCACCAATGGCCTGTGGATGGATGTGAATCATTCGGTGCATGTGGAAGGCATCAGCCCGCCGCACGAGTGGGAGGATTTCCAGGCCTACCAAGACAAGTTCGAACACCCCTTGTGGAAGAAGCATGCCGCCAGCGCGGCGGGTGCCGGCCATGGCGGCATGGACTGGTTTGTGATCAACGCCTTTGTCGAGGCGCTGAAGGCCGATGCGCCGATGCCCATCGACATCTACGACGCGGTGGCCTGGAGCGCCATCACGCCGCTGTCGGAACAGTCGATTGCCGAGGGTTTCAAGACCCTGCCGTTTCCCGACTTCACCGAAGGCAAGTGGAAGACGCGCAAACCCATCTTCGCCTTCGACGATCGCTATTGACCTTCGGGCCGAGGCGGCCGGCCGCGCGGGTCTGAGCGCTTCGTTCATCGCCGCCAATCTCATTTCGCCCGCACCGGCCTGCGTTTCGTCGCTTGCCGGCTGCGCCGGCGCGCCGCTTTGGTGACACTGCAGACATTGCAACAGAGGAGCACCCTCAACACCAAGGAGCCCGGTCATGAAAACCCGTTTCAACTTCTCTCTTTTGACGACTTTCTTGACCGCGCTGGGCGCCGTCGCGGCCTCCGCCGTGCTCGGGCTGAATCTGGCCGATCAGGCCGAGTCGCAGCATCGCAAAGAGCAGCAAGTGGGGCGCGTCGTGACGACCGCAGAGGCGCAAGCGCTGCCCGTGCAGCAACTCCCCTTGGTTGTGATCGAAGGTCGTCGCCAGTCCTGAGTGGCGCGCCCTGAGCCGGCATCCCGAGAATCCCCCCAAATCAGTCGAAACCCCAATCACCTCAGGCGCAAGTCGGCGCGCCAGCGCTTGTAATATCGGGCAGCTTGGCGCATATGAGACCGAGCCAGTTTGAGGGGATGCATGGGAATCATCAGTCAGCGAAGCCGCGTGTTCGATGGGCAGCGCATGCCGTGCTTGTTGCTGGCCGGCTTGCTGCCTTTGCTGCTGGTCGCTTGCGGAGGCGGTGGGGGAAGCGGTGGCGCAGAAGTGCCGCCCCCGGCGGTGTTGCCGGTACCGCCCTTGAGTGCCGAATGCCAGCCCGGCTCGGTGGCTCGGCTGGTGCAAGACAGCGCAGCGCAGCAGGGCCGCAATACCGAAGTGGCGCTGCTCGCGTGCCCCGGCCAAGAGCTCAGACAGCTGCGCTGGACCCAAACCGCCGGCCCCGCCTTGAACCCACTGTCGGCGCGTTCGCAGGCGATTTCGGTCGACCCGCAGCTGGGCCAAAACTATCGTTTCGAGCTCAGCTACCTGGACGAGCAAGGCCGCAGCTTCCGTGAGACCTTGCCGCTGGAGGCCAAGGCGCTGGCCGATGCCAACAGCCTGCAGCTGCGCGGCGAGCCCTCGGTGATGAGCGGCGGCAAGACTTCGCTGCGGGCCACCCATCCCTTGATGGCCAGCCCCGAGTGGGCGGCTGCGACCGTGCTGTGGACCCAGGTGGACGGTCCCAGCCTCGACCTGGGTGAGCGCGGCGCCTGGCGCTTGCTGCTGACCGCGCCGCAGCTGAGCCAAGATGCAATCGTGCGTTTGCGAGCCACCGTGACGCTGAGCGGGGGCCGCCAAGCCAGTGGTGAGTTCAGCCTCTTGGTGCAGGCGCAACCCTTGAGGCTCCCTGCCGATCCGCTGTTTGGAAGCAAAGACCCCGCCAGCCGCGTCTACCCCTATTTGGCGCAGGGGCCTTACGCAGCGGCGCTGGATGACTGCATTTACAACCCGCGGCTGAGCCGCAGCAGCCCGAACAACCTTTGCACCTTGGGCCGCTTGCCCCTGCTGGGCCAGGCCACCGGTGGGGCGGTGCCGACGGTGGAGCAAGTCATGGAGCGGGTGCTTGTCTCCAATGATTGGATGGGCGCGGTCTTTGAGCGCTTCTTGCGCGAGCAAGATCCGCAGCAGGACTTCCGCCGCATGTTGTCCAGCGTCACCGCTATCGTGATTGGCGGCCGGGTGCGGCCGTCCTTCTATTGGAGTGCCACCGGCGCTATTTATCTGGACGGCAGTTTCTTCTGGCTCAGTCCCGAGCAGCGCGATACGGTCAGCGAATCTCCCGATCCGCGCAGCAACTTCGGCGCAGCGCTCAACTACGCTTCACCTTGGCGTTATGTGAAGAACAACAACCATGCCTATGCGAGCCTGGCGCGCGAACCCCGCCTGAGCCGCCCGCTCAGCGATTTGGCCTACCCGCTGGGCAGTTTGCTGTATCACGAGCTGACCCATGCGGCCGACTTCATGCCGCCGTTGACGCACGCCAGCCTGCCCAGCAACAAGCGGGTCTATGAGGCCGGCCCGGCGCGCAGTCTGTCGCAAAACCTGTACGAGCAGCTGCCGTTTTATTCCAGCGAGATGCAGGGGCTGGCCAAGGTCTTGTCCTTCGGCGCCACGGCCACGGCGCTGCAGCAGTCCTACACCCCGAGCGATATTGCCGGCTTCTTCAGCCGTGACCGGGTCAGTGACGACTACGCTTATTCCGTGCCTGACGGTGCCAACTTCTCGCGCGAAGACGCGGCCATGCTGTTGGAAGAGGCCATGATGCAGCTGCGCTATGGCGTGCTGCGTGACTATGCTGTCACCAACAAGTTGCAAGATGGCGCGCTCAGCGCCGACCTGATCGTCAACTGGGGCCAGCGTGGCCGCATCGGCGAGGCGGCCATCAAGCCGCGCGTCAAGCTGGTGCTGGCCGAGGCCATGCCTTGGGTGAGCCCCAATCTGGTGGACGGCTTGGCCGCGCCGCTGCAGTTGCGCAGCGGCCTGAGCTGGGGTGCCAACTTGGATCAGACGGCGCTGGCGGCAGGCCGCATCCGGCCGCTGAGCGCGCAGCAGCGCTTCAACGAGCAGGAGCAGACCACGCGCGAATTGCGTTCCCGCTGAACCCCAGGTCGGTAGTTTTTCACGCTGAAGGGGCGGGCGGCTGCGCGCCGCCCCGCCCGGCAACAGTCGCTTACAACTGTTGCCCGCTTCACGGCGGCTTCAAGGCAATCGGTCTTTAGAGTGCCGCCCATGGCGCTCGCTCCCCGCTTGCGCTGCAGTTTGGAGCGAGTGGTATGCGGCACAACTTAAACCTCGATGGCCCCGGTCGAAGCCTGCGCGGGTTGGCCTTGGCCGGCCTGCTGGGTGCAGCCTTGATTGGTTGCGGCGGAGGAGGCGGGGGCGGCGACACGGGCAGCGCGACGCCGTCGACCCCAAGCACGCCCAGCACCCCCGCGCCACCAGTGATCGCCAAGCCCAGCAGCCGCGACGAGGCCATGCGATTCTTGATGCAGGCCAGCTTCGGCCCCACCGAGGCCAGCATTGCTGCCGTCATGGACAAGGGTTATGAGCCTTGGCTGGATGAACAGCTGGCCAAGCCGGCCAGCGCGCACCGCCTCAACTGGGACGCCGCCGACGCGGCCATCAAGGCGAGCGCGCCATCCAGCTCGGCCGGGACCCGCGAGGTCTTGGACTCTTTTTACAAGGTAGCCATCACCGGCGAAGACCAGCTGCGCCAGCGGGTGGCTTATGCGCTGTCGCAGATCATGGTGGTCTCGATGGCGCAAGACAATGTGGGCAATCAGCCGCGCAGTGTGGCGTCGTACATGGATGTGCTGTCGGCCAACGCCTTTGGCAATTACCGCGACTTGCTGGAGCAGGTGGCTCGCCATCCGGCCATGGGCTTGTATCTCTCGCACCTGAAGAACCAGAAGGAAGACGCCAAGACCGGCCGCGTACCGGATGAAAACTTCGCCCGCGAGGTGATGCAGCTTTTCTCCATCGGTCTGATCGAGCTGAACGCCGATGGCAGCCCCAAGCTGGAGGGCGGTGCTCCGAAGCCGAGCTATGGGGCCGAGGACATCTCCGGTATGGCCAAGGTTTTCACCGGCTTCAGCTGGGATGGTGCCGACACCGCCGACGGGCGTTTCTGGGGTTGGTGCCCGGACTACTGCGCGGCCGACCGGCTGATCAAACCCATGCAGGGCTACAGCCAGTTCCATTCGATCAGCGAGAAGCGCTTTCTCGGCAAGGTGCTGCCGGCACAAGACAAGGCCGACCCGGCCGCCAGCTTGAAGCTGGGTCTGGACACCTTGGCCACGCATCCGAATGTGGGGCCTTTCATCGGACGCCAGATGATTCAGCGCCTGGTCACCAGCAATCCCAGCCCGGCTTATGTAGCTCGGGTCAGCAAGGCCTTTGGCGGCGGTGATATGAAGGCCATGGTCAAGGCGGTGTTGCTGGATGCCGAGGCGCGTGATGCCACGCTGGCCGGCCAGCCCAGCTACGGCAAGTTGCAAGAGCCGGTGCTGCGCCTGATCTCGGCGCTGCGCGGCCTGGGCGCCACCAGCGACAGCGGCGCCTGGTTGATCGGCAGCACCGATGACCCCAGCAGCCAGCTGGGCCAGTCACCGATGCGCTCACCCTCGGTGTTCAATTTCTACCGGCCGGGCTTTGTCTTGCCGGGCAGCGAATCCGGTGCGGCCAAGCTGACCATGCCCGAGCTGCAACTGGTGCACGAGACTTCGGTGGCCGGCTATGCCAACTACATCCGGAACGGCGTGGCGAATGGCTTTGGCCAGCGTGGCCTGGACTTCAAGGGGACGCGCAACGATGTGCAGTTCGATCTGACGGCGCTGTTGCCGCTGGTGCCCAAGCCGGCCGAGCTGGTCGAGCAGGTCTGCAAGCAGCTGCTGGGCGCGCGCGCCAATGCGGCCTTGAAGGCGGAGATGGTGGCAGCGGTGGAGTCGGTCAAGCTGGATGCGCTGAAGGCCGATGCCAGCAACCAGAAAACCGTCGATGACCAGACGCGCAACCGCGCCAAGCTGGCTGTTTATCTGGCGCTGGTGTCGCCGGAATACCTGGTTCAAAAGTGAGGGCTGCGCCATGAGCACAAACAACGTATTCAACTCCCCGGCCTCGCGGCGTGCCTTCTTGCGGCAGGCCGCAGGCTTCGCCGGCCTGGGTGCCGCCGCACCGATGGCTCTGAATCTGGCCGCACTTGGCAGCGCTAACGCGCAAACCGCCGGGGACTACAAGGCCCTGGTCTGCGTCTTTTTGTTTGGTGGCAATGACGCCTTCAATATGGTGTTGCCCACAGATGCGGCCTCCTGGTCGGCCTACAGCCAGGTGCGCAACCAGGCGCCCGAATCGATTGCCTTGCTGGCGCCGGGCACGGCCCCGCAAGCCGGGGCAGGCGCCGGCTCGCCCGAGCGTCTGGGCGGCGTGTTGCCCATCAGCCCCATCAGCAATCAAGGCCGCAGCTTTGCCCTGCATCCCAGCATGACGGGCGTGCGCGATCTCTTCGCCGCAGGCCGCCTGGCGGTGCTGCCGAATATCGGCCCGCTGGTGCGCCCCACCACCAAGGCCGATCTGAAGATCGCCAGCTTTGCGCGCCCGGCCGGCCTGTTCTCGCACAACGACCAGCAATCCACCTGGCAGTCCTTGACGCCGGAGGGCGCCACCGTCGGCTGGGGCGGCCGCTTCGCCGACCTGCTGATGGCGGGCAACAGCCAGCCCATCTTCAGCGCCATCTCGGCCGGGGGCAATGCGGTGTTCCTGAGCGGCAAGCAGGCGCTGCAGTACCAAATCAGCACCCGCGGTGCGGTGCGCATTGGCGGCAGCGACACCAGCTTGTTCGGCTCCACCACCGCGCTCGATCGCATGCGCACCGTCATGCGCGGCGGCCGCAACAGCGATGTGATTGGGCGCGACCATGCGGCCGTCGTCAGCCGTTCACTCTCCGCCGAGGCCTTGATTGCCGCGGCCCTGCCCGCGGCCAATCTGGCCCCCTACGGCACACCGGGCCTGACCAATGGCGCGGCCGATCCGCTGCTGCAATATGACAACCCGCTGACCGGGGCCAAGTCCAACAACGGCCTGGCCCAGCAGTTGCAAGTGGTGGCGCGCACCATGGGAGCGCGCAGCGCGCTGGGCGCCGGCCGGCAGGTCTTCTTCGTCAGCATGGGCGGCTTCGACACCCATGACGGGCAAAACCGCGCCCAGGCCGACCTGATGGCCAGGCTATCCCATGCCTTGGCTTACTTTGACAACACCTTGGGTGCCATGGGCTTGCGCAACAATGTCACCACCTTCACCGCCAGTGATTTCGGCCGCACCTTCACCAGCAATGGCGACGGCACCGACCACGGCTGGGGCAGTCATCACTTCGTCATGGGTGGCGCGGTCAAGGGCCGCGAGTTCTATGGCAACTTCCCCATCGTCGGGCTGAAGAACAGCAAAAACAATGACTTTGACAGCAGTCCGAACCAACTCGGCAACGGCAGCCTGTTGCCCGAGACCTCGGTGGAGCAACTCGGCGCCACGCTGGGCCGCTGGATGGGCGTCAGCGAGGGTTCGCTGGCCGACATCTTCCCGAATCTGAAGAACTTTGATGCCAGTAAGCGGGACTTGGGCTTTATGGCCTAACTGGCATCCAGCACACGCAGGATCTCGTCGCCATAGGCTTCGAGCTTCTTCGCCCCCACGCCGCTGATTTGCGCCAGCTCGTCGAGTGACTGCGGCTGTTGGCGGGCCATTTCGGCCAGGGTCACGTTCTGGAAGATCACATAGGCCGGCAGGCCGTGCTCCTTGGCGACCTCGGCGCGCCAGGCCTTGAGCTGCTCGAAGCGGGCCTGAGCGGACTCGTCCAAGTCCACCGGCGCGGAACTGCGGCCCGAGCCGCCGGGCTTGCTGCCGCCACGCGAGAGCTTGCCTTTCTTCGGCGCCACGCTGGGCACGCGCAAGAGCAGCTGCACCTCGCCCTTCAGCACCGAGCGGGCGCTGTCGGCCAAGGCCAGGGTTTGGTACTCGCCTTCGGTGAAGACATGGCCTAAGGCGATCAGCTGACGCAGCACGGCGCGCCACTGCGTCTCCGGCAGATCGGCGCCGATGGCCCAGGTGCTGAGCGTTTGGTGGCCGTACTGCGTGACCTTGTCGGTGAGCTTGCCGCGCAGCACATCGATCAGATGGCCGGCGCCAAAGCGCTGGCCGCCGTTTTGATGAAAGCGGTAGATGCAGCTGAGCAGCTTGCGCGCGGCTTCGGTGCCGTCCCAGGTGGCGGGAGGTACCAAGCAGTTGTCGCAATTGCCACAAGCGGTGCTCATTTCGCCGAAGTAACTGAGCAGCCGCACGCGCCGGCAGTCGGTCGCTTCGGCCAGCGCCAAGAGCGCATCGAGCTTGCCGCGTTGCCCCTTCTTGAACTCCTCGCCGGCTGGGCTTTCGTCGATCATGCGGCGTTGGTTCACCACATCGGCCAGGCCGTAGGTCATCCAAGCATCGGCCGCCGCGCCGTCGCGGCCGGCACGGCCGGTCTCTTGGTAATAGCTCTCGATGTTTTTGGGCAGGTCCAGATGGGCGACGAAGCGCACATCGGGTTTGTCGATGCCCATGCCGAAGGCGATGGTGGCCACCATCACGATGCTGTCTTCGCGTAAGAAGCGGTCTTGGTGGCGCTGGCGCACGGCGGCGTCCAGGCCGGCGTGATAGGGCAGGGCTTTGATGCCCTCCGCCTCTAGCCAGGCGGCGGTTTCTTCGACTTTTTTGCGGCTCTGGCAGTAGACGACGCCGGCGTCGTCGGCGTGCTCGTCTTGGATGAAGCGCAAGAGCTGCTCGCGCGGCTTGTCTTTTTCGACGATGGCGTAGCGGATATTGGGCCGGTCAAAGCTGCTGATGAAGATGCGCGCTTCTTCCAGGCGAAGGCGCTCGATGATGTCGGCGCGGGTCAGCTCATCGGCGGTGGCCGTCAGCGCGATGCGCGGCACCTCGGGGTAGCGCTCATGCAGCAGCGACAGGGCCAGGTATTCGCTGCGGAAGTCATGCCCCCACTGGCTGACGCAATGCGCTTCGTCGATGGCAAAGAGGCTCAGCAGGCCGCGTTCATACAGCGAGTCCAGTTGGGCCAGAAAGCGTGGGTTGGTGATGCGCTCGGGCGCGGCGTACAGCATCACCAGGCGGCCGCCCATCATTTCGCGCTCTACATGGCTGGCCTGCTCGCTGCTCAGCGTGGAGTTCAAAAAGGCGGCATGTACGCCGGCTTCTTCCAAGGCACCGACCTGGTCATGCATCAGCGCGATCAAGGGGCTGACCACCACGGTCACGCCTTGGCCGGCGCGGTGGCGGGCAATCGCGGGAATCTGGTAGCAGAGACTCTTGCCGCCGCCGGTGGGCATCAGCACCAAGGCGTCGCCATTGGCCACCATGTGATCGACGATGTCGGCCTGAGCACCCCGGAAGGCGCTGTAGCCAAAGACTTCTTGAAGAATGGCGCGCGCTGCCGGCTGGGGCGCGGTGGGGTGGGGGGGGCTCATGCTCATTGAAGCGCGCAATGGTACCCCTTCTATTCCTGCTGACCCTTCTGAGCGCAAGGCCAATTCTTCGTGCGCCCCCCCCTGAGTCGGGTGTCAAGTTTCATAGGAGAAGTAGGGCGTTCGGACTACAGCCGTCATCTTTGCGACTTTGGCGACCGGCACAGTCCAGCCTGCGGTCGCATGGCGGCCTCAAATTTCCCCGTCCATCCACCGAAACAGTCAGGAGCCAGGCATGAAGGGCAACAAGCACCCCAGCAACGACGAGACGATCAACCCGTCCGGCAACGCATCCATTTACGACATCATCGACGGCGTTGACAGCAGCCGTCGCACTTTCATCAAGGGCTCGGTCGGCACGACCGCCCTGGCCGCCGCCGGCGGCCTGACCCTGTCGGGTCTGGTGGGTACCGTGCAAGCCGGCCCTGTGCCTGCAAGCCTGGGCTTCCCTGGCATTGGCTTTGAAAGCGTGCCCGCCAGCGTGTCCATCACTTCGGCGCCTGCGGCTGCGGCCGTGGCCGACAAGATCACCGTGCCCGCCGGCTACAAGGCCGAGCTGTTCGTGGCCTGGGGCGACCCCATCATGCCCGGCGGCGTTCCTTTCGCCTCCGACGCCAGCAACACCGCGGCCGAGCAGGAAAAGCAGTTCGGCACCCACAACGACGGCATGGCCTTCTTCCCCTTCACCGGCGTGGATGGCAAGCCCACTTCGGATCGCGGCATCCTGGCCATCAACAACGAGTACACCCCAGAAGAGATCCTGACGCCCGCCGGCATTCCTGGCGCCAGCATTGCCGCGGTGCGCAAGTCGCAGGCCGCTCATGGCGTGTCCATCCTGGAAGCCCGCCGCCGCAACGGCAAGTGGGCCGTGGTCAAGAACTCGCCCTATGGCCGCCGTTTGACCTCCAACACCAAGACCCGCGTCTCCGGCCCCGCCGCCGGCCATGCGCTGATGAAGGTCAACGAGTACCTGATCAACGAGAACGGCAGCTTCCCCACCGGCAAGCAGACCGATGGCTTCACCGCCTACGGCACCATCAACAACTGCGCCAACGGCGTGACCCCCTGGGGCACCTACCTGACTTGCGAAGAAAACTTCAACGGCAATTTCGGCGCCAATGCCCCACTGCCAAGCGCAGCGGCCAGCGAACTGGGCAAGCTGTACAACCGCTATGGCGTCGTCGCTGCAGGTTTCGGCTACGACTGGCACAAGCAAGATGCGCGCTTCGATCTGGCCGTCAACCCCAATGAAGCCAATCTGTTCGGCTGGGTGGTCGAGGTCGATCCCTACGATCCGAAGAGCGTGCCGGTCAAGCGCACCGCGCTGGGTCGCTTCAAGCACGAGAGCGCGCAATACGTGGTGGACGCCCAAGGCCATCTGGCCATGTATATGGGCGACGACGAGCGCAACGAGTACATCTACAAGTTCGTCAGCACCGGCAAGTACAACCCCGCCAACCGTGCCGCCAACCGCGATCTGCTGGACAGCGGCGTGCTGTATGTTGCCAAGTTCGCGTCCAATATGACCGGCCAGTGGATCGCCCTGCTGCCCGGCACCATCGGTGTTGATGGCGTGGCTCTGCGCAACAACCCCAACTTCGTCGGAGCGGACGATGCCGAAGTGCTGGCCAAGATCCTGATCAAGACCCGCATGGCCGCCGACGCCGTTGGCGCCACCATGATGGATCGTCCGGAGTGGACCGGTGCTCGCCCCCGTATCGGTGGCTTCAACAAGATCGAGGTCTACTGCACGCTGACCAACAACAACCGCCGTGGCACCAACACCGCCTCCAGCAACAGGGCAGACGGCTTCACCACGGCCGGCTCGGCGCGCCCACCGGTCGACGCCGCCAACCCGCGCGAAGACAATATCTACGGCCACATCATCCGCTGGCAAGAAGATGGCGACACCGTCAAGGCCACCAGCTTCAGCTGGAACTTGTTCGCGCAAGCCGGTGACACCAAGACCACCCGCGCACCGAAGCCGACCAATAACTACAAGGGCAATATCGTTGCCGACCCGTTTGGCAGCGCCGACTACGGTGCCCCGGACGGTTTGTGGTTCGACCACTTCGGCCGCCTGTGGGTGCAGACCGACCAGGTCGGCGATGCCTCCGGCGTTTGGAACAATATTGGCGCCAACACCATGGTCTGCGCCGACCCGAACACCGGTATCACCCGTCGCTTCCTGACCTCGCCCAACGGCTGCGAAGTCACCGGCATCGCGATGAGCCCGGACGGCAAGACCATGTGGGTCGGTGTGCAGCACCCCGGCGAAGACGCCACGGCCGCCAACCCCGAGAAGACTTCGCGCTGGCCCGCCAATCAGTGGGGTGTTGAGTCCGACGGCGTGACCTCGCTGCCCTTCGGCCGTCCCCGTTCGTCTGTGGTGGTCATCACCAAGGACGACGGTGGCATCATCGGCAGCTGATCGCCGCCTTGACCCTTCAATTACAGGACATTCATTCTCATGAACAAGCAAATTTTTGCAGCCCTGGGTTTGGCTGCGGCTGCCTTGGCTCCCGCTCACGCGGCGTTGATCACCGACTCGGCCACGCTGGCAAACCCCTACACCGCCTTGGTGGGCTTTGACAACTTTGACAGCTTGCTGAGCAGCGGCCCCGTGACCGTCGCACCCGGCGTGATCTTCACCGGCGATTCGGGCTCCGAGCTGGGCGCCAACAACCGCGTCCTCGGCGAGAACGGTATGTGGGGTGCCAAAGGCTTTTTCGTCGCTGCTGCAGGCTTCGGTGAGCTGCGTTTCACATTCGCGGAGTTGACTTCTGGCGCCGGCGCCTTCGTCAATCACTACGCGATTGAGAACTTCCCGCTGAACATGTCGGTGTCGGTCTATGGTGACAACAACCTGATCATCGAAACCCATAACTTCAGCGTCTCCACCGGCTTCGACAGCTACAACGAAGGCCAGTTCCTCGGCATCACGCGCAACAGCGCTGATATCCGCTCGATCTCCTTCAAGGGCTTGGGCGTGGTCGTTGATGATATGCAATTCACCACTGCCGTCCCCGAGCCACAGAGCTATGCGCTGATGGCCCTGGGTCTGGGTCTGCTGGCTGCCGTGGCCAAGCGTCGCCGTGCCTGATTGATGATCGATTGAGGGCTTGAACGAGAAAGCCCGTGCGACGCTGTCGCGCGGGCTTTTTTGTGGCCGCCAGTTGCAGCTACTAGCGCTGGTCCGAGTCGGCCCCGCGCCTCAATTCAGTCAACACCTCGCAACAGCTTGTCGTGCAAACGGGTGGCATGGGCGTCGGACAAGCCGGCCAGGCTGTCCGCAATGATGCGCATTTTTGCGGCCTCACCCTCCGCCGCCGCATAGGCCGTGAGGGCCTCGTCCCGCAGCAAGCGCTTGGGGCTGGTGACGCAGGCCTCGAAGAGTTCGCGCAAGACGATTTGTCCGCGGTGTTCTTGCACCTGGACCTGGGCGCGGTCGTAGAGGCGGCGCTGCACCAAGGCCTGCAAACGATCCAGAAAGACCTGCGCCTGCGGCAGCAACTGCACCTGCCAGGCCAGCAAGGCCTCCTCGTGGCCGGGCAGGGGTTCCACTTCGGCGGACACCACCAAGGCATTCACCAGCGTGCCGATGGCGCGCTTGCGTGCGGCGCTTGAGTTGCCGAACAGGGCTTGACCAATGCCCTCGATATCGCCCAGGTCCACCGCATCGGCCCAGCCGCGGTCGAACTCGATGGCCTCCCAGTCCTCTCGCACGATCTCGCCGAGGTTCAGGCCGTCTTCGAACTCATGCACGCCCAGTGCAATCCCGGCCGCCAGCTGAACCAGGCTGGCATCCAGGCTGCCGGGGCCGGCGCGGCCATGCTGTAGCGCGCTGGCCTGCTGTTTTGGCATCAGCAGGCGGTCTGCTTCAGGGCCCTCCAGGGGCATGAGAACCCAGTCGACGAGGTCTTGGTCTTCGTCGTAAAAGCCCTGCGGCGGGGACCAGTGTTCGCGCAGCGGCACCATGCCGGGCCCGGGCTGTTGCCGCTGGCGGGTCGACATCAGGCGCGACCAGGGGCAGGGCCGGTCCAGCATGCCAAGCAAGAGGCGGCGTGAGGGGTCGAGGCCGAAGCCCTCGGAATAAGGCTCCTGGCGTGCCAGCAGTCGAATGCTCTGCGCGCGGGTCTCGAAGCCACCATGCTCGTGCATCAGGCAGTTGAGCATGATCTCCCCGCCGCGACCAAAGGGGGCCGCGCCCAGCTCCCGTGCGAAGGCAATCGATTCCAGCAAGTTCGGGTCCGGCAGCAAGGCCACCCAGGGCTCCGAGCGCGAGTGCAAGCCCTCCAATGCGCGCAGCAGGCCCCGCGCCAGCTGGGCGGTTTCCAGCACATGGGTCAGTCGCGAGCGCATGACTTCGCCCTCGTCCAGACTGGGCCAGCTGAGCTTGCCCTGCAAGCGCCGGAACGAACGGCAGTGCAGCACACGGGCGCGGTCTCGGGCAAAGGGGTTGCGGTAGCCACCGCGGGCGCGCAGCAGCTCCGAGCCGGAACGCCGCACCAACCATTGAATATCGCCGCGAAGTTGGCTGAGCTGTTCACTCAGGGACGGGGTGTCGGGCGTGGAGCTCATGGCATCTCCTTCCGTCCGGCCATCGGTCCGTCAGCGACTGTGGCGGTCTGCGGTGCCGGATGCTTGTCCGTGCACGATAGGCCCTTGCCCCCGGGTTTGAACAGTGCCCGGCAAGCAGGCTTCGTGCAGTTTGACCGGGATTGACTCAGGACAGCATGCGCCAGGCCCTGGTTGGCCTGAGTTGGGCGGCGTTCACGGCGTGGCGCGTTCTGGATGCGGCGCGCGCGCATCGCTGGCGCCGGCGGGGTTGGCGGCGTTCGGGCGGGCCGTGGGTTTTTCGCCGCGGGCGTTGAAAAATCCACCACCGATGGATTGCCGGTGCACTTCGGGGCGGCCCCAATAGTCGATTTGGCCGAAGCCAGAGATCTTCATGTCCAGCAATTCGGTGGCCCAGACATCGGCATTGCCGATGCCGCTGATGTTGACCGCGACACGTGATGCTTGCAGGTTCTCGGCTTGCAGCCGGCCTTTGCCGGAGATGCGCAGCACCAACTCATGCACCTGGCCGCTGATGCGGCCTTCGCCGGCGCCTGAGATGCCAAAGGCCAGGCGCTCGGCGTTCAAGTCATCAAAGCGCGCTGCGCCGGCCCCCGAGATGTTCAGCACCAGATTGACGGCCTTGAACGCACCCGGTGCATACAGGTCGCAGGCGCCGGAGAGCACCAGTTGATTCAGGCGGCGCACCGTGACCTCAACCTGCGGGCGTTGGTTGCGCCACATCTTCCAACCATCGACGGAGCGAATCTGCAAACGGTCGCCGCTGAAGTCCAGCTCGACGGCCTTTTGCGCCTCGGCATCGCCGAGCACAAAGACCTGGTCACGATCCCCTTGGAACAGCCGCACATTGGCCGAGCCCGACAGCTCCACCCGCTCGAAGGGACGCGATGCGTACAGCCGCCCTTCGGCCGGCGGTGCGGGTGATGGGGTGGCCCTGCTCGGCACCGGCGGCACCGGTGGCACCTCGGCAGGCGTTTGGCTCCAACTGGCTCCCCCCAGCAGGGTGCCCAATAGGCCCAGGGCGACGGCGCGCCAATGAGGATGCTGCTGCCAATTCATATCGATTGCTCCCTCAACATCTTTGAAACTTCACGATTGGCGGTGAAGCGGCTGCCGTCTTGCATCTGCACGATCAGCTGCGAGTTCTCATCCGGCGTCATCGAGACCACAAAGTCCAGATTGACGATGCAACTGCGCTGCAGCTTCAAAAAGCGCTGCGAATCCAGGCGCTGCTCAAAGGCAGCGATCGGCAGGCGCACCAAAAACTGCTTGCCGGCACTGGCGACGGCGGTGTATTTGACGTCAGAGCGCAGGTACTCGATGGCGTCCACCTGCAGCGGAAAAATCTTGCCTTGGTCGCGCACCAAGATGCGGCTCAGCGGCGAGTGGTCGCTCATGGCCGAGGCCACGTCCAGCGAGGCGTCCAGGCCGGGGGCGGACGGCAGCGAGCGCAAAGCGTGTTCCACCGCCTCATTGAAACGCTCTTGCGAAAAAGGCTTGAGCAGGTAGTCCGCCGCATGCAACTCAAACGCGGTCAGTGCATGTTCGTCGTAAGCGGTGGTGAAGATGACGCGCGGCTGCGTCCGGTTCTCCGGGTCGCTGGCCTCGGCCAGCGCGCGCAAAACCTGCAAGCCGGTCAGGCCGGGCATTTGAATATCCATGAAGACCAAGGCCGGCTGGAGGCGGCGAATCTCGGCCAAGGCGCTGACACCATCGGCGCAGCAGGCCACCAGCTCCAGTTGCGGCTGCTGCTTGACCCAGTCGGCCAAGGCTTCGCTGGCCAAGGGTTCGTCTTCGGCGATCAGGGTGCTGATGCGTGCGGGGGTGTTCATAGGGTTTGGGGGATTCTCAAATCGACGCGAAAGCCGGCGCCGGGGGCGGTGTGAATCTGCAGCCGTGCGCGGCCTTCGTAGTCCAGTTGAAAGCGGCGCCGCAGGGTCCCGAGACCGATGCCGCCCAGCTTGGCCTCGGACGGCGGCCCTTCCAGGCTGAGTGGGTCGCAGCCCGCGCCGTCGTCGCCCACGCTCAGGTTCAGGTCGTGTGACAAGGCATCGCGGCGGGCGCTGATGCTGATGGTGCCGCCTTGCAGGCGTGGGGCGATGCCGTGAACAATGCTGTTCTCCACCAGCGGCTGCAGTGTCAGCGGCGGCAACTCGTCGTCCAGCGTCTCCTCGGCGATCTCCCAGCTCAGCTTCAAGCGGGCGCCCAAGCGCAGCGATTCCAGCGCCAGAAAGTCGCGCACAAAGTCAAGCTCCTCGCGCAAGCTCACCCGCTCGGTGCTGCTGCGCTTGCTGGCCAACACATAGCGCAGCATGTCCGAAAAGCGCATCAAGGCCTGCTCGGCGGCTTTGGCGTCCTTGCGGGTCAGGGCAATCAGCGAGTTCAGGGTGTTGAACAAGAAGTGCGGGTTGAGCTTGCCGCTGATGGCCGCCAGCTCCGCCCGCGCCAGCGCGCTCTCGGCCTGGGCCGCGGCGATGGCACTGGCGCGCGCTTGGCGGGCGTTCAGCACAGCGGCAAAGCCGGTGGCCAAGGGCACATAGACGAACAAACCGGTGATCAAGCGCCAAGCAGCGGCTTGCTCCAGCGTGGCCCGCGCATGCTCTTTGCCAAACAGCAAACCGGCCAAAGCGACATCGGCGCCCAGCCAGCAGGCACTGAACAGCAGGGCAGCCAGACTGTGCAAGGCCAGCTGGCCCGTGATGCCCAGGGCCCGGCCCTGCAGCCAGCCCATCCAAGGCCAGACCAGGGTGCCGAGCAACATCGGCGCCCACAGTGTCAGCGTGGCCTCGTACACCGCCGACCACAGCAACCAGGGGCCGCGTTGGTGGTCGGTGCCGGCCAGGATGTAGAGCGACCAAGTCAGCAGGCAGATGCCGGTATAGGCGAGCCAAAAGCGTCGCTGCGGCGAGCTGGGCTTGTACGGGGCCTTGTTGATGACGATTCTCTGATCCATGCCGGCATCTTAGGCAAGGCGGTGCAGCGCTTTGCAGCCCATGCGCTCAAGTGCGGGAAGCGAGCCGTGATCTGCGAAGCTTGGGGATGGAGGGGGCGACGAGCATCGGGCAAGCCCTTGGACCGGGAGTCAGGCGGCTGGCGGCATAATCCCGGGTCGGAATCAGTCAGCGGAAAGCTCCATCATGGCCTCGGTCAATAAAGTCATTCTCATCGGCAATCTGGGGCGCGACCCCGAGCTGCGCTACAACCCCAGCGGCGTGGCGTTTTGCACCCTCAGCCTGGCCACCACCCGCAGCTGGAAGAACCGCGAGTCGGGCGAGAAGCAGGAAGAGACCGAATGGCACCGCGTCGTCTTCAACGACAAGTTGGCTGAAATCGTCGGCCAATACTGCAAGAAGGGCCGCCCGCTCTATGTCGAAGGACGCCTGCGCACCCGCAAGTGGACCGACAAGGAAGGCAAAGAGGTCTACACGACCGAAATCATCGCCACCGAAATGCAGCTGCTCGGCGGCCGCGACAGCGGTGACGAAGGCGGCGGCGGTGGCGGCTACGGCGGCGGCCGTGGTGAAGCCCGTGGCGGCGGCGGTGGTGGCTATGGTGGCGGTGACGACGAGTACAGCGCCCCGGCCCGCGCGCCTGCCGCTCGCCCGGCGGCAGCGCGCCCACCGGCAGCTCGCCCGGCTCCAGCGCCAAAGTCGGCGACCGGCTTTGACGATATGGATGATGACATCCCGTTTTAAATAGCACCTTGTAGGTTTTCTTGAGCAAGAGCCCGTCTCCGTGAGGAGTCGGGCTCTTTCGTTTCTAGTGTTTCCTTCGTTCATTCAAACCCCTGGCCCTTGTTTCGGCCCGAGAATGCGGGATGAATGAATCTTCCAGCCTCGGCGCCGTCACCCATCCTTTCTTGCAATGGCGCGACGCCGACGATTGCCTCCAGCAGGCGCGTTGGTGCTCCTTGGCTGACAGCCCGCCGCCGCAGCGGGTGCAGATGGTGGACGATGGCCTGAGCGCCGATACCGCGTTTCGGCTCGCCAGCGAGGGTGTGGGCCTGCTCTGGTGCGGTGACTATCAAAACGCCCGGCTGATGATGCAGGCCTTGGTGCGGCGATTGGATGCACAAGCGCGACGTCAATCGAGCAAGAAGCCCAAACCTAAGGCGGACTCGTCCAGTCCGGAAAGCATGCACGCCGCCTTTGTGCAGCAGCGCAAGACGCAGGCGCAGCGGGCGCGGTTGCTGGGCTTGTTGCTGCTGCCTTTTGATGCCGACCACAGCGTGCCGCTGCCGCGCGCGGCCGATGTGCGCGAGGCCGGCGCGCAGGCGCGTGGTGCCATCGGTGAGCACTATGTGGCTTCGCTGCGCGAGTTGCAGGGTTTGATCGGGGCGCATCAGTGGCGCAAGAAGGGCGTCTACATCCCCGCCCTGAAAGCCGCCATTTCGCCGCATTACGGCGTGTTCTCGCCGGTGCGCGGCGAGTATGTGGATCTGGTGGCGGACACCGCTTTGCCGGCCAGTTTGAAAAGCAGCGGCAAGGCCGGCGTGGCTTTTGATATTGGCACCGGCAGCGGCGTGCTGGCCGCAGTCTTGGCGCAACGCGGGGTGCGCCAGGTGGTGGGCACCGATCAGCAAGACCGCGCTCTGGCTTGCGCCAGCGACAACCTGGCCTTGCTCAAACTCAGCTCGCGGGTGCAGCTGCTGAGCGTTGATTTGTTTCCCGAGGGCTTGGCGCAGCTGATTGTCTGCAACCCGCCCTGGCTGCCCTGGCCGGCCGAGTCATCGCTGGAACATGCGGTGTATGACCCCGACAGCCGCATGCTGCGCGGTTTCTTGAGCGGCTTGGCTGCACATCTGTCGCCGGGCGGCGAGGGCTGGTTGATTCTGTCGGACCTGGCCGAGCATCTGGACTTGCGCAGCCGCGAAGAGCTGCTGGGCTGGATACGCGAAGCCGGTTTGCAAGTGCTGGGCCGCAGTGACGCCAAGCCTCAGCATGCCCGCGCCAGCGATGAAAGTGACCCGCTGTTCGCGGCGCGCTCGGCCGAGCTGACTTCGTTGTGGCGCCTGGGTGCCTTGGCCGCCTGAGGCGTCATCAAAGCCGCCCATAATCTGCCATCACAGCGGCTTTGAGCCTGAGCTTCAGGCTGGTAACTAACGCTGATGCCCATAAGCCAAGCCTGGGAGGCGGAGATGCCGGTCGACAAGATTCGCGTGATGATTTCTAGCCGTTGTAAGGACTACAAAGGTCCGGACGGCAAGCTCTTCAAACTCGCAAAGCTGCGTAAAGACCTGAAGCAGGAGATTGAGGACACCAAGCTCTTCGGCGAGGCCATCTTCGAGTGTTTCATCAACGAAGAGGAACCCGCCAAATCGGCCGCCCTGGATTTGTGGGACGTCTGCTTGAAGGAAGCCCGCCGAGCGCAGATCGTGATTGCGCTCTACAACGGCTCGGCCGGTTGGTCCAAGAGCCCGGCCGATGTGGGCATCTGCCATGCGGAGCTGATGGCGGGATTGCAATCAGGCCGCGAGCGAGTTCGGGTCATCCAGCTGCCGCTGAGTTCGGCCAAAAGCATTCGGCGCGACGAGCGCTTTGCGGAGTTGCTGGCCCAAGAGGCTTTGTTCAGTGGCGCGCCGGTTGAGACCGAGGACCAGGCCTTGGCGCTGGCGCGGCAGAGCCTGGGCCAAGCGGTGGCGGCCTTGGTGCGCGGCGGTAGCGCCGTCTTGAGCAAGGACAGCTATGCGCTCGGCGAGGCTCTGGCCTGGAGTCGCTTGTCCTTTTCGGGCCGCAAGGCCGCCATGGAGGCCAGCTGCAGCGCGGCGCTCTTGGACCGAACAGCGGCACGGCCGGTGGTGGACAGTCCAAATCAAGTCTTGCTGCGCGAAGAAGGTGCGGCGGACCTGCTGATCTGCGTGCATGCCATTCCCGCCGCCACCTCCACTGCAGCGGCGCGCGAAATGGTCGGCCGGCCTTTCTTGGCGGACCATCTGCAGCTGCCCTCGGCCGAGGCCTTGCCCGATGCGGCCGGCCCGGTGCATCTGATCGCCTGCCACCGCACGGCCACCGAGAAGCAGGCCACCGATCTGCTGGGCTTCCCGGATGCCACCGTGGTGTCCACCGGTTTTGGCGTTTATGTGGCCGACCCGGTGCAGCGCATCCAATTGGTCTTGCTGGCCAATTGCCGTGACGATGGCAGTACCCGTTATGCGGTGCAGCGCTTCTTTGACTGGCTGGACCGCTCCGGCCAACGCGACTTGCTGCTTCAACATGCGCAGGCGCGCGCGAGGATTGTGCGCAGCATCCAAGCCGAGGCCGAGAGTTCTGGCGAACCCTAGTCGTGCTGTGTAGTCAGTGCGCGGCTGACCTCAGTGCGATGGGTGAGTGCTGCCGTCGAGGCTCGGTCGCACCAGCGGCGCCGAACTGCCAATTCAATCAGCGCATCAGCCGCAGCCCAGCAAGACCGTGCTTCAGCCACCGCTGCGGGAAAGAAAAACCTGCCGCCGCTGATGCGCCGGGGGACCGAAAACCCATTGCCTAACGGCTCACAAGGACAGCTCAAAGCGAATCAGTTCAGAGGCCCAGGGGGATCCAAAAACCGTGACATACTAACGCTCATGCCGTCGATTTTCCTTGATGCTGAAGATGCTTGGGTCTGCACGCCCATCGGTCATGTTGGCCTGCACTTTGGCGCCGATCAGGTCTTTCGGGCTGATGCGGATCTGCGCGCCGGCCCTCAAGAACTCGACCCAGTCAGGCGACAGTCACTCACATGACGCCACCGCGCATCACCATCGGAATCCCTAGCTACAACCGCAAGGACGCGCTGCTTGAGGTCCTGACCCGGCTGGACGAAGCCTGCACGCCGGCTCACCGGGAACGCATGGATGTGCTGATCATCGATGACGACTCCCCTGACGGCGCCTTCGATGCCGTGCGCGCCCTGCCCTGCGCTCGTGATGGCGACTGGTTGCGGGTCATGAAGAACGAGGAGCGCGCCGGCTTCTGTGGCAACTTCTTCAACCTGATCCGCCACTGCCGTAGCGACTATCTGTTGGTGAGCACCGACGATGACTGGGTGCAGGCCGACGAGGTGCTGCGCATGGCACTGGACCTGGCAGAGGCGGAGACGGCGCCTGCCTGGATCACGCCGGTGTTCCGCAATGCCGAGGGTGGTGTGTACCGCGGCCGCGAGGCCGTCAGCCCGATTGCCGCCCACGACTACCGCAACTGCTGTAACCACCTACCCGGTATCACGATGAATCGCTTCTGGGCCCAGCGCTTGCTGCCGCTGATCGAGCCCGTCGCCAACCGCCGCGACAACGTCTACCCGCAGGCTTGTTTCAGTCTGGCTTTGCTGCTACTGGGCGCGCCATGCCTGTACCACCCGGCAGAGCCGGTTCGCACCGGTCGCGACCTTCCCTCGGGTATTGCCGGCTACAGCACGTTGGCGTCGCGCTGGCAGCAGTTCACGTTCTTGGATGGCTACATCGCCGCGCTGCGCAGCTTGAGCACGGCCGAGTCCTTCCAGCTTGCCCGGGAGCAGATTCATGAGTTCCACCGCCAGCAGTTGTTCCGCACCCTGGGCAACGGCCTCTCGGAAGAACGTCCGGAGCTCCTGCCTTACTTCCTAGACGGTGCGCGGCAGTTCCTCGCCGGACCGCACTGACGTTTCAATCCTCACATCCCGACCCTGATGGCAACAACCACATTGGATCTCGGCTGCGGCCCTAACCCGCAGAACCCCTACAACGCCGACGAGGTCTACGGTCTGGACATCCGCCAGCTCGACAACCCGCGCATCCGCTCGGCCGACTTGTTCGTGCAACCCATTCCGGGACCCGACGGCGAGTTCGACTTCATCACCGCCTTCCACTTCATTGAACACATGCCGCGCGTGCTCTATGTGGACGGCCGCACCATCTTTCCCTTTGTGCGTCTGATGAGCGAGATCTACCGCAAGCTCAAGCCGGGCGGGGTATTTCTTTCCGCCACGCCCAGCTTCCCGCACCCGCAGGCCTGGCAAGACCCGACCCACGTCAATATCATCACGCCGGAAACCTTTCCGATGTACTTCGCCGGGCTCGACCCGACCGCCCGCATCTACGGCTTCCAAGGCCGTTTCGATATGGTGAAGCAGGAGCAGCGCGCCCACGTGCTGTTTTCCGAACTGCGCCGCCCCCTCACCCCTGACCAGGATGACGCCGCATGAACCTCTGGCAAGACTTCAAGACCAATGACAAGAAGCTGATCCACAAGTGGATGCACTACTTCCCGATCTACGAACGGCATTTGGCTCCGTTCCGCAACCGGACCATCACGGTGCTAGAGATCGGCGTCTTCAAGGGCGGGTCGCTGCAGATGTGGCAGCGCTTTCTCGGCCCGCTGGCCACCATCGTGGGCATCGACATTAACCCCGAATGCAAGCAGCATGAGGAGCCGGGCATCCACGTGCGCATAGGCGACCAATCCGATCCACAGTTCCTGCAGTCCTTGATCGATGAGTTTGGCACCTTCGACATCGTCATCGACGATGGTAGCCACCGCATGCTGCATCTGCAAAAGACGTTCGAGTTCCTGTATCCCCGTATCGCCAAGAACGGGCTGTACATCGCGGAAGACCTGCACACCTGCTACTGGCCCGAATACGGCGGCGGCTTGGACCAGCCCGACTCGTTCGTGAACATCAGCAAGTCCTTGGTGGACAAGCTCAATGCCGAGCATTCGCGCGGTCATGTCGAGTCGGATTTCTTCGCTCGGCACACCTTTGGCATCTCGTTCTACGACAGCGTCATCGTGTTCGAGCGTGGCACCATTCCGGTCAGGGCCGCGCCGACCACCGGTCACGGCTGAATCGCCCTAGCTGGCTACCGCGTGGGCTGAGGCAGCGGCCCGCGCAGCGCTTTGCGACAGCGCCCGCAAGCCGGTGATGGCGCGAGCGAAGCCTGACAAGAGAGGCCGCCTGTCCATCACAGGGGCCTCATGCGGCTGCCTCAAGGCTTGAGTGTCACAAGCAGGCCGAAGCCGGGGCCGCCAGCAGCACCGGCATCCCCTAAATGAACAAGCTCTAGCCTTGACGCGCTCATGCGCCGCCAACTACGCTGGCGCACCCCTCGTCAGCCCGGAGACGCCGCCCGCCATGAGCATTCGCCCGCATGCCTTTGTCGCCATGCCTTTCGGCAGCAAGCCGGGCCCGGACGGACAGCTGATCGACTTCAATCGCGTCTACACGGAATACATCGCGCCGGCGATCGAAGCGGCTGGCTTGAGCGCCTTTCGGGCCGATCAAGAGCAGCAGGCCGGCGACATCCGCGCCGATATGTTTCAGGAGCTGCTGATCGCCGACCTGGTGGTGGCCGACCTCAGCATCGACAACCCCAATGTCTGGTACGAGCTGGGTGTGCGCCATGCCTTGCGGGCCCGTGGTGTGGTGCTGGTGATGGGCGGGCGAGCCACCACGGCTTTTAATGTTTATACCGATCGCAAGCTGCGTTATGGCCTGAAGGACGGTGCACCCGACCCGGCCACGCTGGCCGGCGATATCGTCAAGCTCAGCCAGATGATCCAGGCGACGATGCAGTCCTGGACGGGCCGCAAGATCAGCCCCGTTTATTCTTTGCTGCCCTATTTGCAAGAGCCGGATTGGAAGTCGGTGCGCGTGGCGGGTGCGCAGGAGTTTTGGGTGCAGCATGAGGAATGGGAAAGGCGCATCGACCTGGCGCGCAAGCAGGGCCTGATCGGTGATTTATTGGTGCTGGCCGATGAGGCGCCGGTGGCGGCATTTCGCGCTGAGGCTTGGATCAAGGCCGGCATCGCTCTGCGCAAGGCCGAACGTTATCGCTTTGCGCTGGAGCAGCTGGAGTTGGGCCTGGCCATCGAGCCTAAGAACTTAGTCGGCCTGCGCGAGAAGGGCATTTGCCTTCAGCGCCTGGCGCAAGCTCAGCAAGAAGGGCACTCCCTCGCGCGGACACGAGCCCATTACCTCGCAGTGTTGAAGGACTTCCCGGCAGATGCCGAAACCCTGGCCTTGCTGGGCCGTGTTGATAAAGACGCCTGGACCGAGAGCTGGCTGCGGGCCGAGTTGTCGCCCGAGCAAAGGCGCGAGGAGGCCAGCGAGCAAGCCGCCTTGCTGCGCGCAGCGATTGACAGTTATGCCCAGGCTTATCGCAAACATCCGGGTCATTACTTCTCCGGCATCAATGCCCTGAGCTTGATGCATTTGCATGAGCATTTGTGCGCCGATCAGCGCTACGCGGCCCAGCTGCCTGCCCTGCAAGGCGCGGTGCAGTTCGCAGCTTCCAACGAGCCCCTTGCGGCACAGGCTTTTTGGGCGCAGGTCACCCTGGCGGATGTTGAGTTGCTGCAGGGTGGCTCGCTGGAGCGGGTGCGGGCCGCCTACCGCGAGGCGGTGGCCAAGCATGATGGCGATGGCTTTGCGCTCAAGTCCAGCCGGGCGCAGCTGCAGTTGCTGGCCGAATTGGGTTTCAGGCCCGAGTCGGTGGCGGCCGCTCTGGCAGTGTTCGACAAGGCTTTGGCCAAGCTGCAAGCGCCCGCCGGGCCCTGGCAGCCGCGCAAGGTGATTCTGTTCAGCGGCCATATGGTGGACGAGCCGGGGCGACTGGAGCCGCGCTTTCCGGCCGACAAGCAAGCTCGGGTGGCGCAGGCGATTGAAGCGGCCCTGGATGAGATGGGCGCCGGCCCCGAGGATCTGGCGCTCTGCCAAGCCTCGGCGGGCAGCGATCTTTTGTTCTTGCAGGCGGCGCAGGCGCGCGGCCTGCGCTGCCAGATCCTCTTGCCTTTTGGCGAGGCCGAGTTCATTCAGCGCTCCATCGATTCGCGCAGCAGTAACAGCAGCAGCGCCGCTTGGCGAGACCTCTACTACCAAGTGGTGCAGGGCTTGCGGCCGGACCAGCCGCTGCGCCTGATGCCGGATGCGCTAGGCCCCTTGCCCAAGGGCGTCAACGCCTATGAACGCTGCAATCTCTGGCTGCTGTACTCGGCCATGTCTTGGGGCTTGGCCAAGCTGAACCTGCTCACCTTTTGGAATGGTGGTGGCGGCGATGGCCCCGGCGGCACGGCGCACATGGTGCAAGAGGTGCGGCGCCACACCGGGCGGGTCAGCTGGATTGATCCGCGCAAGCTGTGGTGAGTCAAGAATTGTCTAACCCGTGAGGTCTACGTCATGAGTCAACGAGTCATTGATCGCATCAAGTCCCCAGGCGCCAAGAAGATCCTCAGCTGCGATGGCGGCGGCATCTTGGGCTTGATGAGCGTGGAGATTCTGGCCAAGCTGGAGGCCGATCTGCGCCAGCAGACCCAAAATCCCAAGCTGGTCTTGGCCGACTATTTCGACTTTGTTTGTGGCACCAGCACCGGCGCCATCATTGCCGCCTGCATCGCCACCGGCATGGACACCGCCACGCTGCGCCAGTTCTACGTCGGCAGCGGCGAGCAGATGTTCGACAAGGCGTCCCTGCTCAAGCGCCTGCGCTACAACTACAACGACGAGCCGCTGGCCCAGCTGCTGCGCACCCAGCTGAACCAAGCGCTGGGCTACAAGGCAGATGCCGCGCCCGCTACGCTGGGCGACGAGCAGCTGCGCTGTCTCTTGATGATGGTGATGCGCAATCACACGACCGATTCGCCCTGGCCGGTCAGCAACAACCCTTTCGCCAAGTACAACCAAAAGGCTCGCATTGACTGCAATCTGAACCTGCCGCTGTGGCAATTGGTGAGGGCCAGCACGGCAGCGCCCACCTTCTTCCCGCCCGAGGTGGTCACTTTTGCGCCGGGCACGCCGAACGAGTACCAGTTCGTCTTTGTCGATGGTGGCGTCACCACCTACAACAACGCCGCTTTCTTGGCCTTCCAGATGGCCACGGCCGCGCCCTACCAGGTCGGATGGCAAACCGGGGTGGATCAGCTCTTGATCGTCTCTGTCGGCACCGGCCAGGTGGCGAATGCTCGGCCCGATTTGGAGGCCGATGACTTGTGGCTGCTGGACCATGCCAAGAACATCCCTGGCGCCTTGATGAACGCGGCGGCGGCCGGCTGGGACATGGCCTGCCGAACCCTGGGCGAATGCCGGCATGGCGGGCTCATCGACCGCGAGATCGGCGATATGGTGCTGGCGCCCGATGCCACCTCAAGCAACTGGAGCGGCCACAAGCAGTTCGCCTATGTGCGCTACGACCCCAATGTCTCACAGGCCGGCTTGGATCAGCTGGGCCTGGACGGCATCCGCGCCAAGGATGTGCAACTGATGGATTCGGTCAAGCACATCCCCGCCATCCAGCAAGTTGGCCAGGCCTATGCACAGCGGCATGTCGGCCTGGCGCATCTGCGCGGCTTTGTTTGATCAACGCCGGATCAGCGCCTGATCAACGATGCGCCCAAGCTGCAGATCGCCAAGGCCCACACAATCACCGCGCCCGAAGGCAGGTCCAGCAACGCCGACAAGGCCAGGCCCAGGCCGTAGGCGACGATGCCAATGCCGTAGCCGGCCAGCAAGCGCGCCGAACCCTGCAGCTTGACGGTGCCCAGGGCCGGGATGATCAAGCTGGCAAAGACCAGATAGACGCCCACCAACTGCACCGAGGCGGTGACGGCCAAGGCGAAGACGGCGTAGAAGCCAAAGCGCCCCAGTCGGTCCACCCAGCCCAGGCGCATGGCCAGCAGCAAGGCGGCCGAGACGCCGCCCAGCCAAAGCAGTTGGGTGTGGTTGACCCAGAGGATCTGGCCGACCAGCAAGTCCTTCAGATGCTCGCCGCCATGTGGGTTGCCGGCCAGGATCAAAAGGCCGGCGCAAGCCGCCAGGATGAACATCACGCCGATCAAGGCCTCTTGATGCTTGGGCGCTTTGCGCTCGGTCCAGGTCAGCAGCCAGGCGCCCAAGAGCGCGGCGCTGACGGCCGCGGCCTGCACCGCGGGGCCGCCTTCCGGCAGCCCCAAGGCATCGGCAGCAATGACGCCCAGGCCGGCGATTTGCGCTATCGCCAGGTCGATGAAGACGATGCCGCGGTCCAAGACCTTGGCACCTAGCGGCACATGGGTGGACAAGACCAAGAGCCCCGCAATCAATGCTGGGCCGAGGATGGCCCAGTCCATGGCCGCCCAGTTCATTTCTTGGCTCCGCTCTGTGCTGCCAGCAAACGCGCCAGCGTGTCGTCGAACAGGCCGAACAAGTCTTTCGCACCTTCGCTGCCGCCCACGGTGAAGGGGATCTTCACCGCCGGCAGGCCGGCGTTCTTGCTCAACCATTCAGACGGCTTGCCGTCTTGATAGGCCGCGTAGACCACCAGGCTGGCCGGCTTGGCCTTCAGTCGCGCCAACACGCCCTGCAAGTGCGAGGCGCTGGGCTCGACGCCGGGCTTGGGCTCCAGCACCGCCACCTCGTTCAGGCCCAACCAGTCATACAAGTAGACAAAGGCCTTGTGCTGCGAGACCACCGAGGCGCCCTTCAGCGGCGCGGCCTGGGCGCTCCAGCGGACCATGGCCTGCTCCCAGCGCTTGCTGAAGTCGCTGTATGCCTTGGCGTAGGCGCCCGCGTTGGCCGGATCCACCTGCTGCAAGCGCGCACTCAAGGCCTTGGCCACGGCCGCAATCTGGCGTGGGTCGGTCTGGATATGCGGGTTGCCGCTGGCATGCACATCGCCGTGCGAGCGGTCCAGCTGAGTGGGCACTTCCAGCTTGCGCACATGGTCGGCGGCGGCAAAGTGGCCGGGCTGACCCTCTTGGATCTTGGCATTGCCCGATTGCTGCAAGAGGATGGGCAGCCAGCCCACCTCCAGCTCGGCGCCGGTGCAGACCAGCAGATCGGCATTGCGCGCCCGCACGATCAGGCTGGGCTTGGCCTGGATCTGATGCGGGTCTTGCAGCGCGGTGGTGGCCGAGTTGACCTCCACCAGCGATCCGCCCAGCTCTTGCGTGAGCGCCGCCCATTCGGGCTCGCAAGCCAGCACGCGCAGCGCGGCATGGGCTGCACTGAATGGCAGGGCGGCCAGGCAAAGCCCGGCCAGCAGCATCGAGAGACGCGGCCGAAGTGGGGACTTCGTAAGGTTCATCACAAGCTTCTCCTGAGGCGCGCTCAGTAGCTGTGAGCGCCGTGGGCGCCCAAGCTCATTTGATACTGCAGCATCAGCTGGCGATCATTGACGCCTTCACGCGAGCGATCTTGCGCCAGCTGCAGGCGAATGCGCGAGAACTCGCTGGGACTGTAGTCCAGCATCAGCGAATGCTTGGCGGGCTTGTAGCGGCTTTGCGCGTACAGATCGCTGTTCAGACCGTAGTCGGGCCGGCCAGCGTCCAGGCGCTCGGTGCGCAGGCCGACGCGCCAGGCGGGCATGAACTGATAGACCCCTTGCACATACCAGCCCGACAAGGTCGCGCGGTAGTCGCCGCTGCTGGCGGCGTCACTGTCGGCGGCATAGAGCAGGCTGCCCTTGCGGCGGCTTTGCAGATACTCACCTTGCAGCTTGAAGTTGGTGCGGGTGGCGTTGCCGTTCGGTGCCCATTTCCAGATCGCGTCCAGCACCCAGACCTGGGTGTCGCCATCGAAGGCGCTGTGCACCGATTCGCCCGCTGCATTCAGGCCGACCAGCTCTTGCGCGTTGGCCTTGGCGTTCAGCAGCGAAGCGCCCAGGCGCCAGCTGTGGCTCTCGCCGATATCGCCGCCGGTCTTGGCGGATAGCGCCCACATGCCGGGCTTGTTGCGCGAGGTGTCGGTGCCGGGGTGGCTGCGGCCGCGGCCGATCTCGGCGCCCAGCTCCAGGTACTGGTCCAGCGGCGCCAGCCATTTCAGCTGCAGGCCGTCGTCACCGTACTGGCCGCCGGTCAGCGCTTGGTAGGCCAGGGCGTTGTCGATGAAGTCCCAGCTATGGGCATGCTGCGAATTGAGATAGCCGATGCCGGACAAGAAACGGCCAGCCTTGGCCGTCAGCCCATGGCCCAGCGACGTGGTCTGCACATAGGCCTCTTCCACCGAGACTTGGTTGTCAGGGTGCAGCGCCAATTTCAGCGAACCGCGCCAGAAGGGGTCGATTTGGGCCGAGATGCCCAGCTCCGATTCGGCCAGGCTCAGGCCGCGCGTGCCGGGGCCGAACTCGCCGTCGGTGGGCAGGTGAAAGCCGGTGATGCCGTAGTTCTCGGGGTCTTGCGAGGTGTTGGCATAGGTGCCCGAGAGGATCAGCGAGATGGCCGGGTTGAAGGCATTGGCGCCGGCTGTCTTGTTGTTGCCGGGGGCAGCTGTGGCAACAGCGGTGGGTGCCGTCGCTGTGGCTGCTGCAGGTGCGGGGCTCGTGTTCGCCGCTGTAGCCGGCTTGGCCGCCGCAGTTGCGCTGGCTTCAGCCGAGCGCAGGCGTTGCTCCAGCGCTTGCATGCGTGCCTCGTAGGCGGCGCGCATGGCTTCCATCTCTTGGCGCAGGGCCTTGATGTCGGCGGCGGTCTCGGCAGCGGCCGGTGTTTGGGCGTGGGTGGCGGCCATAGGCAGGGCCATGGCGAGCGCGAAGCTCGCGGGAATCAGCTTGTTCATGTTCAGAAATCTCGTGGGGTCAGCGGCCCAGCGGCAATTGCGCCAGCGGTCGATCGTGAATCAACCGCCAGACGCTTGCGCTTGGGCTCGCAAAAGCAGGGTGGGCGCTCGGCCACGCGCGCGCCAAGCCTCGGCTTCAGATGCAAGGCTTGGGCGGACCACGTGTGGCCGAGTCCCAGGATTGGCTTTAGACGAAACGAGCGGGGGGGGCGCGGCTTTGAAAAGCACGCAGCGGCCGGCTGAACGGGCCGGCGCTGGGGGCGAGCAGTGCCTGCGCCTCGCCCAGGCTGGGCGAGGCAAGGTGCAGGGCAGCCGCAGGCGGCGCGATCGCGTCGATGGCTGCCGCCGCCAAGCAGAACTCGCAATGCGCCAGGTGCGGCGAATGGCTTTCGCGTTCGCTGCTTTCGGGTTTGCTTTGTGTGGAACTCAGGTGCGAGAACGCATGCCAGCCCGACCAAGCCTGTGCCATCGGCACGAGCAGGGCCAAGCACAAGACCCACAGGACGCGGCGGTCCATGCGGCGGGGCTTGATGTTGGCGAGGAGGGTGTGGCGTGCGTTCACGATGGGGCGCGATCTTAGCCCAGGGTCCTTGACGGCCGATTCATGGGTGCTCGGCCTGAGAGCACTGAGGCCTGTTGCATCAAAAGGCCGAGCGCTGCGCTGTTGAGCCTGAGGGGCTCCTTTCTCGACAGAAAAGGGGCATTCGATCCTCATTGAAATGGGACCAGTGCGCACCCCTGGAATTTCAGACGGCGTCAGGTCTACTGGCAGATTTCCCCTGAGAAGATCTTGGTCTCTCTCGCTTTCCCTAACCCCAATTTTGGGGGGATCGCTTAGCTGAAACACAAAGCTAAAGTGCGCAAAGCAAAAATTAAGGAAAAAGATCATGGGAGTCTGGCGATCATGGATAAGCGTTTGCGCTTCGATGTTGATTCTGGCCGCATGCGGCGGCGGGGGGGCTGGGGGCGGCAGTGAGGTGGCGCCAACGCCGACGCCGACGCCTTATGCCTTGGTCCAGCCAGCGATGGCACCCGTGTCGCCATCTATCGACAAAAGTCGAGCCAGTGGCTTTGTATCAGTCGCCGCTGACACCTTGGCGCCTTTGGGGCGCAGGGCAGGTGTGTCAGTCGAGTTGCGGCCCATTCAGGGGGATGGCACGCTCGGTGCTGTCAAAGGTGTTGCGAGTACGGCGGCCGATGGTAGCTTTTCAATCGACCTTCCAACCGGGGGGTCGACCGCCGACGGGAGCTGGATGTTGGTGGCCCAAGTTGACGGCGTTGGTCTTCGCGCATATCTCTACCCAGGCTCGGTAAGGGTGGACGTGAGTTCAGAGGCCTGGGTTCGCCAAGTCGCAGCCGCTGCTGGTCGAATCTTGGCCTTCCCCGATGCGAATCTGTCCGTCGTGAGTCAGATCGCAGCTGCCTTCGGTTTGATCGCCGATGCCACCGGCGATCAACGCGCCTCACTGGCGCTAGGAGCGGCAGCGGATCAACTGCTGAGCGCGCTTTCAAACGACCGCGCATTGGACTTTGTTGCCAGCACGCTTCGCAAATCCGGCAGCTTACCAAGTGAAGGCACTGGCGATATCGGTGCGTTTTACGCCATGTCGAACACGTACGCGGCCATCTTTGCGGATGACACGGGACGGCAATTGCAGTTGGTGCTTAAGGATGAGTACGGCTATCAGATGGCAGTCAATGGGACATGGGAATACAACGGCACTGCATCTGTGCTTAAAGATGGGCAATGGCAAGCGGTGCCGAGTTCCGGCGGACGGGGGCGACTCAGCCCAAGTCGCGGCTATCAACGACTCCCCATCTCAGACCCGCAATTGGCGCTTGTGTCCTATGTAGTCGGAGAATTTCCATCGCAGAGCTTTCCCGTTCAACCGGGTGCCCGCCAACTCGATGCTCGCAGAATCACGGATACCAAGTTGAACTTCACTGGGGGTTCTGACATTCAACCCTTGGCGTTTTCAGTGAATCAGATTGTTGGCGCGGTAGAGACCATTTCCCTGGGGATAGGCAGCTTCAGAGCGGTTCCTATCGTGACAGAGGAGCAATTGGTTCTTCCAAAGTCCGCCTCCACCGTCTCGACGACCGTTTTGCGATCGACGGTGTGGGTCGCACCTGGCGTCGGCATTTTGAAGGAGAGGGATCAGGTATTTGTCGATGGCATTGAGGACAAGGCTGGCGCGTTGAACTTGGAACTGAAAAGCGCATATGCCAACAAGACGGTTTGGCCTGCCCAACTGACAATCAATGCGGGCAAGGGCACGTGGGCTTCGAATAACTGGTACTGCCTACCAATTATTTTCTCGAACTTGCGGCGTGCAGTGACGGTGGAGTATGGCCCCGTCGTACAAAGTTCGCCCACCTTGGCGCTGGCGCTGTGGGACATTGACACAGGCCTCCAAATTGGCGCGACAAGGAATTTTTCAGGCTTTAGGTCGACATGCCCGGTGCCGTCAGGGGACGAGATGAGTTTGTTGGCGGCGGAACATTTATCTCCACTTGATGCGAGCGACGCCTGGCCCAAGACGGAAGCAGCGGCTTTGGCTCTCAGCGAGCTGGTTCACAAGGTCAGTGCCAAAGACCTCTCGGATATGGCGACCTATCGCTTGGCTGCTGTCCCCGATGTCTCCCAGCCATCAAAGTATTGGCCCGCTGCACTGACCGCCCTCTTCGCTGCACCTGATGGCAGCGGACGTTTCATCGCGGCCTACGTCAAAAAGGGCTACGGTTCATCGACATCTGGGCTTGACCGATACATCCAGGTGCTTGGGCCCGCAGTTGCGAGTCCCGTGGCTCGGGTCGCCAATGAAATCCTGCTGGGTGTTGATTGGAGCAGTGGTCAGCTCTATTCGAATCAAAACGTTGATCCCTTGGACTTGTATGTTCGGTCGTTTTCTACCGCCGACGGAGTCGATCAACGGTCGATTCGCACGATTCGCTCGGGTCGCTTCTTCTCGAACTTTTGGTTCGCAAGCAAAAACTTCCTCCATCTGAATGACGGTAGTACCGTTCGCGTCAGTGATGGCAGCCCGGGGCCCAAACTGCCGTACAAAATGGACGAATGTGCTGTGGGTAAGGCTGTGCTCGTGTGTGTGGACTCGGGGGAAGATCAGCTTGTCAAAATAGATATTGACACCTTGTCTGTGCAGGGCAAGGCGGGCCTCGGCTCTTATTTGCGCAGTTGGTCGCAATCGAATCCAGACTTCAGGATTTCAAACTCGATTCTCAGAAGTCCTCGGTTCTTGGATGACTCGACTTTGCTGGTCAACGGTTTTGTCGTTCGGGTTGGGCGATGGAACTCTGTCACCTCGAGCCCTTGAGCCGTTTTGCCCACGTGTTGCCTTCAAAAGCTGCGAGTCACATCTGGTTCATGAGGCGGTTTTGAGTGCCGTGAATTTGGTCTGATGGACGAGGGAGCGAGGAGCGGATGGACAGTGTGGGTTCCGCCACAATCCCATCGCCATGAACCTCCGTTTTCTCGAAGCCTTCCACTGGGCCGTGTCCTTGCAAAGCGTGACGCGCGCTGCCGAGCGCTTGCACCTCACCCAGTCGGCCTTGTCGGCGCGGATTGCGGCGCTGGAGCAGGAGTTGGGCGTGGTCTTGCTGGACCGGCGCGACAAGCAGCAGTTCCGCCTGACCCAGGCCGGGCAGCGCTTTCATGGCTTGGCGCAACAGATGCTGCGCTTGCAACGCCAGGTGAAGGAAGAAATGGGCCGCCATGGCGAGGGCGCCGACAAGGAGGCCGGCCCGCGCCGCCCGGTGCCACTGCGCATTGGCGCCATCGAGTCGGTGCTGCACAGCTGGCTGAGCGACTGGCTGCTGAGCGTGCGCGAGACCTTGCCCGATTTTGAGTTGGCGCTGACGGTGGAGACCTCGCTGGAGCTGGTGGAACAGCTGCGGCGCGGGCAGCTCGACCTGGTGTTCGCCTCCTTGCCTGCCGCCGATACCGCCGCGCTGCGCAGCCGGCCGCTGCCCAGCATGCCCATGGCTTGCCTGGGGCCGCAAAGTCTGCCGCCCTTGCCGGGGCGGCGCCGCCGCTACCGTCTGAAAGACCTGGCTGGCCAGGAGTTGCTGACCTTTCAGCGCGGTTCGCAGCCGCACCAAGCCTTGCTGCAGCTGTTCCAAGACGCGGCGTTGGAGCCGCCGCGCATTCACACCATCTCCTCGATTGCGGCCATGCTGCAGCTGGTACAGGCCGGCTTTGGCATTGCGACCTTGCCGCTGGCGGTGGCGCAGCGGGTCGTGCAGCAGCAGATGCCTGCGGTGGCGCTGCAGATCCTGCCCTGCAATTTTGAGTTGGCGCCTTTGCTGATGCATGCCAGCTACCGCCCGGACCCAGCCTCGGGCTTGATTGAGGAGCTGCTGGCCTCGGCGCTGCCTTTTGCGGAGCAAGGCTGAACGGCTGAGTCATCAAAAAACTCGATCAGTCCAACAGAATTTTTGTTGTTTGATTGCCGCGCCATCGGCTCGCACAATGGCTGTCGAAACCGATTTGATGCCTTTATCTGAGGCCTTCGCCCATGTGCCCTGCCGACGCCAACTCTGACATCTCCACGCCTATTGCCGCCCAGCGCTGGCAGTTCTGGATCGACCGTGGCGGCACCTTCACCGACTTGGTCGGCCGCGCGCCCGATGGCGCGCTGCGCACCCTCAAGCTGCTGTCTGAGAACCCCGAGCAATACCGCGACGCGGCCGTCGAGGGCATTCGCCGTTTGCTGGGCTTGAGGCCCGGCGAAGCGATCACGCCGCAGCAGGTGGAGTGCGTGAAGATGGGCACCACGGTGGCCACCAACGCCTTGCTGGAGCGCAAGGGCGACGCCACGCTGCTGATTACCACCCGCGGCTTTCGCGATGCGCTGCGCATCGCCACCCAGGCACGGCCGCGCTTGTTCGATCGCAAGATCGTGCCGCCCGAGTTGCTCTACAGCCGTGTCATCGAAGCCCAGGAGCGCTTGAGCGCCCAGGGCGAATGCTTGACAGCGTTGGATGAGGCGGCGCTGCGCTGCGAGCTGCGGGCTGCTTTTGATGCCGGCCTGCGCGCCTGCGCCATCGTCTTCATGCATGCCTACCGCTTCCCGGTGCACGAGTTGCGCGCCGAGGCGCTGGCCCGCGAGATCGGCTTCACCCAGGTTTCGGTTTCGCACCGGGTCAGCCCGCTGATGAAGCTGGTGCCGCGTGGTGACACCACGGTGGTGGACGCCTATCTGTCCCCTATCCTGCGGCGTTATGTCGAGCAGGTGGCCGAGCAGATGCCGGGTGTGCCGCTGTTCTTCATGCAAAGCTCGGGCGCTTTGACCGAGGCGCACCGCTTCCAAGGCAAGGACGCGATTTTGTCCGGCCCGGCCGGCGGCATTGTCGGCATGGTTCGCACCGGGCTGGCGGCGGGGCAGGCCAAGCTGATCGGCTTCGATATGGGTGGCACCTCCACCGACGTCAGCCATTACAAACACGAAGGCGATATCACCGCCGATCCGGCCAGTTATGAGCGCGCCTTTGACACCGAGGTGGCCGGCGTGCGCATGCGTGCGCCGATGATGAGCATCCACACGGTGGCGGCCGGCGGCGGCAGCATCATCCGTTTTGACGGTGCACGCCTGCGCGTTGGCCCTGAGTCCGCCGGCGCCAACCCCGGCCCGGCCAGTTACCGGCGCGGCGGGCCGCTGGCGCTGACCGATGCGAATGTGATGCTGGGCCGCATCCAGCCTGACTTCTTCCCGGCACTCTTCGGCCCGGCGGCCGATCAGCCCTTGGACCGCGACACCGTGGCAGCGCGCTTTGCCGAGCTGGCCCAGGCGAGCAGTTCGGTGGGTGGCCCCAGTTCGGCCGAAGAGCTGGCCAGCGGCGCGTTGCAAATTGCCGTGGGCAGCATGGCCAATGCGGTCAAGCGCATCTCGGTGGCGCGTGGCTATGACGTGACGGCCTACACCTTGCAGTGCTTTGGCGGCGCGGGCGGCCAGGCGGCCTGCTTGGTGGCCGATGCTTTGGGCATGAGCCGGGTGTTGGCGCATCCACTCGCTGGTGTCTTGAGCGCCTATGGCATGGGCCTGGCCGAGCAAGGCGCGCTGCGCGAAGCCTCGGTAGAGCGGCCGCTGGACGAGGCCGGCCTCGCGGCGGCTCGCGCGCAGTCGACGCTGCTGGATCAAGAGGCGCAAGCGGAGTTGCTGGCACAGGGCGCGCCGGCCCCAGCCTTGCGCAGCCTAGCCCGCTTGCTGCTGCGCTACCAGGGCACCGACACCGCTTTGCCTTGCGAGTTGCTGCCGCAGACCGGGGTGGATGAGCTGAGGGCTGCGTTTGAAGCCGCCTATCGGCAACGCTTTGCCTTCCTGATGCCGGGCCGCGCCCTGGTGATCGAGGCGGTGGCGCTGGAGTGCACAGCGATCGACCCGACGCCGCATGCAAGCGCTCATGTGGACGCGGCTTCCAAGGCGGAGCCCTACCAGCCTGAGCCCGCCGCGCTGCGCCGCATGTACTGCCCGGCCGATGACGCCGGCCCGGCCGGCTGGCGGCCTGCGGCCTTGCATCGCCGCGAACACCTGCGCCCCGGCGCCTTGATCGACGGCCCCGCCATCCTGGCCGAGCAGAACGCCACCACCGTGGTGGACCTCGGCTGGCAAGCGCGGCTACTGAGCGACGGCGGCTTGGAGATGCGCCGCGTCCTGCCGCGCAGCAGCCGCCACGCCATCGGCACCCAGGTGGACCCGGTAATGTTGGAGGTCTTCAACAACCTCTTCATGAACATCGCCGAGCAAATGGGCCTGCGACTGCAGAACACGGCGCACTCGGTCAATATCAAGGAACGCTTGGACTTCTCCTGCGCCTTGTTCAGCGCGCGCGGCGAGTTGATCGCCAATGCGCCGCACATCCCGGTGCATCTGGGCTCAATGAGCGAGTCCATCCAGGTGGTGATGGCGCGAAACCCGGCGATGGCGCCGGGCGATGTGTATGTCTTGAACGACCCCTACCAGGGCGGCACCCATCTGCCCGACATCACCGTGGTGACGCCGGTGTTCCTGCACAAGGCCAGCGGCGATGCCGAGGGCGAGGTGCTGTCGGACAAGCCCGACTTCTATGTCGCCTCGCGCGGCCACCATGCCGATATCGGCGGTATCACGCCGGGCTCGATGCCACCGTTCTCGACCCGTATCGAGGAAGAAGGCGTCTTGATCGACAACTTCAAGCTGGTGGATCGTGGCCAGCTGCGCGAGGCCGAGATGCTGGCATTGCTCGCCAGTGGCCCCTATCCGGCGCGTAACCCAGCGCAGAACATGGCCGATCTGCGCGCCCAGATTGCTGCGAATAAAAAGGGCGCGCAAGAGTTGCAGGCCATGGTCGAGCAGTATGGCGCCGCCACCGTGGCGGCCTATATGCAGCATGTGCAAGACAACGCCGAGGAATCGGTGCGCCGCGCCATCACCCGTTTGCAGGACGGCGCCTTCACGCTGGCGTTGGACAACGGCGCGCAGATCCAGGTGGCGGTCCAGGTGAACCAGGCGCAGCGCAGCGCCGTCATCGACTTCAGCGGCAGCAGTGCGCAGCAGCTAACGAATAATTTCAATGCACCACGATCCATCACCATGGCCGCGGTGCTTTATGTGTTCCGCACCTTGGTGGACGACCAGATTCCCCTCAATGCCGGTTGTTTGAAGCCCCTGCGCGTGATCGTGCCTGCGGGCTGCATGCTCAACCCTTGCGCCCCTGCGGCGGTGGTGGCCGGCAATGTGGAGACCTCGTCTTGTGTCACCAACGCGCTCTACGGCGCCTTGGGCGTGATGGCGGCGGCCCAGTGCACGATGAACAACTTCACCTTTGGCAACGCGCAGCACCAGTACTACGAAACCATCTCCGGCGGTTCCGGCGCGGGGCCTGGCTTTGACGGGACCAGCGTCGTGCAAACCCATATGACCAACTCACGCCTGACCGACCCCGAGGTGCTGGAGTGGCGCTTCCCGGTGCGGCTGGAGTCGTATGAGATTGCCGCCGGCAGCGGCGGTGCCGGCCAATGGCGCGGCGGCGATGGCGGCCTGCGCAAGATCCGCTTCCTGGAGCCCATGACCGCCTCCATCCTCAGCAATGGTCGCAAGTCAGGTGCCTTTGGCATGGCCGGCGGCGAAGCCGGTGCGCCGGGTTTGAACTGGGTGCAGCGTGCCGATGGCAGCCTTGAGCCGCTGCCGCATCTGGGCCAGGTCGAGATGCAGCCCGGCGATGTGTTTGCGATTCGCACCCCGGGCGGGGGCGGCTATGGGCGGGCGCAAGACAAGGCCAGCCGCTAACTCGCCATCTGCAGGGCTTCCAAGCGCGGCAGCAGCCAGTCGCGCAGCGCACGCGCAGCCGGTGTCAGCTGGCGCCGGCCGGGCACCACCAAATACAGCGGCGAGGGCTCGCCCAGCCAGTCGGGGTGCAGATGCAGCAGCTGGCCGCTGCGCAACTCAGCGTGCACGTCCAGCTGCGATTTGTAGGCAATGCCAATGCCGGCCAGGGCCCAGCGCTTCACCAGCTCGCCGTCATTGGCCGAGTGGCGGCCTTGTACCGGCACGTCCTGCCATTGGCCGCCGATTTGCAGCCTCCAGGTCTTGGGCAGTTCATCGCGCAGCATGAATCGCAGCGCCTCATGCTGCACCAGCTCGGCCGCCGAGGCTGGCAGCCCGTTACGGGCGATGTAGGCCGGCGAGGCCACCAGCAGACGGCGGTTGCCAGGCAGCAGTGGCAGCGCCACCTGGGCGGAGTCGCTGGGCGCGCCATAGCGCAGGGCCAGATCCACCGGCGCGCGCATCAAATCAGCATTGCGATCGGACAAGTGCAGGCGCAGGGCCAGTTGCGGGTGGCGTTGTTGAAAAGCTTCTAAGTGCGGCAGCAGCACATTGCGGCCCAGGTCCGAGGGCAGGGCCACTTGCAGCTCGCCTTGCAAGACGGCGCCGCGCCGCGTGCCCGAGGCCAGCTCGCGGGCAGCGGCAATCGCATCCAGCGCCTGGCGAAAGTGCGGCAGCAGGCGCTCGCCCTCGGCCGAAAGCCGCAGGCTGCGGGTGCTGCGCACAAACAAGGCCACGCCCCACTGCGCTTCCAGCCGCTTGATGGCGGCGCTGGCCCCGGCCGGCGACAGGTCCATGGCCTTGGCCGCCGCGGTGAGGCTGCCCAGCTCGGCAGTGCGCAGCAGCAATTCCAGATCAGCAATTCGACTCATCGTTCGATTTTCATTGAAAGTGAATCGCGCCGATCGGCCTGTATTGCGCGAGCTTTTTTGCGCACACTGGCGGCATGCCATTCAGCGGCTTGCCTGCCGAAAGGCGGCACACAGATCGCCCTCAACACCCTTAGCGCCCTCATTCAATTTTTCAGGAAACCACGCCATGAAAGCCATTGCCTATCAAAACGCCCTGCCCATCAGCGACCCGCTGGCTCTGCAAGAGGTGGAGCTGCCGGCGCCGCAGCCCGGCCCGCGTGATCTGCTGGTCGAGGTGAAAGCCATTGCCGTCAATCCGGTGGACACCAAGGTCCGCAAGGGCGTGAGCGTCGAGCCCGGTCAGTGGAAGATCTTGGGTTGGGATGCGGTGGGCATCGTCAAGAGCGTCGGCGCGCAAGTCAGCCTGTTCAAGCCGGGCGACCGGGTTTGGTACGCAGGCGCTTTGCATCGCGCCGGCGCGAATGCCGAGTTGCATGTGGTGGACGAGCGTATCGTGGCCCTGGCCCCGCAGTCCTTGTCGGATGCCGAGGCCGCTGCCTTGCCGCTGACCGCCATCACCGCTTGGGAAATGCTGTTCGAGCGCCTGGGTGTGCCTCGCGCGGGCGAGGCGACTCGCGGCAAAGAAAGCCTGCTCATCATCGGCGCAGCCGGTGGTGTGGGTTCCATCATGACCCAACTGGCCCGTCAGCTGACGGACCTGCAAGTCATCGCCACCGCCTCGCGGCCCGAGACGGCGCAATGGGTGCGTGACTTGGGCGCCCACCAGGTGCTGGACCACAGCCAGCCTCTGGCTCAAGCGCTGAAAGACGCCGGCCTGCCCGCGCCGAACTATGTGGTCAGCTTGACGCAGACCGACCAACACTTCGATCAAATCGCCGAGCTGATCGCCCCGCAAGGCCGCTTCGGCCTGATTGACGACCCCGCTCCAGGCAGCATCGACATCGGCAAGCTGAAGCGCAAGAGCGTCTCTCTGCACTGGGAGCTGATGTTCACCCGCTCGCTGTTTGACACCCCCGACCAGATCGAACAACACCGCCTGCTCAGCGAAGTATCAAGGCTGGTCGACGCCGGCCTGCTGCGCAGCACCCAGGGCGAACACTTCGGCCGCATCACGGCCGAGAACCTGCGCCGCGCGCATGCCTTGTTGGAGAGCGGCAAGGCAAGGGGGAAGATCGTGTTGGAGGGGTTTTGAGGGGTTTTAAGGCTTGCGGCGATGTGCTTGCGATTCTATCGACGGGCGGGGCGGCGGCCATAGGGCAGCGGCACTGTCCTCCGCATCAAGCTGAGCCCGGACACAGGGAGTCTTGATGACGGTCTGTGCCTAGCGAAAGGGCAAGGCTCTGGCTTGCCGCGACCTGCAGGGCCGTTTGCAGAAGTTCAGTCTGTACCTCTTTGCGTTGCCGCTGTTCAGAACACAGGTCTAGAAAGGAAAAAGGCCCCTAAGGGTCAGGTCTTGCTATTGGGGCTTGAAATGGTGGGAAGTCCTTGTAGATGCGGCACGCCTCCCTGCGCGCAATGCGCGACTTCAGTCACCATCTTTGCCAAAGAGGACCTGTAAGGTACGGACAAAGGCTCTGGGGTTCATTTCGATGATCGGACCAAGGAGAACACCTCTCGCAGAACCATGAAGTCGGGCAATAGCGCCATGTGCTGAACTGCACACGCTGGCGAGTTCATCAAACTTGACGGGATCAACTACTTCCGCGAGCAGGCTGCGATGTTCAGGATGTTCAGTCCCTCCGATCGGAGTGCTGATCCAGACTTTCTTGGTGACACTGCTAACTTGCTTTGTAATCGCGTCAAGTGCGGCTGGAACGTCTGACAGTGGCATGAAGAGGAGCGCGTATCTTCCTGGTAGCGCTAGAAGTTCTTGCTCTAGCTGGAGCAAGCGTTGACGGTTGGCTCGGAATGCGATGACGTCTTCCGAAAGCGGAGACAAGATTGGAGCGGCTTCGGGTGGAATTCGTTGTGCACGAACGGTTGAGACTTCTCTGGCCAGAGCTTCAGCAAACATCTCAATCTGAAGGATGATGGCGTTGACTTCGCTGATCAGCCGATCTACAGAATCCGCTGCTGACATACGCATTGACGCTGTCGTCTGTCGCTGCCAACTATGCATGGTCGTATGCAGAGCGACAAAGAAACCTAGCACTGTCACTAGGCTGCTTGAAATTCCCACCTTGGCTTCGACGTCAAGTTCTTCAAACCACAGAATGAGTTGACCGAACGACCAAGGCTGGACGGTTGTGAGAAGGGGCGTGGCGAAGTAGATCGCAATAGAACTCAAGAGCCAGCCGAACGACGTGCTAACTAGCAACTTAACCGGATAGGCAAGCACTAGGCACACGCCAAGTAGGCGCTTTAGCAGTGGTGAGGAGGCGATCGTTTGGGAGAGCACAGCGTTTGTCTGAAAACCTATCGTTGGACGAAACCGGAAGTCAGAAAGCACCGCTTGCCGACGGTCCGCTTGACGGACTTGTTATGCACTATTTGGCCGGCCCTTTTTTCTTGTTGACTTTCTTTGCAATGGCTTTGAGCTTCTTGAGTTTTGGTTCGTAAATTTCTTGAAGAATATGTTCGGTTAGCTCATATGCATCCATTACATCATCCATGGTGACCTCGCTATGGCCATGGCTTCCTGCGTTTCCAAGCCACTTTATTGCCAGAATCATGTCTTTAAATGGCGCATACTTTGGTGGAAGTAGACCGATTCGCTGGTGAAGGTTTATGAATCTACGTTTGCCGTTGGATGTGGAAAACCTTTTTATATTTAACTCGGTTAGCAACTCTTCTATAGCTGCGCGAACATTATTTGCAGCCGCACTCGGGCTTGAGAAGAATAGTTTGAACGACTCGTTCAGCAGCGAGGTAACTGTTTCAGGGCAGTCGTCAGGTATATGAATTAGACGTAAGTGTGGTTCAAAGTGCTTGGGGCGAAAATAGTCCTCGTACACCTGATCTGGCACGCCGTTCTCATCCTCAACTATGTCCCAATCTACCGACCCGGTTCCACTACCGACGACAATCTCTTTGCATTTGTCATTCGAGCAAACAAGCATGCATGTGTAAACATAATTAATCCACTCAGGCTCCCATGCTTCGTGCGAGTGAGCTTCGCGCGAGTTGCGTAGTTCTGCTTCGTGAAAAGTTCCTTCTTTGATTCGCAGAATACCTTTATTGCAAGTGGGGCATACCCAGTCCGGGCTGTTTTCCTTGCGAAATGGGAGTTTGAGTAGTTTTCTATCCAAGGAGCACTCCTTCAATGGTTTACTGCATAACAGTTAGCGTTTATCTGCCGCCGCACGGCGGTGGCCGAACAGCCCAATGCGG
>NZ_JBMLSK010000224.1:21139-37758 GCF_049240545.1 Roseateles sp. | reverse complement strand
TTGCCGGAATGGCGGAGCGCGGCGGCCGTCGGTCATGAACTCGGCAACCACACCTTGTTTCATCCCTGCTCGCGTTCACTGCCTGGCCGCGACTGGGTGGCGAAGCACCGGGATTTGGATCACATCAGCGTGGCGCAGATGCGCGAAGAAGTCGTCTTGGCGAATGCCTATCTGCATGCGATCGACGGCCAGACGCGGCGCACCTTTACCGCGCCTTGTGTCGACGCTTTGGCCGGTGGGCAGCCCTATCTGCCGGCGGTGAAATCCGAGTTTGCCGGCATCAAGACGCGCATCGGCGGCGTCGCAGCTTCAATGGCCACGCTGGACCTTTGGGATGTCAGCACTGCCGCGCCCGAGGGCGCGAGCGGCGCTGAGTTGATCGCCCTCGTGCAGCAAGCGGCGGCACGAGGCAGCTTGGCCAGCATCACGTTTCACGGCATCGGCGGCGATCATCTGAGCGTCTCCCAAGAAGCCCATCAAGCCTTGCTCCAGCATCTGGCCGACAACCCGCAGCTGTATTGGGTGGACAGCTTTGTCAACATCACGACTTACGTGCAATCTGCAAAGCGGCGCTGAGGACTGGCCTCAACTCTGCGTGTGAGCGATGGGGCCAGCCGCCTCAGGCGATGGCGGGGTAGCTACCAAGGCCGTCTGGCCAAGGCGTTAGTACTTCAAAGCCATCCTTGGTCACCACCACCATATGCTCCCACTGGGCGGACAGTGAGCGGTCTTGTGTGACCACGGTCCAGCCATCGGGTTTCTCTTTGATCTGCGCCTTGCCGGCGTTGATCATGGGCTCGATGGTGAAGATCATGCCCTCTTGCAAGACCATGCCTTCGCCGGGCCGACCGAAGTGGTTGACATGCGGCTGGTCGTGATAAATCGTGCCGATGCCATGGCCGCCGTATTCGCGCACCACGCTATAGCCATCGCGGTAGGCCACGCTTTGAATGGCGTGACCAATATCGCCCAGCGTCGCGCCAGGCTTCACCTTGCGGATGCCGGCGCACATGGCCTCATAAGTGGTGTTGACCAGGCGGCGTGCGGCAATCTTGGGTTCGCCGGCAAAGTACATGCGGCTGCAGTCGCCAAACCAGCCGTCCTTGATGATGGCCACATCGATATTGACGATGTCGCCGTTCTTCAAGATCTTGCTGGGCGAAGGGATGCCGTGGCAGACCACCTCGTTGACCGAACTGCAAACCGTCTTGGGATAGCCGTGATAGCCGATATTGGCCGGCGTGACCTTCAACTCATCGACGATGTAGTCGTGGCAGAGCTTGTCGAGCTGCTCGGTGCTGACGCCGGGCTTGACATGCGGCACGATCATGGCCAGCACCTGGGCGGCCAGGTGACCGGCTTCACGGGCCTTGGCGATTTCTTCCGGGCTGCGGATTTTGACGACGTCGCTTTTCATCATTGCATGCTCTTTCGGCCGGCGCGCGGCGCATTGGGGGTGGCCGGCGCTTGGCCCGCCGCAAGGCCGGCGAGGCTGGCCAGGTCGAGTCCGCCGTTCTGTTCGGCGCGGATCAGCAGCTGACTGATCTCGCGGTGGTCGAGGTCCGGATACAACTCGGCCAACATGCCGATGCGCATCCAGTGCTCGGCCTGTGCATTGATCGAACGAGACAGGGCGCCACTGGCAACGCGCAGGCTCTCGTGCATGGTTTCTGAAATTTTGACGATTCCCATGTGGCCCAGTTTATACGATATGCATATGTTTCGTATCTATCGCCGGGTGGGGCGGCCTAGCCTGCGCCGCCACAGCGATCGCTCGCTGGCGTGCTTCATCGGACGCCAGCGTGGCTCGTCAGATGGGCAGTGTTGGAGCCGACTGCCTGCCAGATGATGCAGACATCGACCCAATGAAAGGCTTTTTATGAACACCGAAAAACAAACCGGCCGCTTGATCGGCGGGCTCTTGCTGCTCGCGATGCTGCTGGGCATGTGGAACAACTTCGGCCTGACCACGCCGATCTTCGCCGAACCGGGTTGGCTCCAGAACGGCGCGCAAATGCCCGCGCTGTTTGGCGCCAGCGCGGTGCTGGGCATCGTCACCAGCCTGATGATGATGACCGTCGCCATTCTGGCCTGGCCCACCCTGCGCCAGCGTAGCCCTTCGCTGGCGTTGGCCTATGTCTTGTTGAGCGCCATCGTCGTCGCGACCAATGCGGTGGAGCAGGCGAGCTTTCTGACCCTGCGCGCCTTGAGCCTGCAGTACACGAAGAATCCAGGGCTGGACCCGGCGCAGTTTGAAGTCTTGCGCCACATGGTCGGGGCCGCCCGCCACGGCATCCACTACATCGACAAGCTGATCGGCGGCGCTGCGGTTTTTGTCTTGTTCCTGGCCATGTACCGCTCCAACTTGGTGCCGCGCATCATCTCCGTACTCGGACTGGTGGCCGCTCCCATTCAGATGGTGGGCATTTGCTCGGCGCTGTTCATGCTGCCCATGAACCTCGCCGTGCTGGCGCCGCTCGCCTTGATGCTGCTGGTGTTGAGCCTGACGCTGCTGGTCAGAGGCTTTTCGGCCAAGGAAGCTGCCGCTCGCGGCGGCGGTCTGCAAGCCGCCTGACTTACAGCAAGGCGGCCACCAGGGGCCGCCTCGAAGCCCTAGACGGGGCCCCCGAAAAATGGGGTTGGCCTGACACCGAGGCCGTGCGTTAGCGGATATGCTGAAAGCAGCATCAGGCAGCCCTGACCGTCTGGACTTCATGGACATGCAAGCGAGCCCAAGCGCAAGCGAAACGCAGCCTCAGCAGGGGAAGCTTCCGGCTTTTCGGCTCTACGCCGGCGCCGCCTCGATTGTGCTGATCGCCTTGCTGGCCGTACTGTTTGCCATCTGGCATCTGCGCCAGGAGATGGAGTCCCGCTTGAACAGCGGCACGCAGCATTTGGCGCGGGCGCTGGAGGGCACGTTTGACGGGCTGATCAATACCCTGGACGTGGCTCTGCAGGCTGCTGCCGACGAGATCGAGCAACAGCAGGCCAGCGGAGAACCAGACAAGCCGTCCATTGACGCGCTGCTGAGTCGCCAGCAGCAGCGGGTGCCCCATGTTGCTTTCCTGCGTGCCACGGATGAACTGGGTCGGGTGGTCTACGGCCAGGTTGACCCCGCCATTAAGGTTTCAATGGCCGACCGAGAGTTTTTCATTCGATTGCGCGATGACGCCGGTCTGGGCCTTTATGTTGCCAAGCCGGTGATTGGGCACATTGACAAACGCTGGCTTTGGACCTTTGCGCGCCGCATCAAGCATGCCGATGGCGGCTTTGGCGGCACGGTCTATGCATCCATCCCTTTGCCAGAATTGGAGAAGATGCTGGCGCAGATCAAGATGGCGCCCGGCGGCTCGATCGCCTTGCGTGATCGGGACATGGGTTTGATGGCGCGCCAGACCTTTGGCTTTCAGAATCCGATCCCCATTGGTTCGCAAGTACTGGCCGATCCTTTCAAGCAGGCCTTGCAAGTCAACGCCCAGGAGGGCAGCTATATCAGTGACGGCTCCAGCCTGGACAGCTTGAGCCGCAGCTACTCTTACCTGCGCAGCCAGAAGTATGGCTACGTGGTCAACGTCGGGCTGGCGCGCGACGAGGAGTTGGGGCATTGGCGTGCCCAGGCTGCCATCTTGGGTGCGTTGGTGGCGGCCCTGGCCTTTTCACTGTTCAAGCTGGTGCGTCAGATGCATCTGGCGATGCAGCAGCAAAACGGTTTCATTGCCTCGATGCAGGCGAAAGAGGGTGCCTTGCGGGCCGAGCACCAGGCCTTGATGGATGCCGAAGCGCAGCATCTCAATTTGCTGCGCAAGCTGGATGCTGGCATCGTGGTTCATGCGGCCGACACCCGCATCCTTTTCAACAACACCCGTGCTTCCGAGATTTTGGGGCTGAGCGATGAACAGATGCAGGGCCGCACGGCGGTGGATCCGACCTGGTACTTTTTGGACCCGGCCGGCGTGGTGTTGCGCCCCGAGCAGTACCCGGTCAGCGTGGTGCTGCAAACCGGCGAACCCTTGCGAGACATGGAGTTCGCCATCAAGAAGCCGGGCAAGCAGTCATTGACCTGGGTCTCGGTCTCGGCCTTTGCTGATTTCGATGCGCAGGGGCACATCGACAAGGTGGTGGTGAATTTCTATGACATCACCGCCCGCAAGGAGGCCGAATTCGTCTGGCGCTGCGCCTTCGAGAGCGCAGGCGACGGCGTCTGGGATCTCAATTTGGAAACCGAGGCGACGCAGTATTCGCCGCGCTACCTGGACATGCTGGGCTACGCTGAGAGCGAGTTTCCCTCGACCCAGCAGACCTGGCTGGCGCTGATCCATCCGGAGGACAAAGCCCGGCTCGAACAAGCGCTGGACGACTATTTACAGCGCCGCAGTGAGGTCTATGCGGCCGAGTACCGCCTGCGCTGCAAGAACGGTGACTACAAGTGGATCTATGCGCGCGGCAGCGTCGTCAGCCGCGGTGCCGAGGGGCAGCCGCTGCGCATGGTCGGCACCCACACCGACATCACCACCCTGAAAGCGGTCGAAGAGAAGATCTGGCTGCAAGCCAATTACGACAGCCTGACCCATCTGCCGAACCGGCAACTGTTCCATGATCGGCTCGAGCAGTTGATCAAAAAAGCACAGCGGGACGAAGAGCGCGTCGCGGTGCTGTTCATTGACCTGGATCACTTCAAGGAGGTCAATGACACCTTGGGTCACGATGTCGGTGATGAACTGCTGGTGGAGGCCGCCTCGCGCATCAAGACCTCGGTGCGCGACTGCGACACCGTGGCCCGGCTGGGCGGCGACGAGTTCACCGTCTTGCTGCCGGAGCTGCATGACCTGGCCGTCATCGGCACCTTGGCGCAAAAAATCATCGACCGGGTCTCGCTGCCCTATCTGCTGCGCGGCGCGGAACTGCATGTGTCGGCCAGCATCGGCATTGCCATCTATCCCGATGATGCGAGCTCGGTGATCGAGCTGACCAAGAATGCCGACCAGGCCATGTATGCCGCCAAGGCTCAGGGGCGCCATTGCTTCCGTTTCTTCACCCGCACGATGCAGGACGACGCCCTGCTGCACATGGTCTTGGCCAGCGATCTGCGCCACGCCTTGAGTGCAGGCCAGTTGGAGGTGCGCTACCAGCCCATCATTGATCTGGCCAGCGGCGAAGTCCACAAGGCCGAGGCTTTGCTGCGCTGGCTGCATCCGACACGGGGGCAGATCCCGTCGAATCAGTTCATTCCGATCGCCGAAGAAACCGGTCTGATCAACCCGATCGGGGCTTGGGTGATGCGCCAGGCCATCGAGCAAATCGTCGATTGGAAGCAGCGGCTGGGGACCGAGCTCCAAATTAGCGTCAACAAGTCGCCGGTGCAGTTCCTGGCGGATCGGCATCATCAGGAAGACTGGCTCATCCTCTTGGAGCAGGTCGGCTTGAGAGGCAGCAACATCGTCGTGGAGATCACCGAAGGCGTGTTGATGGACACCGATATGCGTGTCACCGTCCGGCTCTTGAACTACCGCGACCAGGGGGTTCAGGTGGCGATCGATGACTTTGGCACCGGCTACTCATCGCTGGCCTATCTGAAGAAGCTGGATGTCGATTTCTTGAAGATCGACCAATCCTTCACCCGCAATCTGGCGCCCGATTCTCCTGATCTGTCGCTGTGCGAGGCCATCGTGGTGATGGCGCACAAGCTGGGCATCCAGGTCATCGCCGAAGGCGTGGAGACCGAGGCGCAAAGAGAGCTGCTGCGCCAAATCAACTGCGACTTTGCGCAAGGCTATCTGTTTGCCAAGGCGCTGCCGGCGAAGGAGTTCGAGCTGCTGTTTTTGCAAGCAGCGCCGATTCGGTAGCGGAGCTTGTCAGGCGGCCTGCAGCCGGCGAGCGCGTTGGCGCTTGTGCGCACCCCAGGCGGTATGGCCGAGCCAGAACAGCAGCAAGGCCAGGATCAGCAAGGCCGGCACCATCAGCAAGCCAGACTTTTGCACCGCTTTTGGGAACACTTGCGGCTGGCCGAGGAAGAGCGAATTGGCGGCGATGAACAAGGCGACGGTCATGCGCCAGAGATGCCGGGCCAGACGGGTCGCACCCGTGACGCCTCGATTCAGAATCAGGCGCAGATCGCCCACGGCGGCCAGGCTGCCGATGATCAGGAACATGACGAAGGCCGCGCCAGGCTGGCCGTCCAACATGCCGCGCGGGTTCTGTGAGGCCAGCCAGAACAGATAGGCGCTGGCGGCGACCACGCTCAAGGAGACAGGCAGCAAGCCATAGTCGAAGCGCCCGATCTGCCCGGGTTTGTGCTGGACCGCCATCCACGAACTCAAGACCAGATAGAAGCTCAGGATGCCGGCAATCACCGAAGCGCGTTCGGGCGTCGGCAAGAAAGGCGCCACGACGGCACCGATGCCGGACATGATCAACATCGACACGACAAAGATCTTGCCAATCAGGCGATGCAGCGGCGTGCCCTTGCGGAACACAAAGGCGGCCGCGCCAGACAGGATGCCGACGCTGCCGGCGCCGATGTGCAGATACAAGACTGCGGCAGCGGCGGCGTGAACCAGGGGAGAACTCTCGGGGGCGATGTAGAGAACGGCCATTTTTGTTTCAGTAACTCTGTAATTCGGTGGATATGCTGGATTGCGCTGTTTACTTGGGTTGACGCTCGAAGAAGGCCCAGATCATGGCCGGGCCGTTCGGCTCCATCGGTGAGGGACCCAAGAGGCGTGGGCGCTTCGAGTAAGGCTGGGGCAGGCCGTGGCCACCGCCATGAATGCTCACCAGCTCCACCTCGGCCTTGCCATCCTGGCTCCAGCGGTTTTGCTCGACGCGTACACCCTCGGTGACGGTTTTCTCACTCGTCTGGGCTGCCCCGGTCAACTGAGCCCAATCGGCGAAGTACTGCGCCGAGGCGCGGGAGGAAATGATCGGGCCGCCCTTGTAGAACAGGCCCAGCAGATTGATCTCGCCGCCGGCGTAGGGCACCAAGGGGTCCTCGCTGCCGTTCATGATCATCACCGAGGTGGCTTGCGCAGCGGGCTGGCATTGGAAGTTCTCAGGCGCCGGCACATTGGCGACCACGGCGGCCACGGCCTTGTAGCGGCTCGGCTGCTCCAGCGCCAAGCGCATCGCCATCGAGCCGCCGTTGGACACGCCGGCCGCAAACACCCGCGCTGGGTCGAGCGACAGCTCCGCGACGAGCTTTTCGACCAAGGTGGCCAGAAAACCCACATCGTCGCTGCGCACGCCGTTCAGCTCTTTGTCACCAATGCGGCTGCAGTCATTCCAGTCGGCAGCGAAAGCCTTGGGGTAGACGAGGGCGAAGCCATGCTGATCGGCCAGGCGCTCAAAAGCGTAGCCGGTGCCGACACGGATCTGGCTCGGGCCTTCACCCGAGCCATGCATCACCAAGACCAGCGGCGCGCCCTTGGGCAGGTCCTTGGGCACATAGGTCCGGTAGCTGCGCTTCACGCCGTCCACTTCGATCGTGCCCTTGCTCAAGGTGCCGGACAGCTGCGGTAACTCGGGATCGGGTGTGTAGAGGAAGTAGGCGAACAGGCCGGCCAGCACGGCCAGCAGGGCGAGTAGGCCCAAGAAGCCTCGCAGCAGTGGGCGCAGAACTTTTTTCATGACAAGGCTCTCTTTGGAACAACGGGGCCGACTGTGCCCTGGCGGCCCGCCCTGGCCAAGCGACGCCGGATCGATGACGCGCTTGCGAGGACGAACGACGCCCGACCGCGACCAATGGCGCCAGCAGCAGTGGATCTGTTGTTGATCGGCCCGTCGCGCCATTCATCCCGCCGCATCGTGCCTGAAAGCCCGCGCCGCGTGTCTCGTCTGAGCGGCTGTTTGGGCGGGCTTTCGGCTCAACACAATGGCCCTGTCCTTAGAAATTTGCAGCGCCCCGCTGCCCTTGTTTGACCCATCACTTCCCCGAGAACCCGATCATGAAAAAGACCGCATTCATCTCCCTCACCGGCCGCCGCAGCATCGCCAGCGCGATCGCCACGCTCGCCTTGTTCAGCACCTTGAGCGCGGCCCAGGCCGCCGTCTTCAAAGATGCGCAGTTGGAGTCGCTGCAAGATGCCGGCAAATTTGCCGAGCTGGAGCAAGTGGCGCAGGCCCGTCTGAAGAGCAATGCCGCCGATGCCGAGGCCAGCGCGGCTTTGTCCTTGGGGCTCACCTTCAGCGACGCTGGCGACGGCAAGCGTCTCGACGCCGGCGCCAAACAGGCCAAGCTGTGTGTTGAGCAGCATCCGAACATGGCGGTGTGCCACCTGGCCTCGGCGCAGAACCTCGGTTTGCAGATGGTCAATATGGGCATGGCCAAGGCCATGCGCAATGTGGGGACCTTGAAAGAGTCCTGGATCCGCGCGCTGGACTTGGACCCCAGCAGCTTCACGGCCCGGGTGCAGCTGGCCAAGCTCTATCTGACCGTGCCCGGCATGATGGGCGGCAGCGTGTCCAAGGCCAAGGAACTGGAGGCCGCCGTGCGCAGCAGCCAGCCCGAAACGGCGCGCATCATCCGCGTCAACATCGCCGCGGAAGATAAGAAGTGGGCCGAGATGGAGCGCGAGTTGTTGGCGCTCAAGCTGAGCAAGGATGGGGCCCTGCTGGACGAGGTGCGCGAGGCCACGATGCAATTGGCGCGGGTCTACTTGAAGGACAACAAAGACTTGGCCAAGGCCAAGAGTCTGTACGAGGGCCTGCACCGCGACCAGCCGAGCAAAGCCAGTGGCAGCTATGGCCTGAGCCGGGTCTACGCCGCACAAGGCCAAACGGACGAGGCGATTCGCACCCTGGAGCGAGCCAGAACGCTGAGCGGCGCCGACGAACTGCCCGTCGATCACCGCCTGGGCGATGCCTATCTGGCCAAGGGCGACAAGGCGCAGGCCAAGGCCGCTTACGAGCGCTTCATTGCCAACAAGCGGGCCAACCCGGCCAATGTTGAAGAGGCTCGCAAGAGCTTGGCCAAGCTCGGCTGAAGGTGAGAGAAATGAAAATGACCGACCATGACGTCCCCCTCTGTCGCCTGAACCTGTTGCGCGCCTTCTATTTGCTGATCACGGTGGGCCTGGCCGCCACCTGGGTCCCAGGCATGTTGCAGCACACCGACTCATGGGCGCAGCGCAACGGTGTGTTGGGCTCGCTGATGATCGCCGTATCACTTGTCTGTCTTGTGGGCCTGCGCTACCCCCTGCAGATGTTGCCGCTGCTGATTTGGGAGCTGACCTGGAAAACCATCTGGATCTTGGTCATCGGCTACCCGCTGTGGCTGAACGACGCTGCCACGCCGGGCGTGACAGCGAACCTCTATGCCTGCGTGATGGGCGTGGTGCTGACGCCGCTGGTGCTGCCGTGGCGCTACATCGCGGACCACTACTTCCGCAAGCCCGCTGAACGCTGGCGCTGATGGTTGGCAATGATCGCCGCGCGCCATTGCCGCTCAAGTCTTCCAGCCATTCACTCGAGTATTCTGCTGTGATGTCACCCACCACTCCTATCGAAGCAGCACGGCCATCACCGGCCTTCCATTGGCGGGCGCTGTTTGGCTGGCGCCGCGTGCGCACCGTCGCCATCACCTGCCTCTTGCTGGCTTTGCTGTTCAGCATCAACTGGAACGCTAAGAGCTATCACCTTCTGGCGATACGGGTGTTCGGTGTTGGCTTGATGGTGCTGCTGGCCTTCGGCGTGTTTGAGCAATGGCCACGGCGGCTGCCGAAATGGCTGGCGCGCTGGGTGCTGCAGGTGGTCGCCGTCGGCGCGGTGGTGCCTGTCACGGTCTTCTTCTTTTATCAGTGGGGCACGCCTGCGGGGGCTCCTGTTTTTTGGGATGACCCCAGGCGCTTGAACGGTTTCATGACCCTGACCTTTTCCGGCATGTTGCTGGCGCCCTGGGTGGCCCTGACTGCCTTGCTGCGCCAACGGGAGGCCAAAGTGGAAAAACAAGCCAGTGACTTCGAGCTGGAGCGCAGCGAGTTGGCCCGCCAGGCGCTCGACGCTCGTATGCGCCTGCTGACGGCCCAAGCCCAGCCGCACTTTTTGTTCAACACCCTGGCCAATGTGCAGGCCCTGGTGGAGGCCGGTTCGCCGCGCGCGCCTCAACTGCTGCAAAGCCTAACGGACTATTTACGTGCCGCCGTGCCGCGTCTGGACGGCTCGGCCAATACGCTGGGTCAGGAGCTGGAACTGGTGCGGGCCTATCTGGAGCTGATGCAGATGCGCATGCCGGACCGGCTGGCTTTTGCTCTGCACATCGGCACCGGTGTGCATCTGCTGCGCTGCCCACCGATGACCTTGTTGACGCTGGTGGAGAATGCCGTGCAGCATGGCATCGACCCCAGCGAGGAAGGAGGTCGCATCGACGTGCATGCCGAGCTGTTGGAGGCGGGCCGCTGCCGCCTGCGGGTGCTTGATACCGGCGTGGGTTTGCAAGCCACCGGCGGCGGCCTTGGCACCGGCCTGGCGGCGCTGCGCGAACGCCTGCTCTGGGCTTACGGCGGCAGCGCCAGTTTGGATCTTCGCGAGGTGGAGCCTCACGGGGTGCAAGTGACGATTGAATTTAGTGAGCCCAAGCCATGAGCCTGACCGCACTGATTGCCGATGACGAACCCTTGTTGCGTGAGATCCTGGAGGCGCGCCTGGCCGCCGTCTGGCCGGAGTTGCAAATCGTCGCCCAGGCCCGCAATGGCCGCCAGGCGATCGAGATGTTCGAGCAGCATCAGCCGACGATCTGTTTTCTAGATGTGCACATGCCGGGCTTGAGCGGTGTGGAAGTGGCCCGCCATATCGGCAAACGCGCGCATCTGGTCTTCGTCACCGCCTTTGACCAATATGCTTTGGAGGCTTTTGAACATGGCGTGCTGGACTACTTGGTCAAGCCGGTCACCGCAGCCCGCCTGAGCGAAACGGTGGAGCGCCTGAAGGCGCGCCTGCAGCAGGCCCAGCCTGCGGTGCATTCGGAGGCCTTGCTGACGCAACTGGCCGAGCGTCTCAAGCTCGACAAACCCGAGACGCTGCGCTGGGTGCGCGCCAGCGTCGGCCCTTCGCTGCGCATGATTCCGGTCGATGACATCGACTACCTGAAGAGCGACACCAAATACACCTTGGTCGCCTACCGCGACGAGGGGCAACTCGCCGAGGCCTTGATCCGCATGCCGCTGAAGGATCTGCTGGCCCAGTTGGACCCCAAGCAATTCGCCCAAGTGCACCGCTCGGTAGTGGTCAATCTGCGCTCGATCCGCCGCGTCACCCGCGGCGAGAACGAGACCGCCGACATCGAGCTGAAGGGCCGCAGCGAACGCCTGCCGGTGAGCCGCAGCTACTTGTCGCTGTTCAAGGAAATGTAGGCGCGCGAGCCCGGCCTGCCGAACGGCGGCGCTGCTGCCGTTTCTGTTTCAAGCTTCATTTACGGGCGGCTTTGTGCCCATAGCCGAAGTTCGAAGTCGTGGGACGTAGATCAAAGCCGCAGCACCTGCCGTCATTCGATTCTGTGGGTCGAATTCACGGTGCTGACCGCATAGCGGGCAATGGCACATCTTCCAGCCTCGGGTAAACGCGGGCTCGTAAATAGATATCGCTGCGCAGTGCTTGCGTTGCAAACCGCCAACCAAGTCACAAACAGGGCCGGTTTCTGGGTCAATTCGACGCGCACCTGCGGGCCAATGGTGGAAAGCTCCGCGAGCTACACCCACCGTCGCACTAGGCAGGGCCTTGTTTTCTGGCCCTGGCCCGGAGCTAATCGAAGCCACACCGAGCCGCTTGGCTTTGGCGCGGCGGACAAATCACAGGCTGACTCAGGTGCAGAGTCTTTCGCCCAAGGCGCATGTTGATCTATCGCCCAAGCGCGGCGCCCCAGGTCAGTGGATGAGCATTCATCTTCCACTGAGCTGGCCCCCCTTTCACAAGCCACGCCGATGCGGGCAATGAATGCATCGGCATCTTGCCCGCTGGCCGGCGCATCGTGTTTGCCTTCGACCCTGCGCCCGAGAAAAACCCAGCATCTGCACACGCCCACGCTGGTGATCCACGGCGCGTTACAACACGCCCATGGCGCGCGGCGCCGACGCGCGCCTGCTGTGGGTTCCCTGACGAAAACCACTGGGTGCTGAAGCCGCAAAACAGCCAGCTCTGGTACGGCGAGTTTTTTGATTGGCTCAAGCGCCACAGCGGCAAAGGTGGGCGCGGCCAGAGGATCTGAGCAAACCATACCGCCTGACGCCCAATTGCCCTGCCCGCTGTCTGCGGCGCAGGGCTTTTTTTCGCCTGATACCTAGGCCCAAGGGCTTTGAAAAGGCCCAAAAAACGCCTTTTCAAAGCCTAATTCACCGCCATCTGCACAAGCCGCCATTGACACAATCTAGCCAGGGCTAGAGCTACGCCTCGGCGGAGCATTGCCGTTGAAATTGGCAATTCAGAACAACCCCAAAAATCATCAATAGGCCAAGCATGCTTTCAAACCCATCAGTCGAATTTCTCCTTGCTTTGCCTGTCAACGGCTTGAGGCCGGCCCTACCCACACAGCTGCTGCTCCTGCTCTGCGCCTCGCCCCTGCTGGCCACGACTGCGCTGGCGCAAACCCCACCCGACGCCGGCAGCCTGCTGCAGCAACAACGTCAAGCCACACCTCAGCTGCAGCCGCCCAGCAAAGACCAAACCCCGCGCCTGCGCCAGCCTGTGGAATCCACGCTGACCGGCGGCCGCCAAGTGCAGGTGCAGCGCTTCGACCTGGTGGGCAATCTTTTGCTTGATGAAGCCACGCTGCAAAGCGTGCTTGCCGACTACCGGGGCCGCAAGCTCGGCCTGGGCGACTTGCAACGCGCAGCCGCCGCCATCAGCGAAGCCTATGCGCAAGCCGGTTGGCTGGCGCGAGTGTTCTTGCCGCCCCAAGACATCACCGACGGCGTGATCAGCCTGCAGATCGAAGAAGCCAAGTTCGGCGCAGTGCGGCTGGCCGGTGCCACAGCGCGATTCAATTCCGAGCGCGCCAAAGCCATGATCGCCGCCCAGCAAACTCCTGGTACGGCGCTGAATCTCAACGCGCTGGACCGCGCCTTGCTGCTGCTGGGCGACCTGCCCGGTCTCAGCAGCAGCGGCAGCCTGGTGGCCGGCAGCGCTGCCGTTGAAACCGATCTTTTGCTCAAGCTGGAGGATGGCCCGCTGCTGATCGGCGATGTTGGCGCCGACAACGCCGGCAGCCGCTCCACCGGCGCCGCCCGCTTGAATGCAGGCTTAGGCCTGAACGGCTGCTTGGGGCTGGGTGACGCGCTGAGCGCCAATCTCAGCCACACCGAAGGCAGCGACTACGGCCGCTTCGCCGGCTCCGCGCCAATTGGCGTTCATGGTTGGCGCGCTGGCGCCAATGCGTCGACCATGCGTTACCGCTTGGTCGGGGCCGACTTCGCCGCCTTGCAATCCAAGGGACGGTCCAGCACCTGGGCGCTGGACGCCAGCTTCCCGCTGCTGCGTAGCCGCGAGCGCAATCTAACGGTGCAATTCAGCGTCGAGCACAAAGACTTTTTCAACCAAGCCAATGGCAGCGTCAGCAGCGACTATCGCTCGCGCACGGTCTCGGCCGGCCTCAGCGGCAATTTGTTCGACGCCTTGGGCGGCGGCGGCGCCAATGCCGCCGGCCTGATCCTGAACCAAGGCAGCCTGAACCTGGGCGGCTCGCCCAATGCCGCCGCCGACGCGGCCGGCCCCAAGACACAGGGCAGCTTCACCAAGCTGCGCTACGGCTTCAGCCGCCAGCAAATGCTGATGAGCCGCAGCCTGTCTGCCTTTTTGGGCTTGACCGGTCAATACAGCGATCGCAACCTCGACTCTTCCGAGAAGTTCTATCTCGGTGGCGCGCAAGGTGTGCGCGCCTATCCGGCCAGCGAGGCCGGCGGCGCACGCGGGCGCATCATCAATCTGGAGTTGCGCGCCCAACTTCCGGCCGATCTGCGCGGCGCCGCCTTCTACGACTGGGGCCGCGTCCAGATCAATGTCGACAACAACTTTGCCGGCGCGCCCAAGGTCAATCAAGCGACGCTGCAAGGCGCCGGCTTCAGCCTCGCCTGGACGGGGCCGCGAGGCCTGGACCTGAAGGCCACGCTGGCCCGCCGCATCGGCAGCAACCCGCTGGCCAATCCGGCCGGCCTCGACCAAGACGGCTCGCTCAAGCGAAACCGCCTCTGGTTGCAAGCTAGCCTGCCGTTCTGACGCCGGCCTTCCCGCATTCCTGCGCGCCCCGCGCGCCCTTTCGAACAAGTCTTTCTGCCGAGATCATCCCATGAACGAACATGCCAGCATCAACCGCCTCTACCGTCTGGTCTGGAACGAGTGCAGCGGCACCTGGGTCGCGGTCAGCGAACTCAGCCGCGGCCGCGGCAAGCGCAGCATCGCCGGCGCGAGTGGCTTCGGCGCGCTGATCGCGGTGCTTCGCAGCTTGCCGGCACTGTTGGCGCTGGGCTTCGGGTGCGCCCAAGCCGCGCCGCCCGCCAACACCTTGCCCCAAGGCGGCCAGGTGGTCGCCGGCCAGGCCGTCATTGGCAGCAGCGGCGCCCGCTTGGATGTGACCCAGAGCAGCCAACGCGCCGCCATCGACTGGCAGAGCTTCAACCTCGGTGCCAATGCGCAGGTGAACTTCAAGCAGCCCAACAGCGCCAGCGTGACGCTGAACCGCGTGCTGGACGCGCAGCCGAGCCAAATCTTTGGCCGCATCACATCGAACGGGCAGGTCTTTTTGAGCAACCCGGCCGGCATCTATTTCAGCCCCTCGTCTAGCGCCAATGTCGGTGCTTTGGTGGCCACCACGCACAGCATTTCCACCGCCGACTTCATGGCCGGCAAGACCGGCTTTGCCCGCAATGGCGCCACCGGCAGCGTCGTCAACCAAGGCCAGCTGACGGCCGATCTGGGCGGCTACATCGCGCTGCTGGCACCCGAGGTGCGCAACGAGGGCGTGATCCTGGCCCAGGCCGGCACGGTGGCGCTGGCCGCCGGCGAGATGATAGCGCTGCAACTCAACGGTAGCTCACTGCTGAACCTGCTAGTCGAACCCGCCACCGTCGCCGCACTGGTGGACAACCAGCAGGCCGTATTGGCGCCCGGAGGCCAGATCATCCTCTCCGCCCAGGCCATCAGCAGCCTGCAAAGCGGCGTCATCCGCAACAGCGGCCAACTCGCCGCCGACCGTTTTGCCGAGGTGGACGGTCGCATCCGCCTGGAGGCCAGCCAAGCCATTGTGCAGACCGGCAGCGTGCAAGGGCGTGAACTCTCGGCCCGCAGCAAAAACCTGATCGAGGCCGGCCGCTGGGATGCCAGCGCAAGCCTGCCGGGCCAATCCGGCGGCAACATTGACATCCAGGCCAGCGGCCATATCGAACAAACCACCGCCTCCAGCCTGATCGCTGATGGCCAGCACGGCGGCAGCGTGCGCCTGAGCGCCGGCTCGGATGCCTGGGTTTCCGGCAGCCTGTCGGCGCAGGGCCGCAGCAGCCAAGGTGGAGAAATTGCGCTCACCGCCCCGACACTGACGGTGGCCGGGGCCAGCTTGGACGCCAGCGGCGAGCAAGGCGGTGGCCGCGTACGCATCGGCGGCGGCTGGCAGGGCAAGGATGCCGATCTGGCCAATGCCGACAGCACCCGCGTCTCGGCCAGCACGGTGAACGTCAGCGCCCGCGCTGCGGGCCAGGGCGGCACGGCGGTGCTCTGGTCCGAACGCCTGACGCAGCTCGGCGGTGGGCAGATCCTCGCCAAAGGCGGTGAGCTCAACGGCGACGGGGGCCGGGTTGAGGTCTCCAGCCATGGTCAACTCGGCTTTGGGGGCAAGGTGGACGCCAGCGCCCGCCATGGTGCCAAGGGTGAACTGCTGCTGGACCCCAAAAATATCGAGATCGTGGCCAGCGCCAGTGAAGCCCTGAACATCCTGTCCCTGGCGGATGCCAACCCCACGGACGACGGACAATTTGGTGAGCAAATTGCCGAGCTGAGCAACAACGGTGTCAGCACGAATCGTGTGCTCGCCAACAAGCCGGGCGATAGCACGGTGGCCAGCAATGCAGGCGCCGTGCGGCTGTACAACAGCCTGACCGGTGCCCTGATCAGCACCCTGACCGGCAGCCAAGCCGATGACCAAGTGGGCTGGAGCGGCGTCACGGCGCTGAGCAACGGCAACTATGTCGTGCGCTCCCCCAATTGGAGCAACGGCAGCAATGCCTACGCCGGCGCCGTCACCTGGGGCAATGGCAGCACCGGCATCAGCGGCGCAGTCAGCAGCAGCAACAGCCTGGTCGGCAGCCAGGCCGGTGACAACGTGGGCGCTACCGACATCACGAAGCTGAGCAACGGCAACTATGTCGTGCGCTCCCCCAATTGGAGCAACGGCAGCAATGCCTACGCCGGCGCCGTCACCTGGGGCAATGGCAGCACCGGCATCAGCGGCGCAGTCAGCAGCAGCAACAGCCTGGTCGGCAGCCAGGCCGGTGACAACGTGGGCGCTACCGACATCACGAAGCTGAGCAACGGCAACTATGTCGTGAGCTCACCCAATTGGAAGAACGGCAGCAATGCCAACGCCGGCGCCGTCACCTGGGGCAGCGGCAGCGCTGGCGTCAGCGGCGTGGTCAGCAGCATCAACAGCC
>NZ_JBMLSK010000224.1:20668-21039 GCF_049240545.1 Roseateles sp. | reverse complement strand
ACCTGGGGCAGCGGCAGCGCTGGCGTCAGCGGCGTGGTCAGCAGCATCAACAGCCTGGTCGGCAGCCAGACCAATGACTACGTGGGCAGTTACGGCATCACGGCGCTGAGCAACGGCAACTATGTCGTGCGCTCCTCCAATTGGGCCAACGGCAGCAATGCCAACGCCGGCGCCGTCACCTGGGGCAGCGGCAGCACCGGCATCAGCGGCGTGGTCAGCAGCAGCAACAGCCTGGTCGGCAGCCAGGCCGAGGACCGGGTGGGCAGTGACGACATCACGGCGCTGAGCAACGGCAACTATGTTGTGAGTTCCTCCTCCTGGGATAGCGGCGGCATTGCCAACGCCGGCGCCGTCACCTGGGGCAATGGCAG
>NZ_JBMLSK010000224.1:17991-20568 GCF_049240545.1 Roseateles sp. | reverse complement strand
CACCGGCATCAGCGGCGCGGTCAGCAGCAGCAACAGCTTGGTCGGCAGCCAGGCCAATGACCAAGTGGGCGTTGACCTCGTCACAGCGCTGAGCAACGGCAACTTTGTCGTGCGCTCCTCTAGCTGGAACAACGGCAGCAATGCCAGCGCCGGCGCCGTCACCTGGGGCAATGGCAGCACCGGCATCAGCGGCGCGGTCAGCAGCAGCAACAGCTTGGTCGGCAGCCAGGCCGGTGACCAAGTGGGCGGTAACGGCATCACGGCGCTGAGCAACGGCAACTTTGTCGTGAGCTCCTCTAGTTGGATCAACGGCGGCAATGCCAACGCCGGTGCCGTCACCTGGGGCAATGGCAGCACCGGCATCAGCGGCGTGGTCAGCAGCAGCAACAGCCTGGTCGGCAGCCAGACCAATGACCAAGTGGGCGAGCACGGCGTCACGGCGCTGAGCAACGGCAACTATGTCGTGCGCTCCTCTAATTGGAACAACGGCAGCAATGCCAGCGCCGGTGCCGTCACCTGGGGCAATGGCAGCACCGGCACCAGCGGCGTGGTCAGCAGCAGTAACAGCCTGGTCGGCAGCCAGGCCGATGACTACGTGGGCGGTAACGGCATCAATGAGCTGAGCAACGGCAACTATCTCGTGCGCACAACCTCCTGGGATAGCGGCAGCAATGCCAACGCCGGCGCCGTCACCTGGGGCAGCGGCAGCGCTGGCGTCAGCGGCGTGGTCAGCAGCATCAACAGCCTGGTCGGCAGCCAGACCGGTGACCGTGTGGGCTCGAGCGGCATCACGGCGCTGAGCAACGGCAACTATGTCGTGACCTCAGTGCTCTGGGATAGCGGCAGCTTTGCCGACGCCGGCGCCGTCACCTGGGGCAACGGCAGCACCGGCATCAGCGGCGTGGTCAGCAGCGGCAACAGCCTGGTCGGCAGCCAGGCCGATGACCGAGTGGGCGGTAACGACATCAAGGAGCTGAGCAACGGCAACTATGTCGTGCGCTCCGCACATTGGACGAACGGCAGCAATGCCTGGGCCGGCGCCGTCACCTTGGGCAATGGCAGCACCGGCATCAGCGGCGCGGTCAGCAGCAGCAACAGCCTGGTCGGCAGCCAGGCCAATGACCGGGTCGGGTCAGGCAGGGTGATTGCGCTCATAGACGGGCGGGCTCTGGTCGGCTCGCCCATTTGGTCAAACAGTCGAGGTCGGGTTGACATCCTGAGTTTCGCGGCGGGCAGTGACAGCTTCAGCAATGGCCACAACTACGCGCTCACGCCGGGCACCGACAGCAAGCTGCTGGCCAGCGACCTGACCGCGCTGCTCAACGCGGGCACCAACGTCACGCTGCAGGCCAATAGCGACATCTCCGTCTCCACCGCCATCAGCGCCAACAACCCTGGCGGCAACGGCGGCGCGCTGGCCCTGCATGCGGGCCGATCCATCCTGATCAATGCCAACATCAACACCGACAACGGCAATCTGACGCTGATCGCCAATGACACCACCGCCCACGGCGTGCTGGACGCGCACCGCGACAGCGGCAATGCGCTCATCACCATGGGCGCGGGCAGCAGCATCGATGCCGGCAGCGGCGCGGTGAGTGTTCGCCTGCTCGACGGCGCGGGCAAGACCCACACCGCCAGCGGCGACATCACGCTGCGCACCATCAGCGCCGCCAGCATCGAGGCCATCAACACCGGCCCCACAGCCGGCAGCGGCATCACCCTGGCCAGCGGCTCGCTGACGGCCAGCACCGGCAGCGGCGATGGCATCGTGCTCGCGGGCAAGGACTTCACCAACAACGCCGGCGCCAGCGCCTTGAGCACCCCGGGCGGCGCACGCTGGCTAGTCTGGAGCGGTGACGCGAGCGCTGACACGCGCGGCGGCCTGAGCTATGACTTCAAGCAGTACAACGCCAGCCAGGCAAGCAGCACCGTATTGGGCAGCGGCAATGGCTTCCTCTACACGCTGGCACCTACCCTCAGCGCCAGCCTGACCGGCAGTGTCAACAAGGTCTATGACGGCAACACCACCGCCACGCTGTCTGCGAGCCACTTCAGCTTCAGTGGCGCGGTGGAGGGCGACAGCGTGAGCCTGAACGGCGGCGGCCTCAGCGCGAGCTTTGACAACCGCAACGCCGGCGCAGGCAAGACCGTGACCGCCACGGGGATCAGTTTCAGCGCCAGCCAAGGCAGCGCTGCCGTGTACGGCTATACCCTGACAAGCAGCAGCACCAGCGGCGCTATCGGCAGCATCAACCAAGCCCATATCAGTGCCATCACCGGCATCACGGCCGCCAACAAGGTCTACGACGGCACAACGGCCGCCACGCTGAACAGCGGTGGCGCCGCCTTCACAGGCAAGATCGGTAGCGACGTTTTGAGCGTCGCCACCGCCAGCGGCGCCTTCGCCAACAAGACGGCCGCGAACGGAAAAACGGTCAGCATCACCGGCCTGAGCCTGGGCGGCGACGATGCGGGCAACTATGTGCTGGACTCGAACACCGCCAGCACCACAGCCAACATCGACAAGGCCCACATCAGCACCATCACCGGCATCACGGCCGCCAACAAGGTCTA
>NZ_JBMLSK010000224.1:0-17891 GCF_049240545.1 Roseateles sp. | reverse complement strand
TCGACAAGGCCCACATCAGCACCATCACCGGCATCACGGCCGCCAACAAGGTCTACGATGGCACAACGGCCGCCACGCTGAACAGCGGCGGCGCCGCCTTCACAGGCAAGATCGGTAGCGACGTTTTAAGCGTCGCCACCGCTAGCGGCGCCTTCGCCAACAAGACGGCGGCGAACGGCAAAACGGTGGCCATCACCGGCCTGAGCCTGGGCGGCGACGATGCGGGCAACTATGTGCTGGACTCGAACACCGCCAGCACCACAGCCAACATCGACAAGGCCCACATCAGCACCATCACCGGCATCACGGCCGCCAACAAGGTCTATGACGGCACAACGGCCGCCACGCTGAACAGCGGTGGCGCCGCCTTCACAGGCAAGATCGGTAGCGACGTTTTGAGCGTTGCCACCGCCAGCGGCGCCTTCGCCAACAAGACGGCCGCAAACGGCAAAACGGTGGCCATCACCGGCCTGAGCCTGGGCGGCAGCGATGCCGAGAACTATCTGCTGGGCAGCAACACGGCCAGCACCAGCGCGACGATCGAGAAGGCGCCCATCAGCGCCATCACCGGCATCACCGCTGCCAACAAGGTCGAAGACGGCACGACGCTGGCAAGCCTGAACCTGCTACAAGCCGGTTTTGTCGGCCAAATCGCGGGCGACCAGTTGAGCCTCACGCAAGCGCAAGGTGAGTTTGACAATGCCCAAGCCGGGCTAGGCAAGGTGGTCACGATCACCGCCATGACACTCGGCGGGGCCGATGCCGCTAACTACCAAGCGCTAACCATTGCCGCCAGCACGAAAGCAAACATCACGGCCTTGCCCGTCGCGCCCGTGCCGCCGGCCCCGCCGGTTGCGCCGCCCGCTCCGGCGCAGCCTCCAAGCGGGGTGGGATTGACCCTTCCTGCTGCTGCACCAGCACCGACTGCTGGACCTAGTCCCGCGCCGGCGCCTTCGGCTCCTGTCAGCCCCGAGTCAAGCGCCGTGCCGCTCGGAAACGGGGCCGGTGGCGCGACCACCTCCCCCGCGAACGAGACAGGCTCCGCAAGCGACGCCACGAAAGATGCCGCTGCGACTGCGGCCGCTGCCGCCGCCGCTGCTGCCGTCAAAGCCGCCGCAGAGGCCAGCGCAGACGCAGCCGCAGCAGAAGCCGCAAAGGCCGCAACACCGACAAACACCACCGCCTCAACGGCTGCAAGTTCCGACTTGGCGGGGAATTCAGCCGGTTCACCCGGCATCGCCGTGACAGTAACGCGTAGTCCGGACGCTGCCCAGTCCGGCATCGTCAGCGTCCTGGTGCCGCGCAGCACGGCCACCGCCGGTAGCGGCTTCAAATTCATGCTGCCGGAAGCTCTGTTTAACGCGGCCGATACCAGTGGCGCCACCCCGAGCGCCACCACCTTGAGCGGCGGCGCGCTACCGGCCTGGCTACGTATTGATGCCAGCACTCGCAGCTTTGTTGCCAGCGCGGTACCTGACGGCGCACTCCCTTACCAGCTACGGGTCACGATCGGCGGGCAGAGCACCATCATCGTGATCGCGGAACGGGCCGATTGACGGATCAAAATGTCCTGACGGTTTTGCTCCGCGAATTCGTTGATCGGCAGTTGCGAGTGACGCAGCAGGCTTTCTCCCAATGAGACGATCAATGGCCGGCGTCGGCAGCAGCGGTCGTTTGCTCGCTGCAATCGAAGGGCAGCTGCCAGCCATCTAGCGTCGGGCTTACTCGCGCGATGGGCGACAGCTTTGGGCACTAAGCTGACCTCCGGTCTCAGCGGATATCTGGCCCAGCCCAGTTCATTCGCGTTCAGCTGCGATGCGCAGCAAACGCCCAAGTGCGGCGCTGGCATCAGCTGGGGGAAGATGGGGCTCTAAACTGCCGGGCTGGGCCGCAAGGCCGTCTTGCTTTTATTGAAGAGTCCAATCGTTTTGATGCAGAAGTCCTCCCCTGTCGCTGAAATTTCGAATCCTCACTCCGAGACCGCCAAGGCTGCCGAGGCCATTCAGGTAGGCAATGCCTATCGCTCGGTGCTCAAGTCCTTGCTCCTCGGCGGCTTGGCGGCCGTGTTGGCCTGGCTGTTCTTGGAGGTCAGCGGTGAAGTCATCGAAGGCGGCACGCGCAGCCTCGATGTGGCGCTGTTGCACGCCGCCCAGCGCCTGCGTGCCGAGCATGCGAGCTTGGGCAGCGTGATGCGTGATTTGAGCGGTGTCGGCAGCACTCTGGTGCTGAGCTTGCTGACCATCATGGCTGTGCTCTACCTGCTGCTGCTCGGGCGCGGCTTGCAAGCCTATTTGCTCGCGGCTTCAGTGATCAGCGGTTCTTTGGCGGTCTTCGTGATGAAGACGGCGTTCGGCCGTTCGCGGCCCGATCCGGCATTCGCCGATATGGTGGCCTCGGGCTTGAGCTTCCCCAGCGGCCACGCCAGCATTTCGGCGCTGGTGTTCTTGAGCCTGGGTGCCCTGTTGGCCAGTGGCCGCGCCCGATTGGCGGAGCGTGCCTTCATCCTCTTTGCTGCGGCCCTGATGGCGGTGCTGATCGGCCTGAGCCGAATCGCGCTCGGGGTGCACTGGGCCTCCGATGTGGTCGGCGGCTGGGCTTTTGGCGCGGCCTGGGCCGTGTTGTTTGTCTTGTTGGCGCGCAAGCTGGCCCGGCGCGTCTGAAGCTCAGTGCTCGGCTTCAGAGCGCCAGCAAGGCGGCGCTTTCGCAGACTTGGGCGTACTCGCCTTGCAGATTGGCCAAGGCCACGCGGTGCAGGTCTTCGGCGCTGCGCGGACGGCCATCGAGGTCGGGCCGATCAAAGCAGTAGCAGGCATCGGCCACCATGTGGCAGCTGAAGCCCAAGCAGCCGGCGCTGCGCACCGTGGCCTCGACCGACATATTCGTGCCAACGCCGCAAAACACCAGCTCGCGGATGCCGCGCTGGTGCAGCCAATGCTCCAGGCCGCTGTTGGCAAAGGCGTCGGTGACATGCTTGTCCAGCACATGCTCGTGGGCCAGTGGCGCGAGTCGATCTTGAAACTCGGCGCCAGTCTGGCCGGGCTAAAACGGCGAGCCGACCGAGCGCGACAAGTGCCGCACATGCACCACCGGCCGCCCCGCAGCGCGCCAGGCGTCCAAGAGCTCAGCGACGCGATCTTGCGCCTCGGGGTTGTTGCGCGGGCCTGCCGTGGCCATGCCTTTTTGCATGTCGATGATGATGAGAGCGGGGGACGAAGTAGTAGTCATGTGCGGGGCTGGGCCTGGGCCTTGGGCGGCTCAGGCCCAGATGCGCTGGGCTTGCGAGTTTGGGTCCCGCCTTACTTCCACTCCGCCGTTTGCAAGAGCGGGTCATTGCCTTGAACAAAGACCTCGGCGACCTTTTTGCCGATGCTGCCGGGCGAGGCCAGAACAGCGGTGCCGCAAGCGCCGGTGGCGCTCTTCAGAATGCTCCACAGCATGGCGCCATCGCGCGGATTGCGGTTGGGATGCTGGCTCTTCAGCACCGCATTGCTGTAACGCTCCACCGAGTAAGGCAGGTTCAGCGTGGCGCCATACTGCGTCTTCAAATTGCGCGAGCCGGTGCACTGGGCGTCGGCGTCATTGGCGACCAAATTGCCGCCGGCCCACCCTTCGGGCGCGGGTTCGAAGCCGATGGACACAATGGTCTTGGAGGGGAACAGGCCGCGGTAATCGTTCCAGGCGGTCACGCCGTCGTAGTTCTCGAAGCGGGCGTCGTACGACATCACATTGACCATGTCCAGGCTCTGCGCCACGGCGGGGTAGAGCGCTGCCAGCTGGCGCTCGCGGCCGGCATTGCCGCCCCAGTACGACAGGCGCCCCGAGCACGCGGCTTGGGCGCTGGTCGCGGCGGTGCAGTCCGCGCCAGTGGACCAGCCGGCGGCGCTGAGGATGCGGCCATTGCCGGCCAGATCCACCGCCCGGCGCATGGCCTTGGTGGCATTGGCGTACTGGTCCACATTGGCGTCGAGTTCATAGTCAACGTCCAGGCCATCGATATTCAAGTCGCGCATGATTTGGGCCAGCGCATTGATGATGGGCCCCTGGCCGGCCACGCCCTCGGCGGCCAAAGCCGTCCAATTGCCATAGGTGGCGCCGCCCACCGCCAATATCACCTTGATATTGCGTTTGTGCAGCACATCAATGGCCGCTTTGATATCCGAAGGTCGGCCGTTGAAATTGATGCCCGTGCCTGACCAGGTATTGCTGCTGAGACCGGCCCAGCTGAAACTCGGGTCGGCAAAAGACAGCATCACATGGGTGTAATTGGCCGGAATGCGTGCCAGTTTGCTGAGTTTGTAAACCTCGGCGGCAGTTTTGCCGGTGGCGTCAAACCAGTTATCGCTCCAGGAAGGGTAATAACCGACATAAACCCGGCCAGTGGAATTGGCGCTGAGGGCCTCTGGCGGCAGGGCGCCGCTGGGTGCGGGCGCTGGGGCGGGTGCCGGTGAAGGCGCGGGGGCAGGAGCCGGTGCCGGCGAAGGTGCTGGAGAAGGGGCTGGCGAAGGCGCCGGTGCCGTGCCAGAGCAAGCGCCCAGCGCCGTCCAAGGCTTGCCGCTGCCGGCCGGGCCGCTGGCGGTGAGGGGATTGTCCCCGCGGGTCCACCACTTGGCGCTGTAGCTTTGGCCGTTCACGCTGGCCTTCTGGCCGCCCAGATAGACCTGATTGGCGTCCCAGGGCAAGTCGCAAGTGCCGCCTCCGGTGGCGGGCGGCGCCGGGGCGGGACTTGGGGCCGGAGCGGGCGCAGGCGCGGGGCTGGGTGCCGGGGTGCTGCCGCTGACCGGTGCCCACAAGCTGGTGTTGGTGGGGTTCCAGCCGGTGCTGGTGTAGTCCACCTGATTCACCAGTGCGCGGTATTCCTTGTTTTGGTAAGTCACCACCGTGCCGGCGGCATAAAAGGTATCGGGCTTCCATTCCGGGCTGGCTGCAAAAGCCGATTGAACCAGCAGGGCCAAGGACAAAGCAGTGAGTTTTTTCATGATGGGTGATCGAGTTGCGTTGGAATACCGGGGCAGATTTATTTCTTCTTTTCTGCCGGGTTTGAGCCCCTGACGCGCGGTTTCTTTTTTTGACTGCGGCACCGCACTTGAGCGTGAATGTGCCGCAGCCAAGCTCCAGCCATCAAACGGTATTACCAATTCCAGTCCAATTCTTACAACTGGAGAGGGCTGTTGATATTTGCTTACTTATGCCCATCAAGCCGCCGCAGGGCCGGCCGTGGCGAAGGCAGGCCAGTGCATGACCACCCAGGTCCGGCCGCGCATGAGTAATGCCCCGGAGTCCGCCGCCCGGCAAGCTCAATACACTGCTGCAGCACAACTTGGATGAAAAAACTTATGAGCTTTTTGACTCAATGGCGCGAGGTCAGCGCTTCGCAGGGCCGCGCTGTCGCTCCCGATGAACGCCTGCCCTGGCCGCAAACCCTGGCCATGGGCTTGCAGCATGTGATCGCCATGTTTGGCGCCACCGTCTTGGCGCCGCTGCTGATGGGCTTTGACCCGAATGTGGCGATTTTGATGAGCGGCATTGGCACGCTGATCTTCTTCTTCATGGTGGGCGGCCGGGTGCCCAGCTATCTGGGCTCGAGCTTTGCCTTCATCGGCGTGGTGATCGCTGCCACCGGCTATGGTGGTAGTGGCGCTAACGCGAATATCGGTGTGGCGCTGGGCGGCATCATCATTTGTGGTGCGCTTTACTTCCTGGTGGGTGCCTTGGTCAGTGCGGTCGGCACCGCCTGGATTGAGCGTTTGATGCCGCCGGTGGTGACCGGTGCGGTGGTCGCGGTGATCGGCCTGAATCTTGCCGCCATCCCCATCAAGAATATGGCGCCCACGGGTTTTGATGCCTGGATGCAAGGCCTCACCTTCGTCAGCGTGGCCCTGGTCGCCGTTTACTCGCGCGGCATGGCGCAGCGTTTGTTGATCTTGCTGGGTCTCTTGCTGGCCAGCCTGGTCTATGCCTTGCTGACCAATGGTCTGGGTTTGGGCAAGCCGATTGACCTCAGCGCCGTGGCCTCGGCGGCTTGGTTTGGCCTGCCGCGCTTTGCCGCGCCGGTGTTCGAGGCCAATGCCATTCTGCTGATCGCTCCGGTGGTCTTGATCTTGGTGGCCGAGAATCTGGGCCACATCAAGGCCGTCAGCGCGATGACAGGGCAGGATCTGGACCGCTATATGGGCCGTGCCTTCATGGGCGATGGCGTGGCCACCATGGTCAGCGGTGCCGCAGGGGGCACTGGCGTCACCACCTATGCCGAGAACATCGGCGTGATGGCGGCGACGCGCATCTACTCGACGGCCATTTTTGTCGTGGCTGCCGTGCTGGCTGTGCTGCTGGGCTTCAGCCCCAAGTTCGGCGCGCTGATCCAGGCCATTCCGCTGGCGGTGATGGGCGGCGTCAGCATCGTGGTGTTCGGCCTGATCGCGGTGGCCGGGGCCAAGATCTGGGTGGACAACAAGGTCGACTTTTCCGACAGCCGCAATCTGATGGTGGTGGCCATCAGCCTGATTTTGGGCACCGGCGACTACACGCTCAAATTTGGCGGTATGTCGCTAGGCGGCATCGGCACCGCGACCTTCGGTGCCATCTTGCTTTATGCCCTGTTGTCCTTGGGTGGCAAGAAGGCGGCGTCGGTGGCCAAGTCCAGCCACTGAGTCGGCGGTTCAGGGGCTCACGCAGCAGCGGTTGCGCCCCTGGGCCTTGGCTTGGTAGAGCGCCTGGTCGGCGCGTTTGCACAATTGCTCGGCCGACTCGCCCTGCCGGGCCAGGGCCAGGCCCACCGAGAAGGTGTAGCCGCGCTCGGCGTGCTCGGGCAGCGGGCGTGAGACGGCAACCAAGTCCTTCAGGCGATTCAGAATGGCCAGCGCTTGCGGGGTGTCCACCTCTTGCATCACCAGCATGAACTCTTCGCCGCCGACGCGTCCGCAGCCATCACCGCGACGGCTGCTTTGTTGCAGCTTCAGGGCAAAGTCGCGGATCACGGCATCGCCGGCGTCATGACCGAGGCTGTCATTGATGCACTTGAAATGATCAAGATCCAGCACGGCCAGCGCCACGGACGGGCCGTTCTGCTGAAAGCTGGCCACCTGCTGGTCCAGCTGCTGCAAGAGGTGGCGCCGATTGCTGATACCGGTCAAGGGGTCGGTCAGGGCCGCGCGCAAGGCCTTGTCGCGCTCCTGCCGGAGGGCGCGGTCATCGGTCTTCAGTGAGGTGATGTCGTTGGCGCAGCACAGCATCCAGCCATTGGCATGGGTGGTCTCGCTCATCCAGATCCAGCGGCCGTCTTGCAGATCGGCTTCAAAAGCGCGGAAGGGCTGCTTGCCCCGGCGTGAAGCGGCGCTGGCCAGCCAGGCTTCTTGATCGCTTGAAGACACCACATTGCCGCGCTGCTGGGCCAGGTTGGCGCGCATCATGTCAATCCAGCGGGTGTGGCCGTCCGGGCGGGTGTGGAAAGTCTGGCAGAAAGCCTCGTTGGCGAAGCACAGCACATCGTTCGGATCGAACAGCGCCACCGGCTGCGGGCTGTCGGCATGCAGCGCCATCAACTGCAGCGCCAAGGCTTCGGGGGTCGGGAGTGCCATGCGTGACCTAGCTTCAAGAAAGGCGGCTGGACAAAGCGGCGAAATGTGAATTCCTTACAAGCCCATCGTAGCCCGAGCGGCGCCTCAAATGTCGAGCTGCCGAAAGCTCACCTCCGACCCAGGCGTGGCATTCAGCCGCTCTTGGTCGCTTCTTGAGCCGCCAGCTTGCGCAGAAAGCGGGCCATATGCGGGTCGCTGCGCTCGAGCGGCACCTCGTCAAAGGCGAACCAGCGCACCGCGTGGAACTCGTCTCGGTCGAAGTGCAGCGCCTGATCGCGGCTGGCCTGCACCACATACCAAAGCGACACATCGGTGTGGCCGGCCGTCAGGCCCACGGTGTCGTTGCGGGTGATCATCAGCGGCGCGCCGATCGGGTGCGGCGGCGCGAAGCCGAGTTCTTCGATCAGCTCGCGAGCCACCGTCTCGCGCGGGTGTTCGTCCGGCTCCACATGGCCGCCCGAGGGCAGCCAGAGCTGCGCGTTCTTGTGGTCCACCAAGAGCAGGTGTCCCGGCGCCACCACCGCAAAGTAAGACACCAAATGCATGGGCGGCGTGGCCGGCTTGGCCAAGCGCGCCAACTCGGCGCCCGAGTCCACCCAGACCAAGGCCTCTTGGCGCTGCTGGGCTTCGAGCGCGTCCAGCGCTTCAATGCTCTCGATCTCGGCGCGTATCGCCGCTCTGACATTCGTCGGCATGGCTCACAGCCCCATTTTCAAAGGCAGGGGCGCGCCGCTCTTGACGCAGCGGATGGCGAAGTTGCTGGTGATGTCTTGCACCATGGGCAGGGCCTGCAGGCGGCGCACGATGTGCTCGTAGCTGCTCAACTCGTTCACCACCACCTCCAGCAGATAGTCGTGCGCGCCCGACACCACATGGCAGGCCACCACCTCGGCCATGGCCTCCATGGCGGCCTCGAACTGCTGCACCGCATCTTCGCGGTGGTGCATCAGCCGCACATTGACGAAGACCGTGGTCGCCAGCTGCACCGCCTTGCGATCCAGCACCGCGCGGTAGCCGGCGATAAAGCCTTCGTCTTCCAGGCGCTTGAGCCGGCGCGCGCAGGGGCTTTGCGACAAGGCCACGCGCTCGGCCAGTTCGGCAATGCTCAGGCGGCCGTCGCGCTGCAGCAGTTCCAGCAATTGGAGGTCGATGCGGTCCATGGGTAGGTTTGGGTGATTTCCATCAATTTTCAGAATCATAGAGCTTGAAATCGCTCAATTTCAGGGCTGACTGACGTGAATAGGGCCGAATTCGCCTGTGTCTGCGCCGGAAAATTTCGCTCCATGCCGCACGCTGTCTGGGCGGCATTTGCCTTTTGATTTCGAGCGCCCCATGTCCAGCCCTGTCGTCCCTTCGGTTTCCCTTGCTGCTTCATCCTCAGCCTCCGCAGCGCCTCAGGCAAGCCAGGGCGCGGCTTTTGGGCGGCACGAGCTGCTGGGTTGGGCCGCCTTGGCCTTGACGCTGTGCATCTGGGCGGCCTTCTTCATCTCCTTGCGCGCCGGTGCGCGTGCGGCCTTGCCGCCGGCCGAGCTGGCCTTTTTGCGCTTTGCGCCGGCCGGGCTTTTGTTGGCACCCTTGTTTTGGCACCGGCGTGAGCGCTTTGCGGCCGTGCCGGTCAAGCTCTGGGTCTTGATCGTGGCCGGAGCCGGTCTGCCCTACTTCCTGGTGGCCGGTTGGGGCATGCGCCATGCGCCGGTGTCCGATGGGGCCACGCTGATCCCCGGCACCTTGCCGCTGTTCACTGCACTGCTGGCGGCGGCCTTGCATGGGCGCGCGGCACTGTCCCGCTGGCCGGCCTTGCTGTGCATTGCCGCCGGCATTGCGACGATGCTGGCCATGAAGGCGGGTCATGCCGAACTGGCGCAGGGTTACGCCATGTTCCTGCTGGGCAGCCTGATGTGGTCGGCCTACACCTTGGCCTTGCGTGAGGCCAAGCTGGCGCCCATCGAAGCAGCGGCCATGATCTCGAGCGTCTCCCTGCTCTTGCTCCTGCCTTTGTTGCTCTGGCAAATCGGCCAAGGCGGCTTGGGCAGCCTCGCTTTGCCCAGCCTCTCGCGTGAGCAGTTGCTGCTGCAACTGGGTATTCAAGGCCTGGGTGTGGGCCTGATCTCCACCATGAGCTACAGCTTGGCCGTGACCCGTTTGGGGGCGCAGCGCACGGCCACCGCGGGCGCCTTGACGCCGGTGTTGGCCACACTGTTGGCCGTGCCCTTGTTTGGCGAGCGGCCGGACGGCGCCACCCTCATCGGCATGCTGCTGATTGCGGCGGGGGTGTTGTGGAGCCAGCGCGCCCGCTGAACCAAGCGGCCAGCGCCGCTGCCGTCAGCAGGCCCGGCCAGATGGCTGCTTGCACCGTGGCCCAGCCATAGCGCTCAAACACCCAGCCTGCCAACAAAGCGCAGCTGGCCGCCACGCTGGCGGTGATGAACTCATTGGCGGCTTGAGCGCGGGCGCGGTCGGCCGGGCTGTCGGCCGCGAGGCCTTGTGTCAGCAGCGTGCTGGCGCCGACAAACATGCAATGCCAGGCCGCGCCATTGAGCATCAAGGCCAGGCCGAAATGCGGCAGGCTCAGCCCGCTCAAGGCCAAGAGGCTGCCGGCGCCAAACAAGGCCGCACCCAGCCACAGCACCCGCAGCACACCCCAGCGCGCAATCAGGCGGCCGCTGAAAAAGCCCGGCGCAAACATGGCCAGCAAATGCCACTGGATCACCGAGGCCGCCTGGTCCACGCCCAGGCCGCAGCCCAGCACGGCCAAGGGCGCGGAGGTCATCACAAACATCATCAAGCCGGCGGCCAAGGCGCTGTGGCCGGCGGCGGTGATGAAGACCGGTCGTCGCAGGAGCTGGTGTAGTGGCGTCTTGTCGTGGGTGTCTGCAGCTTGAGCGCCCACTGGCGTGGCGGCTTGGCCTAAGCCCAGTCGGCTGAGCACCAGCGCCGACAACAAAGCCAGCCCCGCCAAGACCAAGTAAGAGCCGGCAAAGCTGTGGCGCGGCACCGCCTCGCGTGCCCAGGCCGCCAGCGTGGGCCCGATCAGCGCGGCCAAGACGCCGCCGCTGATGACCCAGGCAATCGCACGCGCCTTGTGCTCGGCCGGTGCCGCCTCATTGGCGGCGAAGCGGTAGTACTGGGCGCTGGCGGCGAACAGGCCCAGGCCCATATTGGCCAGGCAAAAGAGCAGAAAGTCATTGCGCACAATCGCCCAGGCTGCCAAGGCCCCGCCCAGTGCACCGGCCGCGCTGCCCATCATGAAAACACGGCGCCGCCCCCAGCGCAGCATCAGCAGCGAGACCGGAATGGTGCTGAAGGCCGTGGCCAGCGTCACCAGCGCATAGGGCAGGGTGGCGAGCGCGCGACTCGGCGCCAGCATCGCGCCGACCAGGCCGGTCAAGGTGAGGCCAATGGCCGAGCCGCACACAAAGAGCGCTTGGCTGAGGACCAATAGGCGGACGGTGAACAAGGGGTTTGGTGATTTCATGTCGCAGAGCTTATGCTGAGCACGTATGGCTGAATTGACACAATGACCGCAAAAGCTGCCAAAGCTAGACAGAGAGGCTCCGATGCCGAGCCGACCAAGACCATCGTGCTGGTGGTCTACGAGGGCTGCCAGTCGCTCGACGTCACCGGCCCCTGGGAGGTCTTCAGCAAGGCCAACACCTATTGCCAAGAGGCAGGCCGCCCGGCGCCCTATCGCCTGCTGCTGGCCTCACCTGAAGGCGGGCCCATCACCAGCAACTCGGGCCTGCAGCTGGGGCCCACGACGGCGCTGGCGGCGGTACGCGGCGTCATCGACACCGTCTTGGTGGTGGGCGGCAATGACGATGTGCTGGAGCAGCCCGGCTCGGTGCCCAAAGTCGTGCCCTGGTTGCAGCGGCGCGTGGGCCAGGTGCGGCGCATGGGCAGCGTTTGCACCGGGGCCTTTGCCTTGGCGGCGGCGGGGCTCTTGGATGGCCGCCGCGCCACCACGCATTGGCAGTATTGCGAGCGGCTGGCGGCGCTCTACCCCCAGGTGATGTTGGAGCCCGACGCCATCTTTGTGGCCGACCCGCCGCTCTACAGCTCGGCCGGCATCACGGCGGCGATTGATCTGTCGCTGGCGCTGGTGGAGGCCGATCTGGGCCAGGCCCTGGCCTTGCAGGTGGCGCGCAATCTGGTGCTGTTCTTGCGCCGCCCTGGCGGGCAGTCGCAGTATTCGGCTGGCCTGCAGGCGCAGACCCAGGCCAGCCGGGCTGAGCAGGCCGGCCAGGGCGGCAGCAGCAGCGAGCGCCGCCTGGCCGCGCTGCTGCTATGGATGGTGGAGCACCCAGCCCAAGACCTCAGCGTGGCCACCCTGGCCGAGCGCGCGCACATGAGCGAGCGCCATTTCGCCCGCTTGTTCCAGAGCGAGACCGGCCAGACGCCGGCCCGCTTTGTTGAAGCTCTGCGCCTGGATCGCGCCAAGTCCTATCTCGAGCAAAACGCCTGGCCTCTGGAGCGGGTGGCGCAGCGCGCCGGCTTTGGTTCGGTGGACAGCTTGCAGCGCAGCCTGAAGCGCCATGCCGGCATCACGCCGCAGCAGTATCGGCAGCGCTTTTCAAGCCCGAAGGGCTGAACCGCGGGTTTTCACTGGGTCAAACCCCGGGGGTGGCTTTCGTCATACCCCGGCTTCCTTGCCAGAATGCGGCAGCCCTTGCCGCACATCACTTGCAGCGCAAATCTGGCCGGGTGTTTCCAGTCAGGCTGAGGCGAAGACAACAGGACGAATTTGATGACTTTCAAAAAGACAATGGCCCACAAGGCCGTGGCTCTGGCCGCTTTGACTTTGTTCGCGCTGAGTTCAGCGCAGGCCCAAACCGCGCCGACCTACCCGGTCACCGCCAAGGTTGAGCAGACCGACATTTACCACGGCACCGTGGTGGCCGACCCCTACCGCTGGCTGGAAGACGACAACAGTGCGCAGACCAAGGCCTGGGTCAAGTCGCAGAACCTGGTCACCGATGCCTTCCTGGAAGCGATGCCGCAGCGCATGCCGGTGCGCAAGCTCTACACCGAGCTGTTCAATTTTGAGAAGTTCGGCATTCCCTTCAAGGAAGGCGGCCGCTATTTCTGGACCCGCAACAACGGCCTGCAACAGCAAGCGGTGCTCTATACCGCCAAGTCGCTGAAGGCCGAGCCCACCGTGGCGCTGGACCCCAACACGCTGAGCAAGGACGGCACCGCCGCTTTGGGTGGTTATGCTGCTTCGCGCGATGGCAAGCTGCTGGCCTATGGCGTGGCCGCCGCTGGCTCCGACTGGCAGACCTGGAAGGTGCGTGACTTGAGCACCGGCAAAGACCTGGCCGACAAGTTGGAATGGGTGAAGTTCTCCGGCGCCTCCTGGACGCCCGACGGCAAGGGCTTCTTCTACTCGCGCTACGACGCGCCTGCCGAGGGCGCAGCGCTGACCGGCGCCAACTACTACCAAAAGCTCTACTACCACCGCCTGGGCACGCCGCAATCGGCCGATCAACTGGTGGCCAGCAATCCGAATGAAAAAGAATGGGGCTTTGGTGCCGAGGTGTCGGACGACGGCAAGGCCGTGTTCATCACCGTCTGGAAGGGCGGCGAGAAGAACGGCTTGATGCTGCTGCCCCTGGTCAAGGGTGCTTTTGTGGGCGGCGAGCCCAAGCCCATCAGCCTGGCGTTCGACGCGAGTTATGTGCCGGTGGCCTTGCAAGGCAACAGCCTGATCGTCAAGACCGACAAAGACGCCCCGCGCGGCCGTTTGATCGCCATCGATCTGAAGGCCTCTGGCAAGCAGCCCTGGAAAACCGTGGTGGCCGAAGGGCAAGACGCCATGACCAGCGCCTCGGTGGTGGGCGGCCGGTTGTTGCTGAGCTATCTGCGCGATGCCTCGACCGTGGTGCGGGTTCACGCGCTCAATGGCCGTGAACTCAGCGAAGTCAAGCTGCCGGGCGTGGGCACGGCCAGTGGCTTCGCCGGCCGCGCGTCCGACAAGGAAACCTTCTTCAACTACACCAGCCTGACCGCGCCCAGCTCGATCTATCGCTTTGACGTGGCGAGCAACAAGGTCGAGCTGTTCAAGCGCCCGCAAACGGCATTTGATGCCGATCAGTTCGTGACCGAACGCGCCTTTGTCACCAGCAAGGACGGCACCCGCTTCCCGGTCTTCATTGCCCACAAAAAGGGCCTGAAGCTGGACGGCAGCAACCCGACCCTGCTGTACGGCTATGGCGGCTTCAACCAGCCGATGACACCGGGTTACGGCATCACGGCTGCCACCTGGATGAAGATGGGCGGCGTCTATGTGCTGGCCTCGATCCGCGGCGGCGGCGAGTACGGCTCGGCCTGGCATGAGGCCGGCACCAAGCTGAAGAAGCAAAACGTGTTCGACGACTTCATCGCCGCCGGCGAATGGCTGATCGCCAACAAGTACACCCAGCCGTCCAAACTGGCCATCAACGGCGGCTCCAACGGCGGCTTGCTGGTCGGTGCGGTGGTCAATCAGCGCCCCGAGTTGTTTGGTGCCGCCGTGCCCCAAGTCGGCGTGATGGACATGCTGCGTTACCAGAAATTCACCATCGGTTGGGCCTGGGAGCCCGATTACGGCTCCAGCGACAAGCCCGATGAATTCAAGGCTTTGCTGGCTTACTCGCCGCTGCACACCATCAAGTCGGGTGTCAACTACCCGGCCATCATGGTGACCACCGGCGACCACGATGACCGCGTGGTGCCGGCGCACAGCTTCAAGTACGCCGCGGCCTTGCAGGCGGCCGACACCGGCCCGGCACCCAAGCTGATCCGCATCGAGACGCAAGCGGGTCACGGCGCCGGCAAGCCCACCTCCAAGATCATCGAGGAGCGCGCCGACATGCTGGCCTTCATCGCCAACACCTTCAAGATGCCGGCTCCCTGAGTTTTCTGCTGCGCGGCCGCCATGCGTCGTTGGAGGGATGCTCGGAATCCTCACGTACAGGAAGTACGTTCCGGTTCCTGCGCCCCCCTCCGCCTAGCCTGACGGCCGCTCGCGACGAAAACCAAGCGCTGTATTGGTCCGTTTCTTTTGTCCTGAGTCCCCTGTACTTTTCTCAACGAGGTGCCCATGCGCAAACTCTCTTTGTTCACCCTGGCTGCGGGCCTGGCCCTGTCGCTGGCCGCGCAAGCGGCCGATCAGTGGCAATTGCCGGTTAGCAGCAAGAAGCTCGCCAACGGCCTGACCGTGGTGGTGTCTGAGGATCACAGCTCGCCGACCGTGGGCGTGAGCGTGGTCTACAAAGTGGGCATGCGCCTGGAACCCAAGAACCGCACCGGCTTTGCGCATTTGTTTGAACACCTGATGTTCCAGGGCACGCCCAAGGCACCCAAGGGCGTGTTCGACAAGGTCATTACCGGCGGTGGCGGCAATAACAACGGCTCCACCCGCCCGGACTTCACCAATTACATCGAGACCGCCCCGGTCTCGGCGCTCGAACCCATCCTGTGGCTGGAAGCCGACCGCATGAAGACGCTGGACTTCAACGCTGCCACGCTGAAGAACCAGCAAGACGTGGTGAAGGAAGAGATCCGCGTCAATGTGCAGAACCAGCCCTATGGCGGCTTCATGTGGATCGACATCGGCGGCCTGGCCTTTGAGAAGTGGGAGAACAACCACGACGGCTATGGCAGCTTCAAGGATCTGGAGAACGCCAGCCTGGACGATGTGCGCGCCTTCCACCGCGACTACTACGGCCCCAACAATGCGGTGCTGTCGATTGCCGGGGACATCAAGCCGGCCCAGGCTTTTGCGCTGGCCGAGAAGTACTTTGCTGCCATCCCCAAGCGCCCCACACCGGCGCCCAGCGACTTCCGTGAGGGCCTGAACACCGCCGAGAAACGCCTGCAGCAAAGCGACAAGCTGGCCCAGGTGCCGGCCATTGCCGCCGCTTGGAAGATGCCCGATCGCGGTAGCAAAGACCAGCCCGGCATGGCCGTTTTGGGCGAGCTGCTGGCCGGCGGCGATGCTTCGCGCTTTTATCAAGGCCTGATCAAGGGCCGCGAGCTGGCGCTCAATGTCGATTCGCTCTACGGCTTGACCAGCATCTGGGAATACGACGGCCCGACCATCTTCACCGTCTTTGCGCTCTACAAGCCCACCACCACGGCTGATGCGCTGCTGGCCGCCATGGACGAAGAAATCGCCAAGGTGGTGAAGGACGGCGTCGACGAAGCCACGCTCAAACGCGTCAAGACTCGCTTGCTGGCCGATTGGTACAACGGCCTGGAAAGCTTCTTGAACCGCGCCGACACCTTGGCCAAGCTGCAAGCCCTGTGGGGCGACGCCAAGGTGGTGAACCAGATCCCCGGCTGGATTGAAGCCGTCACCTCGGCCGATGTGCAGCGCGTGGCCAAGACCTATCTGACCGTGGCGAACCGCTCGGTGATCGACCGCAAGCCGGTGGCCATGTTGGCTGCTCCTGCAACTGCCGACGCCGCCACCAAGCCTTGAACGCGAGGGAGACCTTCACCATGATGATCCATCACAAGCTGAACACCATCGCTCTTGCTGCCTGTGTTGCTGCCTTGCTGGCTTTGCCGCTGGGCGCTTTTGCTGCCGAAGCGATCAAGATGCCCGCCGAGCTTCCCAAGTACGGGCAAGACAAGCCCATCCAGGTGCCACAGATCAGCAAAAAGACGCTGGCCAATGGCCTGGAGGTCTGGGTGCTGCCGCGCCAGGGCCTGCCGCGCGTGGACTATGTCCTGGCGATACGGGGCGCCGGCTTCGGCGCCGATGCGGCCAACGCCCCCGGTCAGGCCAAGCTCTTGGCTGGCCTTTTGAACGAAGGCACGGCCCAGCGCGACTCGCGCGCCATTGCCGAGGCCGCCCAGGGCATGGGCGGGGGTGTCGCCGCCACGGCGGCTAACGACGGCATCACGCTGACCGCCTATGCGCTCAAATCGCATGCCCAGCGCATGACCCAGCTGCTGGCCGAGGTGGCGCGCCACCCCGCCTTCCCCGAGGGCGAGGTCGCGCTGGCCAAGGCCAACGCCTTGCAGGCGCTCAAGGTGGCCAGTGCACAGCCCGGCTTTCGAGCCGGCAAGGCGCTGAGCGCGGCCATCTACGGCGATCACCCATACGGCCGTAGCCAGGAAACCGCCGAGTCCATCGAAGCCACCACCGCCGCCGCCCTGCGCGCGGAGCATGCCAAGCGCTTCCGTCCCGACCGTGCGCTGCTGGTCATCACCGGCCGCGTCTCGGCGGACGAGGGCCTGAAGATGGCGCAAGCCGCCTTTGGTGACTGGGTGGCCAGCGGCCCGGCGCCAGCCGAGATCGCCGCTTCGCCGGTGACCGCCAAGCCCCAGCATGTCTTGCTGGAGCGCGAAGGCAGCGTGCAATCCACCGTGCGCCTGGGCCGCCCGGGCGCGCCCGCCAATGGCGCCGACCAAGTGGCGCTGCGCCTGACCAGCACCATCCTGGGCAGCGGTTTCTCCAGCCGGGTGAACCAGAACCTGCGCGAGGAAAAGGGCTACACCTATGGCGCCAGCGCCGGTGCGCGCTCCTACCGGGTCGGCGGCGCCATCACCGGCGGTGCCGATGTGCGCAATGAAGTCACCGGCGCAGCCTTGCACGAGTTCATCAAGGAATACCGCCGCATCGGCACCGAGTTGGTACCGGCCGAGGAACTGCAAATGACCAAGCGCTATGTGGCCGGCAGCTATCTGCTGACCACCCAGCTGCAAGGCGCAGTGGCGCAGACCCTGGCCAGCAACTGGCTGGTCGGCCTGCCCGCCGAGTACCTGGGCCAGTATGTGCCGCTGATCCAAAAGGTCACGGCCGAGCAGGTGCGCGAGATCGGCAAGACCTACTTCTCGCCCGAAAGCCAGTCGCTGATCGTGGTGGGTGACAAGGGCGTGGCCGAGCAGCTGAAGGAATTTGGCGAGTTCAAGGTGAGCCGCTGAGTTTTCCGCAGCCGACCTGGGCAGTTGCTGTGTGCCCAGGTCGGCGGCGCTGAGCAAGGAACTGGCGCCCGCTTCGCCACCACCTGAAGCCGCAGGGGCTGGTCTCAGGTATCAAGTCCTTGGCTTCCGCCTCTTGCCATGATGCGATGTCAGCCGCCCGGCTCCAAACTCAGAGATAAGGTCGTGAACTGACGGCATCATCAGCGCCTGTTGTTCGCTTGCAGGGGCCGCGCGAACCGGGTAGCGTGTTTGTAACAGGCGCGGCTTTTCGCGTGAATTTTAATACTGTATGAAAAAACAGTTCATCTGCGAAAAAAGTCAGTGCCAACAAGCACTTAGCTCCTCATTGATGCAGGCGGTTATTACGACGTCAGCTTTGATAAGCGGCGCTCCATGCCGCTATAC
>NZ_JBMLSK010000223.1:0-1008 GCF_049240545.1 Roseateles sp. | reverse complement strand
TGTCGTGGTTGACCCGGTCAAAGAACTTGGCCAGGTCCACGTCCACCACCACGCGTTTGCCCGATTGGACGTACGCCCGTGCGGCCTTGACCGCATCGTGCGCACGCCTGCCCGGTCGAAACCCGTGGCTGTGTTCGCTGAGCGTGGGGTCGATCAGCGGTTGCAGCGCTTGCAAAAGGGCTTGCTGGATCAATCGATCTATGACCGTCGGGATGCCCAGCTCACGCTGGCTACCGTCTGGTTTGGGGATCAATACCTTGCGTACCGGACTGGGCCGGTAACTTCCTGCCAGCAGCGCTTGGCGGATGTCCGGCCAGCTCGTGCGCAGCGCCTTGGCGGTTTGCTCAATATTGAGCCCGTCCACCCCCGCTGCACCCTTGTTGGCCTTGACTCGCTTCCACGCCTCTTGCAGGTTCTGTCTCGTCAACGCCGCCTCCAGCAGGCCGCCAGTGCCCGCCAGCTGCTTTGCCGACCCTGTGCGCGGGTGCTCAAGAGACGGGCCGCAGGCTTCGTCGCTGGCAAGATCACTCGCGGCTTCACCGCTTGCTGCGCTTGCCCGCCCAGGTTGCCCCGGCATCTGACGCATGGCCTTTGACATCCTCTTGTCCTCGCTCACTCACTCTCGTTCGGTCCTTCGTGCTGGCCGCACCTCCCGTTCGGGTTTCGGGCTTGCACTACTACGACCTCTGCTGACTTCTCGCTCCGGCACAGCCGTCGCCCTTTCAGGCACGAGGCGAGATCTCCCCAGGTAAGGGTCGCACACCTTCGTCGCACAACCGCCGCATCTACGCCACTTCGCCTTGGTCACAAGAGCTTCGTGGTCTATGGCCCACTCGCCCTGCTTGGCAACGCCTTCTATGCGGTTCTTGTTCATCGGCTCGCGATTTATGCTCCACGCTTCCTTCCCACGCTCGGTCGCCCTCACGCAGTTGCGCTTGACTTTGCTCACTGTGACCAGCTCGCAGCGGGACTTACACCCGCAGGTGTGCGCCCATGCTGGGCGCACCA
>NZ_JBMLSK010000222.1:0-1467 GCF_049240545.1 Roseateles sp. | reverse complement strand
AGCCAGATTCATCAACTCAACATCGCCAAGCTGACGCTGCGCGAACATGAAAAAGCCGCCGTCCGATGAATTTGCATGAAGTTGAGCGCGACCCGCAGATCGGCTTGATGCGCGAGCGCATGCGCAACTTTGTCGAGCAACATGCCATTCCACGCGAGTCCAGAGCACATATGCATTGTCCAGAGGCTCTGGATGAGGCTCTTTCTGAACTGCGACCTGTTGCACAGATCAATGGGCTGTACTTGCCACAGCTGCCTCGTGAACTCGGTGGCTTGGCACTGACATGGGTTGAGCGCAGCGCTGTCCTGGAGGAGGCGGGTCGCAGTTACCTGGCACCGGGCGCGCTGAATTGCGCGGCACCCGATCAACCCAACATGATCAGTCTGCTGCGCCAGGGAACGCCCACTCAGCAGCGCATGTACCTCGAACCTCTCGCCGCTGGTCAGCTACGCTCGTGTTTCGCCATGACGGAGCCCGCACCTGGAGCGGGATCAGACCCATCCATGCTGCAAACGCGAGCAAAACGTTGCAGAGGCGGGTGGCTGATCAACGGTCACAAGTGGTTCATCACCGGTGCAGTCGGCGCGCACTTTGCGATTGTGCTGGCGCAGACAGAAGACGGCCCAACGCAATTCATCGTCGAAACGAAAAATTCTGGCTACAAGCTTTTACGCAGTATCCCAGCCGTTGACCCTTACGCCATTGGCGGCCACGGGGAGATCGTCTTCGAAGAGTGCTTTGTGACTGACGAAGCCGTGCTCGGAGAGGTTGGCCAAGGACTGCGTTATGCGCAGGAGCGCTTGGAGCCTGCACGTCTTTCACATTGCATGCGACTGATCGGCCGCGCTCGGCGCGCACTGGAGCTGGCGCAGATCTATGTCAACGAACGTCAGTCCTTCGGACGCCGTCTCGCTGACTTGCAGCAGGTGCAGGCCATGGTGGCTGACTGTCACATGGATTTGCACACCTGCAGGCTGACCACATTGGACTGTGCCGCCCGCATGGATGCTGGCCTGTCTGTCAAAACCGAATCGGCGATGGCCAAGGTATTCGTGTCTGAGGCGCTTTACCGTGTTGCGGACCGTTCAGCACAGCTCATGGGCGCTCTCGGCATGTCTGAAGACGCACCTGTGGCGATGATATTGCGGGAATTGCGCCCTTTCCGCATATACGACGGTGCATCCGAACTGCATCGGGCCACGCTGGGACGTCGCTTTCTTTCATCAACTCCAGGAGACAAAAAATGACCCTCTCTCGCATATTCAGCACCATCCTATTGGTCACTTGCGCTGGCAGCGCTGGTTCTGCGCTCGCCTCTTACCCCGACCGCCCCATCAAGCTTGTGGTGCCTTTTCCCGCGGCTGGCAGCACCGACCTGGTCGCACGTGCGCTTTCAGCAGAGCTTGGGGCCACCTTGGGTCAGCAGATCGTCGTGGAAAACAGAGCGGGTGCGGGCAGCCTGATCGG
>NZ_JBMLSK010000221.1:0-1329 GCF_049240545.1 Roseateles sp. | reverse complement strand
TGACCCGTCCTAAATTAGGTTGACACCTGAGACGGAGATTTAGACCGGCAGATGCCGGCCAGTGACGCCCGATGCACCGCATCGGGCGTTTGCATTTTCAACGACAGATGCGGGCGCTCGGTGTTGTAGATCTGGACCGACTCGCGCACCATGCGCCGCGCCTGCTCCAGGTCGGCGGGCCGCTGCAGCAGCAACTCGCCCTTGAGGATGCCGTTGACCCGCTCGGCCAGCGCGTTCTGGTAGCAGTCGTAGCCGTCGGTCATCGAGCACTGCAGCCCGTAGCGCTGGTGGATCGCCTGGTAGTAGCTTGAGCAGTATTGGATGCCCCGGTCCGAGTGGTGCACCAGGCGTTGATCGCTTTGGCGGGCGCGCAAGGCCATCTTCAGTGCCTGCGCCACCGGTTCGGTCTGCAAGCTGTCGTGCACGTGCCAGCCCACGATCTTGCGCGAGTACGCATCGGTGACCAGACTCAGGTAAACGCACTTGTCGGCTGTGGGCAGGTAGGTGATGTCGGCCACCCACACCTGCTCGCTGGCCGTGGCTTGCACCTGCTGCTCGCCGGCTTTGAGCAGGTTGGGGTGGCGCCTGAAGCGGTGATGGCTGTCCGTGGTCTTGTGATACGCCCGCCTCGGTGCCACCAGCATCCCGGCGTTGCGCAGCACGTCAAACATCGCATCGCGTCCCAGCCCGATGCCCGCCTGCGCCAGCGACTGGCGCAGCAGGTGATGCAGCTTGCGCGTGCCCAGTCGGGGTTGGCGTACGCGCTGATCGCGCACCAGTTGCACTACCGTCTGTGCCCGCTCCTCGCGCTGGGCGTGGCGCTGGCGACCCTGGTAGTACGCCTGTCGGCTCAGCCCCATGTGGCGGCAAGCCCTCGTCACATTCAGCCCTTGGACGAGCCGCTGCGCGAGGACTTGCCCGAAGGCTTTTTTACGACGCGCACTCCATAGTCCTTCTTCAGGACATCGAGCACGGCTTCAAACAACTGGGCCTTCTCGTTGGCCTCGCGCAGTTGCACCTGCAGCGCCTTGATCTGCTGCTCGGGCGTGAGCGCCGCGGGGGTCTGGTCTCGGGGCATAGCCGCACATGATGCCGCACGGCCCCAGCCCAGGCGACCGTGCTTGCGCAGCCACACCAGCACCGTCGTTCGACCCTGGATGCCGTAGCGCGCCTGCGCCTGCTTGTACGTCAACTCGCCTTTTTCCACCTGTTCGACCACCGCCAGCTTAAAAGCCAGCGTGTAATCACGCTGTGTGCGCTTGGAGCCTGATTCCATGGGACTTGCCTTTTCCTTCAAGAAAAGGTGTCAACCTCTGGCAGGACGGGTCA
>NZ_JBMLSK010000220.1:0-1004 GCF_049240545.1 Roseateles sp. | reverse complement strand
GGCGGATTCAATTCCGAATCGCAACACGCTTCTTGAGGGCTTCGGCGAAGACCTCGTAAGGGGTGCGCCAGCCTAGCGTCTTTCGCGGCCGGCTGTTGATCCTGCGCTCGATCTCTTGGAGCCGCTCGTCACTGACTGTCGCGAAGTCGGTGCCCTTGGGCAGGTAGTAGCGAACCAGTCCGTTGCCGTTCTCGTTCGAGCCTCGCTGCCACGACGCGTAGGGTTCGGCGAAGTAGAAGTCGGCCTTGCACGCGATCGCGATGATCTCGTGCTCGGCGAACTCCTTGCCGTTGTCCGCAGTGAGGGTGTGCACCAGGTGCTTGATGGGTGCCAGCGTGCCGATGATGGCGCGGCTCACAGCCTCTGCGGTCCGCTGCGACACGCGCCGGATCAGGTGCAGGCGCGAGCGCCGCTCCGTCAGCGTCACCAGCACCTGGCCTCCGTTGGCCTTGACCATGGTGTCCAGCTCCCAGTCACCGATGCGGCTGCGCTCCTCCACCACCGGCGGTCGCTCGCTGATGTCACGCCGATGCTTGATCTGGCCGCGACGATCCGGACGGCAGCGGCGCCTCCTGCGTGGCTTGTTCTGCCGTAGCAGCGTATGCAGCGAGCCGCCACGCCGATGATCCGCAGCAATGTGCTGATAGATCCGCTCATGGCTTGCCAGCGCCGTCGCGCCGGCGATCTGCTCGGGGCTGTGATCCTCGCGCAGCAGCGCCTCGATACGCGGCCAGTGCGACGGATCGATCCGAGGGCGCTTGCTCGCTTGGTGGCGCCGCTGTCGCGCTCGAGTATGGGCTGGATCAGGGGCGTACCCCGCGGGGCATCGGTTGCGCTTGAGCTCGCGACAGATCGTGCTGGCGGATCGATGCATCCGCTTGCCGATCGCGCGCAGGCTCAAGCCCGCCTCGCGCAACGCGTGCGCCTGATATCGTTCCTCTTGGGTCAGGTGACCTCTGGACATGGGCAACTCCACTTGCAGGTAGAGGAGCTCAGGCTACGTC
>NZ_JBMLSK010000219.1:0-56260 GCF_049240545.1 Roseateles sp. | reverse complement strand
TGATCCAAGCATGGTGGGGACGATCAGCGCTTGCCAAAAACCATAGAACCTCACTTCACTCGCTGCGCTCGTTCCGTTCAAACATGCGGAGCCAAGCTAGAAGTGGAAGCGCGCTGCGCGCGCGCCCCAAGTCGCTGCGCTGCTCGGCCCCTCACAAATCGCCCGGCAACTGCCCGGCCCGCAGTGCACTTGCATAGCGAGCGAGGTGCTTCGCCTCGACGACGAAATCCGAACCCGCAGGTGACCCGGCCTGACGACGGGCGATTTGTGCCCGGCCGAGGGCGCAGCGGAACGGGTCAGGCGCGCGCAGCATGCTTCAACTTCTGACTTGGCGGCACTTGTTTGAGCGTAGTGAGCGAAGCGAACGCAGCGAGTTTGCCGCCGCTGACACGTGCAGTGAGCAGCGAGGGCAGTCAGCTCGAAAGAGCCGACCCGGGCACCATGAGCACGGCGGCAGGCCGGGTCACCGGAGCGAGCGAACTCCAGCCCAAAAGAATCACTCCCAAGGCAGCATCATCGTCAGCATCAGCAACTTATCGAATTCAGGCGAGAAGCGGTTGATGATGTTCTCGGGGTCGGGGCAGAGTTGGGTGTCGGTGATCAGGCCAAACTGCACACGCCCGGCATAGGTCAGGATGCTGACGCCCACACCGATATCACCGGACTGCGGCACCCAAAACAAGACCCGCTCCACGGTGGAGCCGCAGAACTTCATCGGCTCAGTCGGGCCGGGCACATTGGTCATCACCGCCGTCGCCTTCTTCGCGAAGATATTCAGCATTGCGTGCTGCACCGGCTTGATCAAAAGCCCCGCCACCGACAAGAGGCCGAAAGCCAAGACCGGCTGGAAGCTGCCCTTGAGCTCATTCATGCGTGCCTTGACCGCAAACAGTCGCTCCACCGGATTGGCAATGCCAATCGGCAGCACCAGCGGCACCAGCCCGAAACGATTGCCCAGCTGATAAGCCTTGTCCAAGGGGCGCAAATTGACCGGCACCATGGCGCGGATCTCTTTGCCCGTGGGGTCCTCCCCCTTGTCGCGCAGATAACTGCCAATTGCACCGGCCACGCAACTCAGCAGCACATCGTTGATCGACGCGCCCAAACCCTTGCCCACCGCCTTGACGGCGTCGAGCTGCAAATCATCGCCCCAGGCCACGCGTTTGGTGGTGCCGGGCTTGCCCTTGAGACGGGTGTGCGAATCATCGGGCATGAAGGCAAAGGCCGCCACATCGCTGACCGCCTGCGCGCCCATGCGCGCCATGTCCACCGAGCTGTCGATCGGATGCGGCGGATGCACCCAGGCGTCCACCGATTTGGCCATGCCGGAACCGGCCACGCCGATGGCCTTGATGGCCAGATCGGACATGGGGCGCAGCAGGCTGTCGGTCAGCCAGTCGGCATCATCGCGGGGCTGCTGCTTGCGACGCGGCGGCTGGCGGCCACCATCGGTGATGGACAGCATCACCGAGGTCAACGCAATGCCGTCCCCGATGCAATGGTGGATGCGCACGATCAGGCCGCTGCTGCCGTCACCCAAATCTTCGATCAGCTGAAACTGCCACAAGGGATGAGCGGGGTCCAGCGGCTGCATCGCCACCTCGCCCACCCGTTCCATCAAGGCCTCCTGGCCGGTTTGCCCTGGTTTGCCGCGCACCGGCAGCAACACCTCGGCCACCACATGCCGATCAATGTCAAAAGACTCGTCCTCCACCCACTGCGCGCCGAGCGGATCTTCGACGACTTTTTGATGAAAGCGGGTGTACTGAAGTAGCTTGTCTTGCACGCGTTCCTTCAGTGCCGCCAAAGTGATTTGCGGCCTCAGATACCACACCCCGACGATCATCATCAGATTGGACTCGGTATCCATGCGCAACCAAGCGGTGTCCACCTTGGACATGCGTTCTTGCATTTGAGACAAAGCGGTCTCCTCGTCTATTAGAGTCATTGCCCAACACAATGCTGGGTAATATGCTCGGCGTCCATCCCGATTGTTACCACTATCTAGGAGTCTCAATGAGCCTTAAAGATCAATTTGAAGCCGCCGTTGCAGGATCGAAGCAGTTGCCAGAGCGTCCCGACAACATGACCTTGCTGAAGCTCTACGCCCTGTACAAGCAAGGCAGCAGCGGGGATGTCGAAGGCTCGCGCCCTGGTTTCACCGATATGGTGGGCCGCGCCAAATGGGATGCCTGGAATGAGCTCAAGGGCACCAGCCAGGACGAGGCGATGCAAAGTTATGTGGACCTGATCGAGTCACTGAAGTAAGCGCCGTCGAGCTGATCCAGTTACCTCATCCAACCGGCCTGGGGCTTTGCCTCAGGCCGGTTTCTTTTTGCCCGCAGCCTTGGACGCCGCCTTGGCAGGCTTGGCCGCTTCGGCGCTCAGCAAGGCATCGAGCTCTTTTTGAATCTCGCCCTCGATGCTGCTCTTGAAAGCCCCCAGCAAAAGACCCAGCTTGGCGCTGAGTTCGAAATGCTTGGCCGCCACGATCAACTCCCCCTTGACGCCGGAGCGGGTGAATTCAACGGTATCGCTGGTCTTGCCTTCGATGACGGTGCAGGCCATGTCAAATTTGGCCTCCACCTGCTCGGCCCAAGCCCAGGCGATTTCGCGGGCTCGCTTCAGGCCCAGTTCATGATCTCGGTGAATACGGATTTCAGCCATTTCTTTGTTCTCCTGTGTTCTCAAGGCAAGACCGGCTTGCCCGTCAGCTGCGATCTTCGCTCAGGCTTGGGCAGTTTCGCCAAGCGTTGGACCTCGGCGTAAAAGCGCGCCCAATCGTCGCCCTCTCGGGTCAAGAGCGCATCGAATGCAGGCGTCAGCTCGGTATAGGCGGCCAGCAGCGCAAAGCTGGTATTGTTGGCGCGGGCGAACCAAGCGTCGTAGCTGCTGTCGCCTCCCCAAGAATGTTTAAGCTCGGCATAGTCCCGCCGCAACTCTTGCATCAGCACGGCCTTGGCCTCACGTTTGGCGGCATCGGCTTGTTGGCCGGTGTAGATCGCCAGTAGACGGCTCCGGTAGCCATCCGTCAGTTGACGAAACTGGGAACGGCGCTCCAGTCGCCGCTGATAGCTGGCCCGTTCGGTTTCGCTGGCATGCAGCGCCAACCAGGCCGCCGTACCACGCCGCTCCACCGCAGTGGCAAAGCTCTCGTTGAACTGGGTGTCGTCGGCCGCATAGGCAACCTGATGCGCCAACTCATGAAAGATCATGCCGGCCAGTTCCCCCTCCGGGTATTTGATGAACGTGTTCAGCAAGGGGTCGCCGCCGACCCAATTGCTCCAGCCCAGGGTGGAATATGCCGGCACCGGGTAGACCAGCACCTCCAAGCCCTCGGCCCGCAACTGCTCGGCATAAGCATCGGCCTCGGCGCGCTCAAAATAACCCCGGTAGCCCGCGCATCCCATCACGGGGTAGCACCAGGTCTTCAGCGTCAGGCTGAGCTCAGAAGTGGCCACCACATTCCAAACCGCGGCCGGCCGCCCGAGATCGGCATAACGGCGGTAGCTGTCGTTATCGGGCAGCTTCAACTCCTGCACCGAAAACTGGCGCATGGCCTGGCTGAGCACCAAGCGCTCGCGCAATTCAGGCGACAGCGCCGGGTCATTGAGCCAGTCCTGCACCGGGCGCGCCGCCTGCATCAAACGCAGATGACCGCCCACGGACTGCCCCAGATAGCTCAGCTGGGCACAGCCACTCAGCAAACACAAGGCGCACAGCAGCAGCGCAAGCGCGCCGCGCCGCATCACTGGCAAGTGCAGGGTCTGGCTCACGCCGGCGTCGTCACTTCGTCGGCCAGCGCCACCTCGACCAGGCAGTCATAGAAACTCGGCGCGCGGCCCATATCGGTCAGGCCTTGGTGGGTCACTTCATTGACATTGCTGCCGCGTGGCCCCAGCTTGCGCCACCAGATGCCCAGACCATTGACCACGCCCAACCGCGCCCGCGCGCTGATGCGCATGCGGCAGTGGTAGTTGCCGCGCTCATTGAAGACCCGCACCATGGCGCCGTCCTGCAGGCCACGCTGGGCGGCGTCTTCCGCATGCATCTCCAAAACCGGCTCGCCCTCGATATCGCGCAAGCTCTTCACATTGACGAAGGTGGAATTCAAGAAGTTGCGCGCCGGCGGCGAGATCATCGCCAGGGGATAACGGCGCGCCAGCTCGGGGCTGGAGGCGCGGCTTTCGTAATTGGGCACATAGTCGGCGCCGCCCGCTTGCGCACGGCCATTGGGGGTCAAGAACTGACCCTCGGCAAACGGCGCCTCTTTCAATGGCAGGGACTGCCAGCCCTTCGCACGCAAGGCCTCGAAGTCAATCGCTGAAGTGAAGACCTGGCGGGCCAGCTGCTCATCACTTTCCAAGAAGCAAGCCTCATCAAAGCCCATGGCCACGGCCAGTTCTCGAAAGATCTGTGAGTTCGGCTTGGCTTCGCCCAGCGGCGCAATCGCCGGCTCATTGATCAAAACATCAGTGTGGCCATAGCTGCTGTGCACATCCAGATGCTCCAGCTGTGTGGTGGCGGGCAAGACATAGTCGGCTGAGTCAGCGGTATCGGTCATGAAGTGTTCCAGCACCACGGTGAACAAATCTTCGCGCTGAAAACCTCGCAGCACCTTGGGCGACTCCGGGGCCACCGCGACCGGGTTGCTGTTGTAGACGATCAGTGCCTCGATCTGCGGGCCGAACTCTTTTGAGGCCGGGCGCAGCAGCTCATCGCCAATGCTGCTCATATTGATGGTGCGGGCCGGCGCGCGGCGCAGCTCGGGGCGCTCCAACTGGTCATTCTTGTACGGCGCAAACCAGCCGGAGCTGGACAGCAGCAAGCCGCCGGCGCGGTGCCGCCAAGCACCGGTCAAGCAGGGCAACAAGGCCACCAAGCGCACCGCATTGCCGCCGCCGCGCACCCGCTGCATGCCGTAGTTCAAGCGAATGGCGGCCGGCGCCGTCGTGCCGTAGTCGCGCGCCAGGCCCTGCACTTCGGCGGCCGAGAGGCCGCAAACCTCGGCGGTGCGCTCGGGTGGCCACTGCATGGCCTTGTCGCGCAGCTCTTCCCAGCCGTCCACATGCCGGCCCAGATAGTCATGGTCCAGCCAGTCGTTGACGATCAGCTCATGCATCAGGCCCAAGGCCAGCGCGCCATCGGTGCCGGGCAGCAAGCCGATGTGTTGATGGCATTTGTCGGCGGTCTCGGTCTTGCGCGGGTCGATGCAGATCAGCTTGGCCCCAGCGCGCTTGGCCTGGTTGGCATAGGTCCAGAAATGCAGATTGGAGGCGATGGAGTTGCTGCCCCAGATCAGGATCAGCCGGCTCTCGGCAAAGTGCGGCAGATGCATGCCGACCTTGTGGCCATAGGTCGCACTCAAAGCCGCAGCGCCGGCCGAAGCGCAGATGGTGCGATCCAGCAGGGAAGCGCCCAAGCGGTTGAAGAAGCGCCCCGCCATGGCCTCGCCCTGCACATAACCCATGGTGCCGGCATAGCTGTAGGGCAGGATGGCCTGCGGATCGCGTGCGGCAATGGCCTTCAGTCGACCCGAAATATCGGCCAAGGCCGTGGCCCAGCTGACCTCTTCGAAACGCGGCGCCTCGTGCTTGGCGCTGACGCGGCGCAGCGGCTTGAGCAAGCGCTCGGGGTGGTAGCTGCGTTCGGCATAGCGCGACACCTTGGTGCACAAGGCGCCATGGGTGCTGGGGTGATCGGCCGCGCCTTGCACCTTGATCACGCGGCCGCCCTCCACGGTGATGCGCAGCGCGCAGGTATCGGGGCAGTCATGCGGGCAGGCGCCCTTGACGATGCGAGTGTCGGAGAGAGTCAGATCTTGCATGACCGAACTATTGCACAAAGGTCGATTCGGATACGCTAGCGGCTCTGGCGCAGCTGGGAGGCATGATGAATGACTTGATGAGCTTGCTCGCTTTGATCGTCGGTGCGGGCTTCGGCGGCCTGCTCGCGAGTTGGTGGTGGCTGCGGCCCTTGAATGCGGCGAAAGCGCGCGTCGCCAAGCTCGAAGCCGCCCGCGAGGCGCTGAAGCAGCAGAACAGCCAAGCACGCAAGCAGCTCGAGCAGTCGCATGCCGAAGTGGCCGAGTTGCGCCATGCGCTCGGCAAGATCGACGCCGCAAGAGCGCAAGAACTGCGCGTGCAAGCCGCCAGCCGCAGCCTGTCCGACCCAGGCCCCTTCTTCGGCGAAGCCCCGCCCCCAGCCTCGGCCGGCGATGGTTTCGCACAGACCCAGGTCTTTCTGCCCCGGGCGGGCTGAGCTCAAAGCCTTGCCGAGCTGAGGCCAGGGCGGCGGCAGTAAACTGACTCTCTCGAAACACGGACTGTGGCCGCCTGCTTGTCGAGCAGTTGCGCCGCCCGCTCTGACACACGCCCATGAAGCCGATCGAATCCATCCTCCAAGACGCCCCCGCCATCACCGCGCTGCGACGTGATCTGCATGCGCACCCCGAGCTTTGCTTTCAAGAGCAGCGCACCTCGGACCTGATCGCCAAGGTATTGACCGACTGGAGCATTCCGGTCCATCGCGGCCTGGGCACGACCGGCGTGGTCGGCATCGTCAAAGGCGGCAACTCCGACCGCGCCGTGGGCCTGCGCGCCGACATCGACGCGCTGCCCATGAGCGAGCACAACCAATTCGCCCACGCCAGCACTTACCCCGGCAAGATGCACGCCTGCGGCCACGATGGCCACACTGCCATGCTGCTGGCCGCCGCCAAACATTTGGCGACGAACCGCAACTTTGACGGCACCATCTATCTGGTCTTCCAACCGGCCGAAGAAGGCGGTGGCGGCGCCCGCGAGATGATCAAGGATGGTCTCTTCAAACTCTTCCCCATGGAGGCCATGTTCGGCGCCCACAACTGGCCCGGCATGGCGGCCGGCCAGTTCGCCGTCAAGACCGGGCCGGTCTTTGCCTCCAGCAATGAGTTCAAGATCACGCTGCGCGGCAAGGGCGCGCACGCCGCCATGCCGCACAACGGCATCGACCCCGTGCCGGCCGCCTGCCAGATGGTGCAGGCCTTCCAGACCATCATCAGCCGCAACAAGCGCCCCATCGATGCCGGCGTGATCTCGGTGACCATGATCCACACCGGCGAGGCCACCAATGTCATCCCCGACTCCTGTGTGATCGAGGGCACGGTGCGCACCTTCACGCTGGAAGTGCTGGACATGATTCAGCGCCGCATGCAGCAGATGGCCGAGGCCACGGCGCAAGCCTTTGAGGTCAGCTGCGAGTTCGAGTTCCGCCGCAACTACCCGCCCACCATCAATCACCCCAAGGAAACCGACTTCGTGCGCAGCGCGTTGAGCGAGATGGTCGGCGCCGCCAATGTGCAGGAGTTCGAACCCACCATGGGCGCGGAAGACTTCAGCTTCTTTCTACAAGAAAAGCCGGGCTGCTACTTCCTGATGGGCAACGGCGACGGCAGCCACCGCGAAGGCGGCCACGGCATGGGCCCATGCATGCTGCACAACCCCAGCTATGACTTCAATGACGAGCTGATCCCGCTGGGCGGCTCGATGTGGGTGCGGCTGGCCGAGGCCTGGCTGAGTCAGCCCCGGCCTTGAAGCCGCTGCCCGCATGGCCTCACTGCCGCGCCACTCAAGCATGAAGGCTGCCGAGCATTTCTCGCAAAGCTATGCCGAGGCGCGGGCCAAGTTCCTGGCCGCTGCGGCGGATGCGGGCTTGGACCTCACCCCGCATTGGCATCCGCTGCTGGGCAGCGAAGGCGAGCGCCTGGCCATGGATGTGCTGCGCCAAGGGCCCAAGTCGGCCGACAAGCTGCTCATCATCAGCAGCGCCTGCCATGGCGTGGAGGGCTTTGCAGGCTCGGGCATTCAGACCTCTCTGCTGCGCGAGCCGCAATGGATGCAGGCCGTGGCCGACAGCGGCGTGGCCGTGCTCTACATCCACGCGCTGAACCCGCATGGTTTTTCTTGGTGGCGGCGCGTCACCCAAGAAGGCGTGGACCTGAACCGCAATTTTCACGACTTCCACCAGCCCTTGCCGCACAATGCCGGCTACGAAGAAATCGCCGCAGCCCTGCTGCCGCCGCAATGGCCGCCACGACCTGCCGATGAGGCGGTGCTGGCCGACTATGCGGCGCGACATGGCGAAGCCGGTCTGCAGGCCGCAGTGTCTGGCGGCCAGTACACCCACGAACTGGGTCTCTTCTACGGCGGCCGCACGCCCACCTGGAGCCAGCAAACGCTGCGCCATGTCTTGGAAGAACAAGGCCCAGGCGTGAAAGATCTGGCCTGGATTGACTTGCACACCGGCCTGGGGCCGAGCGGCCATGGCGAGCGCATCTTCACCGGTCACGAGGATCCTGCTTCACTGGCGCGCGCCAAGCGCTGGTGGGGTGAGGCGGTCACCTCGCTGACTGACGGCAGCTCCAGTTCCGCGCCCCTGGTCGGCCTGATGTGGCAGGTGGCGGCGCAAGTTTGCCCACAGGCCCGCTACACCGGGATTGCGCTGGAATACGGCACCCTGCCCTTGGCGCAGATGTTTGAAGCCTTGCGCGCCGACCACTGGCTGGCCGCCCACCCCGAGGCGCCCAACGATCTGGCTCGGTCGATCAAGCAACAAATTCGCGACGCGTTTTACGTCGATACCGATGATTGGAAACAAGCCCTGCGGGACCAGGCCCTGGACGCCGGCCTGCAGGCATTGAAAGGTTTGAACGAATGAGCAGCAGTAGCAACTCTTCCGTGCCCGAGTTGAGCCCACAAGCGATTGAAAAAGTTCAGCAAGAGACGCAGTTCTGGCTGGAGAAAGCCGTCATTGGCCTGAACCTCTGCCCTTTTGCCAAGAGCGTTCATGTCAACAACAGACTGCGTTATGTGGTCAGCCAGGCCGACAGCCCGGAAGCCCTGCTGCGCGAATTGGCGCATGAGCTTTTGAGCCTGATGCGCGCCGACCCGGACGAGATCGAAACCACCTTGCTGATCCACCCGCGCGTCTTGACCGACTTCCTGGACTTCAATGACTTCATCGGCGCGGCCGATGCCTTGGTCGAAGATCTGGAGTTGGACGGCACGCTGCAAATCGCCAGCTTCCACCCCGACTACCAATTCGGCGGTACCGAGCCGGATGATGTGAGCAACTACACCAACCGCTCACCCTACCCGACCCTGCACTTGCTGCGCGAAAGCAGCATTGAACGCGCCACCGAAACCATGGCCGATACCGACGCCATCTACGAAGCCAATATGCAAACGCTGGAGCGCATCGGCCTGGAAGGCTGGCGCGCCCTGGGTTTGAAGCTCAGCGAGAAAGGCTGAGCGCGGCCATTTGTCGGGAGCGACAAGAAATTGCCTCAGAATCTGCAACTATCCATTCATTCCGCGTCGTTTGCTGCCGAAACACCAGACTGACCGAACCGCTCGTTGGATCGCCACTCCCCCTCAAGCCCGCCGGTGATGCGAGCCTGAAACCCTGAACCAAGAGGCCTTTTTGAGCGAAACGAAAGCTTCCCGTTCCCTCTTCGTTGCCATCGCAATGGGTGCCAGCCTGGGTCTGCTGCTCCCTGCGCTGATCGTTGGAGGCCTCTTGATTGGGCTGCGCGAGCCGCAAGCCGCTGAAGCTGCGCTGCAGCGAGACCTGGAGGCCAAGCTCGACGTCTTGGGCAGCAGCTTGCCCGAGTTGCTCTGGAATCTGGACACGGTGGCCGCCCGCGAGGTGGTGGCTGCGGTGATGAAGTCTCCCGATGTGGTGCGTGTGGTGGTGCGCGATGCCTCACAAGGCTCACCTTTCATTGAGATGGGATTTCCCGAGCGCCAAAAAGGCAAAGCCTTGAAGGGTGAGCGAGAGGTGTTCCGCGGCGTAGCTCGCATCGGGCACCTGACGATCGAGGTCGACGACCACCTCAGCACGGCCGCCCTGAGCCGCCAGCGCTGGCTCTATGGCGCCACGGTGGGTGGCCAGTTGCTGGTCTCCCTGGCCTTCATTCTGGTCTTGCTGAACTCTCGCCTGCTGAGTCCGCTGCGCCGGCTGGGTGGCTTCGCCAATGACCTGGCCGCAGGTCGCTTTGATGCACAACTACCCCCGAGTCGCAATGATGAGATCGGTCAGTTGGGCGGCCACTTGGAACATATGCGTGAGGCCCTGCAGCAGCAGTTTGATTCACAGCGCGCATTGATCGAGCGCCTGCGGGGCATGGCAGAAACCGTGCCCGGTGTCGTCTATCAACTCAGGCTGGGGCGCGACGGCAAGTATTCTTTCGCCTATGTCAGCGAGGCCGTGAAGGACTACTTCCAACTCACGGCTTCGCGTTTGGACAAAGACGCTCAGCCGTGGTTTGAGCAGATCGCACCGGCCGATCGCGCCGGCGTGCTCGAGTCCTTGCAGGTTTCTGCCCGACAGCTGACGCCCTGGCAACAGGAGTTCCGCACCTTCCGGGCCGACGGCAGCGAACGCTGGTTGTACGGCAATGCGATTGCCCAACTGGAAGAAGGCGGCAGCGTGCTCTGGCACGGCTTCTTGACCGACATCTCCAGCCAGCGCCGCGACGCGCTGGAGTTGCTGCGCTACCGCAATCATCTGGAAGAGCTGGTGGAAGCCCGCACCGCCGAACTGGCCGAGGCCACCAAGGCCGCCCAGGCTGCCAGCCTGGCCAAGAGCGCCTTCCTGGCCAATATGAGCCACGAAATCCGCACGCCGATGAACGCCATCATCGGCTTGACCTATCTGGTGCAAAGCGACAGCACCGAACCGACCCAGCAAGCCCGGCTGCAAAAAGTGGCCGATGCGGCAGAGCATCTGCTCAGCGTCATCAACAAGGTGCTGGACTTCTCCAAAATTGAAGCGGGCAAGCTGCAACTGGCGCATAGCGAGTTCACCATCACCCAGGTGCTGGACAACATCAGCAGCATGCTGGCGCAGCGCGCGTCTGAGAAGCAATTGCAGATGCAGCTGGAGCTCAAGCCCGAGTTGGGCAGCCAGGTCTTGCTGGGCGATGCGCAACGCATCAGCGAAATCCTGCTGAACTTTGGCGCCAATGCGGTCAAGTTCACGGACAGCGGTTTTGTGCGCTTCAGCGCTGCGGTTGAGCAAGACTCGGGCAACACCTTGCAACTGCGCTTTGAAGTGCAAGACAGCGGCATCGGCATCAGCGAAGAAGCCCAAAGCCGCTTGTTCCAAGATTTCGAGCAGGCCGACAGCTCCACCACCCGCCGCTACGGCGGTACCGGCCTGGGTCTCGCCATTTGCCGCCGCTTGGCCCACTTGATGAAGGGCGAGGTCGGCGTCCACAGCTCACCCGGCCAAGGCAGCCGCTTCTGGCTGACGCTCTCGGTCGACAAGAGCAAGGCGCTCACCCTCAGCGAGGTCCCGCCAGCCCCTCGCGGCCAAGCGGCTCGTGAGAAGCTGCAAGAGTTCCGCGGCACCCGCATCTTATTGGCCGAGGACAATGCGGTGAACCAGGAAGTAGCGGTCGCCCTGCTGGGGAGCGCAGGCCTGGTGGTCGATGTCGCCAACGATGGCCAAGAAGCACTGCGCATGGCCAGCGAGTATGACTATGGGCTGGTGCTGATGGACGTGCAGATGCCGCTGATAGACGGGCTGGACGCAACCCGCGCGATTCGCGACATGGAGCGGCAGCGCGGCAAGCCGCGCAGCACCCCCATCTTGGCCATGACCGCCAACGCTTTTGCCGAAGAGCGCCAGCGCTGCTTGGATGCGGGCATGAATGATCATGTGGCCAAGCCGGTCGTGGCCGAGCAGTTGTTTGCAACCTTGCACATGTGGTTGAGCCGGGACTGACCAGCCCCAGCCTCAGCGCCCCCTCAAGGCGAACACTGAGCCCGCGCCATCGAAGCAAAGAGGCGCTCATCGCGCCGACTTGGGCCTTGCGCCTTGAGGGCCTGGGGCTTTGGCTTCAGTTGGACTCTTTGATCAGGCGGCCCGCGCCGGCCTGAATCGGCCGGGCATTCATGGGGTAGAGCCGCGAGAAGATATTGATCTGGTTGAGCGAGACCTGAACCGGCGAGCGCATCACCATCCACAGCACGCCCTCGGAACAAGGCGGCGTCGTCAGCGAGCCCATATAGGTGTAGTAGGACCGATCCACCGGCAGCAACTGGGTCAGATCGATGAAGCCCTGGGCGGGCAAGGGCTCGCCTTTTTCCAAGGGCAGGTTGTTCCAAATCGTTTGAATCAGCGGCTGATCGCGGCCGCGCTCCAAAAGCACGGCCACCACCGCGAGCCTGCCATCCGGATCTTTGTGCACCAGGTGCGCCACCATATCGAACTGGCGACCGTTGATCCGCTCCTCGCTGGGACGATGGAAGTGGAACTGCTGAAGGTCATAGCGACGCCCCATCACCGTCAGCGAGTTGCCCGCAGACACATTGACTTGGACCGTGTGACCGTTGTCCAGCACGGCGAAGCCGCTGGGGCGATAGTCGAACTGGATCTTTTCAAGGTCGACGCGAATGCCTTCGCGGATATCGATCGGGCTTTGCCGCGTGCCGATCGCGCACTGGCGATTCTCAGGGCTCAACTCGGCCCAGCGCTCGGGGGCACCTTCGCCCGCATAGCCCCAATGGACATGAGGTTTGGCCTGAACCGGGGTGGGCTCCGACTTGGCGCTGGCCTTGGGTGCGGGCCGCGTGCTGACCCGGCTCCCCTTGGACTCCGCCTCATCCTGGCCCGCCTTGTTGGCCACTTTCATCTGAGGGCTGCCGCCAGCAGGGCTGTTGCTCAGCCGTTCAGCCAAACGCTTACGCAAGACATCAAGAGGCTCCCCGTCGGCAGATGGCTCGGCCGATTTGGCCTTGGCCTCTGAGGCTTGTGCAGCACTGCCGCCAAAAGACAGGCCCACAGCCAGACCCAAAACCAAGACTTGCACGGCCGCCCACTGCGCGGACCTTGTTGCCAACGGAAAACTCAAAACCATGATTCAACGCTCCCAGGCGCTTGATCGCCCTGATCGTCCTGTCATCGGCCGTTTCAACCTCTGGCTTGAGGGCGACCGGCACTCAAGCCATTTCACGCTTGACCGCCAACCAAGCGCTCAGGCCGATGGCCATCATGGCCATGGAGCCCAGCGCCAGCGCCAAGGTCGAGTGCATCAAGAGCGGCACCACCAGACCCGCCACCACTGCATTGGCTGCGCTGCCAATGCAAGCCTGCAGTGACGAAGCCATGCCGCGCCGCTCGGGCACTTCATCCAGCACCATCAAGGTCACGACTGGCACCATCAAGGCCCAGCCGAATGAGAAGGCGCCAATCACCGGCAGCGCCCAAAACGGGTGAGGCGGGAGCAACAGATTGAGCAGCACATTCAGGCTGGCAAACACAAACATGATGATGAAGCCGCGCCGGATCTGCTGCTTGGGCCGGATCTTGCCGGCCAAGCGGCCGCTGAGCCAGGCCCCGCCCATGATGCCGCCAATGGCGAAGCAGAAAAACCAGAAGAACTGCGTCGGCGCCAAGCCCAGATGCTCACCGACAAACACGGGCGCCGACAGCACATAGAGGAACATGCCGTTGAAGGGAATACCGCTGGCCAAGGCGAGCAAGATGAAGCGTCGGTTGGAGCAAAGGCGCCAATAGTCCCGCATCAATGGCCGAAACCGGAAGGGCTGAACCATGTCCTGGTGCAGGGTCTCAGGCAGCAAACGCCAATTGGCCACAAAAAGCACGGCCCCGACCGCCACCAGGAACCAGAAGATGGCATGCCAGTCGGCATGCACGAACAAAAAGCCGCCGATCATGGGCGCAATCGCCGGTGCTACACCAAAGAAGATGGTCACCTGCGACATCACCCGTTGCGCCTCGGAGGGCGCAAACATATCGCGAATGATGGCGCGGGACACCACCATGCCGGCGCCCGCCGACATGCCTTGCACCGTGCGCCAGAACACCAGCTGGCCAATGCTGCCAGACAGCGCACAACCCACCGAAGCCAGGGTGAAGACCGCCATGCCCCACAACACCACGGGCCGGCGCCCAAAGCTGTCAGACAAGGCGCCATGAAACAGATTCATCACCGCAAAGCCCAGCAAATAGCTCGACAGCGTTTGCTGCATCTGCACCGGGGTGGCCTCTAGCGCGGCAGCAATGCCCGAGAAGGCCGGCAAATAGGTGTCGATCGAGAACGGGCCCAGCATCGCCAAGCCCGCCAACATGATGGCCAAGGCCCAACGGGGTGCGCGCCATAAAGAGCTGGCTTCGGGATTCATAGGGGGCAAAGACGCAGCAGGCGTGCATCGAATATGGGCAGCCCAGCAGTGTAATGGTCGGCCCTAAACTGCCGTACTCACAGGTTTTGCTGGGCGAACAAATAATGAATGACGGTCTCTTGAACATCGGGGTGATTGGCCTGGGCGTGATGGGCCAGCGCATGCTGGCTCGTCTGGCCACGCACCCGCGCTTGCGCGCGACCACGGTCTGGGACGCCCAAGCCACAGCCATCGCGACCACCTTGCAGGCCTATCCGCAGCTGCGTGCCGCCGACAGTGCCGAGGCGCTGATTGCCACGCCGGGCCTGCACAGCCTCTACATTGCCACGCCGCCGGCCCCGCATATGGCACTGTCCGAACTGGCCTTTGATGCCGGGCTGGCGGTGTTTTGCGAAAAGCCTCTGACGGTGGACTTTGGCGCTGCGCGCGCTTGCATTGCGCGCATCGAGGCGCAAGGCCAACGCGCGGCGGTGAACTTTGCGCTGGCCTCCTCCAAAGGCCTGGCCTTGCTGCAGTCGCAGTTCGGCGCTGGCGCTGAGCGCCCACTGGGGGACTTGCAATCCATCGACTTGGAGCTGGCTTTCGCCGCCTGGCCGCGCCCTTGGCAGGCGGCTGCTGGCGCTTGGCTGGGCGAACGGATCGAGGGCGGCTTCAGCCGCGAGGTGCTATCGCACTTCATCTTTGCCTTGCAGCGCGTGTTGGGCCCGGCCCAGGTGCAAAGCAGCCAGGTGGAATATCCAAACGACGGAGTTTCGGCAGAAATCGGCCTGCAGGCCGAGTTGCAGGCGGCCGGCGTGCCGCTGCGCATCCACGGCAAGGTTGGCGGTGAGCAAGCCGACCTGAACCGCATGCGCTGGCAAGCGGCTGCGGGCCAGACTCAATTGCAGGAGTGGTTCAGCCAGATCGAAGTTCGTGATGCGGCCGGGCAATTGCTGCCGCAAGAGCTGTCGAACGGCGACTTGCGCCTGCATGGCCAGCGCGACCAGTTGGATCAATGGGTGGCGCTGATCGAAGGCCGGCCGCATGGCTTGCCCGGCTACGCCGAGGCCTTGGCGGTGCAAGAAACCATCGAAGCGCTGCTGCAAGGGCGCGGCTGAGCCGGGCCTTGCAGCGTCCATGAATAAAGAGTGAAGCAAGCCGATAGGCCGGATTCTGTGCAAGACCTGACCCTTGCGGGCCGGGTCTTGTGACCGCCATTCCTCTTGGCCGGACATCACTGCCCGGCTCGGTGCCACCTACCCGCCAGCTCTGCGAGCCGCATCAATACTGGCCTACTTGGTGTTGCTGCGCGTAGAGATTGCCCGTTTCACCCGATCCCGGAGGCTGCGCTTCCGGTCCCGCAGGGCTTGCGTCCTGCACGTTTGATCGACTCGTCTCTGTTGCTCTAATCCTCGGCTCACGCCGGACAGCCGTTAGCTGCTACGCCGCTCTATGCAGTCCGGACCTTCCTCCAGCCCCAGGTTTCCCTGATCGGGCCAGCGGCGGTCTGGCTTGCTTCACAGCGGGCATTATCGCCCAGCTCCAGCAGCGCCGAGCGCCAGCGGGAGCGCCCGCTTTGGCTCTACCATTCAGGCCTCATTCCCAGGCCAGACCCGATGCCGCATCTGACACCTCTTGATTTCCCCTCGCCCCACGGCGATGAACTGAAGGCCGCACGCACGGCCGCCGGCCTGAGCCAAGTCGAGGCCGCCGAGCTGATGGGCTATCCGGTGCAGGCCGGCAGTCGCGGTGGCCTGCAGTCGCGTACTTGGCAGGCCTTGGAAAGCGCCAGCGACCCGCGCACGATGCCAGGCCCGGTGTTTGCGCTCTTCCTCTTGATGACCGAGCAACACCCGCAGTTCACCTTGGTTCGCAAGGACGGCTCGGTGGCGAGCTGAAGCTCTACACACAAGCACCGCAGAATCCAACCCATCTGTTTCACCCCAGGAGTTCCCCGATGAAAGCCGACAACGTTCTCGCCACCATTGGCAATACGCCGCACATCCGCATGCAACGCTTGTTCGGCGCCCAAGCTCAGGTCTGGGTCAAATCCGAACGCAGCAATCCGGGCGGCTCGATCAAGGATCGCATTGCGCTATCGATGGTGGAAGACGCCGAATCGCGCGGCCTGCTCAAGCCCGGCGCCACCATCATCGAACCCACGTCCGGCAATACCGGCGTGGGCCTGGCCATGGTGGCCGCCGTCAAAGGCTACCAGTTGATTTTGGTCATGCCTGACAGCATGTCGATTGAGCGCCGCCGCCTGATGCTGGCCTACGGCGCCCGCTTTGACCTGACGCCGCGCGAGAAAGGCATGAAGGGCGCCATCGCCCGCGCCCAGGAATTGATGGCCGAACACCCAGGCTCCTGGATGCCTCAGCAATTCGAGAACCCGGCCAATATCGCCGTCCATGTGCGCAGCACGGCCGAAGAAATCTTGGCCGACTTCCCGAACGGGCTGGATGCCTTGATCACCGGCGTGGGCACCGGCGGGCACATCACCGGTTGCGCGCAAGTGCTGAAGAAAGCCTGGCCGAATCTGAAGGTGTTTGCGGTGGAACCCGCCGCGTCGCCGGTGATCAGCGGCGACGCGCCCAGCCCGCACCCGATTCAAGGCATTGGCGCCGGCTTTATTCCCGCCAATTTACACACCGCCCTGTTGGACGGCGTGATTCAGGTCGAGGCCGAAGAGGCGCGTGAGTATGCGCGCCGCAGCGCTTCTCAAGAAGGCCTGCTGGTGGGTATTTCCAGCGGCGCCACGCTGGCCGCCATCGCCAAGAAGCTGCCCGAACTGCCGGCCGGCTCGCGCGTGCTGGGCTTCAACTACGACACCGGCGAGCGCTATTTGTCCATCGAGGGCTTCCTGCCCGCCTGAATCAGCGTCGCCTGAGGCCAGCAAGGAACTGGCCCCAATGCGCAGCCCGGGCACCCGCTCGCGCTGCGCTCTTTTTTCTGGGCTCAGTCTTCGGCCACGCCTTCCGAACTGGGTTTGTCATTGTCCTTGTTGGCCTGCCGAGCCAACTCGGCTTCCAGGGGCCGCAGCGCATCAATCAGCGCGGCCGGCGGCTTAGGCTCCACCAGGCGCAGCGAAGGCGGCGGCAAAACGCTCAGATAGGCGGGGCCCAGCCAATGCTGTTGCTCCTGACGTCGCGCGATGGTCAATACCAACAGCGTCAACAAAGCGGTGCCCACCGCCAACGCCAGCCAGCGACGCGCGCGCGGCCAGACCAGGCTGGCATGCCACCACAACAGCCCCGCCACGCCGCAAGGGAATGCCAAGGCATCCAACACCATCAGTCGCGGCATCGAAAAGGCAAAGGCCAGCAAGGGCAGCACGAAGGCAATCAAATGCAGCCCGGTCACGCCAATCAGGGCTCGACGCAGGTGGGTGGTGAAGGGGAAGCGATGCTGAAACAGCTGCGTCACCAAGGACCACAAGGCAGCCCAAGCCAAGATCGTCACCAAGGGCAACAACACGGCACCGCTGTAGTCGATCCAGGGCGAACCCGGATTCAAGCCCGACCATTGGTCGAACCACAGCAAAGCCAACCACAAGAGCATCAGCCCCGGCACCCAGGCCTCCGCCACCTTGGCCGAGCGCAGCTGATGCTGCTGCATCGGCTGCTCAGGCGCCAGCCTGTCACTGTCGCGGCGCCAGCGCAAATGGGTGGCTCCGAGTTGGAACATGTTCACATGCCCCAAGTCCGCCCCCTGCCCGGCCTTCAGGCGTTGCTCGCCCAGCCAACCGCCATTCAAGCTGGCCAGCATCTCCAGGCGTGGGCCAGTTTGTTCATCCCATTCCACGCGCGCATGCTCGGCGGCCAAATGGCTGTCATCCAGCGGCAGCTCGCAACGCGGCGCCCGGCCGATGCGGACCGGCCACTCGCTGATGCGCTGTACCAGGCGCGGATGCCCATCACGACCCAGGACTTCGATTACCGCGATGCGTTGTTGGCGCTCTTCTTGTTCCACGCGAAGCCCCCCAGGTAATGCGCGGTCAGCTTCAGCGCGTTATCAAAACTGACGCCGCGGGCATCAAAGCGGCCCAAGGCGCCTTCCGTCGGCGCATCCACCGTGGTCACCAACACGCTCAGGTCATGCAAGCCCGCCAACTTGCGATAGGCACGCAAGCACACCACCGCCCGCAGCGGCAGGCCGTCCCGGGACACAAATTCTTCCTTGCAAAAAGGTGCGGTGCGGAACTTGTCGTCTCGGCCCAGCCGTTCATTGCGAAAGCTGCCCGAGTACTGTTTGGCGAAGCGGATGGCCCCCAGCTTGCCCCCGTCATAGGCCTCGTGCGACATGTCGAGATAGCCGGTCTGAATATGGTTGCTGACAAAGACCGCATGTTCCATCCGACACTGAGAGCGCTGGAACTCCAGACCCTTGGTATCGGCCGGCGTACCTCGCCCCCAGCAACGCATGAACTGCTCCTGCGGCACAGGTAACTGGTAATGTGCATGGCCTGTGGAAGCCCAAGGCTGCGCCATGAAACGACGGCTCAGCTCCTCTTGATAGACCAGCAACTGCTCGCGCAAACGCGGCCAGGCGGGACTGGTCATGGGCTTGGCATCGCGACTGCGTTCCAGCAAGGCTTGCGCAAAATGGCCGGGCACCAAGAAGCTCATCTGCTGAGCAAAGAACATGGCCGAAACGTTGACGCCGACCACCCGACCCTCTTCATCCACCACCGGGCCGCCGCTCATGCCCGAGTTGATGCTCCCGGAGTAATAGATCAGCGGGTCAAAGCTGCGTTCAACCAGCCCGTTGTAATTGCCTTCCACCACGGCAAAAGCCACATCATGGGGATTGCCCATCGAATAGATGCGATCGCCCTTGGACAGTGGCTGGGTGGCGGGGCGAAATCCAAGCGCACCGCGACCCTTCAAGGCATTCGGCGAGGCCCGCAGCAGGGCGAGGTCTCGCCGCACATCAAAGTCCAACAATTCCAGCTGGCCTTCTTGACCTTCGGTGGTGGCAAAGCGCAGGCGGTAGCGATCCGGCTCCAAGGCGTACTGGCTGATGACGTGGTAGTTGGTCAGCACATGACCATCGGGGCTGACCAAGAAGCCGGAGCCCACCGAAGCCTGGCTGTCTTGGGTCTTCAGCAGGGTTCGGATCTGCAAGAGTTGCGAGCGCGTGCTGTCATAAAGCCGCCGAGCACTGGCCGACACCGCAGCGGGCGCCGCTGAAGCCGCAGCGGCGGGCGATGACACCCCGGCAAGCTCCCCCGCTGTGCGCGGCTGCGCCAGCGCAAGGCCCAAGCTTGCGCTGAGACCGAAGATCAGGAGCAATCGCGACGCGCTTCGCAGCGCACCGCCCTGGAGGCTAAAGTGATTCAGCAAGCCTGTGTCCCATCAAAAGAGAGCAGCCCAAACGGGCAGCGAACCCAAAGGGCGCAGGAGCCCCAAGGGAAGCAGCGCCGATGCTAGCGGGTTTGAGTGCCCGACAAGGGACGAAAAACCTGGGGGTCCGCATAGAACTCGGGGCTTTCATTCGGCGCCCACCAGCCGGGCACCCCCAGCACCGGCAGGGGCAGGAAGGGCTTGCGCTCCAGCCATGCCAGCTCCAGGGCAGCGTCGGGCCAGTCGCCATCGCCCGATTCGGTCGGCCGAAGCAAGACATGGGCGCAGATCGGCTTGCGCGGCTGCTGCAGCTTCTCCATCAAGGCATGGCCGATCAAGTGCAAGCGCGACTGAGCCCAGAGATGTCGGTGGGTGACGAACAAGGCCAGCCAGTCCCGCCGCGCCAAGGCTTGGCACAGCGGCGCTGGCGCCCAGAGCAAGGCGGCGTTCTCATCGACCACGGTCAGCGCATCACGCAGCGGCCCTCGTAGCGGCCCGAGTACGCCGCCCATCCGCGCGATCGCGGCCATATGCCCGGCATTCAGCCCGGCCTTCAATAGCGGCCAATGCAACCACACCAAACCGTTGAGCAGATCGTGCACGTTGTCGCGCGTCGGCACCGAGGCGGTGCGATGGATGAAGACCTCATAGGCCTCGCCCTCGGGCAGACTCGCCTGCGGCACAAAGCGCAAAGAGCCGTTGGATAAACGAATGTCTCGCCCTAGCAAGCCTCGATTGAGCGCCTCTGCCACCGTGGCGCCGGCCGCCAGATCCGCACTCAGGCACAGGCCCAGTGCGCGGTACGGCGCCATCCAGGGCGCCGACCAATCCACATGCAAGCCGGGAAGGCTCAGAGCAGTTTCCAGCTCAGCGTTTCGCCCCCACGCAAGGGCTTGAGCTGGGCATCGCCAAAGGGCACGGCGCTGGCCAGGGTCCAGTCCTGCTTGACCAAGGTGACGCGATCGGTGTTGCGTGGCAGGCCATAAAAATCGGCGCCATTGAAGCTGGCAAAACCTTCCAACTTGTCCAGCGCGCCCATCGCCTCAAAGGCCTCGGCATACAACTCCAGAGCAGAGGCAGCGGTAAAGCAACCCGCGCCACAGACCGAGTTCTCCTTCATCTGCGAGGCGTGCGGTGCGCTGTCGGTGCCGAGGAAGAACTTGTTGCTGCCCGAGGTGGCCGCCTTCAGCAAGGCTTGGCGATGGATCTCGCGCTTGAGCACCGGCAGGCAGTAGTAATGCGGACGCAGACCGCCGGTGAAGATGGCGTTGCGGTTGTACAGCAGATGCTGCGGCGTCAAGGTCGCGGCGGTGTAATCGTCCGCCGTCGAAACGTACTCGGCCGCTTCCTTGGTGGTGATGTGCTCAAACACCACCTTCAGCTCGGGCATATCGCGGCGCAACGGCCGCATCACCCGGTCGATGAAGACCGCTTCCCGGTCGAACACATCGATCTCAGGGTCGGTGACTTCGCCGTGCACCAAGAAGAGCAAGCCTTCGCGCTGCATCGCTTCCAGCACCTTGTAGGTCTTGCGAATGTCGGTCACACCCGCATCGCTATTGGTGGTGGCGCCTGCCGGATAGAGCTTGAGCGCCACCACGCCGGCATCCTTGGCTCGCTTGATCTCGTCCACCGGGGTCAGGTCGGTCAAGTACAAGGTCATCAAAGGCTGAAAGTTGCAGTCTGCGGGCACGGCGGCGCGAATGCGCTCGCGGTACGCCGCTGCCTGTTCGGCCGTGGTCACCGGCGGACGAAGGTTCGGCATGATGATGGCTCGACCGAATTGACGCGCCGTGTAAGGCACGACGCTTTGCATGGCCGCGCCATCGCGCACATGCAAATGCCAGTCGTCAGGACGGGTGATGCTCAGCTGCTGGGCAGCCACGGTGGGGGTAGATGTTTGGGCCATGGGCGGATTGTCCCAAATCTCTCGGCGGTACTCCCGACTCGACGATTTTTGCAGTCTGCTTTTGCGAGCGCTGGACCAGACAGGAGCGGCGCAAAGCCCCCACGCGTCCTGATCACCGCCCTACTGTGTTTTAGCTAAGTCCCGTTCAACGACGCTCAGTAAATCCAAGCCTCTGCAGCAGACCTTGCTCATTGAACAGCAAGACCAACTCGGTGCCGCGTTCTGGCGCAGCAGGCGCATCCGCGGCTGCCTTGGCCGCAGCGGCTGCTGTTGCGGAAGCTGCGGCAGCTACCGAGGGCGGCAAAGCAGCACTGATCTTCTCAACTTCGGCCCGAATCTCTTGCTCGGACTTTTGGCTCATGTCGGCCGCAGAGGGCATAGCGCCGATGGCTGCCTTCGCGGCCATCAAGGTGGACAAGGAAGGCATGGCCGAAGACTCCAAGTTGTCTTTCTTGCTGGTGTCCTTGCTCGCTTTCTCTTTCGGAGCCGCTTGCCAGTACCGCAAGATCTGATGGCCAGGCTCAAACTTGACCCGGCGTCCCTTGCCCAAGGCAGCGACGATTTCATCCAGATGAGTTTCCCCAATCTTCCAGGTCTTGGCGGTCTCGGCGAAGCGATGCCTAGACGCCTGCAACTCCTTCATCGGCATGAGGGCCGGCGAGTCCATGGTTTCAAAGACGACCCGAGTCTCATCCGACCAAGATTTGTCGCCCATGGGCAGGCGGAACATGCGGTCGCGCAGCAAAAAGCCCCAGTCGAAATCCTGACCGCGATCGTCAAACAGGCCGTGCAACATGCGATGGTTCAAACGCATGCTCCGCTCGCCATCGATCAGCGTGACCGAGAAAATAGGAGCGTCGGCAAAGTTGCTGGGGCTCCAGGCGCTCTCCTCACATTGCTCATAGCCGGGCCTGAATACCGACTGCAAAAAGCGCTGCCAAGAGGAGTCGGTTCGCGCCAAACCGCTGGCAAAGGCGATGCGACATTGCAGGCGCAAATCGCCCAAACGGCGCTCACCGTCGGGCACACCGGGGCTGCGAATATCGGGGCGCCAGGTGATGCGCCCTTCGGCCAGGCGGCTGCGCACCACGCTGTCTTGATCGAGCTTGCGCCAAGCCGAGTCGGCCACGAAAAGATGCTGATCGTTCAGAGCAATCGGGGTTCGACCTTGCTCGCCGACCAAGGCCAAATCGGCACGGTCCAGGTCCGAGGCGTACTGGCGCGCATAAACCCGGAACTTGAGTTCCGCCTTCGGCGCCAAGCCCTGATGCTTTTGAAACAGCGCTTGAGCCTTGAAGATCTGCGCCAAGGTCTTGCGTTCACGCGGCAGCGTGGACTCGCCCTGGGTCTGCACCTGATGCAACTCCAGCAGCGGGGCATCGCGAGGGATGATTTTTGGCGGGGGCAAGTCGTCCGAGGATTCGGTCGCCCAAGCCATTGAACAAGCCAGCATCAGAGCGGGCAGCAAAACCGTCAAAGAGGTGAGAGGAGAAATTCGGCGCATGACGAACAGGGAAATCAGCATGTCCGACAGCCTAATGGCGCAGGTCCTCGCCGCCCAGCAGCAGCCGACCAATTGCAGAAACAGCAGGACCAAGCGCATTTGAAAATGGCCCGCCAGACAAGATGCCTAGGCGGGCCATGCAAAGTCAGCCGGCGCCCCAAAAAAGCGCTCTCGGCTTTGTCAAACCATCAGTGCTGCAAGATCTTCGCCAAGAAGTCTTTGGCACGTGGGCTGCGCTCATCGGGCTTGCCGAAGAAATCTTCGCGCTTGCAGTCTTCCACGATCTTGCCGGCGTCCATGAAGATGACGCGGTGGCTGACCCGCTTGGCAAAGCCCATTTCGTGCGTCACGCACATCATGGTCATGCCTTCTTCGGCCAGCTTGACCATCACGTCCAGCACCTCGCCGACCATCTCGGGGTCCAGCGCCGAAGTCGGCTCATCGAACAGCATCACGATCGGGTCCATCGAAAGAGCACGAGCAATCGCCACACGCTGCTGCTGGCCGCCGGACAGCTGACCCGGGAACTTGTCTTTGTGTGCGGACAGACCCACGCGGTCCAGCATCTTCAGACCTCGAACCTTGGCTTCATCGGGCGTGCGACCCAGCACCTTGATCTGCGCAATGGTCAGGTTCTCGGTCACGCTCAGGTGCGGGAACAACTCGAAATGCTGGAACACCATGCCGACGCGTGAGCGCAGCTTGGGCAGGTTGGTCTTGGGGTCGGCCAGCGAGATGCCGTCCACAATGATGTCGCCCTTTTGGAAGGGCTCCAGCGCATTGACGGTCTTGATCAGCGTGGACTTGCCCGAACCGGAGGGGCCGCACACCACCACCACCTCACCTTTTTCGATTTGGGTGGAGCAATCGGTCAGCACCTGAAAAGGGCCGTACCACTTGGAGATGTTCTTGATTTGAATCATGGCTTTGCTTTCTTCAATGATGCATTGCAGCACTCAACCTCAGGCATTCGGGCCGAGCGCCGGGCCGCCCCAAGGCGGGCCGGGGGCAACATGCTTAGCGAATGATGGCGATCTTCCTCTGCAAGCGACGCACCAGCATCGACAGGCTGAAACAGATCACGAAATAGACGACGGCCGCCACCAGATAGGTTTCCACCGGGCGGTTGAAGTTCTTGCCGGCTACCTCGAAGCCCTTGAGCAAGTCATAGGCGCCGATGGCATAGACCAACGAGGTGTCCTGGAACAAGATGATGGTTTGGGCCATCAGCACCGGCAACATATTGCGGAAAGCCTGCGGCAACACCACCAACTGCATGGTCTGGCGATAGTTCATGCCCACCGCATAACCGGCGCTGACCTGCCCACGCGGCACCGACTGAATACCGGCGCGCATGATCTCAGAGAAGTAGGCCGCCTCAAACACCGTGAAGGTGATGATGGCCGACATCTCCGCGCCCATGGGCCGCCCCACCAACAACGGGATCAGCAGGAAGAACCACAAAATCACCATCACCAGCGGGATGGAGCGCAGGGTGTTGACGTAAAAGGCAGCCGGCCAGACCAACCACTTCTTGCCCGACAAGCGCATCAGCGCCAGCAAGGTGCCAAGCACAATACCGCCCAAGGTGGCGATCAGGGTCAGCTGAATGCTGAAAACCAGGCCCTTGAGGATGAAGCTGGAGACAACGTCCCAGTTGAGGAATGAGAAATCGAGATTCATAAAGCTTCCCGCTGGGCCGCCCCGAGGGAGGCTGGCGCCCCCTTGGGGGGCAGGAACGAAGTGACGTGGAGGCTCATCATCTGCCGGCTCCCAACATGCCGGGCACTTGGACGCGGTGTTCAATGAACAAGGCCAGGCGGTTGACGAGGAAGGCGGAGATGAAATACAGGCCGGTCACCGCCAGATAGACCTCAACGCCCCGGGAGGTTTCTTCCGACACTTGCAAGGCATACATGGTCAGCTCGGCAATGCTCACGGCAAAGGCCACCGATGAGTTCTTGACGATGTTCATGCTCTCACTGGTCAGCGGCGGAATGACGATGCGAAACGCCACCGGCAGCAACACGTAGCGATAGGTCTGCGGCAAGGTCATGCCCATGGCCAGGCCGGCATAGCGCTGGCCCTTGGGCAGGCTTTGAATGCCGGCGCGCACCTGTTCGGAAATCCGCGCCGAGGAAAAGAAGCCCAGGGCCAGCACCACCAGGATGAAGCTGGGCACCTGGCGCAGCGACGGGATCAGCGCGGGCAAGACGTGGTACCAAAGGAAGATCTGCACCAGCAGCGGGATGTTGCGGAAGAGCTCGGTCCAGGCGTCGCCAATGAACACCAGCCACTTGCTGGGCGTGGTGCGCAAGATGCCCATCAGCGAGCCGACGGCCAAGGCCACCACCAGGGCCAGAGCCGCGACGCTCAGCGTCCAGCCCCAGGCCGACATCAGCCATTCCAAATAGGTGATGTCACCGCCGCTGCCAAAGCAACTCGGTATCACCTCCCCGTCGATGGTGTTCTTACAGAACACCTGCCAATCCCATGTCGCCACGGCCTACCTCCAATCAACAAGACTCACGCAGAACAAGCGCAGTGGCTGCCGAACACCCGGCCATCCCGGGGCTCGGTATCAGGCATTCAGCCGGGCTGCAACCAAGTCTTGTCAGTCCCATTCAAAAAACAAAGGCCGCGTTGCAGCGGCCTTCAAAAGCACAAAGTGCTGATTCGATCCGCTTACTTCTTGGCGTAATCCTCGGCCGGCTTGTCGTTTGGCTGAGCCCAGGCCTTCTTGGTGTTCTCGTTGGCGGGCATGCCGACCTTGGTATTGGTCGGAGGAATCGGCTGCTCGAACCACTTGGACCAAGTCTTGGCGATCTCGCCCGACTTCATCTGAGCCATGATGCTGTCGTCCACGGCCTTCTTGAAGGCTGGGTCGTCTTTGCGGATCATGATGGCGATGGGCTCAACCGCCAGCACCTCACCAACGATCTTGAAGTCGGCCGGATTCTTGGCCTTGGCCGCCAGACCCGAGAGAATCGCACCGTCCATCACGAAAGCATCAGCGCGGCCCGATTCCAGCAGCAAGAAGCTGTCAGCGTGGTCCTTGCCGAATACTTCCTTGAAGTCCACACCGGTGGCGCGCTCGTTGCGGCGCAAGGTCTGAACCGAGGTGGTGCCGGTGGTGGTCGCCACGTTCTTGCCATTCAGCTGAGCGATATTGGTGATGCCGGAGTTGGCCTTCACCAGGATACGCACCTCTTCCACAAAGGTCGTGACCGCGAAAGCCACGTCCTTCTGGCGCGCCGCATTGTTGGTGGTGGAGCCGCACTCGATGTCGACCGTACCGTTCTGCACCAGAGGAATGCGGTTTTGCGAAGTGACGGGCTGGTACTTGATGCTCAGCGAGCTCAAGCCGAGTTGCTTGCGCACGTCTTGCAAGACCTTCTCGCAGATGTCGATGTGGTAGCCGACGAACTTGCCATCACCCAGGGTGTAAGAAAGGGCGCCGGAAGATTCACGAACGCCCATGGTGACGCTGCCGCTGTCCTTGATCTTCTTCAAGGTGTCTTGCGCATGAACCAGACCTGTGGCTGCGGCCAAAGCCAGGACAAGCAGAGTTTTCTTAGTCATAAACACTCCAAATACAAAGGTGAGAGAGGCAATAAATTCTCAGGATAGAGCAGACCACGCCGAAGCGGCAGGGCGAATACGTGTTTCTACGAATCCAAGCCGCTCATGCGGCCGTCAAGAAACTCCACAAAGCCAGAGAAGCGGGTTTGTTGCGCCGGGACAGTTCTGGCCGCTCACGATAGATGCGCAAGTCCATGGTCAGCTCAAATTCACCGTCAGGCGCGGCTCGCACCAAGCGACGCGAAGCGACTTCGGCCGCAACCGAGCTGGCCGGCAAAAAGGTCAGGCCATGCCCTTCCATCGCCATCGCCTTCAAACTCTCGGCCATATCGGTTTCATAAATGGCGTCCAGATTCAAGGGCACGGGCGAAGCCTTGACGACCAACTCGACCAAACGGCCCAGGTAGGCGCCCGAAGCGTAGCTCAAGAACGGCAGCTTCTGACCGGGATGGCCGGGCAGGCGAAACATCGGTTCCCCTCGACTGTCGGCCTTGGCATAGGCAGCCAAGGTCTCTTGTCCGAGCGAAGCCATCTGATAGCGATCAGGGTCCAATTGCAAGGGCTGGCTGGCATGGTGGTAGACGATCAACAGGTCGCAATTGCCCTCGCTGAGTTGTGACATGGCGTCATGCACATTGAGCGCATTGAGCCGGCACTTCAGCGCACCAAAACGCTGGCGGAGCCCCATCAACCAATGCGGGAAAAAACTGAAGGCCAAGGAATGAGGCACGGCGAACTCAATCATGTCTTGACCAGCCGACTGGTGGCTGCGAAGCATATTGCGCGTCGCTTGCAGATTGCCGAGGATGTCCACCGCCTGACCGAGCAGCGTCTCGCCCGCACCCGTCAGACGGGTGGGATAAGACGATCGGTCGACCAAATCCACCCCCGCCCAAGCCTCCAAGGCCTGGATGCGGCGCGAGAACGCCGGTTGGGTCACATGCCGTAGTTGAGCAGAGCGCGAAAAGCTGCGCGTCTCAGCCAAGCTCACGAAATCTTCAAGCCATTTGGTTTCCACGCTTGAAGTGTAGCCGGGCCTGAAATCCGTCCAGCCCCTGGGTCAGGCCGCCCGAAACAAACGGTCGCCCGACCCTGCCGAATGGTCTAGTCGCGGCTCGAATGAGGGGAATCCTCACCCCGCAAAAGAGGGGGTTCGAGCCGATCGAACCATGGATCGCCTGAGTACAGTTGTCTTGCGCGTGGCGTACAAACCCAGCAATCCAACGGAGGTCGAGAATCATGCAATCAATGGCTCAAAAGCTCATCGCTAGCGCATGTTTGGCACTGACCCTGCCGGCCTTTGCAGGCACGACCTTGCTCGACTTCGAATCGATGCCTGCGGCGACGACCGATCTGAGTACAGCGAACCCCTACGCGGCCCAAGGCATCAGCTTCACCCAGAATGCTTGGAGCATGGTCAGCAAGATTGCTCAGACCGACCCAGGGGAAGGCAACTTCTTCCGAGGACTGGACGCCAACAAAAAGAGCCTGACCCGCGGAGCCCTGCATTTGGCCGTCAACCCTGCGGCCCCGCCTGTCGGCTCGGTGCAGCAGTTTTATATCAACGTCGCCGAGGGCTTTGACACCGACTTCTCGCTGCTTTACGCCGCCTCCATCACCGGTGGCGGCCAAGTCTCGATCTTCTCCGATGCCGATGGGCAAGGACAGCAGTTGGGAGTTCTTGACTTGAGCTCGGGGTCGGTCTGCGAACCCAGAGAAGGCTGGCTGTGCAGTTGGACCGAAGCCAGCTTGCAGTTCTCAGGCAAGGCCCACTCCATCCGCTTCAGCGGCGATGACGGGCAATTCTTGTTCGACGATATCCGCCTGCAGCTCAATCAGGGCGGCAATCCTGTCCCTGAACCCGGCGCCCTGGCGCTGAGTCTGGCGGCCTTGGGTGCCCTGGCCTGGAACCGCAAACGCCGCGCTCGCTGAACGAACCCTCAAGCGCAAGCCCCCTTGGGCTCAGCGAAAAGGCCACGCAATGCGTGGCCTTTTTTGATCGAGCAGCGCAATGCTTATGCGGTGGCCTCCGCCGTGTCGCCGCCGCTTTGCTGCAGCCGCCACATGCGTGCATAAGTGCCCTGCAGCGCCATCAATTGCTCATGATGACCGCGCTCGACGATGCGGCCCGCCTCCAAGACCAGGATCTCATGCGCATCGACCACGGTGGACAAGCGGTGCGCGATCACCAGCACCGTCTTGTTTTGCGCCGCTGATTCGAGCTCCGCTTGAATGGCGCGTTCGTTGCTGGAGTCCAGCGCCGAGGTCGCTTCATCAAAGATCAGAATCGGCGGGTTCTTCAACAGCGTGCGTGCGATGGCCACGCGCTGCTTCTCGCCACCACTGAGCTTGAGGCCGCGCTCGCCAACCATAGTCTCGTAGCCTTTCGGGCTGGCCGCAATGAAGTCATGGATATGGGCCGACTTGGCCGCCGCTTCCACCTCTTCTTGGCTCGCGCCTGGGCGGCCATAGGCAATGTTGTAGGCGATCGTGTCGTTGAAGAGCACCGTGTCTTGCGGCACGATGCCGATGGCGCGGCGCAAGCTGCCTTGGGTCACGCTGCGCAGGTCCTGACCATCGATGCTGATGCAGCCACCATCAACGTCATAGAAGCGAAAGAGCAAGCGCGCCAAGGTGCTCTTGCCGGATCCGCTGGGGCCAACCACCGCCACCTTCTTGCCGGCCGGAATCTCGAAGCTCACCCCATGCAGGATAGGACGGGCCTTGTCGTAGGCGAAGCTGACGTCCTCAAACCGAACCGCTGCGCCACCGACCTCCAAGGCCTTGGCTCCGGCGCTATCGGCGACCTCTCGTTCACGCTCCAGCAGGGTGAACATCTTGTCCAGATCGGTCAGGCTTTGCTTGATCTCGCGGTAGATCACGCCGAGGAAGTTCAAGGGAATGTAGAGCTGGATCATGAAGGCATTGACCATGACCAAGTCACCCAAGCTCATCTTCCCCGACACCACGCCCTCGGTCGCGCGCCAGAGCATCAGTACCAAGGCGGTGGCAATGATCAACTGCTGGCCGGTATTCAGCAGCGACAAGGTCGACTGAGCCTTCAGTTGGGCGCGGCGCAGCTTCTCCAAGCTGGCGTCATAGCGGCTGGCTTCAAAGTCCTCGTTGTTGAAGTACTTGACCGTCTCAAAATTCAGCAAGGAGTCGATCGCACGGCTGTGCGCCACCGAATCCAGCTCATTGAGTTCCTTGCGGAACTTGGTGCGCCACTCGGTCACCGTCACGGTAAAGATGATGTACAGCGCCAAAGCGGCCAAGGTGATCCAGGCAAACCAGGCATCGAACTTGATGGCCAAGAGACTCAGCACCAGCGCCACTTCGATCAAGGTAGGCACGATGCTGTAGAGCGAATAGGAGATCAGCGAATGCACCGCCCGCGTGCCGCGCTCGATGTCGCGCGTCATGCCGCCGGTTTGGCGCTCCAGATGGAAGCGCAGGCTCAGATCATGCAAGTGGCGAAACACTTGCAGCGAGATGCTGCGTGCCGCGCCCTCGGTGGCCTTGGCAAAGATCAGCTCGCGCAGCTCGGTGAACAGCGAAGTCATCAAGCGCAAAGCGCCGTAGGCCACCAACAATCCCAGCGGTACGACTGCAACACTGGCTGCTGAGCCAGGCTTGATCGCCAAACTGTCCACCAAAGACTTCAGCAAGAGCGGCACGCCCACATTGCTGAACTTGGCGCAAAGCATGAAGGCCAATGCGAAGCCCACACGCCAACGGTATTGCCAGAGATAGGGCAGCAGCTTTCTGATGGTTGACCAATCGGAACGCGCCGTGGGCGTGGAAGGGGCGCCTGGGATGGCGGGTAAGGCTGATGACGCGGAGCTGCTGGGGCGCATGGGCTTTGTGATTGGCGGACTGTCACCGAGAATGGCGGGCAATTCTCTCAGGAAGCCTTATTTATGTCAGACGCAGTAAATTCTCCCAACACCTCAGCCAGTCCAAACTCCAGCGCCGCACCGGTCATGCCCAGAGAATTGGTGCTGCGCGTGATGCCGATGCCGGCCGACGCCAACCACAACGGCGATGTGTTCGGCGGCTGGATCATGGCGCAGGTGGACATCGCGGGCTCGATCTTGCCGGCGCGCTTGTCCAAAGGCCGCGTGGCCACCGTGGCGGTGAAGGAGTTTTTGTTCAAGCAGCCGGTGTCGATTGGTGACCTGCTGTCCTTCTATTCACAAGTGACCCGCATCGGCCGCACCTCCATCACCGTGCGAGTGGAAGTGGTGGCCGAGCGCAACCCCGCCAACCCCGAAGTGGTGAAGGTCACCGAGGCGGAGTTGACCTTTGTGGCCATCGACCATTCGGGCAAACCGCGGCACATCGGCCTGTCGGCCTGACGAGTTCAAGAGCGCTGCTCAAGCATCCTTGAAGGCTTCGAGCGCGATGCGCTCGCTCAGGCTCTCGGCCCAGAGCCGATAGCCGGCCGGCCCGGGGTGAAAACCATCGGGGGCCATCAAGGCCTGCACGGCCGCGCGATTCTTGGCACCATGAAGCTCATCGGGCATGGCTTGGACACCGCGCTCCGCAGTGCCGGCCAACGCCTGCCCTAGGCGCTGATTCAAGCGCATCGCCTGCGCCCCCATCCACCAGCGCAAAGGCTGGGGCAAGAGCGGAAAGGCATGCATCGGCGGTATGGCGCTATGCAGGGTGTAGCGCACCCCGGCCACCTGCCGCGCATGCGCGTCGATGGCCTGCAAGGTCTGCAACCAGGATTGCGAGCCGACTTGGCCGACCACATCGTTCACGCCCAATGCCGTCACCAAGACATCGGCGGCCTGCAGGTCGGTGGATTGCAGATGGCTCAAGGCCTGAGCGCTGTTATGCCCGGTTCGGGCCACCAATTGCCAGCGCACCCGGCCGCCCAAGCGACGCGCCAGAGCGCGACTCAGGCGCCCTGCCAAGGCTTCGTCTTGATGGCTGGCGCCAACACCGGCGCCCGAAGAATCACCCAGGATCAGCAGACGCAGCATCAACTCGCCATCGCCCACCTCGCCGTGGCGCGGGCCAGCCGCCTCGGGCAGTCGCAGCGCCTTGCGGCGCACCTGGCGCCCTTGCGCAAGCAGTAGCGGCGCCAGCGCGGCCTTGGCCAGCAGCAGCTTCACTCGAACTGACTGAAGTCCGGTTGGCGCTTTTGGAAGAAGGCCTGGAAGGCTTCCATCGCCTCGGGCGAGCGCAGGCGGGCACCGAAGATTTCGGCTTCGACCTTGATGGTTTCCATCACCTCTTCGGCGCTGTGGCGGCGCATCAGGCGCTTGCTTTCGCGCACGGCGCTGGGCGCCAGCGCGTTGAAACGTTCGGCCACGCGGCGCGCATGGGCCTGCACTTCGGCCGCCGGCAAGACCCGGTTGGCAATACCGCATTCGGCCGCTTCGGCGCCGGTGAAGGGGTCGCCCAAGAGCAGTTTTTCTGCCGCCTTGACGTGGCCCATCAAGCGCGGCACCACCAGGCTGGACGCGAACTCGGGCACCAGGCCCAGGCCCACAAAAGGCATGGCCAGGCGCGATTCATCCGACACGAAGACAAAGTCGCAATGGAAAAGCAGCGTGGTGCCGATGCCAATGGCTGCGCCCGTCACGGCCGCCACCACCGGCTTCTCGCAGCCGACCAGGGCGCGCATGAACTGGAACACCGGCGCATCTTCATCGCGCGGCGGGCTGCTCATGAAGTCTTCGATGTCGTTGCCGGAGGTGAAGATTTCGGGCTGACCTTGGATCAACACCGCCCGCACCGACTTGGCGCTGTTGGCGGCGACCAAGGCGTCGGCCATGGTCTGGTACATCTCGCGGGTCAACGCGTTTTTCTTCTCGGGGCGGGCGATTTCAATCGTCGCCACACCGTTGTGAATCGCGGTCTTGATGCTCATGAGCAAGTCTCCTTCAATGATCGCTATTGTCCGGCAGCGCCAGCGGGGTCAGGTCTTGCTGACCTGGCTCCAGTGATTGGCCAGGTGCATCAGATGCGCTCGCTCATAGTCTTCGCGACTCAAGGGCCCGTAAGCAAAGTGCGGCGCGTACTCGCCCTTGTGCGCAGCAAAAGCGTCCATCGCATCGAGCGTGCGTTGCACCGCCAGCTTCAAGCTGAGCTCGGCATCCAAAGCTGGCGCCCCCGGGATCGGCTCATCCAAGCTGTGCGACATGCTGCCGCGAGCATTGAAAAATGCCCAGGCCGCGTTGCCCGCCGTAGCGCGAAACCAAGCCGGCTTCAGCTCGGGATAGCCTTTCACCGAGTACTCGATGCTCTGCGCCAGATGCTGAAGCAATTGCGCCAGCGACCAGGGGCTTTGCTGCAACTTCGGGCTGCCGAACAGCAGGTCAAACACGGCTCGGCGTGCCTGCTTCCATGTCTTAAAGGTCTCCAAGTCACCGGCGCAGCCGGTGAGCAAAAGAGCCGGAGACGCCAACAGCACGGGCGTCACCCGCAACAACCGGCGTCTCTCGTTCTGCATCTCAGACGCGCTCGAGAATGCCTGCAGCACCCTGGCCAGCGCCAACGCACATGGTCACCATGCCGTACTTGCCGCCGGTGCGACGCAGACCGTGGATGACCGAAGCCGCACGGATGGCGCCGGTTGCACCCAGCGGGTGACCCAGAGCGATCGCGCCGCCGTTCGGGTTGACCTTGGCGCGGTCCAGCGAGATGCCCTTGCTGTCCAGATCGTTCAAGACGGCCAGCGACTGCGCAGCGAAGGCTTCGTTCAGTTCCACCCAGTCCAGATCGGCGGCCGAAATACCGGCCAGCTTCAAGGCGGCGGGGATGGCTTCGATCGGGCCAATGCCCATGATCTCGGGCGGCACGCCGCGCACGGCGAAGCTAACGAAGCGGGCCAGCGGGGTCAGGCCAAAACGCTTGACGGCGGCTTCCGAGGCCACGATCAGGGCGCCAGCGCCGTCCGAGGTTTGCGAGCTGTTGCCGGCGGTGACGCTACCCTTGGCGGCGAACACCGGACGCAGCTTGCCTAAGCCTTCCAGCGAGGTGTCCTTGCGGGCGCCTTCGTCCAGGCTGACGGTGCGGCGTTTTTCGATCACCGAACCATCGGCCAGATTCGGCAGACGCTCGATCAGTTCAAACGGCGTAATTTCAGCGGCGAAGTGGCCGGCTTCCATGGCAGCCAGGGCGCGCAGATGCGATTGCAGCGCGAACTCGTCTTGCGCTTCGCGGCTGATCTTCCACTGCTGTGCCACCTTCTCGGCGGTCAGGCCCATGCCGTAGGCGATGCCGATGTTCTCGTCACGCTCAAAAATCAGCGGCGAAAGCGAGGGCTTGTTGCCACCCATCGGCACCATGCTCATGGACTCGACGCCGGCGGCAATCATTACCTCGGCTTCACCGACGCGGATACGGTCAGCCGCCATTTGCAAGGCGGTGATGCCGGAAGCGCAGTAACGGTTCACCGTCACGCCGCCCACGCTATTGGGCAGGCCGGCCAGCACCGCGCCAACACGGGCGATATTCATGCCCTGCTCACCTTCGGGGAAGGAGCAGCCGACGATGGCGTCTTCAATCGCCGCCGGGTCCAGCGTTGGCACCTGAGCCAGCGCGGCTTGCATGGCGCGCACCAGCATTTCGTCTGGACGGGTGTTCTTGTAGTAGCCCCGGCCCGACTTGCCGATGGGCAGACGGGTGGCGGCGCAGATATAGGCTTCTTGCACTTGCTTGGCCATGATTTCAACCTTTCAGTTTTTGGGGGTCTTGGGTATCCAAGCCCAAACAAATTCACATTCGACCGGGTTCACGCCGGCTTCATCCGTCACCACCACCGCCACCGTGACTTCGCCCTTGGGCTCGGTCGCCATGCTGTGGCGCTGGGCCTCGCTGAGGCTAGCCTCGGCGCGCAGCGCACCGGTGGCGCGCTTCTTGAAATCCACTCGCATGGACTTGCACAGCGGCAGGCAGTCATCGCGCACATTCATGCCCACCACCATGCCAGTGGCCGTTTCGGCCAACAAGCTCATGGCAGCGGCATGCACGCCCTGGATGTGGTTTTGCACCGGGCGGCGATTGGCAATGCGGATGTCCGACTGAGACGGAGTCAAGGCCACAAAGTCCAGGCCCGCCGTGCCGGTGAAGGGCACGGCGCGGCGAAGCGCGAAATTGCGCGCGGCCGGGCGCAGCACAGCGGGCAAGCGGTTCAGCTTGTCCAAGGTGCGTTCGAGGCGATTGGGCTTTGTGTTCAAGATGAGGTCCAGTTTGACGTGGCGTAGCGAGCGGGCATAAGGCTAGGCGGACGGAGCGCAGGAACCGGAACGACCTTGAGGGTCGTGAGGATTCCGAGCACCGCCCAACGACGCATGATGTCCGCGCAGTAGCCATCTTCAGTTGCGGACGGGTTTGCCGGTTTGCAGCATGCCCATGATCCGCTCTTGAGTCTTGGGGTTCTCAAGCAGCGAGCAGAAGTGCTTGCGTTCCAGCGACATCAGGTACTCCTCGCTGACCAGCGAGCCCGCCTCAACCTCGCCGCCGCACACCACATCGGCGATCAGGCTGGCCAGATAGAAGTCGTGCTGGCTGATGAAGCCACCGTCACGCATATTGGCCAGCTGCCCCTTGATGGTGGCGATGCCCGAGCGGCCAGCGACCGGGAACAGGGCCTTCAGCGGCGGACGGTAGCCCGACTCGAACAGACCCTTGACCTGGGCACTGGCCACGTGCAGCAACTCGTCCTTGTTGGGCACGATCACATCGCTGTCCAGCAAGAAGCCGTTCTTCTTGGCTTCCAGGGCCGAGGTCGCCACCTTGGCCGTGGCCGCGGTGGTGAAGCCGTCCTTCAGGAAAGCAAACAGGTCCACGCCGGAGTTGCCGGCCGCAGCCATTTCGGCCGCGCGGCGGGCGATATAGGTGAGGCCGCCGCCACCGGGAATCAGGCCCACGCCCACTTCCACCAGGCCGACATAACTCTCCATATGCGCAACACGGCGTGCGCAATGCACGGCCAGCTCGGCGCCGCCACCCAAGGCCAGGCCACGCATGGCAGCCACCACCGGCACCTGGGCGTAACGCACGCGCAGCATCATGTCTTGCAGCTTCTTCTCTTCCGGCGCGATGCCCTTGGCACCCGACTTCATGAAGACCGGCATCAGCGCTTCCAGATTGGCGCCGGCGGAGAAGACATCGTCCGGGCTCCAGATCACCAGGCCCTTATAGCCAGCTTCAGCGATCTCGACGGCCTTCAGCAGGCCTTCGGTCACGGTCGGGCTGATCAGGTGCAGCTTGGCGGTGATGGAGGCGATGACCACCTCGTTGTCCAGCGTCCAGACGCGCACTTCCTCGTTCTTGAACAGCTCGGTGCCGGCCTTCAGCGGCTCGACGGCGCCTTCGCCAACCAGACGCTCCGGGAAGGCTTGACGAGCATAGACCGGCAACTCGACACGGCCCTTGAACTTGCCCTCAGCAGCGCTCCAAGAACCATTGGCGCTGTGCACGCCGCCGTTCTCGGCCACCGGGCCTTCAAACACCCAGGCCGGCAGCGGCGCGCTCGACAAGGTCTTGCCTTCGGCGATGTCGGCCGAGATCCACTCCGCCACTTGCTTCCAGCCGGCGGCTTGCCACAGCTCGAAGGGACCTTGTTGGGAGCCGAAGCCCCAGCGCATCGCGAAGTCGATTTCGCGCGCGGTGTCGGCCACGCTGGCCAGATGCACGGCCACATAGTGGAAGCTGTCGCGCAGGATGGACCAGAGGAACTGGGCCTGCGGGTTGCTCGATTCACGCAGCAGCTTGATGCGATCAGCGGCCGGCTTTTTGAGCATGCGGGCCACGATCTCGTCGGCCTTCTTGCCGCCAGCGACGTACTCGCCGGTGGCGAAGTCCAGGCGCATGATGTCTTTGCCGACCTTTTTGTAGAAGCCGCCGCCGGTCTTTTGACCCAGGGCGCCCTTCTCGATCAAACCGGCCAAGACCTTGGGCGTGGCGTAGGTGCTGTAGAAGGGGTCATCCTTCAGGTTGTCCTGCATGGTCTTGACCACGTGAGCCATGGTGTCCAGACCGACCACGTCCGCGGTGCGGAAGGTGCCGCTGGAAGCGCGACCCAGCTTCTTGCCGGTCAGGTCGTCGACCAGGTCCACCGACAGGCCGAATTTCTCAGCCTCGATCATGGTCGCCATCATGCCAGCGATACCGACCCGGTTGGCCACGAAGTTAGGCGTGTCATTGGCGCGGACCACGCCCTTGCCCACGGCGGTGGTGACGAAGCCTTCCAGCTGGTCGATCACTTCCGGACGCGTGGTCGGGGTGTTGATCAACTCCACCAGGTACATATAACGCGGTGGGTTGAAGAAATGGATGCCGCAGAAACGCGGCTTGATAGTTTCCGGCAGCACTTCGGAGAGCTTGGTGATGCTCAGGCCCGAGGTGTTGGAGGCAACGATGGCGTGCGGGGCGATGAAGGGCGCGATCTTGGTGTACAGATCGAGCTTCCAGTCCATGCGCTCGGCGATCGCCTCAATGATCAGGTCGCAGTCCTTCAGCAGCTCGAGGTGTTCCTCGTAATTGGCTTGCTGAATCAGCGCGGCGTCGGCCACATCACCCAGCGGCGCGGGCTTGAGCTTCTTCAGGCCGTCGATGGCCTTGCTGACGATGCCGTTCTTGGCGCCCTCTTTGGCGGGCAGGTCAAACAGCACCACCGGCACTTTGACGTTGACCAGATGCGCAGCGATCTGCGCACCCATCACGCCAGCGCCGAGCACGGCGACTTTGCGAACTTGGAATCGACTCACGGACTTCTCCTAAAAATCAAAGGGAGCCCAGCACTCGGCAACACGCGAGGCCGGCTCCGGGGAATCACAAGGGCTTATTCGGCCCGCACCCAAACCTGGGTGCGGTAGAAGAAACCGATATAGCCACGCATCTCCAGCTTCTTGCCACCGTCGACGGCCTTCAAGCGGGTCTTGTAGGTCTTGCCATTGTTGGGGTCCAGAATCTCTCCGCCCTCCCAATGCGACTTGTCACTGCTGTCTTGCTTCACGCCGCGGATGATCTGCATGCCGGTGACCGGCTTGTCCTTGCGGTCATCGGTGCATTTGTCGCACTTGGCGTCTTGCTTGGCGGGGTCAAACACCTTCTCGATCGTGCCGGTCAGCACGCCACCGTTTTCGGTGATGCGGACCAGCGACTTCTCGGTCTTGCCATCGTCATCAATGGTCTTCCACAGACCCACCGGGCTGGCTTGAGCCATGGCGAAGGTGCTTACGAGGCTCAGAACAGCAGCGGCAACAAAAGATCTCATGATGTCTCCAATTGGAAGTTTGAGTGGGCCGTTTGAAAACAGCCCTTGTTGTACAGGATCTAGGGCTAACTCTTGATGAACTCTGACAGAACGAGGTGTGACGCGAAGATGGGCCGCCGCAGCGGCCGCCGGCTTTAGAACAACTCTTCTTCCATCTCCATCAGCGGTGCCAGACCGGCGCGCGCGGTACGGATCAGGGTGGCGGTCTCAGGCAGCAGCTTCGCAAAATAGAAGCGGGCTGTCGAGAGCTTGGCGATGTAGAACTTGTCGCCGCTGTCCTTCTTGGCCAAAGCCACCTTGGCCATGCGGGCCCAGAAGTAGGCGAAGGTCAGGTGACCGACCACACGCAGATAGTCAACGGCGGCAGCGCCCACTTCATCGGGGTTGCCGAAGGCCTTCATGCCCAGCTCGGTGGTCAGCTTGGTGACCTTGTCACCCAAATCGGCCAGCGGGTTGATGAACTCCTGCATGGCTTCATTGGTGCCCTCTTCTTCAACGAAGGCAGCGATCTTGGCGCCGAATTTCTTCAGCTTGGCACCGTTATCACCCAAGATCTTGCGGCCCAACAGGTCCAGCGACTGGATGGTGTTGGTGCCTTCATAGATCATATTGATGCGGGCGTCGCGCACGAACTGCTCCATGCCCCACTCGTGGATGAAGCCGTGGCCGCCAAAAACCTGCATGCAGTGCGAGGTCGAGATCCAGCCGTTGTCGGTGATGAAGGCCTTGATGATGGGCGTCAGCAGCGAGACTTCAGCTTCGGCTTCCTTGCGCTCGTCTTCATCGTCCGAGGCCAGGGCGCGGTCCAGCGTCATGGCCACATAGGTGGAAAGCGCACGGCCGCCTTCAGCGTAAGCACGCGCAGTCAGCAGCATCTTGCGCACATCGGGGTGCACGATGATGGAGTCGGCCGGCTTCTCAGGCGACTTCGGTCCGCTCAGGGCGCGCATCTGGATGCGGTCCTTGGCGTAAGCGGCGGCGTTTTGGTAGGCCACTTCGGTCAGGCCGAGCGACTGGTTGCCCACGCCCAGACGGGCGGCGTTCATCATCACGAACATCGCGGCCAGGCCCTTGTTGGGCTGGCCAACCATGGTGCCGATGGCGTCTTCCAAGACCATCTGGCAAGTCGAGTTGGCGTGGATGCCCATCTTGTGCTCCAGGCCGGCGCAGAAGATGCCGTTGCGAGCACCCAGGCTACCATCGCCATTGACCAGGAACTTGGGCACGATGAAGAGCGAGATGCCCTTAGAGCCTTCGGGCGCGTCCGGCAGACGGGCCAGCACCAAGTGGACGATGTTCTCGACCATATCGTGTTCACCGGCCGAGATGAAGATCTTGGCGCCGGTGATCTTGTAAGTGCCGTCCGCTTGTGGAACGGCCTTGCTGCGCAGCAGGCCCAGGTCGGTGCCGCAGTGCGGTTCGGTCAGGCACATGGTGCCGGTCCACTCGCCGCTGGTCAGCTTGGGCAGGTAGGTCGCTTTTTGTTCGGGCGTGCCGTGGGCATGCAAGCACTCGTAAGCGCCGTGGCTCAGGCCGGGATACATGGTCCAGGCCTGGTTGGCCGAGTTCATCATCTCGTAGAAAGACTGGTTCACCACCAGCGGCAGGCCTTGGCCGCCGTACTCGGGGTCGCAACCCAGCGCCGGCCAGCCACCTTCTACATACTTGGCATAGGCTTCTTTGAAACCCTTGGGCGGCGTCACCTCGTGGGTGGTTTTGTCCAGCTTGCAACCTTCGGCGTCGCCGCTCAGGTTCAGCGGTGCCAGCACTTCCGCCGCAAACTTGCCGCCTTCTTCCAAGACCGCATTGATGGTGTCGGCGTCGATGTCGGCATGGGCCGGCAGCATTTTGAGTTCGTCGACCACATTGAGCACTTCGTGCATCACGAATTGCATGTCGCGCAGTGGTGGGTTGTAGATCGGCATGTCTTACTCCAGGTTGAACTTGGGAAATCAGGACCGCTTCTTGGCGGCGGCCCCTTGTTTGGATGGGGGGATACGGGCAGCCTCGACGCCGAGGCCTTCCGCTGTGGCATAAAACTGAATCGTGCGCTCAAAACCCAGGCTGGCGCGGGAGACCGCGCCTGGATTACGCATGAATCGGGCGTCGTGGTGCAAGGAAAGAATCAGGCCATGCAGTTCAAACAAGATTTGCTGCACATCAGCATCGGCATGCAGATGACCCGCCTCTTGCGCCAGCACAATGGCCTTGTGCAGGGCGGCATGCCAGGCCTTGACCATGGCCACCAAGGCATCGCGCACCGGCCCGGGTCGGTCATCAAACTCCACCGCGCCACTGATATAGATGCAGCCCGAGTCGATCTCGACCGACACGCGTCGTACCCAGCGCTCGAACAAGGCGCGCAGACGCGGCAAGCCGCGCTCTTCACGGATGGCGGTGAAGAACACCTCCTCCTCGAACTTGGCGTGATACTCCTTCACCACGGCAATCTGCAATTCCTCGCGCGAGCCAAAATGGGCGAACACGCCGGACTTGCTCATCTTGGTGACATCCGCCAAGGCGCCGATGGAAAGACCTTCCAAGCCCATGTGCGAAGCTAGGCCCAAGGCCGCTTCAAGAATGATGGCCCGGGTGTGCTGGCCTTTTTGCAGCGAACGCACCACGCGCGCAGGCTTGACCACCGGCTCTGAGGCCTGGCCAACTGGGGCGTTTGAAGGTACGGTCACAGACACAGGTGATTCCTAGGCTTAAGCAGAAGCGCAATAATAAAACGAACGATCGTTCTATTTTGCAGAAAGCTAGGGGACCTTGTCCAAATATTTGGCGTGATTTTTAGGCGGAAAGCACTAAAAACCGAATGCCAACCTCGCTCAGACGAAAAGGAACTCACCAGTCTGCGAGTTGCTGATGACAGCTTGTTGAAGCTCAGCTCCGTGTTGCTGAGGCGGCTCGCAGCCGTAGCCCAGGCTTGAGTCAGTACGCACTATTGCAGTACGCTGCGGCTTGGAGGTCAACACCGTGGATGTGCTTCAACTGGATATTTCTGGTAGGCCGCAAGCGTGGATCACGACCCGAGAGGCGGCCGTCATCTATGCCAATGACGGCATTGCCTGGACGCTGGGCGACCCCTGCCATGTCTTGCGTGGCGGGTTTCAGCGCATCAGCGGCCTGCAATCCCGCATCGAAGTCCACCCCATCATTGCCGTTCGCGGCGCCGTGCCCAGCCGGGCTTGGCGGCATGCGCCGGCGCTGTCGAATGCCAAGCTGTTTGCCCGCGACCGCTATGTGTGCGCCTACTGCGGACACCATTTCAAGCCCGACGACTTGACCTGCGAACACATTCAACCCAGCTCGCGCGGTGGCGCGGACAGTTGGATGAACTGCATCACCGCCTGCCGCAGTTGCAACGGGCGCAAAGGCAACCGCTTGCCCGAAGAAGCCCATATGAGCCTCTTGTACCTGCCCTATGTGCCCAGTCTGCATGAAGACATGATTCTGCGCGGCCGCCGCATCCTCAGCGACCAAATGGAGTTTTTGCTGGCCAGCGTGCCGCGCTCCAGCCGCCTGCACGCTTGAAGCTCAAGGCCTCTGCACCCAATTCGAGCCAAGTATCGGCACACGCACCTCAAGGCATCAAAGGGCAGGCCCTCGGGCACGCATGAAGCTCAGGGCGTCAACGGCGGCACAATCGCATCCGTTAGTTGGCTTACTGAAGCCTGAACCCGGAGATTCCTGATGACGATGAATAAGTTTGCCCTGGCGGCTTGCGTACTGGCCGTGGCCACGCTGAGCGGCTGCTCGACCTCCAGCCCGGATGTGATTCAGCGCAATGACGCGCAGCGCATGTCGCAGGTGCAAGATGCCACCCTGCTCTCCGTTCGCGCCGTGACCGTCGATGGCTCGCAAAGCGGCGTTGGCGCCGTGGCCGGTGGCGTCGTGGGTGCCGTTGCGGGCTCCAATGTCGGCGGCCGAAACGAAGGCAAGATCGCCGGTGTCTTGGTCGGACTGGCCGGCGCGGCGGTCGGCAATGCGATCGAACGCAATGTCACCAAGGAAGAAGCGGTCGAGCTGTTGGTTCAATTGCGCAACGGCGAACGTCGCTCCGTGGTGCAAGCCAAGGGCAGCGAAGTACTGGTCCCCGGTGAGGCCGTGATCCTCGTGACGACCGGCGGGAAAACTCGTGTGACTCGCGCCCCAGCCGTGAGCCCCAGCAGCAAAAACTGATCTCAGACCGGGGCCTCTGCCGACAGGGGCCCCAGATTCAAAGCCCCGCAGGCAAGACCTGGCCCCACCCTCAGCGGGCAAACAGGCATCCCTGCCGACTCGCACACCGCTAGCTGTTAAGCCCTACTGACACCACGCCGTGCCTGAAATGCGCCACGCGCGCAAGCTCGCCTGCAACAAGGCCGCGAAAGTTTCACCATTCCCCACGCTAGCTTGTTAAATTAAGCCCTTATCTCGGTTTCCACACTTCTTGCGATTGCGGAAACTGACACTCACGCATCGTTGAAGTCGAGTCTCGCGGTTCAATCCCGTCAGACGAAACCGAGAAAGGCTGTGAATGAGTCGTCGATCGGGGGGTGACTTGGAGCAAATTCCAAGAGCGGTTCGCTTCGGACCGTTGAAGCTGCGCATGGATTTCTTGCTGCTGCTTCTGTGTGCCCTCGCCCTCGCTTTGATCTGGACAGGCCAATGGTTGGGCCTGGCGGCTTGTGCACTCAGTGCCGCCGTCTTGTGGCAACTACAGCCATCGCAGGGCGACTCAGCCCTGCCCCTCGCCCCACGAGCCGCCACACCCATCGACACCAACCAGCCAGAGGGCGTCGCCTTGATGGCCGCTGCGGTCATTCCCGTGTGGGGTCGTCAACTGGCAGCGATTCAATCCAGCGTTCAATCGGGCACCGTCGAGTTGCTGGCTAGCTTCTCCAGTGTAATGGGCCTGCAAGACCAACTCTGCAGCACGATCAGCCACTTGGCCGCCGAGCCAAACAACCCCGATGCACGGCAACAACTGACGCAGTTGGGCCAGGAAATCCAGACCCAATGCGAGAACGCCTTGCACGGCCTGCAGTTCGGCGACCGGGTCTCTCAGTTGGTGGACATCCTCCAGCAAGACACCGAACGTTTCAGCCACCAGTTGCCACACATGCAACAAGCCAATGCCGCCACGGCACAAGACTGGCTGGCGGCCCTGGAAGCCACCTACACCACCGACGAGCAACGCGCCTTCCATCACGGGCAAAGCCAAGAACCCAAACCCAGCACCGTCGAGTATTTTTGATTTCCCACCGCAGCCGATTCCGGTTCCTTCAGCAAACAAAGAGGCAGACATGAGCAAGACAGTTTTGGTCGTAGATGATTCGGGCAGCTTTCGAACCGTGGTCAAGCTGGCCCTGCAAAAAGCGGGCTATAGCGTCGTCGAAGCGGTCGATGGGCAAGACGCCATTGGCAAGCTGGATGGAGCCAAGATCAATCTGATCGTCTGCGACGTCAATATGCCGAATATGGACGGGCTGACCTTCCTCAAGCATGTGAAATCGCTAGCGGCCTACAAGTTCACCCCGGTCATCATGCTGACGACCGAATCGCAGGAAGCCAAAAAGGCAGAGGGCCGTTCCGCCGGCGCCAAAGCCTGGATCACCAAGCCCTTCCAGCCATCACAGCTGGTCGACGCCGTCAACCGCCTGTGCGTTTGAGCTGATCACGTCCAGTGTGGGGCCCTGCAGCCCCAAGGGAGCACACCATGCCCGACCCCTCTGATGCCGATGGCACGCTGAGCCTGACGCTTGGCCCAGAGCTGACCATTGCGCAAGCCGCCGACACCCACGGCATCCTCTTGGCTGCCATGAAGCAATGGGGCGGCCCCTTGATAACGCTGGAATTGAGTGCAGTCAGCGATTGCGACAGTGCCGGCATCCAGCTGCTGCTCGCGACCCGCCGCAGCGCCATGGAGCGCGGCGCTCAGCTGGAATTGCTCCAGCCCAGCGCCGTCGTCCTCAGCGCACTGCAGTGCTATGGGCTCGATGTCCAGCTCAATCCGATTCGGCGCGCCCGCGGGCCTGCTGCCTCCCTGGCTCCAACCACCGTAAGCGAGGACGCCTGACCATGTCCATGACCGACGACGATGCCGAGATTCTGGCCGTTGCGAGGGCCGGCTTCCTGGATGAAGCGCAAGAGATGTTGCGCCAGTTCGAGCAAGGCCTGCTGGTGCTGGAGAACGACCCGGCCGATGCCGAGAGCTTGAACTCCGCCTTCCGGGCCGCCCACACGATCAAGGGCACGGCCGGCATGTTCGGGCTGGAAGCGGTGGTCACCTTCACCCATGAGGCCGAGACGCTGCTGGAAGCGCTGCGCGCCAACCAGCGCCAGCTCGACGATGATGTGATGAGCGCCCTGCTGGAAAGCCGAGATCAGATCGAGTTGCTGCTGGGCGAGGTACAAAGTGGTGAAGCCGATCCCAAGACTGCCGCCAGCAGCGCCGCTTTGGCCGCCCGCTTGCGGGCGCTGCTGGGGCAGACTGCACCCGCTGCTGCGCCGCCGGCCGCCATCGCCGCGGCACCCGAACCCGAAGCCACCGAAGCAACCGAGCTTTACTGGCATCTGTCCTTGCGCTTCCTGCAAGACAGCTTGCGCAACGGCCTGGACCCGCTGTCCTTTATTCGCTACTTGGGCAAGCTGGGCGAAGTAACAGACATTCGCACCCAATGCGAGGCCGTGCCTGCGCTCGAGTCGCTGGACGCCGAAGCCTGCTATCTCGGCTTCGAGTTGCGTTTCCAAAGCACAGCCACGCAGCAACAGATCGAGCAGGTGTTTGAGTTTGCGGTGGATGACAGCGATGTCGTCATCCTGCCGCCGGGCGCCAGCCCAGCCCAGTTCGAAGACTTGGCCAGCCGGCGCTGCGGAGAAGACGCCGCCGCCCGCGTCACGCTGCTCAATACCTGGCGCGAAATGGGCATCCCTTTCGAGGTGCGCCTGGAGATCGCCGCCGCCCCGGCAGGTGAAGCGCCGCCGATGGTGCCGCACATCGAGCGCCGCAGCGCGCCAGCTGCTGGTGAAGCCAAACGAGGCAGCGACCGCCGCAGCGGCGTAGGCGAGCGCCGCGAAGGCGGGCGCGACCGCCGCGCCGGCGACGAGACCCGCTTTGTGCGCGTGCGGGCCGACAAGCTCGACAAACTGATCGACCTGATTGGCGAATTGGTGATTGCCGGCTCGGGCGCGCAAATGATTGCGCATCAGGAAGGCGCCGAGGTCTTGCTGGAGGCCACCCAGCGCGTGATGGATCTGGTGCAAGAAACCCGCGACGGCACCTTGGCCCTGCGCATGGTGCCGATCGGCGAAACCTTTGCCCGCTTCCAGCGCGTGGTGCGCGATGTCTCCAAACAGTTGGGCAAAGAAGTGGAACTGATCGTCACCGGCGGCGATACCGAAATGGACAAGTCCATGGTCGACGCCATCGGCGACCCCTTGATGCACTTGGTTCGCAACAGCATGGACCATGGGCTGGAGACCTTTGAAGAACGGCTGGCCACCGGCAAGTCAGCGGCGGGCCGTTTGGCCCTCAACGCCTATCACGAGGCCGGGGCGGTGGTGATTGAGGTCAGCGATGACGGTCGCGGCCTGGCCCGCGAGCGCATTCTTCGCAAGGCGGTGGAGCGCGAGCTGATCCCCGAGGGTCAGGTCTTGTCTGACCATGAGGTCTGGCAACTGATCTTCCAGCCGGGCTTCTCCACCGCCGAGCAAGTCACCGACCTGTCCGGCCGGGGCGTGGGCATGGATGTGGTGAAGCGCAGCATCGAGGCCTTGCGCGGCACCATCAGCCTGAGCAGCCAGGCCGGCCATGGCACGCTCACCCAGATTCGGCTGCCCTTGACGCTGGCGATGATCGACGGCTTCCTGACCATGGTGGGTGGGGTTAACTATGTGCTGCCCCTGGCCGCCGTGGCCGAGTGCATCGACGTGCCGGGGGAATGCAGCAGTCAAGAAGAGGCCCGCATCAGCGGCACCTTCAATCTGCGCGGTGAGGTCTTGCCCTGGCTGGATTTGGCGCGCTTTTACGGCGTGAAGCCTGACGAAAGCCGCCGCCGCAGCGTGGTGGTGGTGCGCGACGGTCCCACACGCGTGGGCCTGATCGTGGACCGTTTGATGGGCGAGCACCAAACCGTCATCAAACCGCTCTCCAGCATCTTTCAACACTTGAAGGCGCTGGCCGGTTCCACCATCTTGGGTTCGGGCGAGGTTGCCCTGCTGCTGGATGTGTCGGGGCTGTTTGCCGCCGCGATTCAAGACGGCCACCGCGCCCGGCATCTCGGGCGTGCTGGCGGCCAGTCTGCTCGCGCCCAGGACTTGTCGAACAGCCAGCGCTGACGCCGTACGTGCAGCCCAATCAAAACAAGAGCTAGAAACTCAGCGGAGCAACCATGATTCAGATCCTACGCAAACTGCAGCTCTGGCAGCGATTCGTGCTGCTGGCCCTTCTCGCCCTGTTGGCCTGCGGGATTCCGTTGTCCATGGTCTTGAACAATATGGGGCAACAGGTCGACGCCACCGTGGCCGAGGACGAAGGCATCACGCCCTTGCGGCCGACGATTCAGATCATGCGCCTGCTGCAGACGCACCGTGGCTTGTCGAGCCTGGCGCTGAGCGGTGATGCGCAAGCGCAGGCCAAGCTCAGCGGCAGCGAAGCCGAGTTGGCGGCGCAGTTCAAGGCGCTGCAGCAGGCGATGCCTCAGGACAATCCACGCTACAAGCCGGCCGTGGCGCGCGCGAGCGCCATACAGGCGGCCACCTTGAAGCTGCATGAGCAGGTCAACAGCAAGAGCCTGGACGGCGCCAAGAGCTTCAGCGCCCACAGCGACTTGGTGGGCGAAGTGCTGCTGCTGATCGAGAACATTGCGGATGCCTCGGGCCTGTCTCTTGACCCCGAGGAATCAACCTACTACTTGGTCACGGCCGTGGCCGAATACGTACCGCAACTGACCGAAGCTATTGCCCTGGTGCGCGGCAAGAGCGCAGGTCTGGTGCGGCAGATGAGCGCGGGCAAGGAAGCCAGCGCCGCTGATTTGGCCTCCTTGCACGATATGCGCGAAAAGTCAGACTTCTGGCGCCAGCGCAGTCAGCGCCAAATGAACAAGGCCTTGCAGAGCGACACGCAACTGGCGCAAGCGCTGAATATGCGCGCACAAGAGGCCCAGAAGGCCGCCGACAGTTTTCTCAAGCTGGCAGACCAGCAGGTGGTCAGTGGCAAGCCCACCATGAGCGCGGCCGAGGTCTTCGCACAAGGCACGACCGCCACCGAAGCGCAATACGCCCTGTTCGCCGCTGCAACCGACAATTTGCAACGGCTCTTGCATGAACGAATTGACAAGCTGCGCTGGCAACGCAATCTGGGCGCCAGCGCGCTCGGTGGGCTGGCGGCACTCGCGCTTATGTTTGGCCTGGCCATCGTTCGATCGGTGACCCAGCCGCTGCAGCGCGCACTCGCAGCAGCCGAGGCAGTGGCTGCAGGCGATCTGAACTGCAACACCCAAGACGCGGCGAAAGACGAGGTCGGCAGCCTGTTGAAAAGCTTCGGCCAGATGCAAAGCAATCTGCGCGATCGCATCGAGCGCGACGCCAAGATCAGCGCCGAAAACGGCCGCGTCAAAGAAGCGCTGGACACCTCGGGCACCAACATCATGCTGGCCGATGCCGACTACCGCATCATCTACGGCAACAAGGCCTTGCTGAACATGCTGCAAAAAAACGAGAGCGAGATCCGCAAGGACTTGCCGCGCTTTGAAGCGGCTCGCGTGGTCGGCAGCAGCATTGACGACTTCCACAAAAACCCCAGCCACCAGCGCGGCATGCTGGACCGCTTGCAGAGCACCCATAACGCCCGACTGAAACTGGGTGCGCGCACCTTTGACCTGATCATCAACCATGTGCGCAATGAGCAAGGTCAGCGCACCGGCACCATTGTTGAATGGAGCGATCGCACCGAGGAGTTGGCCGCACTGGCCCGCGAGCAACAACTGGGCCGCGAAGGCCGCCGCGTGCAGCAAGCGCTGGACGCCACCAGCAGCAATGTGATGATTGCCGACGCCGAGGGTGTCATCGTCTTCATGAACAAGTCGCTGACCTTGATGCTGCGTGGCAATGAGGGCGAGATTCGCAAGCAGTTGCCGCAGTTCGATTCGAACCGTTTGATCGGCATGAACTTCGATCGCTTCCACAAGAATCCGGCGCACCAGCGCGGCCTGATCGACCGCTTGACGAGCGAGCATGTGGCCGAGATCAAGGTCGCGGCGGCCAGCTTCCGCTTGATTGCCAGCCCCATCTTGGACACCGACGGCCAACGCCTGGGCACCGTGGTCGAGTGGCGTGACCGCACCGCCGAACTGGCCGCCGAGGCCGAAGTCAGCGCCATGGTGGACGGCGCCAACCAAGGCGACTTCACCCGCCGCATCGGGCTCGAAGGCAAGGCCGAGTTCTTCAAGATGCTGGGTGAGAAGTTCAACTCCCTGGTGGACACCGTCAGCGGCACCATCCGCGAGGTGCGCGTGGCGGCCGACCAGTTGAGCGGCGCCTCCGACCAGGTCTCGCAGACCTCACAGTCGCTCTCGCACTCCGCTTCTCAGCAGGCCGCCAGTGTGGAAGAGACCACCGCTTCGCTGCAAGAAATGGCAGCCTCGGTGAAACAAAACTCCGACAGCGCCAACGTCACCGATGGCATGGCCACCAAGGCGGCCAAGGAAGCCATGGACGGCGGGCAAGCCGTCGGGCAAACGGTCGACGCGATGAAACAGATCGCCACCAAGATTTCCATCATTGACGACATCGCTTACCAAACCAATCTGCTGGCCCTCAATGCAGCCATTGAGGCAGCGCGCGCGGGCGAGCATGGCAAAGGCTTTGCCGTGGTGGCGGCCGAGGTGCGCAAACTGGCCGAGCGCAGCCAAGTGGCAGCGCAAGAGATTGGCACCTTGGCCAGCAATAGCGTGAGCTTGGCCGAGAAAGCCGGCAAGCTCTTGAGCAATATGGTGCCGTCTATCCAGAAAACCTCGGAGTTGGTCCAAGAGATTGCAGCCGCTTCGGGCGAGCAGTCGCATGGCGTGGCGCAGATCAACGGCGCGATGAATCATTTGTCCACCGCGACGCAGCAGACCGCCTCGGCCTCGGAGCAGTTGTCGGCCACGGCCGAAGAACTCTCGGCGCAAGCCGCTCAGTTGCAAGAGCAGATGGCTTTTTTCAAGCTGGCCGAAGACCAGACGGCGGCAAGCGCCCAGAGCCGACGGTCCGGCGCCAAGCAGCGCTGAACCGGGACGCGCTAGAGCCACAAACCCCGAATCGACTCAAGGTCTCAACAACGTAGCAAAGTGAGCAACACATGAGCTTCAGCAATTTGAATATTGGGCAACGGCTTGGTTTGGCGTTTGCGTTGTTGTTGTCGCTGCTGCTGGCCTGCGTGGGCTTCGGGCTTTACGAGATCAAGCAAGCCAATCAGACCTTGGAACACATGGTGCACGATGTGCACAAAAAGACCACGCTGATGAATCGCTTGTCAGAGTCGGTGCACATCGTGCAACGCGTCCTCCGCAGCCAAATTCTTCTGGAGGATGTCTCTGCTATTGAACGCGAAGGCGCAAAGATCCTCGCCGCGCGAAAGACCTACGAACAGTCACGCGATGCTTTAGAAAAACTGCCTATCAACGCAGATGGCCGGAAGGCCTTGGACCAGGTGGCAGAAAAGGCCGCCTTGGCTCGCCCATTGGCCAATCGAGTCATGGAACTGGCTGCGCTCAACAAAGACGCCGAGGCCACCAAGCTCCTGCTGGACCAAGCCAGCCCCGCCGCTTACTCATGGCAAGAGGCTATCGACGCCTATGTTCAAATCCAAGACAGGCGTGCAGAGTCTGAGATTGAGAAGGCCGCAAAGGCCTACAACACCAGCCTGACGACCTTGGGGCTCTTGGCGGCTGTGGCGGTCTGCTTGGGGATTGGCGCGGCTTGGCTCGTGACTCGCGGCATCACCCGCCCGCTTGCCTTGGCCATCCAGACCTCAGATGCGGTGGGACAAGGTCAATTGGACAATCACATCCCCGCGGAGGGTCGCGACGAGCCCGGACGCTTGCTCGCCTCGCTGGCCCGCATGCAAGAGCAGCTCCGTGAACGCAATGAGCGCGACACGATCGCCTTGGCCGAGACCGGCCGCATCAAGCAGGCACTCGACGTCTGCTCGACCAATGTGATGATTGCCGACGCCGAGCTCAACATCATCTACGTGAACCGCTCGGTCACACGGATGATGCAGGGCAATGAGGCCGAACTGAAGAAGGCGCTGCCTAACTTCAATGCCCGGCAGCTGATCGGTGCCAATATCGATGTCTTCCACAAAAACCCGGCGCATCAGCGCGGCATGCTGGCCAAGCTGCAGACCGAGTACAAGACCCAGATCAAGGTCTCCAGCCTGGACTTTGGCCTGATCGCCAACCCCATCACCGATGCCAATGGCAAGCGCTTGGGCACCGTGGTCGAGTGGCGCGACATGACGCAGGAGCTGGCCGCGCGCGCGCGCGAGCTGGCTCTGGCGGCCGAGAACGCGCGCGTCAAGCAAGCGCTGGACATCTGCTCCACCAATGTGATGATCGCCGACCCCGACGGCAACATCATCTACAACAACAGCTCGGTCGCGCAGATGATGCAGCGCAACGAGGCCGAGCTGCGCAAGATCTTGCCGCAATTCAATGCGCGCGCCATCGTCGGCAGCAATTTCGACCAATTCCACCGTAACCCCTCGCATCAGCGCAATCTGCTGGGCAGTCTGAAGGGCGAGTACAAGACCGAAATCAAAGTCGCCAGCCTGACCTTCTCCTTGATTGCCAACCCGATCAACGACAGCCAAGGCCAGCGCCTGGGCACGGTGGTTGAATGGAACGACCGCACGCTGGAAGTAGCGGTCGAGAACGAAATCGGCAGCATGGTCGACAACGCCACGCAAGGCGACTTCTCGCAACGCGTCGGACTTGAAGGCAAGGCCGCTTTCTTCAAGATGCTGGGCGAGAAGTTCAACTTGCTGGTGGACACCGTCAGCGGCACCATCCGCGAGGTGCGCGTGGCGGCCGACCAACTCAGTGGCGCGTCCGACCAGGTTTCGCAGACCTCACAGAGTCTGTCTCACTCCGCTTCGCAACAGGCCGCCAGCGTAGAAGAAACCACCGCCTCACTGCAAGAGATGGCGTCCTCCGTCAAGCAAAACGCCGACAGCGCCAACGTCACCGATGGCATGGCCACCAAGGCAGCCAAAGAGGCGATGGATGGTGGCCAAGCGGTTGGCATGACGGTGGACGCGATGAAGCAGATCGCCACCAAGATCTCCATCATTGACGACATCGCCTACCAGACCAATTTGCTGGCCCTGAACGCGGCCATCGAAGCGGCGCGCGCCGGTGAGCATGGCAAGGGCTTTGCGGTGGTCGCCGCCGAGGTGCGCAAGCTGGCCGAGCGCAGCCAGGTCGCCGCACAAGAGATTGGCAACCTGGCCAGCAATAGCGTGCAACTGGCCGAGAAGGCCGGCGCCCTGCTCAGCAATATGGTGCCCTCGATTCAAAAGACCTCTGAGTTGGTGCAGGAAATCTCGGCCGCCTCGGGCGAGCAGTCGCAAGGCGTGGCGCAGATCAACGGCGCGATGAACCATCTGTCCACCGCCACGCAGCAAACCGCTTCGGCCTCCGAGCAACTCTCGGCGACCGCAGAGGAACTGTCGGCTCAAGCCTCCCAACTGCAGGAACAAATGGCCTTCTTCAAGCTGGCGGACGATGGTGTCGCCGGCTCGTCACAGGGCGGAAGAAGAACACGTAGCCGCTAAGCCACCACGGCGGACCGAGCCTTAGTCCGCCAGAAATCAAACAAGGTGTCGCAATGTCTCTCGTCAATCTGAAGATTGGTCAACGCCTGGGTCTGGGCTTCGCGCTCTTGCTGGTGATGCTCTTGGGCGTTGTCGCCTTGGCGCTGAAGGATCTGGCCACGGTGAATCATGCGCTGGAGCATGTGGTGGAAGAAAACTTCAACCGCATCGTGGATCTCAACAATATGTCTGAGCAAGCCCATGTGGAGCAACGCGTGGTGCGCAGCATGATCCTCATCAATGCGGCGGACGCGATCGAGGGCGAACGGAACAAGATCCTCGAGGCACGCAAGGCTTTCGATGCCGCCTTGGACTCGGTCGGTCTGAACACCAGCCGTGAAGAGGACAAACAGACCCTTGATGTGGCTCGCAAGCAAGCAAAGACCTCCCGTGAGCTGAATGACCAAGTGATGGCGCTTGCCACCAACAACAAGGATGAAGAGGCCGCAAAATTTCTACTCAGCCAAGCCAGCCCGGCCGCAAAAACACTGCAGACCACGATAGACAAGGCCATCAAGCTGCAGGTCGAAGACGCCAAGGCCGATGTCAGCGCCGCCTCGGCGGACTATGTCGCGGCGCGGACTTGGATGATGGGCACGGCGGCCGTGGCGGTCTTGCTGGTGGTGGTGATGGCCTGGGTCTTGACCCGCAGCGTGACGGCGCCGCTGGCAAAGGCGCTGCAGTTCTTTGACGCCATTGGCAATGGGCGCCTCGACAACGAGATTCGGGCCAATGGCAAGGACGAGACGGCGCAATTACTGAACGGTTTGTCGCAGATGCAGGCCAATCTGCGCGAGCGCAATGAGCGCGACAGCCGCATTGCGGCCGATAGCGCCCGCGTCAAACAGGCGCTCGATGCCTGCTCGACCAATGTGATGATCGCCGACACCGACGGTTTGATCATCTATATGAACCGTTCCGTCAGCAGCATGCTGGCCGGCAATGAAGCTGAGTTGCGCAAGGCCCTGCCCAGTTTCGACGCCAGCAAGCTGATGGGCGCCAATATCGACAGCTTCCACAAGAATCCTTCGCACCAAAGAAACCTGCTCGGTGGGCTGAAGGGCGAATACAGCACACGCATCAAGGTGGGCGAACTGTCGTTCAGCTTGATCGCGAACCCGATCAATGACGACAAGGGCACGCGACTCGGCACCGTCGTGGAATGGCGCGACCAAACGGCCGAGTTGGCCGCGCGTGACCGCGAACAAGCACTCGCCGCCGCCAATGCACGAATCAAGCAGGCTTTGGATGTGGCAGCCATGCCGGTTCGAATCTCGGCGGACGATGGCAGCATCGTCTATGTCAACGATGCCTTGATGGCGGTACTGCGCCGCGATGAAGCGGCCTTCCGCAGCGAGCTTCCGGGCTTTGATGTCAACAAGGTGCTGGGCGGCTCCATCGGTATGTTCTACCGCGACTCGGCCGCCGCCATCGAGAGACTGAAGAACCTCAGCGACACGGCCCACACCACCATGGTGCTGGGTGGCCGGACCTATGACGTCACCACCACCCCAATTCGTGACTCGAACGGACGGAACATCGGCACCGTCGGCCAGTGGCAGGACCGTACCGAGCAACTGGCGGCCGAAAAAGAGTTTGACGCCCTGACCAGCGCGGCCACCGGCGGCGACCTCAGCCAGCGCATTGGGCTGGAAGGCAAACAGGGCTTCTTCCGCCAGGTCGGCGAGAAGTTCAATGGCCTGATTGACACCATCAGCGGCACCATCCGCGAAGTGCGCACCGCGGCCGATCAGCTCTCGGGTGCCTCGGACCAGGTGTCGCAGACCTCGCAATCCCTGTCGCACTCGGCCTCGCAACAAGCGGCCAGCGTCGAAGAGACCACCGCCTCGCTGCAGGAGATGGCTTCTTCGGTGAAGCAAAACGCCGACAGCGCCAACATCACCGACGGCATGGCCACCAAGGCGGCTCGCGAAGCGATGGACGGCGGCCAAGCCGTCGGCATGACGGTGGACGCGATGAAGCAGATCGCCACCAAGATTTCCATCATTGATGACATCGCCTACCAGACCAATCTGTTGGCCTTGAACGCGGCCATCGAGGCGGCCCGCGCCGGTGAGCATGGCAAAGGCTTCGCGGTGGTGGCCGCCGAGGTTCGTAAACTGGCCGAGCGCAGCCAAGTGGCCGCGCAAGAGATTGGCAACTTGGCCGGCAATAGCGTCCAACTGGCAGAGAAAGCTGGCGCCCTGTTGAGCAATATGGTGCCCTCGATTCAAAAGACCAGCGAGTTGGTGCAAGAGATCTCGGCGGCGTCTGGCGAGCAATCGGAAGGCGTGGCGCAAATCACCAGCGCCATGAACCACTTGTCCACGGCCACGCAGCAGACGGCCTCCGCCTCGGAAGAGTTGTCCGCCACGGCAGAAGAACTGTCCGCGCAGGCAACGCAGTTGCAAGAGCAGATGGCCTTTTTCCGCCTCGCCGATGACAAGGGCGCGGGCGCCGCGCGCCATCGAGGTCGATGAGGCCTTGGTCCAAATCCCAGGTCCCTGATTCCTAAAGCAATAACAAAGAAAGGCTGCCCATGCGAAGCAATCTCCCCGTCACCCAGCAGGAGTACATCTTGCGAGAGGGCATGACCATCGTGTCACGCACCGACCTGAAGGGCCGCATCACCTACATCAATGAGGACTTCATCGAGGCCAGCGGCTTTGTGGAAGCCGAGTTGATCGGCCAGCCTCACAACTTGGTGCGCCACCCGGACATGCCGGAAGAAGCTTTTCAAGACATGTGGGACACCTTGAAAGCTGGGCGGCCTTGGACCGGCTTGGTCAAAAACCGCTGCAAGAACGGCGACTTCTACTGGGTGGTGGCCAATGCCACGCCGGTCAAAGAAGGCGAGGCGGTGTTGGGCTATATGTCGGTGCGCACCCGCCCCTCGCGCGACCAGATCGCGGCGGCGGATGGGCTGTATCGCCTGTTCAAGGAAGGCAAGGCCCAGGGCTGGGTGATACGCGAGGGTCGAGGCGTTCGAACCGGCGCCTTGGACAGCTTGCAGCAAGGCCTGAGCAGCCTGGGTTTGAATACCAAAATGATGTTGGGCAGTCTGGGCTTGGCCTTTGGCGCGGCCGGGCTTGGCTACGCCGTGCCACAGGCCAACTGGCCCTTGGCTGCCGCTTGTCTGGTGCTCAGCCTCGTGGCGCTGTGGAGCTTGCGCGCCAGTGCCGGTCGCTTGAGTCGGACCCTGCAGCAAGCGGGCCTGCAGTTCGAGCAATTTGGGCAAGGCCGCTTCGACGGCATCGTTGAGGCGCAAGGCCGCGACGAGCTGGCCGGCATGATGCTGGCGCTCAAGCGCGTTCAGACTCGTTTGGGCTTTGAGTTCGCCGACACCAAAAAGCGCGCCGATGATGCCGAGCGGATTCGGCAGGCCTTGGACGTGGCCGCCACCAATATGATGGTGGCCGACCCGGGCTACAACATCATCTACGGCAACGCCTCGCTGCGTGCCATGTTGGCCGCGGCGGAATCCGATATCCGCAAGGACTTGCCACGCTTCAACGCGGCCACCTTGATGGGCACCAATATCGACACCTTCCACAAGAACCCTGCGCACCAGCGCGGCATGCTGGACCGACTGACCAGCCCGCACAAAACCCGCTTGAACATTGGCGGCCGGCGTTTCGACTTGATCGTCAACCCGGTCATTGCCGACGGCAAGCGCCTGGGCACGGTGGTCGAGTGGAAAGACATGACGGCCGAACTGGCCGCGCTGGAACGCGAGGCCGAATTGGCGGCCGAAAACTCCCGCGTCAAACAGGCGCTGGACATCTGCTCCACCAATGTGATGATTGCCGACCCCGACGGCAACATCATCTACAACAACGCCTCGGCAGCGCAGATGATGCAGCGCAACGAAGCCGAGCTGCGCAAGGTGCTGCCGCAGTTCAATGCACGGGCGATTGTGGGTTCCAACTTCGACCAGTTCCACCGTAACCCCGCCCATCAGCGCAATCTGCTGGCCGGCCTGAAGGGCGAGTACAAGACCGAGATCAAGGTCAGCGGCCTGACCTTTGCGCTGACGGCCAACCCGATCAACGACGCACAAGGCGTGCGCTTGGGCACCGTGGTGGAGTGGAAAGACCGCACCATCGAGGTTGCGGTTGAAAACGAGATTGGCGGCATGGTGGACGGCGCCACGCAAGGGGACTTTGGGCAGCGCGTGCCGCTGGAAGGCAAGGAGCCCTTCTTCAAGATGCTGGGCGAGAAGTTCAACTCGCTGGTAGAGACCGTCAGCGGCACCATCCGCGAAGTTCGCACCGCTGCAGACCAGCTGTCGGGCGCCTCGGATCAGGTGTCGCAGACCTCGCAATCACTCTCACACTCCGCCTCACAGCAGGCCGCCAGCGTGGAGCAGACCACGGCGTCCTTGCAGGAGATGGCATCCTCGGTGAAACAGAACGCAGACAGCGCCAACCTCACCGATGGCATGGCCACCCAGGCGGCCAAGGAAGCAATGGATGGCGGCCAGGCGGTCGGCATGACGGTCGACGCGATGAAGCAAATCGCCAAGAAGATCTCCATCATCGACGACATTGCCTACCAGACCAATTTGCTGGCCTTGAACGCCGCGATTGAAGCCGCGCGGGCCGGTGAGCATGGCAAGGGCTTTGCCGTGGTGGCGGCCGAGGTGCGCAAGCTGGCCGAGCGCAGCC
>NZ_JBMLSK010000218.1:0-60735 GCF_049240545.1 Roseateles sp. | reverse complement strand
CCAAGATCGAATACACGCTGAAAGATGCGCTGGGCCGCCAGTGGCAGTGCGGCACCATGCAGGTGGACTTCTCGATGCCGGGCCGCTTGGGCGCCGAGTTTGTCGATGAAGATGGGCAGCGCAAGACCCCCGTGATGTTGCACCGCGCCATCGTTGGCAGCCTGGAGCGTTTCATCGGCATCTTGATCGAACAGCACGCCGGCGCGCTGCCGGTTTGGCTGGCGCCGACCCAGGTGATGGTGGCCAATATCACCGACGCGCAAGCCGATTACGTCGCGGAAATCGTGAAAGTTCTGCAAAAACAAGGGCTTAGAGTCCAGGCTGATTTGCGCAACGAGAAGATCACGTATAAAATCCGAGAGCATTCTTTGCAAAAGGTTCCGTTCATCCTCGTCGTTGGCGACAAGGAGAAGGCAAATGGAGCCGTTGCGGTGCGCGCCCGTGGCAACCAGGATCTGGGTGTGATGCCTCTGGAAGACTTCATTGCGAAGCTCTCCAAAGACATTGCCGACAAGGTCTGATCCCTGCCATTCAGGCGCGCTTTTGCTTTGTTTGGGCCTCTCGCCTTGGGGCTCGTTGAAAGGTATGCACCATCGCTACTTTTGCTGATCGTCGAGCGATCCCGGAGCGCAAGCACCGGCTGAACCGCGAAATCATGGCTCCCGAAGTCCGTTTGAACGGACCGGAAAATGAGCCGCTCGGTATTGTGAGCATCCACGAAGCACTCCGCATGGCGGGTGAGTTGGATGTGGACGTTGTCGAAATCTCCGCCACGGCGACACCACCGGTGTGCCGTTTGATGGACTACGGCAAGTTCAAATACATCGAGCAAAAGCGCGCAGCCGAGGCCAAGTCCAAGCAGAAGGTCATCGAGATCAAGGAAGTCAAGTTCCGCCCGGGTACGGACGAAGGCGACTACCAGATCAAGATGCGCAATCTGCGTCGCTTCATCGCTGAAGACGGTGATAAGGGTAAGGTCACGCTGCGTTATCGCGGCCGTGAAATTACCCACCAAGACATCGGTATGCGTTTGCTGGAGCGTATCCGCGACGAGTTGTCCGATGTGGCCGTGGTGGAAAACATGCCCAAGCTGGAAGGCCGGCAAATGATCATGGTGCTGGCGCCGAAGAAGCGTTAACACCTTGTGCCTCCGGCCCGCTTTGATGTGGGCCCGCCCCCCGAGGGGGCGCAATTGAAAGCGGGCTTTGGCCCGTTTTCAATTGCAACGAGGCCGTCCTTGGGGCGGCCCGGCGAACGGCCTGAAGAGGGCGTTTGCACAAGTTCTGGCCTGCCGATTTGGTCGTCGGCAGGCTTATTAGTCTCCAGAGGCTGGTCAAAGTATTGCGAGGCCCGCAATCGCCCCTGGGACGTACTTAAAAGGAGCAATAACATGCCCAAAATGAAGACCAAGAGCAGCGCCAAGAAGCGCTTCCGCGTTCGTCCGGGTGGTACGGTCAAGCGCGGACAGGCGTTCAAGCGCCACATCCTCACGAAGAAGTCCACCAAGAATAAGCGCCACCTGCGTGGTGCCGCCGCTGTGCACGAGACCAACATGGGCCACATGGCTCAAATGTTGCCCGGCGCAGGCCTCTGATCGACTTCTGAAGGAGAAATACTATGCCTCGCGTTAAACGTGGTGTTACCGCACGTGCTCGTCACAAAAAGGTTCTGGCACTAGCCAAGGGCTTCCGTGGTCGTCGTAAGAATGTCTTCCGCATTGCCAAGCAGGCAGTGATGAAGGCAGGCCAATACGCCTACCGTGACCGTCGTGCCAAGAAGCGTGTCTTCCGTGCCCTGTGGATTGCTCGTATCAACGCAGCAAGCCGTGGCCTGGGTCTGACCTACAGCAAGTTTGTGGCTGGCCTGAAGAAGGCTGAGATCGACATCGACCGCAAGGTCCTGGCTGATCTGGCTGTTCACGATCCTGCTGGTTTTGCCAGCATCTTCGCCAAGGTCAAGGCCGCTCTCGCTTAATGCCCGCGAGCCACGCAAGTGGCTCACGGCAGCCCTGGATCGGCTTTGCCTGATCCGGGGTCAGCAACTTCAAGGCCGTGCGCAGCGCTCGGCCTTTTTTTTTGCCTTCCCCCATTTCCTGCATTCAAGACCCGCTTGATGAAAACGGCACCGCGATGAACGAGCTCGATCAACTGCTGCAAACGGCCCAAGGCGAATTCGCCGCCGCCTCCACGCCCGCCGACCTGGAAAATGCCAAGGCGCGTTTTCTGGGTAAGTCCGGTCGCGTGACCGAATTGTTGAAGAGCCTGGCCGCCTTGCCGGTCGAGGAAAAGAAAGCCCGGGGCGCCGAGATCAATGTGCTGAAGTCCGGCATCGAAGCCGCACTGACCGCCCGTCGTCAGGCCCTGGCCGACGCGGAACTTGAATTGCAACTCAAGGCCGAGGCCTTGGACGTCAGCCTACCCGGCCGCCAGCGTGGCACCGGGGGGCTGCACCCGATCACCCGTGCGATGGAGCGCATCGAAGGCATCTTCGGCTCCATGGGTTTCGATGTGGCCGACGGCCCCGAAATCGAAAACGACTGGTTCAACTTCACGGCCTTGAATACGCCGGAAGACCATCCGGCGCGCTCCATGCACGACACCTTCTATGTGGAAGGGGGTCATGTCTTGCGCACCCACACCAGCCCGATGCAAATCCGCTATGCGGTCCAGCATGTCAAAAAGCACAAGTCCTTGATCGACGCCGGTCAGCCCATGCCTGAGATCCGCGTCATTGCGCCGGGCCGCACTTACCGTGTGGACAGCGATGCCACTCACTCGCCGATGTTCCATCAGGTCGAAGGCCTGTGGGTGGGCGAGAACATCAGCTTCAAGGATTTGAAGTCGGTCTATCTGAACTTCATCACCAGCTTCTTCGAAACCGATCAGCTGGAGCTGCGTTTCCGCCCCAGCTACTTCCCCTTCACCGAGCCCAGTGCCGAGATCGACATCATGTTCGGGTCCGGCCCGCTGAAAGGCCGTTGGTTGGAGGTCTCCGGCTCCGGCCAGGTGCATCCGCAGGTGATCCGCAATATGGGTCTGGACCCTGAGCGCTACATCGGTTTTGCCTTTGGCTCCGGCATCGACCGCCTGGCCATGCTGCGCTATGGCGTCAACGATCTGCGCCTGTTCTTTGACGGCGATCTGCGCTTCTTGAGTCAGTTCAAGTAAGCCTCGAGATCCATCCTCAAGAACACGCCTAAGAGAAGAAGAGTCACACCATGCAATTCCCTGAATCCTGGCTGCGGAGCTTTTGCAATCCCTCGCTGAATACGCAAGAGCTGGCCGAGCTGTTGACCATGTCGGGCCTGGAGGTCGAAGAACTGCGCCCGGTGGCGCCGCCTTTCCATGGCATCGTCGTCGCGGAAATCCTCGAAGCCGAGCAACACCCTAACGCCGACAAGCTGCGCATCTGCAAGGTCAATGCGGGCGCGGCTTTCAACAATGGCGAGCCGCTGCAAATCGTCTGCGGCGCGCCGAATGCGCGTGCCGGCATCAAGGTGCCGCTGGCGACCGTGGGCGCCGAATTGCCGCCCGGCGAAGACGGCAAGCCTTTCAAGATCGGCGTGGGCAAGCTGCGCGGCGTGGAGAGCTTCGGCATGCTGTGCTCGGCGCGCGAGCTCAAGCTCAGCGAAGAGCACGGCGGCCTGTTGGAACTGGCGGCAGACGCTGCCGTGGGCCAAAGCATTCGCGAACATCTGAATCTGGATGATCAGCTGTTTACCCTCAAACTGACGCCCAACCTGGCCCATTGCCTGAGCGTTTACGGCATCGCGCGTGAAGTCTCCGCACTGACCGGCGCGCCTTTGCTGGCGCCCACCATCACGCCGGTGGCACCCAAGCACGACGCCAAGCTGCCGGTGCGCATTGAAGCCGCAGACCTGTGTGGCCGCTTCTCGGGTCGCGTGGTGCGCGGCGTCAACACCCAGGCCAAGACTCCCGCTTGGATGGTCGATCGCTTGGCCCGCTGTGGTCAGCGCTCGGTGGCTCCGCTGGTCGACATTTCCAACTATGTGATGTTCGAGCTGGGTCGCCCGTCTCATATCTTCGACCTCGACAAGATCGACCGTGAATTGGTGATCCGTTGGGCGAAGAAGGGCGAAACGCTGAAGCTGCTGAACGGCAATACGGTCGAGTTGGACGAGACCGTGGGTGTGGTGGCCGATGCTTCGGCGCCTGAGTCGCTGGCCGGCATCATGGGCGGAGATTCGACCGCCGTGTCGGACGACACCAAGAACGTCTATGTTGAAGCCGCCTTCTGGTGGCCCAAGGCCGTGGCCGGCCGCTCGCGCCGCTTCAATTTCTCGACCGATGCCGGTCATCGCTTTGAGCGCGGCGTCGATGCCGTCGGCACGGTCGAACACATCGAGCGCATCACGCAGCTGATCTTGGAGGTCTGCGGTGGCGAAGCCGGCCCGATGGACGACCAGATCACTCAGTTGCCTGAGCGTAAGCCGGTGGCGCTGCGCGTGGCCCGCGCCGCCAAGATCATTGGCATGACGGTGACGCAAGAAGACTGCGCTCGCGTGTTCAGCCGCTTGGGCTTGCAATTCACTGAAGCCCCCGGCGTGCTGACGGTGACGCCGCCAAGCTGGCGCTTCGACATTCAGATCGAAGAAGACCTGATCGAAGAAATCATCCGCGTGATGGGCTACCCCAGCCTGCCCAATACGCCGCCTTTGGCGCCGGTGGTGGCCAAGGTGGCGTCCGAGTCGCGCCGCGCCATTCATGCCTTGCGTCATGCCGTGGCAGCCAGGGACTATTTCGAGACCATCAACTTCAGCTTTGTCGAAGCACGTTGGGAAGCCGAACTGGCGGGCAATACCAACCCGATCCAGTTGCTGAACCCGATTGCCGCGCCTTTGGCGGTGATGCGCTCCAGCCTGATTGGCAGCTTGATTCAAGCGCTGCGCTACAACCTCAGTCGCAAGGCCTCGCGGGTGCGCTTGTTCGAGATCGGTCGCGTCTTCTTGCGTGACGCCTCGGTGCAAGAGAGCGACAGCAGCATTGCCGGCGTGGCCCAGCCGATGCGCTTGGCTGGCTTGGCCTTTGGCCCGGCGGATCAGCAGCAATGGAGTCAGCGTGATCGCCTGGTCGATTACTTCGACGTCAAGGGTGATCTTGAGGCCTTGTTCGCACCGCGTCAGCTGAGCTTCAAGGCGGCCTCGCATCCGGCGCTGCACCCGGGCCGTAGCGCCCGCGTGGAGCTTGATGGCCAAGACATCGGTGTGATTGGCGAGTTGCACCCGAAGTGGCGCCAAGGCTATGACTTGCCCAGCGCACCGGTCTTGTTCGAACTGGATCTGCCCGCCGTGCTGGCGCGTCAGTTGCCGGTAGCCCAGTCCATTCCACGTCAACAATCGGTGCTGCGTGATTTGGCTCTGATCGTTGGCGAGCAAGTCACCCATGACGCGCTGATGCAGGCGATTGCTTCGGGGCACGATGGTCTGGTCCGCTCGGCTCGCCTCTTCGACGTCTTCAAGCCGACGCAGGCCGGTGGCGAGTTGAAAGAGGGGGAGCGCAGCATGGCGGTTCGTCTGGAGTTGCTGGACGACGAAGCCACGCTGACCGATGAGCGCATCGAGCAAACCATCGCCAAGGTGCTGGCCGCCTTGTCCGCAAGCTTGGGTGCGCGCCTGCGTGCTTGAGGCTCAGGCCACAGGAGGTGTTGTGATGAGCAACGAAGAAGAGGGCAAACGCCCGACCCCAGGTGCCGTGGTGTTGCTGCCCAGTATTGAAACGCCAACCCTGACCAAAGCCGATTTGGCTGAGCTCTTGTTTGATGAGCTTGGTTTGAACAAGCGTGAGTCCAAGGACATGGTCGAGGCGTTTTTCGACATCATTCACGACACCTTGGTGCGTGGCGATGACGTCAAACTGTCGGGTTACGGTAACTTCAATATTCGACGCAAGGCTTCGCGGCCGGGGCGCAATCCGCGCACTGGCGAGTCGATCCCGATCAAGGCCCGCGACGTGGTGACTTTTCACGCCAGCCACAAACTGAAAAGTTTGGTGCAGGGCGATGTTTGCGCCGAAGAAGACTTCGAGTAGAGTCTGACCTCCCCATCCGAACCTCTTGATTTCAATGGAAATCGCGCTGCCCGCCATCCCTGCCAAACGCTACTTCACCATCGGTGAGGTGAGTGATTTGTGCGGCGTGAAGCCCTATGTCTTGCGCTATTGGGAGCAGGAATTTACCCAGCTCAAGCCCATGAAGCGACGCGGCAATCGTCGCTATTACCAGCACCATGAGGTGCTGTTGATTCGCCGTATTCGAGGCTTGCTGTACGACCAAGGCTTCACCATCAGCGGCGCGCGCAATCAGTTGCTGGATGGAGGCATCCATGTGCCTCGTGATGAGGGCTCCGAAAGCTCTGCGCTACATGAAGAAGCGGGTCTCCAGGATGAGAACGATGCTGACGGCGCATCTGTTGCAGCAATGAAAGCAGCCGTTGAATCCAAGGGGCTTGTTGGCATTGGGCGCGAGCCTCTGACGGGCTCGGAGCCTATCAGCGTCGATCTTCTTCGTCTCGAGACGCTGACCATCGACCAAGTTCGAACCGAGTTGATGTCGATTCGAGAAGCTCTTCTTGCTTGAGTAGCAAAAACTAGGTTATACTTTCAGGCTCAGTCGGGGCGTAGCGCAGCCAGGTAGCGCACTTGCATGGGGTGCAAGGGGTCGTGAGTTCGAATCCCACCGTCCCGACCATTGAATCGAAGGCTCAGTTCAGCAATGAACTGAGCCTTTCGGCTTTCTGGTCTTGACAACAGTGTAGGGGCCGCTTGGCTTGTATGCCGGGGCGAGTCTGGGCGGGGTGCACTCCACTTCTCTTTTTCTGTGCGGCGAGCTCGCTTGAGCTGCATTGAGTTGCCGTCATCGGGCGGCGTTCAAGAGGCAGCATGGAGATTGAGGCGGCAAGAACGGCTGCTTTCAATTCTCACCCTGCAGCCTGCGTGGCTGATCTAGGGTGATGTTCATAACGGCCTAGATTTGCGGTGCTTTGTGCCTCTGAGAGTCTTTAGGGTGCCGATCCGCCCATTGACCGCTGGGTCGCCGAGTTTCTGCCCCTGTTTGCGCTCGAATCGGCGCCGGTGTCAACGCTCAGGCGCTGCCCGCGTTGTTGGCATTCATGCCTCCATTTCTCCTCGCTTGAATAGCTATGAGTACTCGCTTCAATGATGTCCTTTCGCAGTTAGCTGTTGGTGTGTTGCTGCTGCTGGCCTTGGGCGTAGGGAGCTCTGCGAAGGCGAATTCATGCAATCCAAGTCCAATCGTTAAGGGCGAAAGCTCTGCGGCCCCTGTCCTCAAGGTGGAGCGTCAGCAGGGGTGGTTGCCCAGCAGGGATCTGCGCTTCGGTGAATTCTGGACCGAGCAGTACAAAGTGGGGGTGACGCAGAACTCCACGACGCGCTCGGGGAGCAATGTTCGTGCCGAAGGGCGCTCGGCGCTGCGTTTTGAGCAGCATGGCCCCGACGGTCTCAAGGCTTCGGTGACGGCCGCCAGTGAGCTGCGCTATCAGGAGAAAAAACCCACGATTGAGTTGGGTGGTGACCTCGGCAGCGTATTGAACTGGATACGCACTGAAGTGATCGATGATGTCAATGCCTTCAATGGACAGGTCACTATCGAAGGTGGGCAAGAGCCGCGGGCTTGGAGCTTCAGCTTGACGCAGCCTGACCAGACCTCGAGAAACAAGCCTGAAGTCGGTCTTTTGAACGGGCCTGCAGGCCAGGCTTGGCATGTCCTCGCTTTACATGCCCCTTTGGATCGACCCATTGACCCTCGCATGCCGACGATGGCAATGCCTAGAGCGCACCTGGGTGTGGAGGTGAAGGATGAGCAAGGCCCTGTTGCGGCTTTGCTGAAGTGCAGACTCCGTGAGGAGGTTTGGATCCATGAGCGGGTGGATGCCGAACAGCGCTTGGTCCTGGCGAGCCTGTTCAGCGCCATGTTGGGGCGGCAGCCGCTGGGGATGCCGGGCAATTTGTGATGCGGGACTGCCCAGCATTGACGGAGAGCGCCAGCCTCAGGCCGTTTTGGTTTGTGGCGATTCCCCATGCTTGATGGCGCGACTGCGCCTTAGACTCTGCCTCGCACACGCCATACAAAGTGCCTGGGAGGGCAGATGAGCATAGAAAAGCGCAGTCGAAGTCACTACTTGCCGGGGCTCGCGCAGCTCAGCCGGTGGTTGCTGGGTATCGGGCACTGCGCGGGGCTCTTGCTCGCGATGCCGAGCGCGCAGGCGACAACCCTGGTGCTCAGCCCAAGCGGCGCGGTGGCCGAGGTGCGGCAGATTCTGCTCAAGTTTTCAGAGCCCGTTGTCCCTGCAGGCAAGGGGCAATTGCCTGCGCCGGCTGACCTGAGCTGCGAGGGTGTGCCAAGGCCTGCTGGCACGGGCTATTGGCACAACGAACGTGAATGGCGCTTCGATTTGCAGGAGCCCTTGGGGGCCGGCTTGAAATGCAAAGTACAGCTCAAGGACGACTTCCAGCCCATCGGAACGGCCATCACGGGCGCACGGCAGTTTGCCTTCTCGACCGGCGCCGCCATCGTGGTCAATGCTTCGCCATGGCCGGGCAGCGCTATCGAGGAGGATCAACACTTCTTGCTGCGGCTGAATGGCGTGGTCGATGCCGCATCGCTGGTGCGGCAGGCTTGGTGTGAGGTTGAAGGCTTGGGTGAGCGCCTGCCGGTCCAGGTGGTCAATGGCCCGATGCGCGAAGCAGTGTTGAAGTCTCAGCAGGTGCGAAAAGGGCAGGAGCGGGCCTGGTTGCTGCACTGTCAGCGTCCGCTGCCCCCGGGTGCCAAGGTTCAACTGCGGTGGTTGCCTGCGGGTGCTGCCGAGCGTGCGGCCCAAGGTTTTGAGTATCAAGTGCGCCAACCGTTTACGGCCGAGTTCAGCTGTGAACGAGAGCGGGCCAATGCCCCTTGCTTGCCCATCCGGCCCTTGCGCTTGGTGTTCAGCGAGCCGGTACCGAGGGAGGAGGCGCTGAAGATTCGCCTCAAGCCGCAGCAAGGCGCGGCTTTGGCGCCCAAGCTATCTCCAGATGACAAGCAAACTGAGTTGAATGAGGTGCGCTTTCCGGTGCCCTTGGCTGAGAACGCGCAGTTCACACTCGAGTTGCCGCAAGGCCTGAAGGACCGCAGCGCTCGTTTGCTCAGCAATGCCGCCAGCTTCCCGCTCAAGGTGAGCACCGGCGCGGCACCGCCCTTGGCTAAGTTTGCGGCTGCGCCTTTTGGGGTCATTGAGCGGGAGCGTTCAGGCCCTGCAATGCTGCCGATCACGATGCGTCATGTGCAGTCCGATTGGTCTGCGCCGCAGCAGGGTCTGGCAAAGCCCTCGCCGGGTGATATCCGCATCAAACGCTTGCAAAGTGATGCGGAAGTCTTTGCTTGGTACGTCAAGCTGCGCAAATTCCACGAGAGCCAGCTCAGCGCCCGCGAGGCGGGATTGGCGCCATCGCTGTGGGAGGAAACCGTCAAGCTCGAGAATGGGCGCGGCAAGCTGATTGAGCGGCGGCAGCCACGTTATGTTCACAGCCGTGAAGTCGGTTTGCTAAGGGCTGATGCATCCGCGCAAGTGCTGGCCTTGCCGGCCGCGCCAGAGGGCAAATTGGGCGAGGCGCGGCCTTTCGAGGTGATCGGCCTGCCCTTGGCCGAGCCCGGCTATCACGTCGTGGAACTCAGCTCTCGCCGCTTGGGCGCTTCGCTGCTGGACAAGCCGGAGCCCATGTTTGTTCGCACCGGTGTGTTGGTGACGAACCTGGGCGTTCATTTCAAATGGGGGCGCGAGAACAGCCTGATCTGGGTCACGACCTTGGACCGTGCGCAGCCGGTGGCGCAGGCCGATGTGACGGTGAATGACTGCCATGGCAAGCCGATTTGGCGCGGCCGCACCGATGCCCAGGGCTTGGCTCAGGTGAATCAGGCCTTGAGCCTGCCCAACTGGAACGACAAAAATCGTTGCGAGTTTGAGCAAGGCTTCTTCGTCACGGCTCGCAAGACCGAAGCGCAGGCGGGCGGGCAGTTGCAGCAGGACATGAGTTTTGTGTTCAGCAACTGGAATCGCGGCATCGAGAGCTGGCGTTTTGCGGTGCCGCCATCTCGCGGCGCCGAGGCCGATGCGCGCGCACACACCGTGCTGGACCGCAGCTTGCTACGTGCCGGTGAGACCGTGTCGATGAAGCATTTTTTCCGCTTCGAGAACAGCCAAGGATTGAGCCTGGCGCGACCGGATCAAATGCCCACACGTGTCAGGCTCACGCATGAGGGCAGTGGCCAGCAAATCGATTTGCCGCTGACTTGGGCCTCGCCGCGCAGCAGCACTTCGCAATGGCAGATTCCCGCCAATGCCAAGCTGGGCAGCTACCGCATCACCTTGGAGAAGGAGATCAGCAAGGGCGAACTCAATGACGGGCGCCAGGGCAGTTGGCCCAGCGGCGAGTTCAGGGTCGAGGAGTTTCGCGTACCGCTGATCGATGCGCGACTGAGCGGCCCCAAGCTCATTCCGCCGGCGCCGAGTGAACTGCGCTTGTCGGCTCAGATGAACTACCTGTCCGGCGGTGGCGTCGGGCAGGCTCCGCTGAAGCTCAGTGCGGTCCTGCGGCCGCGCTCCGTGGGCTTTGCTGGCTACGAGGCCTTTGTTTTCGAGCCCCCTCGCGCCGCGGACGCAGCGGCCTTGATGAGCAACGAAGACGCCGAGGACCGGGAAAGCGATGGTGCTACGGCCACAGGCTCCCGCCTGGTGGTGGACAAGCAAGCGGGCATGACCGACCGCAACGGCGCCGCCGAGTTATTGATCAAATCGCTGCCCAAGGTGGATCGCCCTAGCGAGCTGATGGCCGAGCTCAGCTACAGCGACCCGAATGGGGAAATCAAAACCGTGGCGCGCACGCTGCCGCTGTGGCCATCCAAGCTGGTCCTGGGTTTGCGCAGCCAGGGCTGGGCCAGCAATGTGGGCAAGGCCAGTTTCAGCGTGGTGGCCTTGGACACCGCCGGCAAGCCGCAAGCCGGCCAAAACATCGAGGTCCGCGCGCGCCTGCGTCAGACCATCAGCAGCCGCAAACGCATGGTGGGTGGCTTTTACGCCTATGACAATCGACAAGAGTTGAAAGACTTGGGATCGGCATGCAGCGGCAAGACCGACGCGCAAGGCCTCTTGGCTTGCGAGGCCAAGCTCGATGTTTCGGGGGAGGTGGAGCTGATCGCCAGCGCCAAAGATGCTGACGGCCGCATCAGCCTTGCGGCCAGCACCGTCTGGATGACTCGTCAGGGTGAACTCTGGTTCCCTCAGGACAATGATGATCGCATCGATGTGCTCGCTGAGAAAAGGCGTTATGAGCCTGGCGAAACCGCCCGCTTGCAGGTGCGCATGCCTTACCGGGAAGCCACCGCGCTGCTGACCATTGAGCGCGAAGGGGTGATCGATAGCCGCATCGTCAAGCTGCGCGGCTCGGATCCGACGATAGAACTGAAGATTGAAAAGAGCTGGGCGCCCAATGTCTATGTTTCCGTGCTGGCCTTGCGTGGGCGGATTCTTGAGGTGCCCTGGTACAGCTTTTTCCAATGGGGCTGGCGTCAGCCGGTCGGCTGGTGGCATGCCTGGCGCGATGCGGCGAAAAGCTATCAGCCGCCGACGGCGCTGATCGATCTGGCCAAGCCGTCTTACAAGCTCGGCATGGCGGAGTTGCAAGTGGGCCTGGCGGCGCATCAGCTGCAAGTGGAGGTGACGACCGACAAGGCGCAATACGGGGTGCGCCAAACCGTGCAGACCCGCATCAAGGTGACGCAGGAGGGCCGCCCCTTGGCCGATGCTGAGCTGGCCTTTGCCGCGGTGGATGAAGGCCTGCTGGCGCTGCGCAGCAATTCATCTTGGGAGATCCTGCCGGCCTTGATTCAAAAGCGCGCCTGGGGTGTTGAAACTGCGACCGCGCAAAGCGAGATCATTGGTCGGCGGCATTACGGACGCAAGGCCGTGGCAGCGGGTGGCGGGGGCGGACGTGCGCCCACGCGCGAGCTGTTCGACACCTTGCTGCTGTGGCGACCGAACGTCAAGCTCGACGCCAAGGGCGAAGCGCTGATTGAGGTGCCCTTGAATGACGCCTTGACGAGCTTTCGCTTGGTCGCGGTGGCGGATGCCGGCGCGCAGCGTTTTGGCACCGGTCAAGCGACGGTGCGGGTGACACAGGATCTGCAAGTCTTGTCAGGCCTGCCCCCGCTGGTGCGCGAGGGCGATCAGTTTCAGGCCGTGCTAACCCTGCGCAACAGCAGCAGCCGCGCCATGAAGCTGCGCGTGACGCTGCAAGGGCAAGCCCAAGACAGTCAGGGGATTGTGCCACCCTTGGCGCCGCAAGATCTGAGCCTGGCTGCTGGCGCTGCCGCGGAGGCGCGCTGGATGGTGACCGTGCCCGAAGGTATTGCGTCCTTGGCTTGGGAGGCTCAGGCTCAGGAGTTGAGTGGTGGAGCCGGGGCGGGCGGGGGCGCTGCTGGGGCCAGCGATCGCCTGCGCGTGCACCAACAAGTGCGTCCCGCGGTGGCCTTGCAGGTGCAACAGGCCAGCCTCCGCCAACTGGAGGGCAGCTTGAGCCTGGCGATGGCGCCGCCCTCCGAGGCCTTGCCCGCCCAAGGTCCCAAGCGCGGCGGCGTGAATGTGGTGCTGCAGGCCAAGCTCGGCGGTGAACTGCCGGGACCGCGGCGATTCTTTGAGACCTATCCCTACACCTGTCTGGAGCAACTGAGTTCCAAGGCCTTGGGTTTGCGTGACGCAGCCCAGTGGCAGTCGGTGATGGCGCGTCTGCCGGGCTATCTCGATGCCGATGGGCTGGCGAGCTACTTCCCACCCCAGGCCGATGCAGGCGCCCGAGGCAGTGATCGCTTGACGGCTTATCTTTTGGCGGCTGCTCATGAGGCTGGGCGCGAAGTACCCGAGGCGCAGCGGCGCTTGATGCTGGACGGTTTGCTCGCCTTTGCTGAAGGCCGCATCCAACGCAACAGCTGGTCTCCTCGCTCGGCCCAACTGGATCTGGCGGTGCGCCGGGTGGCGGCCTTGGAGGCCTTGTCGCGTTATGGCCGGGCGACGCTGGCGGGCTTGAGCGCTGTCGACACGACGGGGCAGTCCAACTGGCCCACCGCAGCCTTGATCGATTGGTTGAATGTGCATCGCCGCATGGCGCAGGCGCCTGATCGGGTTCGCCGCATGGCCGAGACTCAGGCCTTGTTGCGAAGCCGTTTGACCTACACAGGCACAAGGCTGGGCTTCAGTACCGAGCAGGAGGATGACGCCTGGTGGTGGCTGATGGACAGCGCCGACGCCAACGCCTCGCGCTTGATTCTGGCCGTGTTGGATGATCCGGCATGGGCCGCTGAAATGCCGCGCTTGGTTCAAGGCAGCTTGGCCAGGCAACGTCAGGGCGCCTGGCGCAGCACCACCGCCAATCTGTGGGGTGTGCTGGCGCTGGACAAATTCTCGGCCCGCTTTGAGTCCGGTCCCAAACTCAGTGGCAAGACCCTGGCCAGTCTGGGTGCTCAGAGCCAGAGTCTGGACTGGGCCAGCAAGCCGGAAGGGGGCGCCTTCTTGCTGCCATGGGGCGCGGCGCCGGCAACGCTGAAGCTGCAGCAGGAGGGCGGCGGGGTTTCGACACAAGCGACGGCCAAGCCCTGGGTGACCCTGCAGTCCTTGGCCGCGGTGCCCTTGAAGTCGGCAGTGAGCAGCGGCTATCGCATCACCAGGACGGTGCAGGCCGTGGAGCAGAAAGTGGCTGGCCGCTGGACTCGTGGCGACGTGATGCGGGTGCGACTCGAACTGGATGCGCAAAGCGATATGACCTGGGTGGTTTTGTCCGATCCGGTGCCGGCCGGGGCCGCCATCTTGGGATCCGGCCTGGGGGGGCAATCCAGCTTGATGGATCAAACCATGGCCGGCGAGCGCGGCGAGGACGCGCGCAGTCGCCCTAGCTATGAAGAGCGATCTTTCGAGGCGTGGCGAGGCTACTTTGAGTTCTTGCCGCGCGGCAAGCATGTTGTCGAGTACAGCTTGCGGCTGAACAACGCCGGTCGCTTCATCTTGCCCGGCAGTCGCGCGGAGGCGATGTATGCACCCGATGTGGCCGGTGAGTTGCCGCAGACCGTGTTGGAGGTGCTGCCTTGAGATGCAAGGCCCGGCAAGGCCCGGCTTGGTTGTGGCTCGTGGCTTGCACCGTGGGGCTGGCTTGGGCCGCCCCGGCGCAGGCCCAGCTGCCCAGCTTTGCCGAACTGCGGGCTTCTCACCGGGTGTCGGATTTCACCTTGCTGGACCGACGCGGCGAGCCCTTGCAAACGTTGCGACTCGATTACAGCCGCCGGGCTTTGCCCTGGCTGAGCCTGGAGCAGGTGTCCCCCAGGCTGCTGCATGCGCTGTTGCTGGGGGAGGATCGGCGTTTTTACGAGCACAGCGGTGTGGACTGGAGTGCGGCCGCCAGCAGTGCTTGGGCGAATCTCTGGAACCAGCGCACCCGTGGGGCCTCGACCATCACCATGCAGTTGGCCGGCTTGATCGATGCCGACTTGCTGAGGCCTGCCGGTGGCCGCTCCTTCGGCCAAAAGATCGGCCAGGCGGCCACGGCCCTGCGGCTGGAGCGCAGTTGGAGCAAGGCGCAGATTCTGGAGGCTTATCTGAATTTGGTGCCACTGCGTGGGGAGCTGGTTGGACTGCATGCGCTGTCGCAAACGATGTATGGCAAGCATCCCGATGCCTTGAGTGCCGAGGAGGCGGCCCTGGCCGCGGCCATGGTGAGAGCACCCAATGCACCGGCCGCGCAACTCGGCCAACGCGCCTGTGTCTTGCTGCAGCAAATGCAGGCGGCCCCATCGGCGCCCGCCTTGAGTCCGCCACGCTGTGAGGTCCTGGTGGGACAGGCGCAGGCGCTGTTGATGCAAGGCCCCGGTCGCGCCCTGGGCGAGAGTTGGGCGCCGCATTTTGCGCGCCAGTTCTTGCGTCCAGATGGCCCTGCGCGCCAGCGCAGCAGTCTGGATGCAGGTTTGCAGCGCGTTGCTGTGGGCTTGCTCAAAAGCCAACTGGCGGAGCTGTCGGGTCGAAACGTTGAAGACGGTGCGGTGCTGGTGCTGGACAACGCCACTGGCGCGGTGTTGGCCTGGGTGGGCTCCAGTGGGCCGTTTTCCGCAGCGGCCGAGGTGGACGGCGTGCTGGCGCGGCGCCAGCCGGGCTCCACGCTCAAGCCCTTCATCTACGCCCAAGCGATCGAGAAACGGCTGATCACCGCAGCCAGCCTTCTGGATGACGCGCCCACTCAGATCAGCACGCCGGCCGGCCTGTACCTGCCCCAAAACTATGACAAGGAATTCAAGGGTTATGTTTCGGCCCGCAGCGCCCTGGGCAATAGCTTGAATGTGCCGGCGGTTCGCCTGACCGCCATGTTGGGAGCCGACCAGGTCTTTGAACGCTTCAATGCCTTGGGACTGGCCTTGCCTCAGACCAGCGGCTTTTATGGCCTGTCTTTGGCCTTGGGAAGCTCGGACCTGAGTCTTTTGGCTCTGAGTAATGCTTACCGGACTCTGGCCAATGGCGGGGTCTATCGGGCGCTGGATATCAAGGCCATCTCGCCTCGACCTCCTGAGGCGGGGCGCCGTGTGCTGGACGCCCGTGCGGCCTTCATCGTTGGCGATATCTTGGCCGACAACAGCGCGCGTGCCCGCAGCTTTGGTTTGGACAGCGTCTTGGCCACTCGCGGTTTTGCGGCGGTCAAAACCGGCACCAGCAAGGACATGCGCGACAACTGGTGTATGGGCTACAGCCAACGCTATACCGTCGGTGTGTGGGTCGGCAACGCCAGTGGCGAGGCGATGCACGGCGTCAGCGGTGTCAGCGGGGCCGCGCCCATCTGGGCGGGTGTGATGCGCTATCTGCATCAGGATCGGCCCTCACTGCCGCCGCAGGCAGCACCCGGCCTGTTGGCGCAAGCGGTGGTGTTCCCTGATCAACGTGAGCCAAGCCGGCAAGAATGGTTCATTCAAGGCACGGAGCAAAGTCGCTTGATGGCCACGGCGCAGATGCGCGAGCAATCACTGCAAGGCATCAGCAGCCCACGGGATGGCAGCATTTTTGCACTCGACCCTGATATTCCGCCGCAGTCGCAGCGGATTCGTTTCGAGGGGGAGGCGGGTCGCTGGGTGCTGAACGGCAAGTCCTTGGGGCGCGGCCCGCGGCTCAACTGGGCTCCCTGGCCCGGCCGCCACCATTTGAGCTTGCTCGATGACCGGGGTCAGATCAGGCAGAGCGTCAGCTTTGAGGTGCGTGGGGCAACGCTCAAACCGGCCGCGGGGACCAAGCCCGGCTCAGCGCGCGCGGCTGCTTCCTGATTCGTCGTCGCTGCTTTGCGGCTCGGTGGGCGAGGCGGGGCTCAGCACAGGGGGCAGGGAATCGCCGATCCAGGCCATCAACAAGGTGTAGGTGACGGCCAGAATCACCGGGCCGATAAAGAGCCCCACCAGACCAAAGGCCAGCAAACCACCGATCACACCGGCAAAGATCAGCAGCAAGGGCAGATCGGCGCCTTTCTTGATCAGCCATGGCCGCAAGAAGTTGTCCATCGTGCCCACCACCAGGGTCCAGAGCAAGAGCACGGTGCCCCAGGTGTTTTCACCGCTCCAGTACAGCCACACCACGGCCGGAGCGAGCACCGGCAGGGCGCCAATCTGGGCCAGGCAGAGCATCAGCATCACCGCAGTCAGCAGGCCCGCAAAGGGCACGCCGCTGATCCATAGCCCCAGGCCGCCCAGCACCGATTGCACCAAGGCGGTGATGACGATCCCCAGGGCCACGCCGCGAATGGCTTGCCCGGCCAGTGTGATGACCTGATCCCCTTGTTCCCCCGCCAGACGGCGGCCGAAGCCTCGCACCATGCGCGCAGCAGCCTCTCCGCTGCTGTAGAGAATGGCTGACAGGGCCACGGTCAAAAGAAACTGCAAGCCCACCATGCCCAAGTTGCCGGCCTGTGCTGCGGTCCACTTCAAGGTCTCGCCCAAATAGGGCTTGATCATGCCGAGCAATGGGGTCAGGCCTTGCGTGGCGATGCGATGCCAGTTGTTGGACAAGGTTTCGCCAATCAGTGGAATGCCTGCCAGCCAGGTCGGTGGTTCGGGCAGGTGGGCGTCGGGCAAGCTTGACACCCACTGGACCACACGGTCGGCGTTGGACACGACCGTGGTCAGGGCAATCGACAAGGGGACAAACAAGACCAGCAGCAGGGCAAGGACCATCACCGCCACCGCCAGATTGCGCCGACCCCAAAGGCGCTCTTGCAGGCTCTTCATCAAAGGCCATGTGGCTACCACCACCATGGTGGCCCAGATCAAGGCGCCGATGAAGGGGCGCAAGACCCAGAGTGAGGTCAGGAGCAACAAGGCAATGCTCAGCACCGCGAGCAGGGTTCGGGTCAGTTCGGGCTTTGCGGTCAGAGGGCTGGTCATGAGCGGAGTCGTTTCTTGCAAAGGGTGCGGGCGAATTGGAACGCTTGCGTTCAGACACCGGCGGGAGGCTGAGCCAGTGCTCGGCCCAGTGATTTTGAGGCCAAAACCCGCGAGCCAAGTGGGGCTGGGCGATACGCTTTGCTGGCGTCAGTTGAGAGTCAACGTTACTCGCGCAGGTACTTGTCGTAGATGGCTTGGAAGCGGCCGTTGGCCTTCAGGTGTTTGAGCCCGAGGTTGAAGTCATCTCGGACCTGGGGGTCTCGAAAAATGGGGCGGTAGTCTTGCGGGTTCACCTCGGCGAAGCGGTGTTCCTCGATCGACTCCAGAGGGAAGCCGGAGCGTTTCAGTTGCAAGCTGAAGTACTTGAAGATGTTGCGGTCACTCAGTACCACGTCGTAGCGCTTTCGCATCAGGGTCTTGACCTGGGCCGACTGATCATTCAATTCGGCATAGCCCCCGGTCTTTTTCAAAGCTTGCAACCATTCTGGGTAGCGGTTTGCGGCCCCGCGAAAGGACACCACGGTCAAGCCCTGCAAATCAGCGGGCTTCTCAATGCGCAGCTTGCGCGATCGCAAGGTGATGAAGACGTTGTCGTAGAACACCGCGGGGTCACCGTAGTGGCCGCCAGAGGGTCGCAGATCCTCGCCCAGATCGGTCATGGCCGCATCAACCGACTTGTCCTTGAAGGCCAAGGGAATACGCGCAAAAGGGAGGTAAACAGGCTTGAGCGTGTGACCCTTGAATGCGAGCGCCTCGCCAATCACATCAAGTTCGATGCCTGAGTTGGATTCGGGGATGCAAAAGGGGGGAATCTTTTCGCCGAAGGCCATCAGCACCTCGACCGCTCGGGCTTGTGCGGGCAGCAAGAGTGCCAGCACGCTGACCATGAGAACTCCTGCAAGAGCAGGCCGCCGGTTGCCTGAAGGCCAGTTTCTGGGGACAAATTTCAGCAGCATCGGGTGAGCCTTGCTTGGTACGCGTGCACAAAGAGTCCTGCAGTTGATTGTGCATCAGCCTGTTGACGTCATTGACCTTGGCGGTGATGGAAAATCAAGCCATGGCGAAGAAAAACAACCATGTCAGCGAAACCTTGGCGACTCAGTTCCTGAGGCAGCATCGGATCGACTTTACCGAGCATGTTTACGATTATGTCGAGCATGGTGGAACCGCCGAGTCTTCCCGTCAGTTGGGCGTGCCCGAGCATGAGGTGGTCAAGACCCTGGTGATGCAAGATGAGCGGGCACAGCCGCTGATCGTCTTGATGCACGGTGACCGTCAGGTGAGTTTGAAGGAGTTGGCCCGGCAGATCCCTTGCAAGAAAGTAGAGCCTTGCAAGCCCGACGTGGCGCAGCGCCACAGCGGCTATCTCGTGGGTGGGACTTCGCCCTTTGGCACCCGTAAGGCGATGCCGGTGTTTGTGGAGGCCAGCATTCTGGAGTTACCGCGAATTTGCATCAACGGTGGACGGCGCGGTTTTCTGGTCGGCATCGACCCGCGGACACTGCCTGACTTGTTGCAGGTCCGGGCGGTGCACTGTGCCAGTGCAGAATAGCGCCCTATGCAAGCAATTCTTCAAGACAATCTCTTTCCTTTGTTGGCTGGCTTGGTCGGCTATCTGATCGGTTCGCTCTCATTTGCCGTCATCATCAGCCGGCTGATGGGGCTTTCCGATCCGCGCAGCTACGGCTCCGGCAATCCAGGCGCGACCAATGTGCTGCGCTCGGGCAATAAGGCTGCAGCCATCTTGACCCTGTTGTTCGATGCGTTGAAGGCTTATGTGCCCGTACTGCTGGTCCTGCACTGGGGTGAGCGCTACGGTCTGGGTGAGGGCAGTGCCGCGCTAGTCGGCCTGGGGGCCTTTCTGGGGCATTTGTGGCCGGTGTTCTTCCGTTTCGAGGGGGGCAAGGGAGTGGCCACAGCCGCCGGCGTGATCTTGGCGCTGAATCCCTGGTTGGGCTTGGCCGTCCTGGCGACCTGGCTGCTGGTTGCCTACACCACGCGCTACTCGTCACTGGCGGCCCTGGTTGCGGCAGGAGTCGCCCCGATTTATCAGATGATGGGCTGGGGCGCGGGGCCGGTGGCCGGCGTGCTGGTGCTGATGGGCTTGCTGCTGGTCTGGCGCCACAGCGCCAATATCAAGAAGTTACTCAATGGCACCGAGAGTCGGCTGGGTCAAAAATCCGCCGGCGCTGTGCCTCCTGCGGACAGCAGCAAAAAGCATCCGCATGGTCTTGGCCCTCATCCGCATGGGCATTCGCACAAACATCCGAAAAGCAGTTCCAAGCACAAAGAAAGCAATTGATTTCATGACGATCGAACGATTTGATGTAGGCGCCCGTATGTCCGAGATGGCGATCCACAACGATGTGGTCTATCTGGCGGGTCAGGTGCCCGAAGACGCCAGCCAGGACATCACCGGCCAGACGGCGCAGGTCTTGGCGGCTATCGACGCCTTGCTGGTGCGTGCCGGCAGCGACAAGAGCAAGATTTTGCGCGCGCAAATCTTCATCGCTGATCTGGCGGACTTCCCGGGCATGAATGCAGCCTGGGATGCCTGGGTGGTTCCGGGTCATACCCCACCACGTGCAACGGTGGAGGCCAAGTTGGCTCGCCCGGAGTGGAAGGTGGAAATTGTTGTGACCGCAGCACTCTGAGTCGGCAGAACTGCAGCAGTTTGCGCCACGCTTGATCATGGCTCCCCAAGCCCCAACAGAGACTGCTCACCCCAAGGCCAAGGCGCGTTCGACCTTTTGGCCAGTGATTTTGATCGTGTTGGTGGTCGGCGGCCTGGTTCAGGTCGCTCAACACTTTCAGGGTGAGAAGCAGGGGCGGGCCTTACGCGAGTTGGCCCGGCCCGGGGACATCGTGATGCTCTCCAGCACGACCTGCTACTTTTGCACCCAAGCGAGGAACTGGCTCGATGAGCAGCGCGTTCCCTACCGCGAATGCTTCATCGAAACCGATGCGGATTGTGCAGCCCAATACAGGGCGCAAATGGCGCCCGGGACACCGACCTTTGTGCTGCTTGGGCAGCATCGGGTGGTCGGTTTTGACAAAGACCGGATCAGCCAATTGCTGACCCGTCCCTAGACCCAAGCGAGGGACTTCAGTCCTCGCTGTTGAAGACCAGCTTCAACTCGTGGGTTTGCTTGGCGCCGGTGCCTTCAAAGCGCCATTCCATCAAGGCCTCGATCACCGCCTTGTCAAACACTTTGGCAGGCGTGGACTCCACGATGTTCACTTCAGTGACTTTGCCATCGCCGCCAATATTGATCTGAGCCTTGACTGAGCCGGTCTTGATGCCCTTCTTGACCGCGGAAACGGGGAACTCCGGCGGCACCTTCTTCAAGACTTTGGGTGAAGCATGAGCGCTGGTGGCGATCAGCAATGCGCCCAGCAGGCCCAAGCCCATACGGGACCAGCGGGACAGAAGGGAAGAGTTTGTCTTGCTCATTTTTTTCCTTGCTCTGAGAGGTGGGAATGCGCTTGGGTTGGGAATAGAAATCAACGGGTCCGGAAGAAGCCGACCGCCTGCAGCAGTCGCGCGGAACTGCCGGTCAAGGCTTCGGTTGACTTGGTCAGCGCGCTGACCAAACTGGCGTTTTGCTGAGTGCTGCGATCCAACTCGTTCATCGAGTGATTGACCACGCCCACGCCCGTGGCTTGCTCTTGGGCCGAGTTGGAGATCTCCTCGATCAACTGGCCCATGTCATTGACTTCGTTGACCACGCTGCTGATGGTCACACCCGCGTTGTTGACCAGATCGGTGCCGTTTTCCACCTTGACGGTGGACTCCTGAATCAGCACCTTGATTTCCTTGGCGGCAGAAGCGGCACGCGAGGCCAGGGCCCGCACTTCTGAGGCCACCACGGCGAAGCCGCGGCCATGTTCCCCGGCGCGGGCGGCTTCAACGGCTGCGTTCAGGGCCAGGATATTTGTTTGGAACGCGATGCCGTCGATGACGCCGATGATGTCGCCAATCTTGCGCGAGCTGGCACTGATTTCCTGCATGGTGGCCACCACTTGCGAAACCACTTTGCCGCCGGCCGAGGCCGAGTTGCGAGCCTTGCTGGCGATGCCTGCCGCCTTGCGGGTCAATTCGCTGGCGCCACTCAGGTTGGCTGCAATCTCTTCAACCGATGCGGCCGTGGTTTGCAGACTGGAGGCAGAGCGGGCTGTACGGTCCGATAGGTCGACATTGCCGCCGACGATTTGGTTGGTGCTCTCGGCCACATCGTTGGCGGCTGCGCCCACACTGCTGACCACGCCGGACAGCGCCTCTTGCATGGCACGCATGGTTTCTAGCATCTGACCCAGTTCGTCGCCGCCGGCGCTCGGAATATCGTGTGTCAAGTCGCCGTTGCGAATCGCTTCGGCTGCGGTTTGCGCCTGTTTGACCGGGTTGATGATGGAACGCACGATGGCCAAACCACCCACGCTGCCGATCAGCACCGCCGCGATGAGCAAAACGACGGTGACCAGCACCGAGTTGCGGGCCAGTTCGCCGCCGGCAACGGCCAAGTCGTGGGCACTCTCAAACTGCAAGTCGACCAGGCCCTTGAGGCCGTCCTGATAGGCCTGCTGAGCCGGGCGCACATCGGTGATCAGGCTTTCTCGGGCTTCGTCCGGGCTGCCGTCGACTTGAATCTTTCGGAACTTGGCCACCGAGGCAAAGAACTTGGCTTGCGAGTCCTTCAGTTGGCTGAGCAACTCCGCCTCGCGCCCGGCGGCAGGCTTTTTGTCCAGCAGGGCAGCGAGTTGCTTCTCGCTTTCCTGCACGGCGCCGTCCAAGGCTGCCTTTTGGCGCTTGATGGAGCCCGCCGTGTCCAGCAGCAGCAGGTCGCGGGACGCTCGGGCGACCACATTCACCTGCCCTTCCAGCGAGTTGGCGGCGGCAATCTTGACCAGGCTCTGATTGGCCGTCTGATCCAGGTCAGTGGCCAGTCGGCTGGCACTGTAGGCGCCGTAACTGCCAATGATGATGAGGAGGACGATCAACAGTCCATAGCTCAGCGCCAGACGCTGGCTGATCCGCAACTTGCTGAGGAAGCTCATAAGGGTGATTCCATCCAATCAAAGACAAACGTTCCAATCAAAGACATTGCCGAGCCTCTATGAGGTGACCGTCATCCTCCGTTTCGGCAACTCCTGCCTTAACTTGAGGGCCTGAATCTTCAATCCATGGATAGACCCAAATCAACGGGGTTGCCGCGGCCTTTTCTCACGATTTGGGCCTCGTCCTGGCTCAAATCAATCACGGTGGTCGGTTCTCGGCTGCATGCGCCTGCATCGACGATGACTTGCAATTGACGATCAAAACGCGCCTCAATCTCGCGGGCGTCGTTCAGAGGTTCACTCTCACCGGGCGGAATCAAGGTGGTGGCGAGCAAGGGTTGGCCCAGCAAGTCCAGCAACTCTTGGGTGACCTTGTGCTCTGGGACCCGCAAGCCGATGGTGCGACGCGAGGGGTGTGACAGTCGGCGCGGCACCTCTTTGGTTGCCTCCAGAATGAAGGTGAAGGGGCCGGGTGTTGCCAGCTTGAGCAGGCGGTATTGGCGGTTGTCGACCCGGGCGTAGCTGGCCAGCTCGCTGAGGTCGCGGCACAGCAGGGTCAGGTGATGCTTGTCATCAACACCGCGGATGCGCCGGAGCGCCTCTGCGGCGGCCTTGTCATCCAAATGGCAAACCAGGGCGTAGCTGGAGTCGGTTGGAATGGCCGCGATACCGCCGCCATGGATGATCTGGGCCGCCTGCTTCAGGAAGCGTTGCTGTGGGTTCTCGGGGTGGACTTCGAAGTATTGAGCCATAGGCCCATTGTGTACCGCTTGCGGCGGATCAATGCAAGCAACTGGGCCAGATGATGCGGTCTTCTAAGGCCATCCAGATTGGCTGCAAGCGGCCAGAGAGGTCGGCTAGCCGGCCCAGATCGGTGCGGCTTTCTTCCGGTGAATGGAAATCCGAGCCGCGCGAGGCGAGCAGGTCAAATTCGATCGCCGTTTCGGTGTACTTGGCCGCCTCGGTGTCACTGTGGCTGCCCGTCACCACCTCAATGCCGCGGCCGCCGTGGCCCATGAATTCGGTGATCAGGGCGTACTCTTCGGTGGGGTTGAAGCCATACCGGGCCGGATGAGCGATCACGGCCAAACCGCCGGCCCCGTGAATCCAACGCAAGGCGTCACTCAGGCGAGCCCATTTGTGCTCGACATAGCCGGGCTTGCCCTCGGTCAGAAAACGTCGAAACACTTCGGGAACATCCTGGCAGTGTCCTGCTTCGACAAGAAAGCGGGCGAAATGGGTGCGAGAGATCAGCTCTGGATTGCCGACAAACTTCAGCGCCCCTTCGTAGGCTCCTTTGATGCCGACCTGGGCCAGGCCGTCCGCCATTTCTCGGGCGCGCTGCTCTCGCCCGCCGCGAGTGGCTCGCAGTCCTTCCACCAAGGCGGTGTTGTGGTGATCAAAACCCAGGCCCACGATATGCACCACACGCCCCGCAAAACTGACCGAGACTTCCACGCCGGTGAGGTAGGGCAATTCCAAGGCACGCGCGGCGTGAATGGCGCGCTGCTGGCCGCCGACTTCGTCGTGATCGGTCAAAGCCCAGAGTTGCACGCCATTGGTCTTGGCGCGCGTCGCGAGCGCCTCGGGTGTCAAAGTGCCATCCGAAACTCGGGAGTGGCAGTGCAGATCAGCGTTGGTCAGTATGGAGGTGTTCACGCGGCAAGTTTAGCGGGCGGCGCCTTCCATCGTGCGGGTGATGACCAAAGCCAGGGCCTTCACCCCGCGGAATCACGAGTCGGCTTAGAGCTTGAAGCTCTGCACCGCGAGCTCCATGCTGTTGGCTCTTCCGCGCAGCGATTCGGTCGCGGCTGTGGACTGCTCGACCAGGGCGGCATTGTGCTGTGTCATCTCGTCAATGCTGCGTACGGCTTGCCCCAACTGAGTCGCTTGGCCCGCTTGCACGAGCGTTTGCTGATTCATGTTTTGCATCATCTCGCTGAGTTCCTGCACGCGCCCCAGAATTTGTTGCATGGCCGAACCCGCATTGCTGGCCAAGGCGCTGCCGTTTTCGACGCGTTCGACCGAGCTTTGAATCAGCCCTTTGATTTCACGCGCCGCTTCCGCACTGCGGCCCGCCAGCGAACGCACCTCGCTGGCGACCACCGCAAATCCGCGCCCTTGCTCACCCGCACGAGCGGCCTCCACGGCTGCGTTCAGCGCCAAGATATTGGTTTGGAAGGCAATGCCGTCAATCAAGCTGGTGATGTCTGCAATGCGACGCGAGGATTCATGGATCGTGCCCATGGTCTGCACCACTTGCGCGACGACCGCGCTGCCTTCGCTGGCCACTTGGCTGGTGTTGCGGGCCAAGTCATTGGCACGTTTCGCGGCGGAGCTGCTGTGCTGCACCGTTTCTTCAAGTGAATCAACGCTGGATGAGGTCTGTTGCAACTGGGCCGCAGCGGTTTCGGTGCGCGTGGCCAGATCATGGTTGCCATCGGCGATTTCCTGGGCTGCCAAGCGGATATGACTTGCGCTCTCGTGAATCTGCTCGATCAACTGTCGCAAACGCAATTGCATATGGGCCATGGCTCGCAGCAGCCGCCCCATTTCATCCTCCTGTGCGTCCGGGATCTCTTGACTCAGGTCGCCGGCGGCAATGCGTTCCGTGATGGCAATCATCTGATTGACCGGGGTCAGCAGTTGTTGAACCGAGCGCATCAGCATCCAGCCCAGCCAAGCCAAAACAAGTGGCAAGGCCAGTAGCAACAGGTTGCGCTTCAGGGTGGCTTGGCTGCTCCGTTCGCTCAACTCGGCCTTCAGCGTGAGCAAGGTCTGCTTGGATAAATCAGCTTGCAACTTGGCCGCGCCGGCGAAGCCGGCCGCCAGTTGCTCCAGCGGGTAGTTCACGTCGCGAGCGGCCGCTTGCATGGTGTCTTCAACCAGTTTGCGCTGGGACAGGGCCTGCGGCAGCAAAGCGCCCAGGGCCTGCCCGACAGCGCCGCCCGCACGCTGCGCCGCCTGCATCTCTGCTTGCATGGCGTTCGCATGCTCGCGATAGCGTGTCAAGGCTGCGGAGACGCTGGCCAGATCATCGACGGCTGCGGCCTTGGCGATGGCCTGAAGCTCCGAGAGAGCATCTTCAACTTGAGGCGCCGCCTTCAAACCGGCCAAGATGGCGTGGTGGCTGGCGGGGTCGGGGTCAAGCAGCAGGCCCGTTTCAGCATTGAAGTCCGAACTGGCGGCAAACACCTGGCTGGCCAATGACTGCTGGGCCGACATCAATTTGGGCAAATCCAGGCGATTCCCGGCCATCTCGCCGACCATGGCCTCAAACTGCTTGTGCAAGGCCGACACGGCTTCCCGATGGCGAGCGTCTTGCGCGTTCGTTGTTTGTGCCGCTTCTTCGAGCGCGCCAAGCAGGCCCTGCACGGCAGTACTCACCGTCTGGCGGGTGGCCGCGAGTTCAGCGGCGGCTTCGGGGCGGGTTGAAAGCGATTCGGCACCTTGTTGCCGGTGCAGCTGTAAAGCCCGAGAGACCTCGCGCCAGGCTTCATTGACCGGCAGCCCACTGGCTTCGCGCTCAATGCGGGTCAATTCCCCCCCATAACCTTGCAGCAAAACCGTGCTGGGCACCACGCCCAGCAGCATTGCGATCAAGCCGATGCCGCCCAGTCGTGCCTTCAGGCTCAAGGGGCGAGAGAAAGAAAAAATGTTCATGGAAGAAGGGGAGGCAGAAGACGCCACGCCAGCGCCAGGCTTAGAGCGAAACCCAGGAACAGAATTGGCAACTTCGCAGGCAGGAGGCCAAAGCTGGCTGCCAGGGGCGCCCGCATACGGACCCGTGAGAGGGTTGTTGTGCGGTGAGTCCCACTCGCTCTATCTTGTCGTTTCGACCGAGCTTTAGCAAGGATCTCGAATGCACAAGCGGTTTGCCTGAAGCAGGCTGATGTGTATTGAATTGAAATAGCCGTGATTGAAGGGGATGGCGATGACAGCCCTGTGACTGAGACAGCCTCACGACGACAGTTCGATGGCGAATGCAGCAATAGCTGCGTATTTCTGCACGAAACTGGCTTGATATGCGGGATGGGCACTTTTGCCCAGAGCCGGGTATTCGGCGGGCTGTGATCCTAATGGCTCAAGGGTTTTTGAGGTACTCAAGCCACGCGATGGGAGTATTCCCGCTTGCCGCCATGAGATCGGCGGCGCTCTCCGCTGGATGATGACTTTGGTGCGCCCCTGCGCGTCTTGCTTTCGCAACTGCTCAATCGGGGCTTGGGGCCTATATCAAGCGGGGCTGCAGGCCTCAACAATCATCTGGATGCGTTCTTGGCCTTGATAGGCGTCCAGGCTCAGGCGGTAGGCCAGTCGGACAGGGGAGGGTAAGGCATCGATGTGGCCAAACCAGATGGCGTCGCGCAAGAGCCCGCCGGGGCCGCCTTGGCGGACCCGCAGCTTCAGGTGCTTTTCGCCGACCAGGCGCTGCGAAATGATCTCCACCGTGTCGCAAAACAAGGGCGCTTCGAAGGCTTGTCCCCAGACCTGGGATTCCAGCTCTCGCACCGTGCTGGGTGTGAAATGCTCGGCGGCCAGCGGTCCGTCGGTCCGCAGGGTGCGGGTCAAGGCGGCTGCATCCAGCCATTCACGTGCTACGGCTTGCAGCGCTAGATCAAAGGTCTCGAAGCCATCGTCCGCCAGCGTGCAGCCGGCCGCCATGGCGTGGCCGCCGAACTTCTTCAAGACCTGGGGGTGGCGTTTGCTGATCAAGTCGAGCGCATCACGCAGATGAAAACCCGGGATCGAACGGCCCGAGCCCTTGAGTTGCCCATCAGCGCCGCGCGCGAACACAAAGCTTGGGCGGTGAACGCGGTCTTTCAGCCGTGAGGCGATGATGCCGACCACGCCTTCGTGAAATTCGGGTTCAAAGAGTGCCAAGGCGGGCGGCGGCTCGCCCTGCAAGCGCGGGTCTTGCATCAGGGCGTCGAGCTTTTGCTCGGCCTGCTCGCGCATCTCGGATTCGATTTCTCGGCGCTCTCGATTGATCGCATCGAGTTGTCGCGCCAATTCGAGTGCGCGCCCGGGGTCTTCGCAGCGTAAGCATTCGATTCCCATGGTCATGTCCGATAAGCGGCCGGCCGCGTTGATTCGCGGTCCCAATGCGAAGCCCAGATCAAAGGCGTTGGCGCGGCTCATGTCCCGTCCGGCGGCGGTGAACAGGGCCGCAATGCCCGGCTGCGCCCGGCCTGCCCGCATGCGCTTCAGACCCTGGGCGACCAAGCGCCGGTTGTTGGCGTCGAGCTTGACCACATCGGCGACCGTGCCCAGCGCGACCAGATCGAGCAGCCCGTCCAACTTGGGTTGGCTGGCCGCGTCGAATCGGCCGCGACGGCGCAATTCGCTGCGCAGCGCCAACAGCACATAAAAGGCCACGCCCACGCCTGCCAGATTCTTGCTTTCAAAGCCGCAGCCCGGCTGGCTGGGGTTGACCAAGGCATCGGCCTCGGGCAGCTGAATCTGCTCATCGATCAACGCCGGCAGGTGATGGTCGGTGACCAGCACTTGCAGTCCGAGGCTGCGGGCATGGGCCACACCCGTCAGGCTGGCGATGCCGTTGTCCACCGTCATCAGAACTTGCGGGCGCAGCGGCAAGGCCAAGTCCACAATGGCTGGCGTCAATCCATAGCCGTGGATGGCGCGGTCGGGCACCACGTAGCAGAGTTGCTCGGCCTGAAAGCCGAGCAGGGCCAAGCCTCGCAGCGCGACCGCGCAGGCGGTGGCGCCGTCGCAGTCATAGTCGGCGACGATGCAGACCCGCGCTTGACTCGCGAGGCTGTCGGCCAGCAAGTGGGCGGCCGCGTCGATGCCCAACAGACCTTCGGGCGGCAGCAGTCGTGCCAAACCGTCGTCCAATTCCTCGGCGCTGCGCACGCCACGCGCGGCAAAGAGTTGGGCCAGCAAAGGTGAAACACCGGCCTGCTGCAGCGCCCAAGCCGCCCGCGGCGGGACTTCGCGGGTCAAGAGGGTGGGCGTGTTCATAGTGCCCCCAGCAAGGCGGCGGTGTTGGCGCGGGGCGTCAGCCAGCGTTGCCACAGGCGCTGCCAACCGGTGTTGGGGTGGGCGTGCCAACGTTGCGCCAGGCGCTCGCCGCACAGGGTCAGGCCGTGTGGTGCGGCGGGTTCGCTCTTCACTTGGGCCAGCATTTGCGCCACCGGGCCGGCGTCCAGGTCGACCCAAGCGCGACTCCAGCTTTCCCAGTCTCCGGCCAGCAAGGGTTCGCGCAGTCGCTCATCGATCTGCAACTCATGGGGCAAGGCCTTCGCACTGGTGTCGATCCCGCAGCCGCTGATCCAGACCGAATTCAAAGCCAATGCGCCACGCGCTTCGCGCTCGTTGTTGAGCGGATGGCTGTGTAACAGCATTTGGATTTCGTTCTGCAAGCTGCGCAGGCGACGCGACGTGGGCATCCAACTGTCCACATGCCGGTGCACCACGCGGTCCAGACTGGCGCTGGAAAGGCCTGCCATGCTGGGGTGAGCGATCAGCCAGGCATCGGCCGCCAGCCAGCGTGATTGCCAGCCTTCGTCGCTCGGCCAGAGTTCGGCCAGGCTGGCGAAGAACTCCTGCGACTCGGCCTCGGTCAAGGACAGGTTTTCCGGCGGCAGGGCCGTGATCTGGTCACTGCCCACCGCCAGATGGATGGGGCTCAGCCGTGCCCAGGCCAAGCCCCCATGGTTCTTCAAGGCCCAGGCCGCTGTTGGGAGGCAGCCCTCATCGGCGCGGCAGGCGCGCAGATCGGCCAAGGCCCACTCCATCGGGGTATTGAAGCTGAACTCATCGCTGCCGAGCGGTGCGCCTTCGGGCTTGAGTCGGGCCAGCAACTCGGCGAGATGCGGCAGGTTCAGCTCCGCCAGGGTGTGAGTGGCGGCGTCGCCGGTGGCGCTGGCATAGGGAATCATCAGGTGCATAGGGGGGATTATCGAGTCCCGCCCTAGTCCCGTCCGAATCCCGCCCGAGTGGAGGCGTCGACGTCACATAAGCTTCACAAAGCTGCCACGCCGCCGACACGGCCTGCGATCACAGTGAGCGCCATGCAGCACGACCACGCCCTGGCGCGAGCCGCCGCCGCCCTTGCCGAAGAAACCCACCCGCCCGAAGCGCTGGCTTCCGAGCCTGCGGAGGGGGGGAGTCAACGCTTCCGTACGGTTTGGATCTCCGATGTCCACCTGGGTACCCCGGGCTGTCAGGCCGAAGCCTTGCTGGAGTTCTTGCGCGAAGTGGAATGCGAGCAACTCTTCCTGGTGGGCGACATCATCGACGGCTGGCAATTGCGCCGAAACTGGTACTGGCCGCAGGCCCACAACGATGTGGTGCAAAAGCTCTTGCGCAAGGCGCGCAAGGGTTGCCGGGTGATCTTCATTCCCGGCAACCACGACGAATTTGCGCGCAAGTACTTGCATAACAACTTTGGCGGCATTGAGGTCGCGCAAGAGTGGATCCACGAAACCGCGGATGGCCGAAAACTATGGATCACCCATGGGGATTTGTTCGATGGCGTCATCCAGTGCGCCAAATGGCTGGCCCATGTGGGCGACACGGCTTATGAGCTAACCCTTAAGCTCAACAGCTACTTGAACCGCCTGCGCGCGCGCATGGGCCTGCCTTACTGGAGCTTGTCCAAGTATTTGAAGCTGAAGGTCAAGCGTGCGGTCAGCTTTATCTCCGACTTCGAGGTGGCGGTAGCCAAAGAGGCTCGCAAGCGCGGGGTGGACGGCGTGGTGTGCGGCCACATCCACCATGCCGAACTGCGCGATATCGACGGGATTCTCTATGCCAACGACGGCGACTGGGTGGAAAGCCTGACCGCCTTGGTGGAACACGCCGATGGCCGCTTGGAAATTCTTGATTGGAGTGCGCGGGATCGCCGTCTTGGCGCTGCCGATGGTGCTGCGCTTGATCTGATGCCATTGCCCGTTAGTGACGTGGGGTCGAGTGCTGCAATCGGGGCGGCCGCTAGCCTAAAATAGGGAAATGACCCTAGAAAGCACCCCTGTCACCTTGCTCAATCGCGAGCAAGCCATTCTTGAATTCAATCGACGGGTGTTGGCGCAAGCGCAGCGCCTCGATGTGCCACTGCTGGAGAGGCTGCGCTACATCTGCATCGTTTCGTCTAATTTGGATGAGTTTTTTGAGGTGCGTTTTGCCGACATGCTGGACGCGGCCCGCGACCCCGACAGTGCGGTCAACAGCCGCGACGTTGAGCGGGTCGGGCGTTTGGCCCATGCCTTGATCGACGAGCAGTACGCGATCTTCAATGAGCAGCTGGCGCCCAAGATGCGGGCCGAACGGATCGTCATCCTCAATCATGCCGACCGCAACGAGGCGCAGCGCGCCTGGGTTGCCAAGTTCTTCGAGCGTGAGGTGCGGCCCTTGTTGGTGCCCGTGGGGCTGGATCCGGCTCACCCTTTCCCTCAGGTGGCCAACAAATCCCTGCACTTCATTGCGCGCTTGTCGGGCAAAGATGCGTTTGGGCGCGACAACCGAATTGCCATCGTCAAGGTGCCACGGGTCTTGCCGCGGGTCATCAAGTTGCCGGCGGCCATCAGCGAAGGGCAACAGGCCTTTGTGCTCTTGACCAGCGTGGTTCGGGCGCATTTGGAGGACATGTTCTCCGGCCGCAAGGTGGAGGCCTTCTCGCAGTTCCGGGTCACGCGCGATTCCGATCTGGAAGTGGATGAGGAAGAAATCGCCAATCTGCGTCACGCGCTGCGCTCCGGTCTCACCACGCGCCATTTTGGTGTGGCGGTTCGGCTGGAGGTGGTGAACAGCTGCCCGGCCGAGTTGTCCAACTTCTTGCTGGAACAGTTCGGTTTGCCTGCGGCTGCCCTGTACCGGGTCAATGGCCCGGTCAATCTGGTGCGTTTGAATGAGCTGATTGATCAGACCGATGCGCCGGCGCTGCGGTTTGAGCCTCACGAGCCGTCGTGGCCGCAGCGACGCTTGCCGCGCCAGAAGTCCATCTTTGATCGGCTGCGCAAGGGCGATGTGCTTTTGCATCATCCCTTTGAGAGCTTTGATCCGGTCGTGCAGTTTTTGCGCGAGGCGGTCGAAGATCCCGAGGTGATGGCGATCAAGCAAACCATCTACCGCACCGGCAGCAAGTCGGTGCTGATGGACCTGCTGATTGAAGCGGCGCGACGTGGCAAAGAAGTGATGGCCGTTGTCGAGCTGAAGGCGCGTTTTGACGAAGAAGCCAATATCAACTGGGCCGAGCGCTTGGAGGCGGTGGGCGCGCAGGTGGTGTACGGCATCGTTGGCTTCAAGACCCATGCCAAGCTCTTGCTGGTGACACGCCGCGAGGGCAGCCGGTTCCGGCGTTATGCCCACCTTTCAACCGGCAACTACAACCCCAGGACGGCCCGTTTCTATACCGATCTGGGTTATCTGACGGCCGATCCGGAGTTGACCTCGGACGCCGATTCGGTGTTCCGTCAACTGGCTTCGCTGGGCAAGATCAAGATGCCGCGTCAGCTGTTGCTGGCGCCGTTCAATCTGCACAGTCGCATGATGGAGCATCTGGCGCAGGTCGCAGAGGCGGCGCAGGCGGGGCGTCCGGCGCGGGTGGTGGTCAAGATCAATGCCCTGACTGATGCCGAATTGATCGAGGGTTTGCTGAAGGCAGGGCAGGCGGGGGTCAAGATCGATTTGATCGTGCGCGGTGCCTGCATGTTGCCGCCGGGCCTGCCCGGCATTAGCGACAACATCTTGGTTCGCTCGGTGGTGGGTCGCTTCTTGGAGCACACCCGCATCTGCTACTTCCGCTGGGGGCCGGGGGAGGACGATGAGGCGCTGTACCTGTCCAGCGCGGACTGGATGAGCCGCAATATGTTCCGCCGCATCGAGGTCGCTTGGCCGGTGCGCGATGCCAAGCTGCGTCAGCGCGTCATTGACGAGGGCTTGCAGCCCTATCTGTACGACAGCCTGGATGCTTGGCAGCTCGGCCCGGATGGGCACTCGGTGCGAGTCTCAGACAAGGGCTTGAGCGCGCAGCAGGCGCTGATGCGTCGCTACGCTTCCGATTGAGCCAAGACGGGACGAGATGACGATGGATCTGATCTTGTGGCGCCATGCCGAAGCCGAGTTGCTGAAAGAGGGCTCGACCGATTTGCAGCGCGCGCTGACCCCCAAAGGTGAGCGTCAGGCGCTGCGCATGGCGGACTGGTTGAACCATCGCCTGGCGGCGTCGACCCGCGTGCTGGTGAGCCCGGCCTTGCGCACCCGCAGTACGGCCGAGGCCTTGGGTCGGGAGGTGCGCATCGTGCCTTCAATCGCGCCGGATGCCAGCGTCGACGATTTGCTGGCTGCGGCCCGTTGGCCTCATGCATCCGAACCGGTCTTGCTGATCGGGCACCAGCCCACGCTGGGCCTGTTGGCGGCACGCTTGATGACCGGCCAAGACTTGCCCTGGTCGGTCAAGAAAGCAGCCGTGTGGTGGCTGCGTTCGCGGGTGCGCGACGGGCATTCCGAGGTGGTCTTGCAGGCCATGCAGTCGGCCGATTTCTTGTAAGCCACGGGGCGGAGCGGAGCGCTGCGCCGCCCTTTTCGCCCTTGCCGCCCTTGCCGGCGTTCAGGCCAGAATCAGTTCCAGCACGCCGCTGCGCGACCAGGCCTCGGCTTCCTCTTGAAGCAAGAAATGGGTGCGCGGTCGGTTGGCCGGCCATTGCTTGGGCAAGCTCAAGCGTACGCGGTGGCCTTGGCGACTGAGTTGCAGGGCATTCACGTCGACGGCGTCGCGGCCATGACACTTGATCAAGGCCAGGCGCAGGCTGAACAATTGCCACAGCAGGCTCTCATCGCCCAGCAAGCCCTCCAGCTTGCGTAAACCACCTCGTTGCCCCAGCGCCAGATTGCCCAGACGCTTGAGTTGATCTTGCGAGAAGCCTGCGGCATCCACATGGGCGAGCAGATAGGCGCTGTGACGATGGTGGTCGTGATGGGACACCATCATGCCGATCTCGTGCAGGGCCGCGGCCCAGGCCAGTTCGCGCTGGCGCTCGCGGGTCGCTCGCGGCTGTAACTGGGCATACACGTTCTGCGCCACGGCGCCGACCCGTTGCGCTTGCGGGAGGTCGACGGAGAAGCGCCGCTGCAGCGCCGCAACGGAGGCATCGCGCATATCGGCGGCGGCCAGACCCAATGCGGCTGCGTTCTCGGCTTCCAGGCGCTCCACCAGATCAAAGATAACGCCTTGTCGCAGCGCACCCTTGGCGGGCATCAATTCCTCAATGCCGAACTGGGTCAGCAAGGTGTACAAGATGCACAAACCACCGCCAACAACGGCGCGCCGGTCTTCCTTCAAGCCTGCCAGCTTGAGCTTGTCCATGCTGCCTGCGGCCAGGGCCTGCTCGATACACCAGCGCAAGGCGTCCGGCGTGATGCGGCCATCGGTCACGCCGCTGGCCGCCAAAATCTGCGCCACAGCGCCGACCGTGCCGGATGAGCCCAGGGCCTCAAGCCACATCGAGGGCTTGAACAGGGTCAATGCTTCTTCCAACTCGGCGCCTGCAGCGACTTGTGCCGCGCGAAAGGCTTCGGCGGTGAATTTGCCGTCGGGGAAAAAGCGCAATGAAAGGCTGACGCTGCCAACTTGGAAGGACTCGGCCGTCAAGGGCCTGCGGCCTTTGCCCAGAATCATCTCGGTGGATCGGCCGCCAATATCGATCACCAAGCGCGGCTTGTTGGAGGCTTGCAGCCTCGCCACGCCGGCGAAGATCAGGCGTGCTTCTTCTCGACCTGAAATGACTTCGATCGGATAGCCCAGCGCTTCTTTGGCGCGCTCCAAGAAGGCATCGCGGTTCTTCGCTTCGCGCAGGGTTTGAGTCGCCACCGCTCGCACGCGGGCGGCGGGGAAGCCGACCAGATGCTGTGCAAAGCGACGCAGACAGTCCAGGCCGCGCTGCATGGCTGCTTCCGTCAGCATGCCTTCGCTGTCGAGTCCTGCACCCAGTCGGACGGTCTCTTTCAGATACTCCAGTCGCTTGTACTGCCCACGCGGCATGTGCGCGATTTCCAGGCGGAAGCTGTTGGAGCCCATATCAATGGAGGCGAGCGGCGCGGCGGCGGCTTGAACCAGCGGCTCAGCGATGGCGAGGCTCGTGGGAGTGGCAGACAAATTCATGCGCGCGATTGTCGACGCAAATTTGGTCAATTTCGGGTCAGGCGCGGGCTTTCGCGCACCAGCATTCTTTGGACGTTGTTTGAAACCCGATGGGCCTTGCTTCGAGTTGCCTCCAAGCGTGGCACCGACCGGACTTTGCCCGGCCGGCAGCCCTCACCTAGGCCCGTTCGGTGCTATTGACACGATTGTTAAGATACAAGTTTCGCCAAGCCACTTGGAAAACAGGTTTGAGCTGATCCAACCGCGCCGCCAGGGCGCGGTCTTTGTTTTGGCGCGCGGTTTACTGGAACAACATGACTCTTCTTTACATCGTGCTGGCCACATTGGCGGGCGGGCTTTTGTCGGTGCTGATCGCCGCGAGCCTGACGGTCAGTCTCTTGGGCCGGGTGGTCAAGCATTTGGTCAGCCTCTCGACCGGCATTCTGCTGGGGACGGCGCTCTTGCATGTGTTGCCCGAGGCGTTTGAGAGCAAGGCCAGTCCACATTCTCTATTCATGGTTTTGCTGGGCGGCTTGGTGTTTTTCTTCCTGCTTGAAAAGGCGGAGCTGTACCGCCACACCCACCACCATGAAGGAGATGGACACCAGCACCATCATCACTTTGATGCGGAGCAAGCCGGGCGTGGCGGGATGAGCGTGCTGGTGGGCGATAGCATTCACAACTTCTGCGACGGCATCATCATTGCGGCGGCTTTCTTGGCCGATCCGCACCTGGGCGTGGTGACGGCCTTGGCCATCGTCGCGCATGAGATTCCGCAGGAGGTGGGGGACTACATCGTTTTGCTGAATGCCGGCTTCTCGCGCGGTAAGGCATTGATGTTCAATGCGCTGTCTGGACTTGCCGCGGTCGCCGGTGGCGTGCTTGGCTACTTTGTCGTGGGGCCATGGGAAGCCCTGTTCCCATATCTGCTGGTCGCGGCGAGTTCCAGCTTCATCTACGTGGCTGTGGCCGACTTGATCCCTCAGCTACAGCGCCGTCTGCCTTGGCGGCAGACGGCACTTCAATTGCTTTGGTTGGCTGTTGGCCTGGGCCTGGTGATTGCGGTGGTGGCTGCGTCGAGCCATCAGCACTGAGGTCCATCAAAAAACCTGAGCAGCCAGGATGCACAGCAGCGCCGCGTGATGCGGCGCGATAGCTGAGGGCAGGACTTAGCGCACCACCAAGACCGGGATGGTGCAATGGGTCAGGACCTTTTGGGTTTCGCTGCCCAGCAAGAGGGCTTGAACCCCGCGTCGGCCATGCGAGGCCATGATGACCAGATCGCATTGCTTGTCACTTGCGTGTTCGATGATCGCCTCCCAGGCGTGCAGCGCTTCAATGGTGTGACCTTCGCAGGGGACGCCTGCGGCTTCAGCGGCTGCCAACACGGTCTTGATGCGAGCCGAGGCAATGCGCTCTTGCGCATCAAAAAACTCTTGCGGTGGGGTCGGTTGCATTTCCGACACGGCGCTGTAGGGGAAGGGTTCCTTGACGCTCAGCGCGTACAGGGTGGAGCCGTGAATGCGGGCCATGCCAATGGCCGACTCAAGAGCCTTGGTGCTGATCTCGGAGCCATCGGTGGGGACCAGAATTCGCTTGAACATGAGAAACCTCCTGTTGGAATGGACTTTTGCGTGGGCAGGAGCCTAACGCGCAGGCTCAGTGTCGCGTCGTTTGGCGCTCGCGATCTTGCGCTAAGTCAAGTCCAAAGACCAGGGGTTTTATGCGGTGGCGACCGGCCGAGCCGGGTCGGCCGACCACTCGCTCCAGGAACCGGGGTACAGCAAAGCTCCGGCCAGGCCCGCGTGCTGCATGGCCAGTAAGTTGTGACAAGCGGTCACGCCAGAGCCACACTGGTGCACCACCTCGGTGACCGAGAAGGGCGCCATCAAGGCCATGAACTCAGCGCGCAAGAGCTCGGCGGATTTGAAGCGGCCATCATCTTGCAGGTTGTTTTTGAACAGGCGATTGCTGGCGCCGGGGATGTGACCCGCCTTGCTGTCCAAGGGTTCGACCTCGCCTCGGAAGCGTTCAGGGGCGCGGGCGTCAATCAGGCGGACCGTACCGAGTCGCGCTTGCAACTGATCTGCAGTGAGTGAGGCCATCACGCTGTCTGCCAGGATGAAGTTGCCGGCTTGCGGTTCCGGACGCTCCTTGCTCATCGGCGCCCCCGCGCTCTGCCACGCTTGCAGGCCGCCGTCCAAGACCGCCACCTGGCTGTGCCCGATCCAGCGCAACATCCACCACAGCCGGGCAGCGTACATGCCGCCTTGCGCGTCATAAACGACCACTTGCATGCCTGAGTTCAGACCGAGTTGGCGCATGCCTTCGGCAAAGCGTTCGCGTTCGGGCAAGGGGTGGCGGCCCTTGAAGCGGCCTTCAGCGTCGGTCTTGCTGCCGCTGAGATCCTTGTCCAGATGCAGGTAGTGCGCGCTAGGCAGGTGGGCTTGTTCGTAGGCGAGGCGCCCCGCTTCGGTGTCGCTCAGGTCAAAGCGGGTGTCGATCACCAAGGCCGAGGTGCCCATAGATTGCAGTTCCGCAACGGAAATCAGGGTTTGAAAGCTGCCGGCTGGTTTCATGATTCATTGACGCTGTGTTGACTATCGGGTGGGGTGCTGGTGCTGCGCAGCAAAGTGGCGGCCACGCCGGCGAGCACGATCAAGAGCATGCCGCAAATCGCCCAGGGCGTGAGCGGATCTTCAAACAAGAGGGCGCCATACAGAAACGCGAACACGATGCCGAGGTATTGCAGGCAGGCAATGGTGAGCGTCCGGCCTTGCGCATAGGCGCGTGTCATCAGCATTTGCGCGGCAGTGGCCAGCACGCCGACGGCCAGCAGCAGGGCGATGCCCTTCAGGTCATGGTTGTGTACCCGGGCTTGTTCGCTCCAAGTCAGGGCCCAGGTGCTGAGCGCACCGGCCAAGGTGCCGCCGACCGAGAAGTAAAACACGATGCGGTACTCGGGCTCACCGGCTCGCCCAAGGGCGGTGACCTGCAAATAGGCCAAGGCCGCCAACATGCCGGAGAGCAGCCCGGCCAAACCGTGCCAAAGCTGCTGTTGATCAAGGGTCGGTCGCAGCACCAGGGCGACGCCGACGAAGCCCAGCAAGACGGCCGCGACCAGGCGCCCGTCGACGCGTGCGCTTCCCATCATGACCGCGCCGCCGATCAAGAACAGGGCCATCCAGACCGAAGACATGTAGTTCAAGGTCATGGCGGTTGCGAGCGGCAATTTGCCAATCGCGTAAAACCAGAGGGACAGGGCGATCACCCCAGACAGGCTGCGCCAAAAATGCATGGTAGGCACCTTGGTTCGAAGGCTTTGCCCACGCAGTTGGGTCAGTATCAACAGCAGCACGGCGCCGACTGCGCCTCGGTACATGACGATTTCGCCAGCTGCATAGAACTCGGATGCCAGCTTCACACAGACCCCCATGCTGGCAAACAAGAAGCTGGCGCAAATCATCATCAGGGGTGCAGACATGCCCGCATTATGGCCAGCTCGTTCGGCGAGAGCCCAATGTAAAACGCCCCGGCAGTGAACTGCGCGGGGCGTTGATCCTGTTGAAATCAGGCCACTGGGCTTCAGCCCGCGAACTTCATTTCGCGCCGATACCACTGATGGAAGTGCTGCATGCCGTCTTCCATCGGGCTTTGATAAGGGCCGACCTCGTTGTCGCCGCGTTCCATCAGGGCGCGACGTCCAGCGTCCATGCGCACAGCGATTTCATCGTCTTCCACGCAGGTTTCCATATAGGCGGCCTGGTGGGCGTCGACGAAGTCGCGCTCAAAAGCGGCGATTTCTTCGGGGTAGTAGAACTCGACGATGTTGTCGGTCTGCTGCGGGCCCTTGGGGAAGAGGGTGGAGACCACCAGCACATGCGGATACCACTCGACCATGATGTGCGGGTAGTAGGTCAGCCAAATCGCACCGGCGTCGGGCGTAGCGCCGCCACGGAACTTTAGCAACTGGTCGTGCCAGCGTTGGTAGACCGGTGATCCGGGCTTGGCCAAGTCTTTGTGAATCCCAACCTTTTGCACTGAGTGGTGGCGACCCATTTCCCAACTGAGGTCGTCACAGGTGACAAACTGCCCCAGACCCGGGTGGAAGGGACCGACGTGATAGTCCTCCAGATAGACCTCGATAAAGGTCTTCCAGTTGTAGTCACACCGGTGGACATGCACCTTGTCCAGCACATAGCCGGAGAAATCCAACTCGGCGGCGACGCTGAGGTTTTTCAACTCGGCGGCCACGTCGTGACCGTTGTCTTCGAACAGCAGGCCATTCCACTCGCGCAGCTTGTAGCGGTTCAGGTTCAGGCAGGGGTCATGGTCGAAGTGCGGTGCACCGATCAATTCACCCTTGAGGTCGTAAGTCCACCGGTGCAGCGGGCACACAATATTGCTGCGCGTATTGCCGCGGCCGCGCAGCATCACTGCTTGGCGATGTCGGCAGACATTGGAGATCAGCTCTAGCCCTTGGGGGGTTCGCACAAGTGCCCGGCCTTCACCCTCTTGGGGCAGGGCGTAATAGTCGCCCACCTCGGGCACCGCCAAGGCGTGGCCCAGATAGCGCGGGCCGTGCTGGAAAATTAGTTCTTGTTCTCTACGGAACAAGTCTTCGTCGAAATAGGACGTGACAGGAAGCTGCGTCTTGGCGTCAGACTGGGTGCTGCGCTCAATCGCTGAGAGGGAAATACTCAGTTCGGACATGATCCAATTGGGTCTCCAAGAATCCTCGCCTTTGGCGCTCACAGCAGTCGCCTTAAGCGGCGGCTGTCGTGAACCCGGATGCGAGCCGGGGGGGATTCCAGTGCCGGCGTTTGAATTCAGATGCCGGGGTCGCGAATGAAAAACTGTCTGTGGACCAGGGGCGGGTCAGCACAGAAAGGGCGCGATTGTACCCATCTGCGACGTTTTGGCCCAATTACCCCTGAAAGCCGACGGCAGGCGTGGCGGCAGGATGACATTTGTCATGAGTCCGTCTGACTACAATCAAAGTTTTCGCCAAATGAAATGACTCGATCCAGCAGCACCGCCAAAACTGCGTCAAAAGACGCTGTCGCCGCCAGCTATGAGCATGCACTTGCTGAGTTGGAGCGATTGGTGGCCGAGATGGAGGCCGGACAATTGCCGCTGGATCAGTTACTTGAGAGTTACCGACGTGGGGCAGAACTGCTGGGATTCTGCCGCTCGCGTCTTCAGGCCGTAGAACAACAAGTCAAGGTTCTGGAGGGCGAGGGATTGAAACAATGGGGAGAGTCCTGAGCGTGGATGCCGGTGTGTTTGAACAATGGATGCAGCGATCACTCGCTGCGTGTGAGGTGGCGCTCGATGGGTTTGTGCCCCTCGATGCTCCTGCTGGCCTGGGTGAGGCCATGCGTTATGCGGTCTTGGATGGCGGCAAGCGTTTGCGGCCGCTCTTGGTGCTGGCCACTTGCGAAGCTGTGGGAGGGTCTGCCGATGCCGCCATGCGCGCCGCCTGTGCGGTGGAGTTGATTCATGCCTACTCCTTGGTGCATGACGATATGCCCTGCATGGACGACGATGTCTTGCGCCGCGGCAAGCCGACGGTGCATGTGAAGTACGGCGAAGCCCAGGCCATGCTGGCGGGTGACGCCATGCAAGCCCTGGCCTTTGATGTTTTGACGCCGGACAGCGGCGTAGAGCCTGCTTTGCAGGCCCGGCTTTGTGCCTTGCTGGCTCGTTCCGCGGGTCATGCGGGCATGGCGGGCGGGCAGGCTATTGATTTGGCCAGCGTCGGCAAGCAGTTGGATGAGTGCGCCTTGCGCGATATGCATCGCCGCAAGACCGGCGTGCTTTTGCAAGCCAGCGTGATGATGGGTGCCGCTTGTGGCCCAAGCAGCGAGAAGGCGACGACCGCCTTGTCTGAATACGGTGCCGCCCTCGGCCTGGCTTTCCAGGTGGTCGACGACATCTTGGACGTCACACAAGACTCCAGCGTGCTAGGCAAGACCGCGGGCAAGGATCAAGAAGCCAACAAGCCAACCTACGTCAGCATTTTGGGCTTGCAGCCGGCGCGCGACTTGGCTCAGCAATTGCGGACTCAAGCGCAGCAGGCTTTGGCCGACAGTGGATTGACCAACACGGCTTGGTTGAGCCTGTTGGCCGATATGGTCGTTGAGCGCGACAGCTGAGAGGCAGACTTTCATGAGCTATCCCTTGCTGAAAACCATTGACAGTCCAGCCGACCTGCGGCGCATGCCGCGCAGCGAATTGCCCAAGCTGGCCGGTGAGCTGCGTGCTTATGTGCTGGACGCTTTGTCCAACTCGCGCATCGGCGGACATCTGGGCTCTAACCTCGGCACCGTCGAGTTGACCGTGGCTCTGCACTATGTGTTCAACACGCCGCATGACCGCTTGGTCTGGGACGTGGGTCATCAAACCTATCCGCACAAGGTCTTGACCGGTCGCCGCGAGGCATTGAAGACGATTCGTCACGCAGGCGGCATCAGCGGTTTTCCGCGTCGCGATGAGAGCGAGTACGACACCTTTGGTACCGGTCATTCCAGCACCTCCATCTCGGCCGCTCACGGCATGGCCATGGCGGCCAAGATCAAGGGCGAGGACCGCAAGGCGGTGGCCATCATCGGCGACGGCGCGATGACGGCCGGCATGGCGTTTGAAGCCTTGAACAATGCCGGCGTTGCCCATGGCGGCGTTATGGGCGATGTGCTGGTGATCCTGAACGACAACGACATGTCGATCAGTCCACCCGTCGGCGCGCTGAACAAATATCTAGCTCGCTTGATGAGCGGCAGTTTCTACGCCACGGCGCGCGAAGGCGCGAAGTCGGTACTGAAGAACACGCCGCTGTACGAATTCGCCAAGCGCTTCGAAGAGCACACCAAGGGCATGGTCGTGCCCGGCACTATCTTTGAGGAATTCGGCTTCAACTACGTCGGTCCTATCGACGGCCATGATCTCGATGCCCTGATCCCGACCTTGGAGAACCTGCGCAGCAAAAAGGGTCCGCAGTTCCTCCATGTGGTGACCAAGAAGGGCCAGGGCTACAAGCTGGCCGAGGCGGATCCGGTCAAGTACCACGCAGCCCCCGGGGTCTTTGACCCTTCGGTCGGTTTCGTCAAATCCGCCACGCCGGCCAAGACCAGCTTTACCCAAGTGTTTGGGGATTGGCTCTGCGATATGGCCGAGGCCGACAGCCGCCTGATCGGCATCACGCCGGCCATGCGCGAAGGCTCGGGCATGGTGGAGTTCCACAAGCGCTTCCCGACCCGTTATCACGATGTCGGCATCGCCGAGCAGCATGCGGTGACGGTGGCCGGCGGTATGGCCTGCGAAGGCATGAAGCCGGTGGTGGCGATTTACTCCACTTTCTTGCAGCGCGCCTACGATCAATTGATCCACGATGTGGCCTTGCAGAATCTGCCGGTGCTGTTCGCCTTGGATCGCGCCGGTCTGGTGGGTGCCGATGGTGCCACCCATGCGGGCAATTACGACATCGCCTTCACCCGTTGCATCCCGAATATGGCGGTGCTGACGCCGGCGGATGAGAACGAATGTCGCCAGGCGCTCTATACCGGCTTCCAGCACAGCGGTCCGGTCACGGTGCGCTACCCGCGTGGCGCGGGCGTGGGTAAGGAAGTTCAGAAGACGATGAGCCTCTTGCCCTGGGGCAAGGGTGAGCTGCGTCGTGAGTCGAGCAAGCCTCAGCTCAATGGCGCCGCGGGTGCGCCGCGCATTGCCATCCTCGCTTTCGGCACCTTGCTCTACCCGGCATTGGAAGCGGCGGAGCAGTTGGATGCGACGGTCGCCAATATGCGTTTTGTGAAGCCACTCGATGTTGAGCTGGTCACCGAGTTGGCACGCAGCCACGATGCCATCGTCACCGTGGAAGACGGCTGCCTGATGGGCGGCGCCGGTTCGGCCGTGATGGAAGCCTTGCAGGTGGCCGGTCTCAATCCGCCCATCTTGGTGCTGGGCCTGCCTGACGAATTCGTCGAGCACGGCGAAGTGCCCAAGTTGATGGCCGCTTGCGGCCTGGACGCCAGCGGCATAGAACAAGCCATCCTCAAGCGCTTCGGCGCCCGACCCAGTCTGCTGCGACAAGCCGCCAATCAGTGATGCCGAAAAGCCAAGACCTTGCTCTAGCAAGGTTGGCGGCTTGCTGGCAAGCTGTAGGTCCAGGGTTAACCCGTAATTCCAGCGGCTCGCTCCAGCGAGCCACGCACCCGATTGCATGAACCAAGTCACCAGCGCTCTTCATATTCCCGACACCCAGAGCGAGCGCGATGAGCGTCATCTCGTCATCCAGCGCGTCGGCGTCAAGGATGTGCGCTACCCGCTGCAGATCCAGGTCGGCGCGCAGGTCCAGCCTACTGTCGGCACCTGGACTCTGGATGTGAGTCTGCCCGCCGAGAAGAAGGGCACGCATATGTCCCGATTCGTGGCCTGGCTGGATGCCTTGCGGGCACCGCTGGATGCGGCTTCACTGCGGGAACTGCATGGTCAGATGCTGGCCAAGCTAGAGGCCGTCGAGGGCCGCATCGAGGTGGCTTTCAGCTTCTTCATTCGCAAACGTGCGCCGGTGTCGGGCATCGAGAGCCTGCTGGACTACCAAGGCCGCCTGATTTCAGAAACGCGCGCCGGCCAGACCACGGTTTGGGCCGAGGTGGCCGTGCCGGTGAAGAGCTTGTGCCCTTGCTCCAAGGAGATTTCCGACTACGGGGCCCATAACCAGCGCTCCTTGGTGACCGTGTGCGCCGAAATCGGTGCCCAGCCGGTCAGCTGGCAGGAGTTGGTGCGCTTCGCCGAAGATAGCGCATCCAGCGAAATCTGGCCTTTGCTGAAGCGCAGCGACGAGAAGTGGATCACCGAGCACGCCTACGAGAACCCCAAGTTCGTTGAGGATTTGGTGCGCGATGTGGCTCTGCGCCTGAACGCCGATCCGCGCATCGGCCGCTACACGGTGGACGTCGAGAACTTCGAGTCCATTCACAACCATTCGGCCTACGCGCGCATCGAGCGGCTCTGATTGGTTCAGCGGAGCGCTTGTTCCAAGGCCCGGCTCATGCGTTCCGCCTGAGCCCGCAGTGCATGTAAAAAGCTCTGCGCCAGCGGCTGTGCCGGCCGGTACAGCGGCAGCAGGGCGGAGACCTGGAAGGGCACGGACACGCTGAAGCGCCGCAGTTGCAACTCCGGGCCGGCCAAGGCCAGCGCCGTCAAGGGATTGACGATGGCCAGCCCGAGGCCTTGTTGCACCAGCGCGCAGACGGCCACGGCGCTGTGGGTCTCCACCCGAAGGCGCCGTTGAACGCTGGCTTCGGCGAACAAGGCGTCGAGTTGCAGTCGATAGGGGTCATCGGGTGAGAGGCTGATGAAGTCCTCGTCCTGAAAATCTTCGGGTGTTAAGACACTGCGTTCCAACAAGCGGTGGCCCGCCGGCAGCACACACACCTCATCTAGCGTCAACACCGGCACTCGCTGCGTGCCTTCGGCAATCTGCGTTTGTTGCTCGCTCAGGCCCAGGTCGAAACGCTGGGCAGCCATCCACTCCTCCAGCAGCGGGGACTCCTGCGGTGTGATCGACAGCTGCGCTGCCGGGTGCGCCGCCAGAAAGTCCGCGCAGGCGGCCGGCAGCAAGGCGTGGCTGAGCGCCGGCAGGCAGAGCACGGCCAGCTGCACCTGCTCGTCCCGTCCCAGCTGCGCGGCGCGGCTGCGGATGCGGTCCAGGCCCTGGTAGCTGCGCTGCACTTCCTCGAACAAAGCCAGGCCCCGCGCCGTGGCGCGCAAACGGCCTCGCTGGCGCTCGAATAAGGCGTAGCCCAGCAACTGCTCCAGCCGCGCCAATTCACGGCTCAGCGTCGGCTGCGAACTGCGCAGCAAGAGCGCGGCTTCGGTGACGCTGCCGGTGGTCATGACGGCGCGGAAGACTTCGATATGACGAAGGCTGATTTCTGGGCTCATGCGTGAAGCATATCGAAATTGAATGAGTGGTGAATAAACAGATATTTGAATGAATGGCTTTCGGCTGGCATCCTGCCCAGGTTGGTGCGAAAACTCGCGCCCTTGCAGCCCGTCGACTTCGAGAAAAGAACTCCCATGCCCGCCGCCACCTTGACGCCCAGCCGTATTCAATCGCTTGCCGCTCAGTTCGGAACCCCTTTGTGGGTCTATGACGCGGGCACCATTCGTGAGCGCATCGCCGCCTTGCGGGCGTTTGACACGATCCGCTTCGCGCAAAAGGCCTGTTCCAACACCCATTTGCTGCGCCTGATGCGAGAGCAGGGCGTCAAAGTGGACTCGGTCTCACGCGGCGAAGTGCTGCGCGCGCTTGCTGCGGGCTATAGCGCTGGCGAGTCGCAAGATGCTGTGCACAGCGACATCGTCTTCACCGCTGACTTGTTTGATCACGCCACGCTGGACACCGTGGTCGAGCATCACATCCCGGTGAACGCCGGCTCCATCGACATGCTGCACCAACTGGGCGAGCGCTCGCCCGGCCATGCGGTCTGGTTGCGCATCAATCCGGGCTTTGGCCATGGCCATAGCAACAAGACCAATACCGGCGGCGAGCACAGCAAGCATGGCATCTGGCACAGCGATTTATTGGTGGCGCTGCAAGCGGTTCGCCAGCATCGCTTGAAGCTGATCGGTCTGCATATGCATATTGGCTCGGGCGTTGATTACGCGCATCTGTCCGAGGTCTGCGGGGCCATGGTGGATTTGGTGCGCCAGACGCAAGCAGCGGGCCATGACCTGCTGGCGATCTCGGCGGGCGGGGGCTTGTCCATTCCTTACCGTGCCGGTGAGCCTTTGATCGACACCGCACATTACTTTGGCCTGTGGGATGCCGCTCGCAAGCACGCGGAAGCCATGCTCGGCCATCCCTTGTTCTTGGAGATCGAGCCGGGCCGCTATTTGGTGGCTGAGTCCGGTGTGCTGATCACCGAAGTGCGCGCGACCAAGGACGCGGGGAACAATCATTTCGTCATGGTCGATGCGGGATTTAGCGAGTTGATGCGGCCCGCCATGTACGGCAGTCACCATGAGATGAGCGTTATCGCTGCCGACGGAGTAGGCCGGCCCCAGCGCGCCAGCGTGGTGGCCGGCCCCTTGTGCGAATCGGGCGATGTGTTCACCCAAGGCGATGGTGGCGTGGTGCTGCCGCGTGAACTGCCAGAGGCGCAGGTGGGTGACCTGCTGCTGATCCATGACACCGGCGCTTATGGCGCGTCCATGTCCAGCAACTACAACAGCCGACCCTTGATCGCCGAGGTCTTGGTGGATGGCGCGAGCGAGCGATTGATTCGCCGTCGTCAAACGGTGGAAGAACTGTTGGCCCTGGAGTCTGTGTGACGTTTGCGTGACCGCCGGGCTGGCATTCATGGGTCAAGCGGCCTCACTTTGGGGCCAAAAAACTGGCGCTCATAGGCTCAGGCAATGAGGGTGATTTGATTAATCAAAACTAAGAGCTTCTTCTTGCTCATATGATTCACCCATAGCAAGTTTTGATTGTTTTTCTTTTCACCACCAACGCAAAGGGATAGCCATGTCGCTGATCAATACCCAAGTCCAGCCTTTCAAGACCCAAGCCTTTCACAACGGCAAGTTCATTGAAGTCTCCGACGCCAGCCTGAAGGGCAAGTGGTCGGTGCTGATCTTCATGCCGGCTGCTTTCACCTTCAACTGCCCGACCGAAGTGGAAGACGCGGCTGAGCACTACGCCGAGTTCCAAAAGGCCGACGCCGAGGTCTACATCGTCACCACCGACACGCATTTCTCGCACAAGGTGTGGCACGAAACTTCGCCAGCCGTGGGCAAGGCCAAGTTCCCGCTGGTGGGTGACCCCACTCACGCCCTGACACGCGCTTTCGGCGTGCACATCGAAGAAGAAGGCCTGGCCCTGCGCGGCACCTTCGTGATCAACCCAGACGGCGTGATCAAGACCGCTGAAGTGCACTCCAACGAAATCGCTCGCGACGTCAAGGAAACCCTGCGCAAGCTGAAGGCCGCTCGCTACACCGCCGCCAACCCCGGCCAAGTGTGCCCCGCCAAGTGGAACGATGGCGCCAAGACGCTGACGCCTTCGCTGGACCTGGTCGGCAAGATCTAATGATCGCCCCCCGGAGCGCCTGTGGCGCTCCTCCCCGCCTAGGGAAGAGCCCGCTGGACCGGCAAAGCCGGTGCCACGGGCTCCGCTCGGAATACTCCTCCGAGCCACGCTGAAACTGTCCGGACCTTCTCGGGCAGTTTCAGAGTGGCTTGAAGCGCCACGCCTGAATAAACCCACGAAAGGATCCGCCATGTTGGACAGTCATCTGAAGTCACAGCTGCACGCTTACCTCGAGCGCGTCACGCAGCCCTTCGAGATCATCGCCAGCTTGGATGACCGGCCCGAATCGGCCGAGTTGCTGAGCTTGCTGCAAGACATCAGCGCGATGTCTGACAAGATCACCCTGAAGTCTGACGGCCAAGACGAGCGCCGCCCATCCTTCAGCCTGAACCGCGTCGGTTCGGACATGAAGCTGCGCTTCGCCGCCATTCCCTTGGGCCATGAGTTCACCTCGCTGGTGCTGGCCCTGCTGTGGGTGGGTGGTCATCCGCCCAAGGTGTCGGACGAAACGATTGAGCAGATCAAGAGCTTGGACGGTGAGTTCAGCTTCGAGGTCTATATGTCTCTGACCTGCCACAACTGCCCGGACGTGGTGCAAGCTCTCAGCCTGATGGCCGTGCTTAACCCCAAGGTCAAGACCGTGGTGGTGGACGGGGGCCTGTTCCAGGACGAGGTCAATGCCCGCGAAATCATGGCCGTGCCCAGCATCTATCTGAACGGCCAGGTCTTTGGCGCTGGCAAGATGAGCGTGGAAGAAATCGTGGCCAAGCTCGACACCGGTGCGGCAGCGCGTGAAGCGGCCAAGCTCAGCGAGAAGGCACCGTTCGACATGTTGATCGTCGGCGGTGGCCCCGCCGGTGCCGCTGCGGCCGTGTACGCCGCGCGCAAAGGCATTCGCACCGGCATTGCTGCCGAGCGTTTTGGCGGTCAGGTGAATGACACCATGTCGATCGAGAATTATGTGTCGGTGCTGGAGACCGATGGACCGAAGTTCGCGGCTGCCCTGGAAGCGCACGTCAAGGAATATGACGTTGAGATCATGAATTTGCAGCGTGCAGAACAGCTGATTCCCGCAGCCGAGCCCGGCGGCTTGGTCGAGGTGAAGCTGGCCAATGGCGGCTCACTGAAAGCTCGTTCGGTCATCCTGTCCACCGGCGCGCGCTGGAGGCAGGTCAATGTGCCTGGCGAGCAGGAGTACAAGAACAAGGGTGTGGCCTATTGCCCGCATTGCGACGGCCCGCTGTTCAAGGGCAAGCGCGTGGCGGTGATTGGCGGCGGCAATTCCGGAGTCGAAGCGGCCATCGATCTGGCCGGCATCGTGGCCCATGTGTCCTTGATCGAGTTCGGCGAGGCCTTGCGCGCCGATGCGGTCTTGGTCAACAAGCTCAAAAGCCTGCCCAATGTCAGCATCCACACCTCGGCGCAAACCACCGAGTTCACCGGCGAGGGCGGCAAGCTCAATGGCCTGAACTACACCGACCGCAGCAATGGCGAGGCCAAGCGCATCGAGTTGGAAGGCGTGTTTGTGCAGATTGGCTTGGTGCCCAATACCGAGTGGTTGAAGGGCGTGGTCGAGCTCAGCAAGCACGGCGAAATCGTCGTCGATGCCAAGGGACAGACTTCCTTGCCCGGCGTGTTCGCGGCGGGCGACGCCACCACCGTGCCCTTCAAGCAGATCATCATCGCGACAGGCGATGGCGCCAAGGCCGCCTTGGGTGCGTTTGACTACATGATGCGCCAGCCGGCTGTGGCCTGAAGCGGATGGCTCGTCTTAGCTCACGGCGGGGCTGCTCTGTCGTGAGCGCAGCCAGCTTTCACCGCTGTAGACCAGCAGCGCTGTCCAGATCAGCGCAAAGCCGATCAAGCGGGCGGGCTGCATGGCCTCGTGATAGAGCCAAACGCCCAGCATGAATTGAATGCTGGGCGAGATGTACTGCAGTAGGCCCAGCGTCGTCATCGGAATGCGGCGCGCACCTGCGGCGAACAGCAGCAAGGGCAGGGCGGTCAGCGGGCCGGCCAGCAAGAGCCAGAGCAGGGTGGACGACTCGCCTTGCACAAAGGCACTTTGGCCTTGCAGCGTCCACCAGATCATGGCCGCGGCGGCCAGTGGCGTGAGCAGCAGGGTCTCCAGCGCCAAACCCTCCAGCGCCCCCAGGCTGGCCACTTTACGCAGCAGACCGTAGACCCCAAAACTGGCGGCCAACAGCAGGGCAACCCAGGGCAGCTTGCCGGTCAGCACCGTCAGCCACAGCACACCGGCCGCAGCCAAGCCCACCGCCACCCATTGCCAAAAGCGGGGCCGCTCATGCAGCACCACATAACCCAGTGCCACATTGACCAGCGGGTTGATGAAGTAGCCCAGGCTGGCGTCCAGCACATGGTCGTTTTGCACCGCCCAGACATAGGTCAGCCAATTGACCGAGAGCAGCAAGGCCGAGGCCGCAAAGGCCGCCAGCACCTTGGGTTGGCGCAGCACCTGGCCCAGCCACGCCCAGCGCCGCAGCACGGTTAGCAAGCCCAGCATGAAGACCATGCACCAGAGCGTGCGATGGGCCACCACCTCCAGCGCAGGCACTTGCGCTAGCAATTTGAAATAGATCGGGAACAGGCCCCAGACGAAATAGGCCAAAGCGGCGTAGGCAATGCCGGGCTGAATGTTCAACGGCGATCCTTTGAATTCATGTTCTGTGCGCAAGCCCTGAGACGACACAGGATTGTGCATGGAGGCGCTGAGTTCGTCGCGAACTCAAGCCTGCGATGTGTCATGCTGCCAATTGCCCTGCTGGCGCAAATCCGTCCACTCGGGTCCTAGCGGTGCTTGCAGCTGCATGAGCGTTTGCTCGACAGGGTGGGGGATCTGCAGGCTCAGCCCATGCAGCCACATGCGCTGCAGGCCCAGGTGAGCGGCCACCGCTCGGTTGTGGGCGCCCTTGCCGTGGGTGGCGTCACCAATGATGGGATGGGCGATGTGGCGCAAATGACGTCGGATCTGATGGCGGCGACCAGTGAGCGGGCGCGCCTCCACCATAGCGTAACGGCTGCTTGGGAAACGCCCGTCCACGCTGAAGGGCCACTCCACCCGTGCCAGTCGTTGCCAGTCGGTGCGAGATTCCAGCATCGTTTGGCCGCCCGAAGGCAATTCAGGGTCGCGCGCCAATGGGTGCTCGATCACGCCGGCTTCTTCGGGCCAGCCTCGCACCAAGGCGATGTATCGCTTGCGCGCCAAGCCGTGCTCAAAAGCCTGCCCCAAGCTGGACGCGGCCTCGGCATTCAAGGCGAACAGCAGCAGACCTGATGTGCCGCGATCCAGGCGGTGCACCGGCCAGACATGGCAGCCCAACTGGTCACGCAAGAGCTGCACCGCAAAGACCGATTCCTGCGCGGCGATGCTGCTGCGGTGCACCAGCAGGCCGGCGGGTTTGTTGATGGCGACGAGGTGCTCGTCCCTGTAGATGATTTGCAACATATGGCATTGTGAAGTCTTACCCCGGTGAGGCCTGCTTCCATGCTTGGACGAGCAATAGCTCACAGCAAGGCCGATTCGATACGGATAACCCCATTCGGGGGGGATGGTGTGGCGCGTTGCGCATCGAAAGAATGCTGTCACAAGGCCCGCGCATCATGCCAAGGGTCAGCAGCACACCACGACATTAGCACCCGCCCAAGCCGCAAGGAGCCCATCATGCCCATCACCTTCCGCGTTGGATATCGTTCCCCTCTGGTCAGCGCCGTCGCTTGGCTGCTGATGGCCGCGGGTCTCTCAGGCCTGTGCTTGCTGGGCTATTGGATGGGGCATTTGAATGAGTTCGCGGCCGCCGGCCACCTGCGCTGGAGCATCGCAGGGCTGGTCGCATTGCTGCTGGTGTCTGGCACCGCCCTGACCGCCGGCCAAGGCTTGCTGCGTCGCCTGGAATGGGCGCGTCGTTTGTCGCTGGGCTTGCTGGCCTTGTTCCTGGTGTCGCTGCCGGCGCTCCCTTGGTTGGCCGGTTCGCCGCTGGTCTTGGGCATCAGCTGCTTGGTGTTGAGTGCCGGGCTGCTGTGGGCCTTGCGCGCGCTGAACTCGATGTTGGTGCGCCAGGAATTCGCCTGAGCCGACTTAAGCGTTTCAGCTCACATCGCCGTCAAGATAAAGCCAGGCGCCGTCCACACGTTCAAAGCGACTGAGTTCATGGAGCCGGTAAGCCCGGCCGCCCAGCTTGCTGCGAGCGACGAACTCCACCCAAGCATGTTCAGCATCCTGCTGCACATGCTTTTTTACTTCCAGGCCCAACCATTTGAGCCCCGCCTCGTTGGGCTCCAGCGTTGTTGGCCGGGTGCTGGGGTGCCAGCTGGCCAGCAGATAGTCCAGCAGGTTCAAAACATAGGCGCTGTAACGCGAGCGCATCAGCGCCTCCGCCGTCGGCGCGCTCAAAGCATTGGCGGCGGCAAAGTGCTGGTGATAAACGCCGCAGCATGAGCCGTAGCTCTGCTTTTGACCGCAGGGGCAAGGGGAATTGAGGTCCATCATCGTGCCGCGCATCATGCCTGAACCGAAGCAAGGCCCGAGGCTCTCTAAAATGCGGCGATGAACCTGCCCCCGCAAGACGATTTGTTCGCCGCCCCTCCCGTGGCTGTTGAAGGCACAGGCCTTCTGAAGAACCTCAACCCCGAGCAATATGCGGCCGTCACCGCGCCCGCCGAGCCTTGCCTGATATTGGCCGGCGCCGGCTCGGGCAAGACGCGGGTGCTGACCACCCGCATCGCCTGGCTGATGCAAACCGGCCAGGTCATGCCCGGTGGTGTGATGGCGGTGACCTTTACCAACAAGGCCGCCAAGGAAATGGTGACCCGGCTTTCGGCCATGCTGCCGGTGAATGTGCGCGGCATGTGGATTGGCACCTTCCACGGGCTGTGCAACCGCTTTTTGCGCGCCCATTGGAAGCTGGCGGGCCTGCCGCAGGGTTTTCAGATTCTGGACTCCTCTGACTCGGTCTCGGCCATCAAGCGTGTCATCAAGGCGATGAAGCTGGACGAAGAGCGTTTTGTGCCCAAGCAGGTGGGCTGGTTCATTGCAGGTGCCAAGGAAGAAGCGCAGCGCCCCGTCGATATCGAGCCGCGTGACGAGCAGACCAAGACGCTGATCGAGATCTACAAGAACTATGAAGACCAATGCCAGCGCGAGGGCGTGGTCGACTTTGCCGAGTTGATGCTGCGCTCTTACGAATTGCTGCGCGACAACCCGGCGGTGCGCGACCATTACCAGCGTCGCTTCCAGCATCTTTTGGTCGATGAGTTCCAAGACACCAACAAGCTGCAATACGCTTGGTTGAAGATGTTCGCCCCTCCCGGCAAGGGGCAAGGCGTTGTGGCGGTGGGCGATGATGACCAGAGCATCTACGCCTTCCGTGGCGCGCGCGTTGGCAATATGGCCGACTTCGAGCGTGAGTACCGCGTCAAGAAGGTCATCAAGCTGGAGCAGAACTACCGCAGCTTCGGCAACATCCTCGACTCCGCGAATGAGTTGATCAGCCGCAACAGCCGTCGCCTGGGCAAGACCCTGCGCACCGAGGCCGGCCCCGGCGAGCCGGTGCGGGTGTATGAGGCGGCCAGCGACTTTGCCGAAGCCCAGTGGCTGATTGAGGAGGCGCAAGCCCTGCATCGCCAGGGCATGGACCGCAAAGAAATTGCGGTGCTCTACCGCAGCAATGCCCAGTCGCGTGTGATCGAGTCGGCGCTCTTCAATGCCGGCATTCCGTACCGGGTGTATGGCGGCCTGCGCTTCTTCGAGCGCGCCGAAGTGAAGCATGCGCTGTCCTATCTGCGCTTGCTGGAGAACCCCAACGACGACACCAGCTTCTTGCGGGTGGTGAACTTCCCAACCCGCGGCATCGGCGCGCGCGCCATCGAGTTGCTGCAAGACGCGGCCCGCATGTCTGGCCGCAGTCTGTACCAAAGCGTCGGCGCGGTGGCCGGCAAGGCGGGCAGCAATCTGCAGGGCTTTACCAACCTGATCGACTCGACTCGTAACCTTACAACCGGACTGACGCTGCGCGAGATCATCGAGCAGATCCTGGAAGTCTCCGGCCTGAACGAGCATTATCGCAACGACAAAGACGGCGCTGAGCGCTTGGAAAACTTGGGCGAATTGATCAACGCCGCCGAAGCCTTTGTGACCCAAGAGGGCTTTGGCAAGGATGCGGTGGCGCTGCCTGTCGACGAGCTGTCGCCGGGTGCGATTTCGGAAGGCTTCCCGGCGGCGGTTGCGCCGGCCAACTTCACGCCCGATGCCGAAACCGGCGAGATCATGTCGCCGCTGGCGGCCTTCTTGACGCACGCCTCGCTGGAGGCGGGCGACAACCAGGCGCAGGCCGGCCAGGATGCGGTGCAGTTGATGACGGTGCACTCCAGCAAGGGCTTGGAGTTCGACGCGGTCTTCATCACCGGCCTGGAAGAAGGCCTCTTCCCGCATGAGAACTCCATGTCCGACAGCGACGGTCTGGAGGAAGAGCGCCGCCTGATGTATGTGGCCATCACGCGGGCGCGTCAGCGCCTGTACCTGGCCTTCAGCCAGACCCGCATGCTGCACGGCCAGACCCGTTACAACGTCAAGAGCCGTTTCTTTGATGAACTACCTGAGGCTGCCTTGAAGTGGCTGACGCCGCGCAACCAGGGCTTTGGCTCTGGCTTCGCCAAGGAATATCAAAGCGCCTGGGAGCGGGGTTCGGGCCTGAAGTCCATGGTCGGCGCCGGCCGGGTTGAGAAACCCGTCTACGACACCACCCCGGTGCCCAAGAGCATGAAGCAGGCGGCCGCGCAAAAAGTGGCCGATGAACATGGCGGACTCAAGGTCGGCAAGGGCGTCTTCCACACCAAGTTTGGCGAAGGTGTGCTGCTAACGCTGGAGGGCAGCGGTGCCGATGCGCGGGCGCAGGTGAACTTCGGCCGCCACGGGATGAAGTGGCTGGCGCTGTCGGTGGCCAAGCTGACGCCGATCGACTGAGGGATTCTTCTTCTACTGGTTTGTGCGTAGTCCGTACGAGTCACTGGACTGTCACGGTTCATTCACGCTCGTTTCACGGCGGCTACATAAGCTCTGGCGCGTTCCTTAACCTGAGCTGATGCCAGCTGTAGTACGCCATGACCAAATCCCACGATGTCTCCGTTCAAGACTTCAATGACGAAGACTCCAATGTTTCCAGCAACCCGACCTTTGAGTCGGTGCTGAATGCCCGCCTGAGCCGCCGCAACATCCTGCGCGGCTCGATCGGCAGCATGGCCACCGCCGTGCTGGGCACGAGCGTATTGAGCGCTTGCGGCGGCGGCAACGACGAACCCGCTCCCGGCCCTGTGCCTCAGTTCACGCCGATCGAGAAGCTGAGCTTTGCCGCCGTGGCCAAGAGCCTGGAAGACAAGGTGACCGTGCCTGTCGGCTATACCGCCAGCGTCATCTATGCATTGGGCGATCCGCTGCGCGCTGCCACGGCTGACTACAAGAACGATGGCACCGACGCTGACTTCGAAAACCGTGCCGGTGACCACCACGACGGCATGGAGTGGTTCGGCCTGGGTGCTGACGGCAAGGCTTCGTTGACGTCCGTTGATCGCGGCCTGCTGGCCATGAACCATGAAGCGACGACCGATGAAAAGCTGTCTTCCTTCTTCTTGCACGCCGATGGCGGCAAGAGCACGCTGCCGCGTCCTGCTGCGGAAGTCGACAAGGAAGTCAACATCCACGGCATCTCGGTGGTCGAGGTCAAGAAGGCCGCCGACGGCAAGTGGTCCTACACCAAGGATTCCGCCTTCAACTTCCGCCTGACCCCTTGGAGCGATGTCGAACTGAGCGGCCCGCTGCGCGGCCACGCTCTGGCCAAGACCAAGTATTCGCCCACCGCCGTCAAGACCCGCGGCACCATCAACAACTGTGGCACCGGCAAGTCGCCCTGGGGCAGCTTCCTGACCGGTGAAGAAAACTGGGTCGGCTACTTCGCGCGTGGCGCCGCTGACGATGCGGCCCGCGGCGATAAGTCGGTTGTGGCGCTGAAGCGTTACAGCAGCGTGCAAGGCGGCGCCTCGCGTCACGGCTGGGAAACCGCCGGTACCGAAGACAAGTACCAGCGCTTCAACAACAGCAAGACCGGTGCCTCGGCCGATGGCTCGGACGACTATCGCAATGAGCTGAACACCTTCGGCTACATCGTCGAGATCGACGCCTACGACAAGACCAAGGCTGCCAAGAAGCGCAGCGCTCTGGGCCGTTTTGCGCACGAGAGCGCCGTGTTCGGCAAGGCCGAAGCCGGCAAACCGTTGGCCGTGTACATGGGTGACGACTCGCGCGGCGAGTACATCTACAAATTCGTCAGCGAAGCCGTCTGGGACGCCGCCGATGCCAGTCCCGCCAGCCGCATCGCCGCCGGCGACAAGTATCTGGACAAGGGCAAGCTGTATGTGGCCAAGTTCAATGCCGATGGCAAGGGCCAGTGGATCGAGCTGGCCATGAGCAATACCGCCATCGCCGCCTACGCCGCCTACAAGTTTGCCGATCAGGCCGACATCTGCGTCAACACCCGTCTGGCTGCCGATGCCGTGGGCGCGACCAAGATGGATCGTCCGGAATGGTGCTCGGTCAATCCGAAGAATGGCGAGGTCTACTACGCGCTGACCAACAACAGCGCCCGTCGTGTGGACGCCACCGGCTCGCAGGTCACTGTGGACAGCGCCAACCCGCGCGCCTACAGCGATGTTCATAAGGCGAAGTCCAGTCCGCAGTTGGGCAACTCGCACGGCCACATCCTGCGCCTCAAGGAAGACGCCGCCGGCGCTGCCGCGACCGGCTTCAGCTGGGACGTGTATCTGTTCGGCGCCGAAGCTGATGCTTCGACCTCGAACATCAATCTGTCCAACCTGACCGGCGACCAGGACTTCTCCAGCCCGGACGGCCTGGCTTTCAGTCCCTCCACCGGCATCTGCTGGATCCAGACCGATGATGGCGCCTACACCGACGTCACCAACTGCATGATGCTGGCCGGCCTGCCGGGCGCCGTGGGCGACGGTGCCAAGAAGACCCTGAGCTACACCAAGGCCGATGGCAGCAAGCTGGACGTTGACACCTACGTCGGCAAGGCGCCCGCGGCCGACACGCTCAAGCGTTTCCTGGTCGGCTCCATTGCCTGCGAAATCACCGGCCTGGCCGAGACGCCGGACGGCAAGGCGCTGTTCGTCAACATCCAGCACCCGGGCGAGACCACGGCCATGGCCAATATCGCTAACCCGAGCAAGTACACCAGTCAGTGGCCCAGCAATGCGGGCTATGGCGCTGGCAAGCGTCCGCGCTCGGCCACCATCGTGATTACCAAGAACGACGGCGGCCGTATCGGCAGCTGATGGACTGAGTTTGTTCAGGCGCGGCGCGAGCCGTGGCTGTGATGAGGCCGCACTGCAGAGTGCGGCCTTTTTTTCTGATCAATAGAAATAGAGTCAGGTGGTGGCCGCGCATGGGCCTGCTGACTTTCAGCGGCGTGAACTCATCGGCCTGCGCCGATCCGTCAGGCCGGTGATGGATCGGCAGACCGTTGGAGCGGCATACCGATCGGCACTCGCCTCAATCCTGCGGTTTGTCCAAGACCTCAGGCTTCGGCTCCTCGGGCAGCTCCTTTGGGGCACCGAACATAAAGCAGTCGATGAAGGTGAAGTAGAGCGAGGCGTAGAACACCGTTGTCATCAACAGGCCCATGGGCATCAAGACCAGGACCAAGCTCTGGCCCATGCCCAGCAGCATCAGCAAGAGGCTCAACGCCATGCCCATGCCCATCACCAGGGCGAACCACAGCAGGGCGTTGTAGGCGTAGGCACCGCGATTGCGCCACAAGCCCAAGGAGCTGGAGAACAGTGCTTGCATCACGCCCTGGCCGCCCCAGTGGACCAGCGCGGGAGCATGCCAGAACGGCACGGCCAGCAGCGCAGCCAGCCCCAAGCGCGTCACCGCACCCCAGAACAAGCGGGGGTCTGCGGCGGCTTCGGAGATCTTCTCGGCCGGCGCGTTCTGCACCATCAACTGCTGCAGGGTTTCAAAGCTGCCGCCGTCAACCGCCTCGGACAAGGCCGCAATGCCCACCGTGGCCAAGGCGTAGCAAGCTCCCAGCAGCAATTGGCTGTTGCGCCGTTCCGGCGTCAATTTCAAGGGGGCGATGAAGACGCCGGCCGTGGGGGTTTGGCCTTGCAGCACCAGATGAGTGGCCAGCATGAAGCCCAGCGACAGCAAGGGCATGGCCATCAACACCAGCATGAAACCCATGCGCGGCAAGAGCATGGTAGCAAAGGCGGCAAACAAAAAAATCGACAGCAGCCCCGACATCACCAGAGGCTTGCGCTGAAAAATCTTCAGCCCATGGCGAATCCAGAGCAGGCCGTTGCGGGCGGGCACGGTTTGCAGATGAAGCATCATGGCTGGGCGGGCTTCTGTGGTGGCGGTTTTCAAATGGGAGCTCTGGATTATTCAGGCATGGCATGCCAGGGGCGCGCAATGCGCTCGCGCAACACGCGCTCGAAATGGCTGGGGTCGTGCGGCTTGAGCATGCTGGCTTCACGCGGCAGGTACACGTCCCACAGGCGTGAAAGCCAAAAGCGCAGCGCGGCTGCACGCAGCATCGCCGGCAAGAGGCGGTGCTCGGCGCCGCTCAAGGGCCGCACGCCTTCATAGGCGCGCACAAAGGCGGCGGCACGCTGCTCGTCGAGTCGGCCGCTGGCGTGGTCAATGCACCAGTCGTTCAGGCATACCGCCAGATCAAACAGCCAGGCGTCGACACCGGCGAAGTAAAAGTCGAAGAAGCCGCTCAGCCGTTCGCGCCCGGGCAGGCCTTCAAACATCACGTTGTCTCGGAACAGGTCGGCATGGATCGGCCCACGCGGCAGTTCGGCATAGGTGGCGGAGGCGCCGAGTTGCAGCTGAAAGCTCAACTCGCTGCTGATCAACGCCGCTTGCTCCGGCGTCAGATAAGGCAGCACCACCGGCACCGTCTCGCTCCACCAGGCCAGGCCGCGCAAATTGCCTTGATGGAGTGGGAAGTCCTGCGCCGCCAGATGCATGCGCGCCAACTCGGCGCCCACCTGCTCGCAGTGGAAGAGGTCGGGGGCAAGTTGGTGGCCACCGCGCAGTTTATTGACCACCGCAGCGGGCTTGCCTTGCAGCTCAAACAGGATCTGGCCCGCGCTATCGGCCTGCGGATCGGGTACGGCCAAGCCTCGGCTGGCCAAGTGCTTCATTAATTGCAGATAAAAGGGCAATTGATCGAAGCTCAGTCGCTCAAACACCGTGAGCACGTAGTCGCCGGCTTTGGTGGTGAGGAAGTAATTGGTGTTTTCAATGCCGGCGTTGATGCCGCGCAGGGCTTGCACCGCGCCCAGATTCAATCGGGCGGCAAGCGCTTGGGCTTCAGGGAGGGTGACTTCGGTGAATACGGCCATGGCTACAGCGAGAGGGGGTTCGGGCCGGGTCAGTGAGGTGCTGCCGCTCAGGGCATGCCTGTCCGGCCATCAGAAATTCAGCAGGCTCCACACGCGCCGGCCGGCGGCGCCTCGGGTGGTGCCGGCGCCGGGCGAGAGGTCGCGACTGCCGTCGCCCATGATGATCTCGTAGCTGGGTAGTTTGCTGTTCTTCGGTTGGACCGTGACCTTTTGGGTCTGCCCACGCACGCGCAATTCTTCAATGCGGGTGCTGTCATCCTCGATCACGATGTCTGTCACCTGTGCGTCGGGCACGCCCGCCGCGACCACCGCACTGCTGGCCGGCTTGTCGCTGGCTTTTTCTGCGGCCAGCGTGTTGGCGCTGAACAAGCAAGCCAACAGCAGGGCGGCAAGGCCAGAAATGGATGAGTGAAGGTGCATGGGTGACATGCGCTCATTCTAAGCCGCCGGCCTGCACGACAATGCGCGCCATGAGCAAACCCATCATGTTGCTGGTCGACGGTTCCAGCTATCTCTACCGTGCCTATCATGCGATGCCCGACTTGCGCGGCCCCGGCGGTGTGCCGACCGGTGCCGTGCATGGCATGGTGGCGATGATGAAGCGCTTGCGCGATCAAATCGGCGCCGAGCATGCGGTCTGCGTGTTCGACGCCAAGGGCAAGACCTTCCGTGACGACTGGTACCCCGAATACAAGGCGCAGCGTGCGCCCATGCCCGATGCCTTGCGCGAGCAGATCGCGCCGATTCACGAAGTGGTGGCCTTGCTGGGCTGGCCGATTCTGGAGGTGCCCGGCATCGAGGCGGACGACGCCATCGGTACCTTGGCCCGTGTAGCGGCCAATGCCGGCCATGCGGTGGTGGTGTCTACCGGCGACAAGGACTTGGCGCAATTGGTCACGCATGAGGTGACGCTCATCAACACCATGAGCAATGAGACCCTGGACGTGGCTGGCGTGGTCGCCAAGTTCGGCGTGCCGCCGGATCGCATCATTGACTACCTGACCCTGATGGGCGACACAGTGGACAACGTGCCTGGCGTCGAGAAGGTCGGCCCCAAGACCGCCGCCAAGTGGATCGCCGAGTACGGCTCGCTGGACGGCGTGATCGCTCATGCCGACAAGATCAAGGGCGTGGCCGGTGAAAACCTGCGCAAGGCGCTGGACTGGCTGCCCATGGGCCGCAAGCTGGTGACCGTGGTGTGTGACTGTGATCTGAACGGCCATGTGCCGCAGTGGCCGTCGCTGGACGCCTTGGCTTTGAGGCCGGTGGACGAGGAAGGTTTGCGCGACTTCTATGCTCGCAATGGCTTCAAGACTTGGCTGAAGGAGCTCGGCGGTGCGCCGGCCGCTGTGGCCCCAGCCTTGGGTGAGAGTGGTGATTTGTTTGCCGACGCGCCAAGCGCTGAGCCTGGCATTGCGCCGATCGCGCCTTTGTCGCGCGACTATGAAACCATTCTGGATTGGGATCGCTTCGATGCCTGGCTCGCTCGCTTGCAAGCGGCGCCACTGGCCGCGCTCGATACCGAGACCGATTCGCTGGAGCCGATGAAGGCCCGCATCGTTGGCATCTCCTTCAGTGTTCAGGCAGGCGAGGCGGCCTACATCCCCTTGCGCCACGACGGCCCGGATGCACCGCAACAGCTGCCGCTGGACGAGGTCTTGGCCAAGCTCAAGCCCTGGTTGGAAGATGCCGATGCGCCCAAGCTCGGCCAGAACTTGAAGTACGACACCCATGTCTTCGCCAACCACGGCATCGCCCTGCGCGGCATCCTGCATGACACCATGTTGCAGAGTTATGTGCTGGAAGCGCACAAGAGCCACGGCCTCGGCGCGCTGGGCGAGCGATTCCTCGGCCGCAGCGGCTTGAGCTATGAAGACCTGTGCGGCAAGGGCGTGAATCAGATTCCCTTTGCGCAGGTGGACGTGGCGCGTGCGGCCGAGTATTCCAGCGAAGACTCGGATATGTGCTTGCAAGTCCATCAGCGCCTGTGGCCGCAATTGGAAGATGAAGCTGGCCTGCGCTTTGTCTACGAAAAAATTGAGTTGCCGACCAGTGCCTTGCTGGCGCGCATTGAGAGCACCGGCGTCTTGATCGATGCCGCCGTGCTGCAGGCGCAAAGCCATGAGCTGGGCCAGCGCCTGCTGGCGCTGGAGCAAGAGGCCTACGACATTGCCGGTCAGCCTTTCAATCTGGGCAGCCCCAAGCAGATTGGCGAGATCTTGTTCACCAAGCTGGGCCTGCCGGTCGTGAAGAAAACCGCTACCGGCGCCCCAAGCACCGATGAAGAGGTGCTGGAAAAGCTCTCGGCCGACTATCCGCTGCCGGCCAAGATTTTGGAGTTCCGCGGCCTGGCCAAGCTCAAGAGCACCTACACCGATAAGCTGCCCTTGATGATCAATCCCGCCACCGGCCGGGTGCACACCAACTATGCGCAGGCGGTGGCGGTGACCGGGCGTTTGTCCAGCAACGACCCGAATCTGCAGAACATCCCAATCCGTACCGCCGAAGGCCGCCGCGTGCGTGAGGCCTTTATCGCGCCGCCGGGGCATCTGATCGTCAGCGCCGACTATTCGCAGATCGAGCT
>NZ_JBMLSK010000217.1:0-169773 GCF_049240545.1 Roseateles sp. | reverse complement strand
GATTGGCCTTGTCTTCGCCCAGGGCCTTGCGCAGCACTTGGCGCACATACTCGTCAGTGTCGGACACCAGGGTGCTCTGGGTCTCGGCCACCTTGTCGAAACGGGTCAGCACCTGTTCGACCTTTTCGCGGTCGACCACCTTCAGCTTGGCGATGGTTTCGCCCAGCTTTTGCACTTCCTTCGGCGCCAAATGCTTGAACACCTCGGAGGCTTCTTCCTCGCCGAGGGACATCAGCAAAATGGCTGCGTCTTCTACACCTTTGTCGTCCATGATCTTGTGCGGTAGGAGGTGGGTGTGGGCGGGGGATCAGTCGGTTTCGCCGGCAATCCAGTTGCGCATGATGTTGGCCACGGCAATCGGGTTGTCCTTGGCCAGCTGACGGGCGCGCTCCAACTTGTCGTTCACGGCCGGCGCTTCCAGGGCGGGCAGACCGCCAGGACCCAGGACCACGGGCAACTCGTTCGCGTCGTCGACCACGGCGTTGAGCTCGTTCTTTTCTTCGGGCGGCGCAGGCGGTGGATAGGCGGCACGCAGGGCCGGACGGACCATGCCAAAGACCGCGATCAAGGCCACCGCCACCAGGGCCAGCGGCACCACGGAAGCGCGCAGCATGTCGACCACAAAAGGTTGCTGCCACAGCGGAACATCGACCGGTGTCGATTTGTCGACCATGAAGGGGGCGCTGATGAGCTTGAGCGAATCGCCGCGTTCCTGGCTGAAGCCCATGGCCTCTTTCACCAGTGCGGTCAATTTGTCCAACTCTTCTTGCGAAACCGGCGCGGTATTGGTCTTGCCCTTGGCGTCGGTGGTGCTGCGGTGGTTCAAGACCACGGCGGCGTTCAGTCGGCGCACATTGCCGGTGGCGTTGCGGGTCACCCGCACGGTCTTGTCGAGCTCGAAATTCGTGACGGCTTCGCGGCGGCTGCTGGTGCTGCCGCCGGTGGCGCCTGCGGCTTGCAGCGGCGCGGCTTGGCCGGTGATCGGGGCGGTGGCGGGGGCGGGCGGTTGGTTGCCGGCAGCGCCAGGCACGCCGGTAGGCAGGGCCGGGTTGCCGTTGGTGGATTCGTTGGTCTGCGAGCTGCGCACCGAGACTTGCGCGTTCTGGCCTTGGTTGGGCTTGAACTCCTCGGCGGTGGACTCGACTTGCGAGAAGTCCACATCGGCGGTCACGGTGGAGCGCAGGTTCTCGCGGCCCACCACCGGCTCCAGCAGTTCGTAAATGCGCTTGTTGAAGTTGGCTTCGATCTGCTGTTTGTATTGCAGCTGCTGGCTGTCCAGCCCGGTGCCGTTGTCGTTCGACTGGTTGGAGAGCAGGGCGCCCGAATGGTCCAAAACGCTGACGGCCTTGGGCGCCAGATCGGGCACGCTGGCCGACACCAGGTGAACGATGCCGGCGATTTGCGCGCGGTCAAGCGTGCGGCCGCCGCGCAGGGTCAGCATCACCGAGGCGCTGGGTTTTTGCTGCTCACGGAAGAAACCGTTTTGCTGCGGCATGGCCAGGTGCACGCGGGCATCGGCCACGTCGGCCAGGGCGGTGATGGTGCGGGTCAGCTCGCCTTCCAGGCCGCGCTGGAAGTTCAGTCGCTCGTTGAACTGGGTCTGGCCGATGGAGGTCTTGTCCATCAATTCGAAACCGACCGTGCTGCCCTTGGGCAAGCCGGCCGAAGCCAGCTTCATGCGCACGTCGTAGACCTGGCTCGCCGGTACCAAGATGGTGCCGCCGGCCTCATGGCGGTAGGGCACGTTCAGCGTGGTCAGCTGGCTGATGACGGCGCCGCCGTCTTTGTCCGACAAGCCGGTGAACACCGGGCGGAAGTCACCTTGATTGCTCCACAAGGTGATCGCCAAGACCGCTCCGGCCAAGGTGGCCAAACCCAGGCCCATCATCACCTTGCTGCGCGTAGGCATGGCGGCCAGGCGGGCGCCAAAGCCGTCGCCGCTGCTGGGGGCCAGCGGAAGGGTCGTGACGGCGGGGCTGATGGCGTTGTCCATGGGGCGGCGGCTGAGAGAGCGTGAAGGTGTGAGCAGGAAGAACCGGATGAGAGCTAAATCACGGTTGGCCTGCGGAGCTTTCCGATGTGATGAATTATTCGGATTTGCCCCCTTAAGAAAGCGGCGAACAAGCCGAGGAAGGGGTCGCAGTTCGCGCCTTCAGATCGTGAACAAATGCCTAGGATTCATCCCATCGTCACTGCGGCTATTGCTCTGCAGTTGGCGCCCACGGAGTTGTGATGGACCTGAAGCTAAAACCGTTTGATTTCGCCCAAGCCGCCGCCCGCGCCGGCCTGGGCGTCAATGGTCAGCCCCTGGCCAAGACCCGTGAAACGGCTGGCGCCAGCTTTGGGGACGCCATGGCGCAGGCGATGCGGGGTGTCAGCGCCTCGCAGAGGGAAGCCTCTCGATTGCAGCGCGAGGTGCAACTGGACAATCCCACGGTCAGCCTGGAAGAAACCATGATTGCCATGCAGAAGGCCCAGTTGGGCTTCCAAGCCACGCTGCAGGTTCGCAACCGACTGGTGTCGGCTTATTCCGAAATCATGAACATGCAGGTCTGAGACCTGGGCAAACCCGGCGGACGCCGAATCCTGGTTTTTGCCGCAGCTCAGTGCTTGGCGGGCGCGGTGCCCGGTTCAAGCTTTGCTTTTGCTCAGCATCCGGGCCAGTTTTTGGGTCTGGTCGATGAAGCGCTGCAGGCGCAGCTGTGAGTTCATGTCCATGTTCGTGAACAGCAGGCCCAATTGCCGGCCGGTGTTGGGCTCATGGCATGGACGGTCGGACTGCAGGCGCAGTCCGGTGTTGATGCGGGTCTCCCGGTCCAGCTCGATTTGTGCTTGGACCCACTCAAAACCCGTGGGGAAGGGGGCATGCTCGGGGGGCAGCAGCAAAGCCACGCCGCCCAGACTGAGGTCCAAGATGCGCAGGCGCAATTCCTGATCCGGCTTGGTGGGGTGTTTCAGCCGAACATGCGGTGTGCGGGTGTTGGGGCGGACTCGAAAGGCTTGGCGGCGCTGGAAGCGAAACATCTGGCTTGGCAAGGCCGCGCGCAACTCTCTCGCTTGTTCACGCTCCGATCCCTTCACCAGCATCAAAGCATCGAGATCAAACTGCAGCCGGATTTGGTCCAAATAGGCGACTGCGCTGACCTCGGTGCCACTGATCAGGTCTTGCAGTTCTGGCGCATCGCTACGGACTTCAAACGCCAGACCCGCGTGAGGCTCATCCACGGCGATGAGGGTGGTGCTCAGGTTCTGGCCGGCAGGGGTGCTGAGGTTGATGCGGCAAGCCTGCGTTTGCAGGATGCGCAGGTAGGCGATGATTTCTGCCGGAGCAGAAACGCGAAATTCGCTCGGTTCGCTGGGCTGAGGTTCAGCCACGGCGGACGGAGCGAATCGTTTTTTTTCTGGGTGGGCGTCGCGGCTCATGCGTGCGTTCAGGCTGCCGCCGGATGAAAAGCCGGCGGCTGAGTTTGCTCAGTGCAGGGTCTTGCTCTTGCCGGTCAACACCTGATTCAAATCATCCAACCAGGGTTCGGCCAGATGACGGATCTCGGCGTCGTTGAGCAAGATGCGTTGCATGATGCGCGTCTTGAGTTTGTTCTCGTCCGGTGCCAGCTTTTCGTTAGCGGCCGCGTGCTTCAACTGAGAGATCAGCAGCACACAAGCGCCTTCAAGCTTGACGACTTCGTCCCAATTGCCGGTTCGAGCGGCGCACAACATATCGGCGCTGGCTTGCTCAATGGCTTCGTAGTAGCTCAGGAGTTGGGTATTCATCGCGAGTTCCGCTGGAGACTGTGAGGTGGGGGAAATAAGGGCGGGTTCGTTTCGGGCGAGGGCTCAGGTCGCGCGCAGGACTTCTGGCGCGTGGGAAATGGCCATCCAAGCTTCACGCACAGGGGTCAGGATGCGCTGGCACTCCTCAATGGCTGCGGCATCGCCATGCAGATTCGCACGGGTCAGTCGCATGCAAAGGTAGGCGTAGAGCTCATTCAGATCCCCCGCGAGCGGCCCGGCTTGCATGTTCAAGCTGGCTTTCAGGCCCTCATCAAGAATTCGTACGGCACGGCTCAACGAGCGGTTCTTCAACTCGGTGTTGCCCGTCTCGATGGCGCTGCGAGCTTGGTTCATCGCCTCGAACACGCCGTCAAACAACATGGTGACCAGTCGGTGAGGACTGGCGGATTGAACATCGGTTTCCAAGCCCACCTTTTGGTACATCGACGCGCGCTGGTTGCGTGATGCAAAAGGGGACGCTGAGTTGCCGTACATAGAGTGCTTTCGATAGGGGCCTTGTTGTTTAAGTTTTCGACCTGGGACGCCAAAACTTGAGTGACTCACCTGACCGATCAGTGCAACTTTCCGGGCCGTTTTTGAAAGTGTTTGTGACGGGTGTGACATCTGCCCGCCGCGAGCGCATGGCCAGCTGCGCTTGGGGCTGGGGCGGTCGAAAGCGTTGACTTGGCGAGGGCGTTCAGAAACGAAAAAAGCGGCCTCGTTTGAGGCCGCTTTGCGATTGAGCGGGATGCGGGGCTGTGCGCCCAGCGGCGCGTGACTACTTCACCAGATTTTTCATCTGTTGATTGACATAGGTCGACAGCCCGCTGAGTTGCCCCATCTGCACATCCAGCGCGGTGTAGCGGGCGCGCAGGCGCTTCTCGGTCAGGCTGACCTTGGTTTCCAGTCGCTCGGCGGACTTGCCGTTGTCGTCGATGCTCTTTTTGAGTCCAGCTTGCCGTGTGGACAGCCTGCCATCGACACCCAACTCCTGATCGGCAAACTTGCGCAGCTGTTGGGCCAGTCCGTTGTTGCTGCTGTTGCCGCTGTCGGTCCCCATGAACATCTGCTTGAGGTTGGGGATGTCGGCCAAAGCGGCCTCGAGCTTGGTGCTGTTGAGCTTGAGCGTTCCATCGGCGCTCGGATCCAGACCGATGTCTGAAAAGCGAGTGAACTTGCCGCCTAGGGTGGTCGTGCCTCCGGCCACGATGCGCATCTGAAAATTCATGCCTACCACGCTGGTTTCACCCTGCAGCGCGCCCGCAGTCTTGCTGCCCGCGTCGTACTTGGTTTGGTCGCGCATCAAGGTGGCCGCAGCGTTGTACGCGGTCATGAAGTCCGTGATGGTCTTCTTGATGGCCTCTTTGTCTGGGCCGACACCGAGGGTGACGGGAGAGCTAGTGGGCTTCAAGAGTCCAATCGTCAGACCTTCGATCGAGTCTTTCAGGGTATTGGAGGCCGAATCGATCTTCAGACCGTTGAGAAGGACTTCGGCATTGCTGGCCCCCTGATCCCTGTTCATGAAGGGCACGGAGACGCCAGGGTTGTAGGCGAAGGCCGAGAGACCGTTGTTGTCATCGATGCCGTCGTCATCGGTCACACTGATGCGAAAGCCGTTCATTTCGCCGGTTTCAGACGAGCGCATGACCAAGCGAGCGCCACTGCTGTCTGTGATGATGGAGGCCTGCACCCCCGCACCGGCCGCATTGATCTTGTCTCGAATTTGACTCAGCGAGTCATTGCCCGCCGTGATATCAATCGACACGGCGGTGCTTCCTGCCTTGGCGGCGAAGCTGGGCAAACCTGGCGGGTCACCAGGTGCGGGCGTTGGCGCATCCGTCCATTTGCCCAACTCGATGGTGATGCGGCCTTGGCCGATCGCACCGGTTGTGGGTTTGACGCTGCTGGAGATCGATTGCACCGACGCCAAGCGATTGACCTGAACCGCGATATTGCCTGCCGGCGCGCCGGCTCCGGTCGTGACAGAAACTGCACTGGTGTCGCTGGACGTGCCGAGATTGGCGCCCCAAGTGTTGACCGAGGTCAGCTTGCTGGCAGCGTCGCGCATGGCGGAGAGGGCAGCCTGCACCTTGCCATAGGATGACAACTGGCTTTGTAGCTTGTCGGTCCGGGCCTTGAGTTGGTTGATGGGCGTGCGTTCGACGGCCACCAGTTTGCCGATCAGCGACTCAATGTCGAGGCCGCTGCCGATTCCTGCCGACGTGATGCTAGGCATGAGACTGCTCCCGGAAACACTACAAGTGCAAAAGACCGATAGGCATGAGCTCTATCGGCCATTTGCAAGAGAACCTTGAGGGTCCAAAGACACCTCTGGCAAGAAACTCAACCCTTGAGCAGCGACAGAACTTGTTGCGGCAACTGATTGGCCTGCGCCACCATCGCATTGCCCGCTTGCTGAAGAATCTGGGTTCGGCTGAGGTTGGAGGTTTCTGCCGCGTAGTCAGCATCCATGATGCGGCTTCGTGCAGCGCTCTGGTTTTCTACCGAGACCTGCAAGTTGGAGATCACCGCCTCGAAGCGATTTTGCGAAGCACCTAAAGTGGCGCGCTGGCTGCTGATGGTGTTCAGCGCCACATCGAGGTTGTCGATGATGACTTTCAAGTCAGCTGTCGTCGACGCATTGGTGATGGCCGATGTCGTCACCGCAAGAACCGATGTATCGATGGTCAGATCCGAAGTCGCGACAATGATGGTGTCTTCTGCACCCGTGTTCGGCCCGACCTGGAATTCCTGAGGCAAGGTGGCGTCCGCGCCGAGGATTTTCTTGCCGTTGAAGGTCGTGCCGGCAAGGACGCGAGAGATTTCATTGGCCAGCTCGCCGTACTCCTTGCCGATGGAGTCCAAGTCGGTGGTGGTGTTGGTCGCATTGCGGGACTGGACCGACAGCTCTCGCATCCGTTGCAGCGTATCGCCAACCTTGGCCAACGCGCCTTCAGCCGTTTGCGCCAGGGAGATGCCGTCGTTGGCGTTGCGAATGGCCACATTCATGCCGCGCACCTGGGCATGCATCCGTTCCGCAATCGCGAGGCCGGCCGCATCGTCCTTGGCAGAGTTGACACGCATACCCGAGGACAGACGCTGCATCGACACCCCGAGGGAGCCTTGCGACATATTGAGATTGCGCTGCGCATTCAGCGAGGCAATATTGGTGTTAATGGTCTGGGGCATTTGAGCACTCCTACTTGTTCCGCTAACTTCCGGTTGAACCGGGGTCTTGACGCAACCGCTGCCCCTGGGGCTTTGCAGTTGCTGAACCGCCCGGCCTTTTCAAGATGGATGCCCGTTGGCCGCCACTTGTTCCGAACGTCGGGTTCGCTTTGAAACTCAACCCGATGGACAAATTCTCTGAGTGCTTTAGTTTTTCAAAAGCCCGAATAGCGGGCAAAACAACGGGCATAAAAAAGCTCCGCGCCCGACTGTGGGTCGGGGCGCGGAGCGCGAGGAGGGGAGTTTTTGTGCAGAACTGGTGGCCGCGCAGGGTCAGGTCTTGCGGCCTGACCCGGCCATTTCTTGCTGAATCAGCCGCCGCGCAGCAAGGACAGAACCTGCTGCGGCATCTGGTTGGCTTGCGACACCATCGCCGTGCCCGCCTGCTGCAGGATCTGCGCTCGACTCAAGTTGGCGGTTTCCGAAGCGTAGTCCGCGTCCATGATGCGGCTGCGTGCGGCGCTTTGGTTTTCCACCGAAACCTGCAGATTGGAGATCACAGCTTCAAAACGGTTTTGCGCTGCGCCCAAAGTGGCTCGGGTGGAGCTGACCGTGTTGATCGCAATGTCGATGTTGTCGATGGTGGCCTTCAAGTCGGCGACTGTCTTGGTGTTATCAATGACATCTCCGGTCACCGCCGTGATGGTGGTGTCTGCCGTCATGTCTGTGGTGGTCACCGTGACGGAGTCGTTGACGGTGGTGTTGGCACCGATCTGGAATTCCTGCGATCCCGCGGCGCCCGCCAATACGGCTTTGCCGTTGAAGGTGGTGCCGGCCAGCACGCGCTGAATTTCAGCGCCCAGCTCGATGAACTCCTTGCCGATGGAATCAAGGTCGGTGGTGGTGTTGGTGGCGTTACGGGCTTGAACACCCAGCTCACGCATACGCTGCAGGGCGTCGCCCACCTTCGACAAAGCACCTTCAGCGGTTTGCGCCAAAGATATGCCGTCATTGGCATTGCGTACCGCGACGTTCATGCCGCGAACCTGGGCTTGCATACGTTCTGCAATCGCCAGGCCGGCGGCATCGTCTTTGGAAGAATTGACGCGCATGCCGGATGACAAGCGCTGCATCGATGTCGCCAACGAAAGCTGTGTATTTGAAGCGTTACGTTGAGCGTTCAGGGAAGCGATATTGGTGTTGATGATGGAGGGCATTTTCAATCCTTTCGGTGTCTAAGACTTGCCGGAAACCCGGTCTCACGGTTCGATAACTCAGCTGCTTGAGGAGGCAGCTTTGCCAGCAGTTGGGCAGACGAATCTGCACCTTCTGCACCGTCCGCGTCCTGCCGCTGCACTGGGGCGCAATGCCTTTTGCAATCGGCCGGCTGACCGGACCACGTAGTCCTTGCACTTCCTCGGACCCGTTGGTTTTGTTATCGGAGACACCTCAGATTGACTTGAACTCTTTCTTTGAAAAATGACGCCGCCGAGCAGCGAAAAAATCGCTAAAGATTTTTCGGTCGGCGACGTCAAGGGGCTTGTGCTGGAGGGGTGAGACTTTCCGTTCCTGCAACGACGGGTTTACTCAGGGCCAGCGGTGCTGGCCCGGGGTCATCGAAGCAGCGACAGGACTTGCTGAGGCATCTGATTGGCTTGCGCAATCATTGCCGTGCCTGCCTGTTGCAAGATCTGCGATCGACTCAGGTTGGCGGTTTCCGTCGCGTAGTCCGCGTCCAAGATGCGGCTGCGTGAAGCGCTCTGGTTTTCCACCGACACCATCAGGTTGGAGATCACGGCTTCGAAGCGATTCTGAGCGGCACCCAGTGTGGCACGCTCGGAACTGATCGTGTTGATGGCCGTGTCGATCTGATCAATGGTGGTTTTCAAGTCAGCCGAGGTCTTGGTGTTGTCGATGGCGTCGTTGGTCACCGCAGTGATGTCTGCGTTCCCGGTCAGGTCTGTGGTGGTCACCGTGACAACGTCATTGGCGGTGGTGTTTGCTCCCACCTGAAACACCTTGGCGCCTGCACCGCCGCCGAGGATGGCCGTGCCGTTGAAGGTGGTACCACCCAGCACGCGCTGGATTTCTTTGCCCAGTTCAGCAAACTCCTTGCCGATCGAGTCCAAGTCCTGGGTGGTATTGGTGGCGTTGCGTGCTTGCACGCCGAGTTCACGCATACGCTGCAGCGAATCGGCCACTTTGCCGAGCGCGCCTTCAGCCGTTTGCGCCAGCGAGATGCCGTCATTGGCATTTCGCACCGCCACGTTCATGCCACGCACCTGGGCGCTCATGCGTTCAGCGATGGCCAGGCCGGCGGCGTCGTCTTTGGCAGAGTTGACGCGCATGCCTGAGGACAGGCGTTGCATCGAGATGGCCAAAGAACCCTGTGAGGTCGCAACATTGCGTTGCGCATTCAGAGAGGCAATATTGGAATTAATGATTGCGGGCATGATGTGCTCCTGTTTCAGCTACAAAAGTTCCCGGCTCAGCGCCGACGTGATTCGGACGTTCAAATTGAACATCCGGGATACAGGCCCGAAGTCTTGCGACCCCAAACCTGCCTCGCCCGGCGCCAGTTAACCGTTGCAGCCCCGCACCTCATTCGATTGGGGTGCTCAACCAGCGGCCTCCTTACCGGACCACGTGTTCCGTTTCCAGAACCCGTTGAGAGTGGTATCGGACAACGCCAAGTAAAACTTAAGCGCTGTTTGTCAAGAGGCTTGATCTGTTGATAAGCGCCGGGGTTTTGGCTCTATTCCTGAATTCGCTGAACTTGCTCGTTTTTTGAGCAGTGCGGTCGGGATGAAGGCCGGGCGGCGCTGTTGGGCTTGCGGTACTGGCTCGGGCGAAATCCTTTTTGGAAACTGATGTGCTTTGCGAAACAGCAGCGCAATCATCTGATCTGCGCTGAGGGAGAGCTGTCAGGAGGAGCATCCTGTTCATGCGCTCTGAGTTGTTTTCGGCAGCAGGGCTCAGTCCGAGCTTTTGAGAAAAGGCGGCTAGAGGGTGCTATTCCTTCGATTGAAGGTGTCCGTCGATCCTAAAGTTAGGGCCGTTGCTGTCGAGTCGTGCGCGCATCGCGCGCTTCCTGGTCAGCAAGCGTCCAGGCCCGGTTCGGCTTTGTACGGATCGATCCCGATAGAACTGATCTCGAAAGACTCGTCCGGTCCATTGCTGCAATTGTTGTTGCAGGCATCCGGGCGATGACTGAACCTCAAACCCGGAGAATTTCATGCAAGCTATGTCGCAAGCCCACTCACAGTCGCTCACTCTGTCCAGCCAGCCCGCCGCGGTTCAGGAACACGTCATCAGCGATGAGGCGGCTTTCTTGCTCGCCCGAGCCCGCAATATGGCTTTTGCGGAAGCGGCCCAAGGTCGCTTGGGGCAGGGCCTGTCGCTATTGCAGGATGCGCTGGAAGCGGAACCCTTGGCCCATGATTTGCTCAGCGATATGGCCGCACTGCTGCTTAGCGCCGGAGAGTTGACTCATGCGGAAGCCTATGCCCGCAAAGCGCTGGCGATCTCCCCAGATCATGGCGCCAGTCTGTACACCCTGGCTTTTGCTCAGTCCGGTCAGCAGGCCCCAGAGTTGGCGCGCCAGACTTTGCGTCATTTGCTGCAAGGCGATGCTTTGCGCAGCCTCCTGCATGAGGCCCCAGATCTCTTGCCGGTCGCCATGACGGAGCTGTCGCGTCTGGATGCGCTGCTGGGCTGAGGCCCGACCAACTCGTCCTGGCCGCAGGTTCGGCCCCAAGCAGCCTGCCTGGGCGGACGCTTCCAAGGCGCCGCTTAGCCTTGCTGCTTGCTCAAATGGCCCCAAAACTGTTGCCTGCTCACAGCGGCAGCAGGCCTGTTGACCTGTCGTTCCTGCGGCAGTGTCCTGGCCAAGAACGAAGTTGGAGTGGAGTCAGATCATGGGCCGTTTCAGTCCAGTTGTCCAAGCGCCACGCTACCTCAAAGAGTTCCAGTGCGTGGGTTCGGCTTGTCCGGAGAGTTGCTGCACGGGCTGGCAAGTGGCCATCGACAAGTCCACTTACCAGCGCTATCAAACGGTCAAAACCGAGCCATTGGCCAGTTTGATGCGATTGCATGTCGAAAAGACGCAGACCGGTGTGCGTGATTCCGACACCTTTGCCAAGATCAAGCTGGGCCTGGGCGAAAGCTGCCCCTTTCTGGATGAAGCCAGCTTGTGCCGGATTCAAACCCATCTTGGTGCCGCGGCCTTGTCCAGAACTTGTGCTGAATACCCCCGCATCTATCTTCGGGACGGGACACGTCCCGGCTTGGCCGCGACCTTGAGTTGCCCTGAGGCGGCGAAACTGGCCTTGGCGCGTGAAGATGCGCTTGACATGGTGGATGTCACTTTGGACTTCGCGAATCCGAGCTTGGTGCCGGTGCGCCGCCAGCGTTCAGAGCCAGCCACCACGGAGTCGGATTTGGTGCGCAAGCACGCCGTCCTTGTGGGGCAGGTGATCGAGTCGCTGGTTCGCTCTCCCCAGTTGAGCGCCGCCCAAGCTTTGGTCTACAGCGGCCTGCTGCTGCGACGCATCGGCGGCTTGGCGAAGTTGCCGATGGCGGAGGCCGAGGCCGGCTTGGCCCAGACCTTGAACGAGTACCTCAGCCCGAGTCGTTTGACGCAGGTGCCGACCTTGATCCGTGGACTGGATGTTCCCAAAGCGGTTCAAATGGATTTGATGCAGGGGGCATTGCAGCGCTATCACCATGATCAAAAGGGCGCGCAAGGTGTTCGCCCCTCTTTCTTGAAGCTCTTGATCGAGGTGTTCGACGGTCTGCAGTTGAACCAGGCCGGCCCCCGTGAGGCGAGCTTGGCGCTGTACTGCCAGGCGGAGACAGAGTTTTTCCAGCCCTCGGAACAGGCGTATCCACATGCCTTGAAGAACTATCTGCTCAATGCGCTCACGGGGGGCTTGTTCCCGCGTGAAGGGGCGGACGGCCTGGACGAGGAGTTCATGAGTCTGGCGCTGCGCTTTGGCCTGATCAAGTTCTTGTTGATTGGCCTGGCCGCCAAAGAGCAGCGTGTGTTGAACCTGGATGACTACAGCCGGGTGGCGTTTGTCGTAGCGCGAAACATCGAGCACAACCGGCGCTTCATGCCTGAGGTCCTGCAGTCGCTTCAGGCTCATGACGCCCTGCGTCTGGAAGTTCTGGCAACCTTGGTGGCCTGATAGGAGAAGGGCAGTCCAGCCCTTGAGGCTGATCTGGCCAGTCTGCCGCTGCTCAGCGACCGTGTAGGTATTTGCCTGACAGCCCAGTGCGGTAAAGAGGGACTTCAGTCCTGGATTTGGGCTGATGTTCCGGGCTTGTTTGGATCTTCACAATTCGTTCCAAGTTGTTACGAATCGTGAAGTCCAAAACCTGGAGCCGCCAAATGAACGCAGACCAAATCCTCGCCGAAATCCGTGAAGCCAATCTGTCTTACCTGATGCTGGCGCAGAACCTGATCCGCGCCGACCGCGAGCAGGCCCTGTACCGTCTGGGCATCTCCGAAGACACCGCCACGCTGATCGCCACCTTGAGCCCGGCTCAGCTGATGAAGATTGCTTCGGGCAACACCCTGCTGTGCCGCTTCCGCATGGACGACGATCTGGTCTGGGGCTTGTTGACCAGCCACGGCAAGTCGGCCGCCAACGACGGCGTCAGCCGCCTGCACGCTTCGATCCTGATGGCCGGCCGCCACCAAGAAGCCGCCTGATTCCAGACCTTCCCCGAACCTCTTTCTGACCGAGACCCCATCATGCGCAACAAGAGCATCGTGACCGAAGCCCGCCAAATCGAACGTGCGGTGACCCTGATCAACCTGGGCGCGCGCCTGCAGGTTCTGGAGTCGGAAACCGATATGTCTTACGAGCGTCTGCTGCGTCTGTACAAGGAAGTCTCGGGCAAGAGCCCCAGCAAGGGTCAGCTGCCGTTCTCGACCGATTGGTTCATGACCTGGCAGCCCAATATCCACGCCTCGCTGTTCTTGAATGTGCATGAGTACCTGAACAAGGTCTCGGAGCTGGACGAGATTGATGCGGTCATCAAGGCCTACCAGCTCTACCAAGAGCAGACGCAAGCGCAAGGTCTGGAAGCGATGCTGTCCATCACCCGCGCCTGGCGTCTGGTGAAGTTCATCGACAACGGCATGCTGACGATGACCAAGTGCTCGGATTGCGGCGGCCAGTTTGTGACCCACCCGCACGAGATCGCCCGTCATTTTGTCTGCGGCATGTGCAACCCGCCGGCCCGCGCAGGCAAGGGCCGCGCCCAGGGTTCGATCCAGATGCACTGAGCCATGGCGGACGTGACCGCGACGCAGCACGCTGCTCAAGAAACCTGGCGTCTGGCGCTGGTGGTGATTGCCCGGGACGAAGCGGCGCACCTTGAACGACTGCTGCTCAGTGTCAAGCCCTGGGTGGATGAGATGCTGGTGCTGGACACCGGCTCTGTGGACGCCACGCCCGCCATTGCGCTGGCCTGTGGCGCGCGCCTGGCTCGTTTTTCTTGGTGCGATGACTTTTCGGCCGCGCGCAATGCAGCCTTGGCTGCGGCCGCTGCGGACTGGCATCTGGTCTTGGATGCCGATGAATGGTTGATCGCGGGAGGCGAGTTGTTGCAGTCGCTCAAGCAGCGTCGTCCGGACTTCGTCGGCAGCATTGAGCTGTTGGATGCGTTCGACGATGGGGAGATTCGCCATGCACGTTCGCGTCTGTCGCGTGTCTTGCCAGGACACGTTCGTTACCAGGGGCGCATCCACGAGCAACCTCAACACAGCTTGCCCATCCTGCCGCTGGCACTCGAGGTCGGGCATGACGGCTATTTGCCCGAGCGTCTGGCGCTCAAACGCGGCCGCAACGAGGCCTTGCTGAAGCTTGCCTTGCAGCAAAAGCCCAACGATGCCTATCTTTGGTATCAATGGGGCAAAAACTGTGCGGTTTACGATGACCATGCCGGCGCTGAGCAAGGCTTCGCTCGGGCGGCGCAGCTCGACGCGGCAACTCAGCCGTGGTGGTTGGATTTGGCCGCACGTCGACTGTTTGCGCTCAAGCAATTGAAGCAGCATGAGGCGGCGATGCAGTTTGCCGAAAGTCAGCTGCAGATCTGCCGCGAATCACCGGACTTTTTCTTTGCCTTGGGCGACCTTTTGCTGGACTGCGCCGCCGACGATCCCGCCCAGGGTGAAGCCTTGTTGCCCTTGATTGAAGATGCCTGGCGACGGTGTCTGGAGATCGGTGAGCGGCCCGACCTCAGCGGCGCGGTGCAGGGGCGCGGCAGCCATCTGGCGGCGCACAACCTGGCCTTGGTGCTGGAAGGAACCGGGCGGCCCGAAGAGGCGCAGGCCTTGCGGCAGGCCTACGCGCAGTCTTGAAGCCTTGCCTCAGCCCGGGGCGCTGTCCCTCACCCGGTTCGCCACCACCAGCAAAGACATGCGGTTGAAGAACCACATGCCCTCAATCGCCCAGGGCGTGAACTTGCGCAGCACATTGCTCAAGGTGAAAGGCGTGTACCAGCAGTTGTGGTCGGGATGCACCACCTCCACAAAGGTTTGTGCGCCGCTGCTGTAGTCAAAGTGGCGGCGAAAGCAGCTGTAGGCATCGGGCACCGTGATCACATACTGATCCGCGCCCAGCGCGTCCAGGTGGCGGAAGAAGCCCTCGACATCCGGCACATGCTCCAGCACCTCGGGCACCAGCACCAGGTCGTAATGGTCCTTGACCTGGCTCCAATCGGAAAAGAGCCGCCCGCGCAGATGCGGCTGCATGCTGCTGAAGGCCTCATGGTTGATGTCGAAGCCGTCCAACTGACACAGCGGGTCCAGGCGTAGATGCAAGGACTGGTTCAGGTCGGTGATGGGCCAGTCGACGCAGCCCACATGCAGCACTTTTTTGCCCTCGCACATGGGGCCGAACACTTCCATGCGCGACTTGCCGACCAGGTCTTCGCCCACCCAAGTCTTTTGCACAAAGTAGGGGGCGTGCGCGTGCTCAAGTGCTGACACCGGCGTTTGCGGAACTTGCCTTGTCGTCATTCAGGCGACCTTTCGTTTGTGCAACTCGTCATAGCACTGCAGGGTGCTGCCCCAGGCCTGGTCGGCAAAGGGCAGGGCAGGGCCGCTGTACTGCGCGCCGCTGAAATGATTGGGAATGAAGTAGTGGCTGGGCCAAATCGTCAGCCCGGCGTACTGGTGCATGCGGTGGCATTCGGTCAGAAACAGCGGGCCGACGCTTTGCCAGGCCATGCGGTCGTCCACCCGCTCGGTGTTTTGCAGATCCAGAATCATCTGGCCAAAGAAGGGGTTCTCAGGCACCGAGGCCACATAGCCTGCGGCAATCAGACCGGGCCGGGCCAACTCGTTCTCCCAGCAGGCGCAGGCTTCGCCCTCGAACAACCAGGGCTCCAGCGGGCGGCGGCAAACGCTGTCGGCGTCCACCACAAAGCCCCCCTCTTGGTAGAGGATCTCCCAGCGCATCAAATCGGCCACGCCATTGAGTTCGCGCCTGGACATATCGCGCATATGGCGGGCATTGATCCAGCCATAGTCGCCCAATTCGGCGTTACCCCAGACCTTCAGCGTCCAGTCGGGGTTCTGCTCGCGCCAGGTGGCGATGCAATTGTCGGGGCGCTTGCTCTCGTCGCCGACCCAGATCACATGCAGGGTGCGTGGAATCATTGACTTGCTCCGCAGTCAAAACAGATCTGCAATCTAGCGCTAGGCTGCTTTGGGCAAAGCGGAGATAAGCCCTGGCTTCACTTCCTACATTCCTACAAGGAAAAATTGCCGCTTTGCCCGGAAAACAGCGGTCTGCCCGGCAAAGCAGGGCCGGCGCAGGGCAGGGTTGTAGGAATTTGCCTGACAGGGGTGAGCGATAAACAGGGACTTCAGTCCTGGATTTGGGCTGATGTTCCGGGCTTGTTTGGATCTTCACAATTCGTTCCAAGTTGTTACGAATCGTGAAGTCCAAAACCTGGAGCCGCCAAATGAACGCAGACCAAATCCTCGCCGAAATCCGTGAAGCCAATCTGTCTTACCTGATGCTGGCGCAGAACCTGATCCGCGCCGACCGCGAGCAGGCCCTGTACCGTCTGGGCATCTCCGAAGACACCGCCACGCTGATCGCCACCTTGAGCCCGGCTCAGCTGATGAAGATTGCTTCGGGCAACACCCTGCTGTGCCGCTTCCGCATGGACGACGATCTGGTCTGGGGCTTGTTGACCAGCCACGGCAAGTCGGCCGCCAACGACGGCGTCAGCCGCCTGCACGCTTCGATCCTGATGGCCGGCCGCCACCAAGAAGCCGCCTGATTCCAGACCTTCCCCGAACCTCTTTCTGACCGAGACCCCATCATGCGCAACAAGAGCATCGTGACCGAAGCCCGCCAAATCGAACGTGCGGTGACCCTGATCAACCTGGGCGCGCGCCTGCAGGTTCTGGAGTCGGAAACCGATATGTCTTACGAGCGTCTGCTGCGTCTGTACAAGGAAGTCTCGGGCAAGAGCCCCAGCAAGGGTCAGCTGCCGTTCTCGACCGATTGGTTCATGACCTGGCAGCCCAATATCCACGCCTCGCTGTTCTTGAATGTGCATGAGTACCTGAACAAGGTCTCGGAGCTGGACGAGATTGATGCGGTCATCAAGGCCTACCAGCTCTACCAAGAGCAGACGCAAGCGCAAGGTCTGGAAGCGATGCTGTCCATCACCCGCGCCTGGCGTCTGGTGAAGTTCATCGACAACGGCATGCTGACGATGACCAAGTGCTCGGATTGCGGCGGCCAGTTTGTGACCCACCCGCACGAGATCGCCCGTCATTTTGTCTGCGGCATGTGCAACCCGCCGGCCCGCGCAGGCAAGGGCCGCGCCCAGGGTTCGATCCAGATGCACTGAAGCATGTCGGCGAGCCCAATCTTGCCGATCGCGCCCAAAAGACTTGCCGCCGGGGTCGCCCCGCTGATGCGTTGGCCACTGCCGGCGCTCTTCAGCTGGGGGGCTGCTTGGGCGGTATTTCTCTTCTTGTCGCGCTCTGGCCTGAGTCTTCTTGCGGCCTTGCTGCTGGCGAGCGTTTTGGGGGCCGGTCTGGCTCTGCTGCATTCAGCCCGCTGGCGCCGCATCATGGTGGCCTTGGGCTTCCCCTTGTCGGTGCTGATGTCCGGCCAACTCGCGGCGATGCCGGCGTGGATTTGGCTGCTGCCGCTGGCACTCTTGGCCCTGGCCTATCCGAGTCGGAGCTGGGGCGATGCTCCTTTGTTCCCCACCCCTCGCAATGCCTTGCTGGGGCTGCGCGAACTGGCGCCTTTGCCCGATGGCGCGCAGCTCTTGGACGCCGGCTGTGGCTTGGGTCATGGCTTGCGTGAGTTGCGGCGCGCTTATCCCCAGGCGCGAATTGAAGGCGTTGAATGGAGCGGCTTGCTGGCGCGTGTCGTTGCTTGGCGTTGTCCTTGGGCCAAGATTCACCGCGGCGATATGTGGGCGCAAAGCTGGCAGCCCTACGCCTTGGTCTATGTGTTTCAGCGCCCGGAGACGATGGCGCGGGTCTGGGCCAAGGCCTGCGCCGAATTGCCCGACTCGGCATGGCTGATCAGCCTTGATTTTGCAGTCCCGGAGCAGCAGCCACGGGCGTCGATGCCTTTACCTGGTGGGCACAGTCTTTGGATTTATCAGATAAGGACCAGGCAAAGACCGGGTTAGCGCGGTCAAACCGGCTCAGATGCAAGGACTGAGTTCATAGGGCAGACGGCACACTCAAGAGCCATCAATCCCCGCCGATAAGGGCAGGGAAGCTTCACTCAAAAACACTATGTTCGTCATCATCGGCTGGGTCATCTCAATCGCTTGTATCTTCGGCGTCTACATTGCCCACGGAGGCAATATGGGCGTGATCTTGAAGGCCTTGCCCTTTGAGATGACCACCATTTTTGGTGCAGCGATCGGCGCTTTTCTGGCCAACAACCAGATGAAGGTGGTGAAGGCGGCGGTTGCCGGCTTGGGCAGTTGCTTCAAAGGCAGCAAGTTCAGCAAGGCGCGTTATCTGGAGCTGATGGCCTTGATGTACGACATCTTGCAAAAGGCCCGCAAAGAGGGCTTGATGTCGATTGAAAAAGACGTCGAAGACCCTCACTCGTCGCCCCTCTTTCAAAAATACCCGATCGTGGGCAACGATCACCATGTCACCGAGTTCATTACCGATTACCTGCGCATGATGGTGTCGGGCAATCTGAATGCGCATGAGATCGAATCGCTGATGGATGCCGAGATCGACACCCACCACGCCGAAGAGCACAGTGCCGTGGCCGCTTTGCAGCGTCTTGCCGGCGGTCTGCCGGCCTTCGGCATTGTGGCCGCTGTGCTGGGTGTGGTGAACACCATGGGCTCGGTGGGGCAGCCGCCTGCTGTTCTGGGCGGCATGATCGGGTCGGCGCTGGTTGGTACTTTCCTGGGCATTTTGTTGGCCTATGGTTTCGTTGAACCTTTGGCCGGCTTGTTGGAGCAAAAGGTCGAAGATGCAGGCAAAGAGTTGCAGTGCATCAAAACCACTTTGCTGGCCAGCATGCAAGGCTACGCCCCGCAGGTGGCGATCGAGTTCGGCCGCAAGGTCTTGTTCTCGGGTGACCGCCCCAGCTTCGCCGAGCTTGAAGGCCATGTGAAAGGCAAGAAGTGAGCGTCTTCTTGAATGCGCTGAGGCATTTGATGAGCAAGGCTTTTGGAGCGTGCCATGGCTGGTGACGCCAAGAAACTTCAACCCATCATCATCAAGCGCGTCAAAAAGGGCGGCCATGCCGCGCATGGCGGCGCCTGGAAGATTGCTTACGCTGACTTCGTGACGGCCATGATGGCCTTCTTCTTGTTGATGTGGCTGTTGGGCTCCACCACCGAAGGGGACAAGAAGGGCATTGCGGATTACTTTAGCTCGCCCTTGAAGGTGGCCATGCAAGGTGGCTCGGGCTCCGGGGATTCTTCCCATATCGTCAAAGGCGGCGGTCGAGACCTGACGCGCGAAACCGGCCAAGTCAAGTCCGGCGATGTGGAGGCCAAGCAACGCACCTTCAGCTTGCGCGCGCTGAAGGAAGAGCAGCGCAAGGCCGAACGCGCACGCCTGGAACAGTTGAAAGAAAAAGTCGAAGACGTGCTGGCGAGCAACCCGCAACTGGCCGCGCTGGGCGGGCAGATTCGGCTCGACATGACCAAAGAGGGTTTGCGCATCCAGATCGTCGATGAAAACAACCGCCCCATGTTTGACAGCGGCAGCGCCGTGGTCAAACCCCATATGCGGCAATTGCTGCGGGAGTTGGGTTCGGTGCTCTCAGAAGTGCCCAACCGCCTGACCTTGGAGGGCCATACCGACGCCCAAGGCTACTCAGGCGGTGAGCGGGGCTATAGCAATTGGGAATTGTCCGCCGACCGGGCCAATGCTTCCCGGCGAGAATTGATTGCCGGAGGCCTGCCAGAGCCGCGTACATTGCGGGTTCAGGGTTTGGCCTCCAGCAAGTTGCTGGACAGCAAACAACCTGAAAGCCCGATCAACCGACGTATTAGCATCATCGTCATGAACCGTGACGCGGAGGACGCCGTCTTGAAGAATCCGCCGCCCGATGAACCTGCGGCCGAGGCCGATGATGCGGAAGCCGAAAGAATTCCCTCAAGTTCTGCCCCTAAGCCCCGATAACTCCTTCTAGCCCTCGCGAGGAAAGCCATGAGCACAGACATGAAATTTTTGGTTGTTGACGACTTCTCCACCATGCGGCGCATTGTTCGCGGCTTGTTGAAGGAAATCGGCTACAACAATTGCGAAGAAGCCGAAGACGGGGTGGAAGCCCTGAACATGCTGAAGCAAGCCAAGTTTGACTTCGTGGTCAGTGACATCAATATGCCCAATATGACGGGCTTCGAGTTGCTCAAGGCCATCAAGGAAGACCCCAATCTGAAGCATCTGCCGGTGCTGATGGTGACCGCCGAAGCGCGCAAAGAGGACATCGTGCTGGCCGCCCAGTCGGGCGCCGCCGGCTACATCGTCAAGCCTTTCACCAAGGCGACGCTGGAGGAAAAAGTCCAGAAGATCATGCAAAAACTGGCCGCTGCGGCCTGAGCGGGGGAAACACCATGTCGATTGATCAACTGAGCAAATTGCACGTGGGCACCGACCCTTTGCAGGTGTCCCCCGAGGTGTTTCAGCAGATCGGCACCATCACCCGCGTGCTGCATGACACCATGCAGCAACTTGGCGTCATGCCCAAGCTGCAGGTCGCAACCGATGGCCTGCCCGACGCTCGCAGCCGTCTGAGCTACATCGCCACCAAGACAGCGGCGGCGGCCAACAAGGTGCTGAACTCGGTCGACCAGGCCAAGGAAGATCACGCCTTCATTTCCAAGGCCACCAATGAAATGGCGGCGGCTTTGGTGGCCGACCCGGTCAAGGCGGTGGCCAGCGGCGCGGTGTTGAACTTTGTCAAGGAAGTCGATGCCCGAACGGCCCGCATCGACGCGCACCTGACCGACATCATGATGGCGCAGGATTTCCATGATCTGACCGGCCAAGTGGTCGCCAAGGTGGTGACGCTGGCCAACGACTTGGAAGACAGCCTGGTCAAGCTCTTGGTGTCCATCGTGCCGCCCGAGCAGCGCGAGAAAGTGGACCCCAACATCTTGCAAGGCCCCGTGGTCAACCCCGAAGGCCGCACCGATGTGGTGGCCGATCAGGGCGAAGTGGACGACTTGCTGGCCAGCCTCGGTTTCTGAATCTCCGGTCCGCATCAAAAGAACCCGCATCAGGCGGGTTTTTGTTTTTTGGGATGCAGCATTCGGAAGAGGCTGAAGTTGGCGCTTTGCGGACATCCGACTTGGAACGACCGCTTGTCGGCAAGAGGAACCCTAAAGACCGCGAAGTGCCAAGACCTGTCCTCGGCAACTCGAAAAGGCCGCCCGCAAGCCGCGCGCTTCTCTCCTCGGTACTTTGTCACGCCAAAGGACGGCCTGTTTTACCGATCTTTTCTGGCTTAAGTTTTTGCGGCCACGGCGAACAATGGATCTGCGAGCAATTCCTATGCTCGCCAAGCTTCCATTGCCATGGCCGACCAAGACGCACAAGACAGAAATTTACCGGCCTCACCCAAGAAGATTGAAAAATCTCGGGCTGAGGGCCAGCTGCCGCGTTCGCGGGATCTGCCTCACTTCGCCATGATGCTGGCTGCGGGCATGCTGCTCAGTTTTGGGGGCGGGCGCATCGCGGATACCTTGCAGCAAATGCTGGCTCAAGCCCTGCATTTCGACGCTCGCATGCTGGCGCAGGCTGATTTCATGGGCACGCGCTTGCTGGAGCTGACCCTGTATTTTCTGCTCGTGGTGTTGCCGATCAGTGTGTTCTTGTGCTTGGTGGCGGTGGCCAGCAATATTGCCTCTGGCGGCTGGAACTGGACGATGAAGCCTCTGGCGCCCAAGTTCTCTCATCTGAATCCGATCAGTGGTTTTGGCCGCTTGTTCAGCGGCCAAAACCTTGGTCAAGCCATGAAGGCGGTGCTTCTGGCCCTGGTGTTGGGGGTGATTGGCGCCATGGTGATGAAAGATCGCCTCGCCAGCTATGTGGGCATCATGTCAGTGCCGCTGCCGGCCGCGCTTGCTTACGCAGGGCAGCAGTTGATGGGCGGGGCGGTGTTTCTGGGCATTGCCCTGGCATTGTTTGCCGTCATTGATGTGCCCTTGCAGCGCCAGCTCTATATGCGCCGTATGCGCATGAGCCATGAAGAGGTCAAGCAGGAAATGAAAGAGGCCGAGGGCAACCAGGAAATCAAGGCCCGCCTGCGCGCCAAGATGCGCGAAGCCTCGCGCCGCCGCATGATGGCCGCCGTGCCCACGGCCGATCTGGTGGTCATGAATCCGACCCACTATGCGGTCGCGCTGAAGTACGACGATGCCAGCATGGCCGCCCCGCGCGTGATCGCCAAGGGTGCTGACCTGCTGGCCATGAAGATCCGCGATCTGGCGACCGAGTCCAAGGTGCCGGTGCTGCAGTCGCCGGTTTTGGCGCGGGCTTTGTATGCCCATGCGGAGTTGGACAAAGAAATCCCGGTCAGCCTGTTCTCTGCCGTGGCCCAGGTCTTGGCGTATGTGTACCAGCTCAAGGCCGCCATGGCGGGTCACGGACCGAAGCCCGACCTGCCCAATCCGCCGGTGCCTCCGGAACTGGACCCGCACAACAAGCCTGGCTCGGGCTTGCCCGCCGACCCCGATCTGGAAGGTGACAAAGAATAATGAATGCGCTGATCGCTCAACTGCAAGCTTTGTTCGGGCCGAAGGCGGCCGTGCTGAGCGCCCTGGGTGCGCCGGTGGCGGTGATCTTGGTGCTGGCCATGATGGTGCTGCCGCTGCCGCCCTTCGCGCTGGACCTGATGTTCACGATCAACATCGCCTTGGCGGTGATGGTGATGATGGTGGCCGCCAGCATGGTCAAGCCGCTGGACTTTGCAGCCTTCCCGACCGTGCTGCTGCTGACGACCTTGCTGCGTCTGTCCTTGAATGTGGCCTCGACCCGGGTGGTGCTGATGGAGGGCCACACCGGCACCGGTGCGGCCGGCAAGGTGATTGAGGCCTTCGGACACTTCCTGATCGGCGGTAACTTCGCCGTCGGTTTGATCGTGTTTGCGATTCTGGTGGTGATCAACTTCATCGTGGTCACCAAGGGTGCGGAGCGGATTGCTGAAGTCGGTGCCCGGTTCACCTTGGATGCCATGCCCGGCAAACAAATGGCGGTGGACGCCGACCTGAATGCGGGCCTGATCGACGAGGCTGAGGCCAAGCGCCGCCGTGCCGAATTGGGCGACGAGGCGGACTTCTTTGGCTCCATGGACGGTGCCAGCAAGTTCGTACGTGGCGATGCGATCGCAGGCCTCTTGATCCTGTTCATCACGATCGTCGGTGGCTTCATCATCGGCATGGCTCAGCATGGTCTGTCGGCGAAGCAGTCCGCCGACTCCTACATCTTGTTGGCCGTGGGCGACGCCTTGGTCGCCCAGGTGCCGGCGCTGTTGATCTCGGTGGCGGCGGCCATGGTGGTCTCGCGGGTCGGCACCGACAAGGACATTGGCAGCCAGATCGGCCGCCAAGTCTTCGGCTCGGCGAAGTCGCTGGCCATCACGGCGGGTGTGATCGGCTTGCTGGGATTGATTCCGGGCATGCCGCATCTGGTGTTCTTGTTGACTGCCGGTGGCTTGGGCTACTTGGCTTGGTGGTTGCGAACCCGCGATCAAGCGCAGCAACGAGCGGCCCAGGCCAGCGCAGCCGCGCCCGTGGTACCGACCGGGGAGCCCAATGGCGAAGCCAGCTGGGACGATCTCATCCCCATCGACACCCTGGGTCTGGAGGTGGGCTATCGCCTGATCAGCCTGGTCGACAAGTCCCGAGAGGGCGATTTGCTCAGCCGTATCAAGGGCGTGCGGCGCAAATTCGCGCAGGAAGTGGGCTTCTTGCCGCCTGCGGTGCACATCCGTGACAACCTGGAGCTGCGGCCCAGCCAGTACCGCCTGAGCCTGCGTGGCGCGGTAGTGGGCGAGGCCGAGGCCTTCCCGGGCATGTGGCTGGCCATCAACCCGGGGCACGCCACCCAAAAGCTGATCGGCACCCAGACCACCGACCCCGCTTTTGGCCTGCCGGCGGTCTGGATCGAAGACCGGCAAAAGGAAATGGCGCAAATGGCTGGATTTACCGTGGTTGATTGTTCGACCGTGGTGGCCACCCATCTCTCACACTTGATGCAGGTCCACGCAGCTAAGTTGCTGGGCCGGGTGGAGACCCAGGCACTGGTCGAACACCTGACAAAACAAGCGCCTCAACTGATCGAAGACGTGATTCCAAAAATGGTCGGCATCGCAACATTGCAAAGAGTTCTCCAGCTGCTGCTGGAGGAGGGCGTGCACATCCGTGACATGCGCTCCATCGTGGAGAGCATTGCCGAGAACGGTGCTGCCGCCAATGTGGCCAATGACCCGGCCGAGCTGGCCCGCCGCATCCGCACCCATATCGCCCCGGCCATCGTGCAGCAGATCTATGGCCCGGTGAAGGAGCTGGACGTGATCGCCCTGGAGCCCGAGCTGGAGCGTCTGGTCACCCAAGCCCTGAATTCCCCCCACGGCGCTGCTCTGGACCCCGGTGTCGCCGACACCCTGGCCCGCAGCGCTGCCGAAACCTCGCAAGCCCAGGAAGACCGTGGCGTGCCCGCCTGCCTGCTGGTGCCTGATCTGATCCGCGCCCCCATGGCCAAGCTGCTGCGCCGCGCGGCGCCGCGCCTGAAGGTGCTGGGCCACAGCGAGATTCCTGAAACTCATTCCATCCGTATCGGTTCCATCATCGGAGGCACGGCATGAACGTCAAACGCTTTACCGCTAAAACCTCCCGCGAAGCCATGGCCCTGGTGCGCCGGGCTTTTGGTGATGACGCCGTGGTGCTGTCCAACAAGCCTTGCGCCGAAGGCGTCGAGGTCTTGGCGATGGCGCCGGAAGGCATGTCGCAAATCGAACGCGTGGCCGCCACCGCCCCACGCGTGGCAGCCCCCAGCCGTGTGCAAGCCCGCCCGGCTGCCGAAGCGCCTGAAGCGAACGCCTCGCGCAGTTTTGCGGCCCGCACCGGTCAGCGCCAGGAACCCAGCTTTGGCTACGCCGACCCTGTGGCCGGTGAGGTGGACCAGGACGTGCAGACCCTGGCCATGAGCACCCTGTCTTTCCAGGACTATGTCCGTGAGCGCGTGCTCAAGCGCCGCCAAGCCGAGCTGGACGGCAAGCCCGATCCGATTCACAGCGCCGCCGCAGACGAACCCGCTTATGAGCAGCCCGGTATCAGCTCGATTGCTGCCATTCGCCAGCAGCGGGCCCAGGCGGCCCTGCAAGCCATGCAGCCTCGCCGCGCTGAACCTGCACCTGTTGCGCCGCCCGCCGCGCCGGCCCGGCGTGCGCCGCCCGTTCTGCGTGATGAGATTCGAGTGCCCGCCATGCAGCGCGATGGCGCACTCATGTCGGATCTGGGTCAGCTGAACGATCTGGCTGATTTGCCCGCACGCGGGCGTCGTGATCAGCAGGACATGATGAACGAGCTGCGCTCGATGAAGGGCCTGATCGAAGAGCGCTTTGGCGCGCTGGCCTTCATGGAGAAACTGCAACGCCAGCCGGTGCAGGCTCGCCTGACCCAAAAGCTGCTGGAGATTGGCTTCTCGCCCGCGCTGGTGCGCAAGCTGGTCGAAGGCTGCCCGGCCGAATTCAAGGGTGGTCCGAACGAGGCCGCCGATGAAACCAGCTGGGCCGCCAACGTCTTGTCGCGCAATCTGATGACGGATGAAGCCAGCCCGGCCTTGGAAGAGCAGGGCGGTGTGTTCGCCCTGATCGGCTCCACCGGTGTCGGCAAGACCACCACCACGGCCAAGATCGCCGCCGCTTTCGCCACCCGCTTCGGCGCCGCCAATCTGGGCTTGATCACGCTGGACGCTTACCGGGTCGGCGCCCACGAACAGCTGCGCGCCTATGGCCGCATCCTGGGTGTGCCGGTGCACACCGCGCATGACCGTGCCTCTTTGGAGGATTTGTTGGAGCTCTTGTCCAACAAGAAGATGGTGCTGATCGACACCGCCGGTATGGCGCAGCGCGACACCCGTACCCATGAATTACTGGACATGCTGGCACACCGCAGCGTGCGCAAGATTTTGGTCGTCAACGCCGCTCAACAGGGCGAGACGATTGAGGATGTGGTCAGCGCCTGGCGTGCATCTGAATGCCACGGCGTGGTCTTGTCCAAGATCGACGAAGCCGTGAAGCTGGCGCCCGCGCTGGACACCTTGATCCGCTACAAGCTCAAGGTGCTGGGTGTCACCAACGGCCAGCGCGTGCCGGAAGACTGGCACCGCCTGTCCTCTCAAGCCTTGGTGCAGCGCGCCCTGCGTGCGGTGGCCGCTGGAGCTTGGCGCATGGACAACGCCGATGTGAACCTGATTTTTGCCGGAGGGCCCGCGCTTGGTCCTCAGCATGCGGCCGCCATGGGCGCCTTCTAAGCCGCCGGTCGAACGAAAAGAAAGAATTGGACAGCATCATGCGCAACTTCTCCCTGCCTCACCAGTCCTCGGCGCCGCAAGACCAGGCCGACGGCCTGCGTCGCTTGTTTGCCAGCTCGCGGGTGCGCTTCATCCCAGTGGTCAGCAACCCGCATGTGGTGGGTTCCGGGGTTTTGCTTGAAGGCTTATGCGCCGCTTTCGCCGAGTTGGGTCTGCACACCTTGGTGGTGGATGCAGGCGAAACATCGCCCAAGCCTTCCGAGTTGGCTTCGGTGGATCTGAGTTCCTGCGTTGATCGCTTGTCCAAGGATGTCTCCTATCTGGCTGCTCGTGGCTTGCCGATGCGCTATATCAACGCCAATGGCTCGGCGGCTCAGTTCCTGGAAGCGGTGACCGATGCGGCGCCGCATGCCGATGTGGTCTTGTTGCACGCAAGTGCGGCCGAGTTGGCTCGGGTGGTGGCGCTGCGTGAAGTGCGCCCCGTGCTGCTGGCCGACACCGACAGCCAAAGCGTCACCCATGCCTATGCCGGCATGAAGTGGCTGGCCAGCCGCGCCGGCTTGATGGTTTACAGCCTTTTGCTCGCCAGTTCGCCGCAGCTGCGCTTGTCTGATCGGATTGCGCAGCAGATCAGCAGCTGTGCCGATGGTTTCCTCGGTGCCGTGCTGCGCGACTGGGCTTGTGTGGATCCGAAATGCCCGCCGACAGCCCCGATTGCCCCGGAAGTCCGCCATCTGGCGCGTGAGCTGTTGATGGCTGCGCCTCCGGGCGCCGCCTTGGAGGCTTCGGTCAACGCAAGCCCACTGCGCCCTGCGCAGCGCTCGCCGTTTCTGTCTGCCGCTGCTGTTTGATTGCTGCTGGAGCTGATGATGTATACCGCCAAAGGCCGCCTGGATAACTCTTCACTGATCAAGCAATACAGCCCCTTGGTGCGACGACTGGCGCACCAAATGATCGCCAAACTGCCCGCCAATGTCGAAATCGATGACCTGATCCAGGTCGGCTTGATCGGTTTGACAGACGCCTTGTCGCGCTTTGATATTGGCCAAGGCGTGCAGTTTGAGACCTTCGCTACTCAACGCATCCGCGGCGCCATGTTGGATGAGCTGCGGGGTGGCGACTGGATGAGTCGCGGCACGCGTCGCCAGCAGCGCGAGATCGAAGGCGCGGTACGCAAGCTTGAGCAAGAGCTGGGTCGTGCGCCGGTCGAGAGTGAAATCGCCTCTGAGATGAAGATGCCACTGGCCGAGTACCAGGATTTGCTGGGCAAGGTGCGCGGTACGCAACTGGTGTATCTGGAGGACATGTCGGGCGATGAGGGGGACGAAGATTTCCTGGATCGCCATGTCGCCGACCATACCAACAACCCGATGCTGAAGTTGCAGGACCACCGCATGCGCGAAGCGCTGGTGGCTGCGATCAAGAACTTGCCGGAGCGCGAGCAGTACATGATGAGCATGTACTACGAGCACGACATGAATTTGAAGGAAATCGCGGTCGTGTTGAAGGTGACCGAGTCGCGGGTTTGCCAATTGCATAGCCAAGCGATTGCACGTTTGCGCGTCAAGCTGCGCGACTGGTGAGTGCGCCTCGGCAGCCGCGGCGCGCCTTGCTTGAAGCGGCTACCGCCTCAATGCAGCTAAAAAGATGAGAATGGCGAGTGCTCAGCACCACCCTGGGGAGACTATATGAGTTTTTGGAAGCCACGCAGCTCGGAGCCCAGTGCGGAAAAAAAGATCGCCGTCTCGCCCTCAGAGGGCTCGGGTGTGCGCAACGAGCAACTGGTCCGAGATATTGCCCAACGCGTGTCCAGCGTGGGTCGAGATGCCGCAGAGGTTCGCGGGGTCTTGGAGGACACGCAAAAAGTGGTGATGGCTCAGGCCGAAGCCATGGGTGCCTTGTCCACGGACTTGAGTCAGGTCCGTCAGGCCCAGCAAGCCATCAGCCAAGCCACCGAACAGTCGCGTGCGGCCGTGGGGCGCGCCAGTCTCGCCTTGGAAGGCGTGGGCCAAGAGGTGGGGGGCATTGTGCAGACGCTGCGTCAGGTGTCGGACGCGGCCTCTGAGATCACCAAAATTGCGCTGCAAACCCGTTTGGTGGCCTTCAATGCCTCGGTCGAGGCGCGTCGCGCCGGCGAGGCCGGCCGCGGTTTCGGTGTGGTGGCCGATGCGGTCAAGGATTTGGCTGGCAAGGTCGAGAACTCATCGAAGGCGATCATGGGCACGGTGCTGGCGCTGGATGGGCGCATCGAAGCCTTTGCGCGCGAATTGCGCCACGATGCATCGCAAGCGCAGCAGAGTGCGATCCACCAAGCGTTTGCCGCCGTGCGCAGCGATGTGGACCGGATTGCTGCGTCGGCGCAGCAAAGCGAGCACACGGTGGAATCGTTGTCCGGGCGCGCGGGTGATCTGGAGCAAGAAGTTCAGCAGGCCATGATCAGTCTGGACACGGCGTTCTCTTGCAGTGATCGTTTCTTGAAATTGTCCGAACAGCTGATCGAGCAAATTGCCGGTTCGGGTATTGAGGTCGAAGACACTCCCTACATCCAGGCCGCTCAAGCAGCTGCCGAAGAAATCAGCCAGTTGCTTGAGCAAGCGCTGGTGCGAGGTCATACCGATATGGCCAAGCTGTTCGATGAACAGTACCGGCCCGTTGCAGGCACTCAGCCGGCCCAGCATCTGACACAGTTTGTCGAGACGGCCGACCGTCTGTTTCCTGCGGTGCAAGAGCGCATGCTGAGCTTCTCAGCCAAGGTGGTGTACTGTATTGCCGTGGACCGAAATGGTTATGTTGCCACCCACAACAAGAAGTACTGCCAGCCCCAGCGCAGCGGTGATGTGGTGTGGAACACCGCCAACAGCCGTTATCGCCGCATCTTCAACGATCGCACCGGCTTGGCATCGGCGCGCAATCAGCGCCCGTTTTTGTTGCAAACCTATCGTCGCGATATGGGGGGCGGCAACTTTGTGCTGCTGAAAGAGGTGTCTGCGCCCATCATGGTCAAGGGCAGACACTGGGGCGGCTTGCGCCTGGCCTTCAGCTTCTGAGCGGAACACCCGACCGGGTGGGCTCTTGAGACGGGCAGTTGGCTTGCTTCAAGGCGCGACACAGGCGCGGTTCTTGCCCGTGTGCTTGGCTTCATACAAAGCCACATCGGCGCGGTCCAGTGCCGCTTCCAGTGTTTCCCCGGGGCGGAAATGCGTCACGCCCGCCGAGAAGGTGATGAACACGTCCTTGCCCTCATGCAAGAACAAGCTGGTGGAGAGGGCGCGCTGCAGGCGCTGTAACACCGCTTGCGCTTCATCCAGCGGCGTGGCCGGCAGCATCAGCACGAATTCTTCGCCCCCATAACGGGCCACCAGATCGCCTGGGCGCAATTCCTTGGACACACGCTCGGCCAAAGACTTCAAGGCCTGATCTCCGGCGCCGTGACCGAGTGAGTCATTCAGGCGTTTGAAGTTGTCGATGTCCAACAAGGCCAAGGCGATGCGAGGTGGCGCAGCACTTGGATCAGACCCATCCGCCTCGCTCGCTTCACGTTCGATCTTGGCCTGCTCAATCGCAAAAGCCGCCAACAGCCCGCGGCGATTGGCGATCTGCGTCAGTTGATCGGTTTGCACTTCGTTGGACAAGCGTCGCAACTCGCCTTCCAGCTCTTCCACCCGCTGGCTCATCTGGCTGGCGCGGTCATGCTCCCGGGTCAAGCGTTCCTGGGTCTGTTGAACCAGCGATTGCACGCTGCGGCTTTCTTCCACCATTTCTCGCACGACGCCGGCCAAGCTCTCCAGCGAGTCGGCTTTCTCGATCACTGCGGCATAGCGCCCCACGCTGTTTTGGAAGCGATCGGTGTGCTGTCCCAGTTCGCCCAATTCGGCCAGCATCTGGTGAATCAAGGACTTGAGCGAATCGCGAGCACGGCTGCGCTCATCGCGCAGGGCGCGTTGGCGTTCGCGTGCACCCCCTAGCATTTCGGTGACCGAGCGCACGCCCCGACCGCTCAGGCCTTGCTCCAGCGTGTTGTGCATCGCTTCGCACTGACCTCGCGCCCAGGAGTCATCTTCCGCCAGATCCACCAAGCTGGCGCTGAGTTCTCGGCACAACTGACCCAGTTCATCGAACAAATGCTGGCGGTGATCCAGCATATGGCGAGCGCGCAAGCACAGGGCCTCCATCTGTGTGGCCCGCTCCGGCGTTGCACCGGCCCGCAGCAATTCCTGATGGGCGGCGTCCATTTCGAGCATCAAATCGGCTGCATATGCTTCCCTGCTTTGCAGCGCATACTGAACCGTCCCGTGCAGTGAAGACCCGATGGCTGGCCAACTTGAAGGGGGCGCCGTCGCCCCCAAGGTCGGCGCGGCAGCAAGACTGCCGCTGTCAGGCGCCATCGGTGCCAGATTCAGCAAGGGCGTGTCGGCCTGTGCATCTTCGAGGGCATTGCTGTCCAAACGACTATTCGGAAAGTCCTCTTCCAGCATGAACTGTGTCGGCGAGCCACTGCCGCTGCCGGCCTCATCATCGGAGGTGCTGATATTGGCGTCTGCGACATCGCTGTCCCAACTGCTGACCAATTGCTGCATGCGTTTGAGCATGCGTTTGGCATCGCTGCGATTGCTGTCCAGGACGCGCTGCAAACCATCTTTCTTGCGGGCCAAGGTCCACTGACGGCCTCCGCGTTCCAGCCCCCGAACCAGGCGTTCCAAGACCTGGGCCAAGGACTCGGCTTGCGCGGCGGGCCCCTCGCTTTGTTGCAACTGCTCCACCATGCGGATCGCATCGTCCCAGCGGGCTTCACGCACGCAGGTTTGCAGATCCATGCGTTGCTGGCTACCCCCGATGCCCAGCGCTATCAGCTTGTTGAGCAGATTCTGTGCATCTTCTTGCAATGAAGCCGGTGCGGCCTCGCTGCCGGATTCGACGGCATAAGCCCTCGCGTAATTCTCTGGCGTCGGCTCCAACTGAGCTTGCGCCAGCCGCAGCAGGGCCGCCTTGGCAATCTGAGCCGCAGGAGCCCCCGCGGGAGAACGAGCCGGGGAGGGACGGCGTTGCTCATCCATGCCTAAATCCTAACGAAGACTGCCAACGGGGTAAGGTGCGCCGGACGCGGCACTGTCTGCGCCAGGGTCGAGCTCGCCGTGGGCGCGCGCAATCCAGGGTGCTTTGCGCGGCAACACGGTCTGTGCCAGCCACCGCTCGACCTCTTCGGGCGGCAAGGGCTTGCTGAACAAAAAGCCTTGCATCAGGCTGCAACCCAGGCGGTGCAAAACGTCCATCTGCCGCAGGGTTTCAACACCTTCTGCGATCACGCGCAAACCCATGGCGCGGGCCAAGGCGATGATGGCGGTGACGACGGCCGAACTTTGCGGGGTGATGCCGAGATCGCGCACAAAGGTGCGGTCGATCTTCACTTCGGAGATGGGCAAGGTGGTCAGATAGGCCAGAGACGAGTAGCCGGTACCGAAATCATCGATGGAAATCTCGACGCCGACCTCGTTCAGACGATGCAGCGCGGGGATCACGTTCTGCAGGTCTTTCATGAGATTGTTTTCGGTGATCTCTAGCTGAATCGCGCGGTGGGGCACGCCGTAGGCGCTGACACATTGGTGAATGTGTTCGACCAGGTCTGAGCGCTCGAACATGCGGCTGGGCAGATTGACCGCGATCGAATCGGAGAAGCCAAAATTCAGCTGCCAAATCTTGGCCTGTCGGGCGGCCTCCTTCAAGGCCCATTCGGACAGAGGCACGATCAGGCCGGTTTCTTCGGCCAGCGGAATGAAATCACTGGGCGGCACCAACGTGTCCCCCCGTTTCCAGCGCATCAAGGCCTCGGCCCCGACCATGCGGGCGCCGCGCACATCAATCTTGGGCTGGTAATGAAGAACGATCTCGCCGCGCTCCAGCGCCTTGTGCAGCGCGCTTTCCAGTTCGAGCTTCTCCCGCCCACGGCCCGCCAGTTGCGGGGTGTAGAGCGCCGAGGCATTGCGGCCCTGCGACTTGACCGCATACATGGCGACGTCGGAGTTGCGCAGCAGATCCGCCATGGTCTGCCCGTCGCGCGGAAAGATGGCGATGCCGATGCTGGCTGTGACGAAACACTCTTGGCCCGACAAGAAGATCGGCTCGCGCATCGCCTCCAGCACGCGCTCGGCAACCCGTTCCGCATCGCGCTCGTCCGCCACCTCGGGCAAGAGGGCCACGAACTCGTCGCCGCCCAAGCGGCCGACCGCTTCCAGCGTCCGGTGCGAACGTCCGCCCACCGTTTCGAGCATGCCCTCCATGACCTGATCGGAGTGACGCACGCAGCCGCGCAGCCGTCGGCCGACCTCCACCAGCAACTCATCGCCTGCGGCATGGCCCAGGGTGTCATTGATGATTTTGAATCGATCCAGGTCGATCAGCAGCAGGCCGACCTCATGACCCCCGCGTCGTGCTTGCTCGATGGCGCGTTCGACCCGCCAGATCAGTTGGCGTCGATTGGGCAGGCCCGTCAAGGCATCAAAATGGGCGAGCTGCCGAATGCGGTCCTCGGCGTGACGGCGATCGGTCACGTCTTGCAGCACGCCGGTATAGCCATTGGCATTGCCGAGTTCATTGAACTCGGGCTCTGCTTCGATATGAACCACCCGTTGGCGGCCATCGAGCAAGGTGACCGGCAGGTCGGTCACGAGCACCGAGTTGTGGGCAATCACGTCCCGCAGCAATCGCAAAAACAGGGCCCGTTCCTCTCGGGGCACCATGCGCATCACCCCGATGAAGTCGATGGGCTCATGAGGTCCGCGTCCGAAAACGCGCAGCGCTTCGGCGGCCAGTGTGAAGCCGCTGTTGGCATACCACTCAAAACTGCCCATTCGGGCCAAGTCTTGGGCGCGCGCCAGCCGCGCTTTGCTGCGCTCCAGCTCGATACGGGTGCGTGAGCTGCGCAGCAGGTAGCGCAAGCGGCCCGCCAACAAACTCCATTGCGAGGACTTGACGAAGAAATCAGTCGCACCAACTTGGTAGGCATGGTTGATCGAGGCGTCGTCATCCAGGCCCGTCAACATCAGCACCGGCGTCGATTCAAAGCCGGGCTTTTCGCGCAGAAGCTTGCAGGTCTCGAATCCGTCCAGCTCCGGCATCATCGCGTCAAGCACGATCATGTCGGGTGCGCACGCACTGAGTTGGGCCAGCGCCTGCGTTCCGCTCGGCGCCTCGGTCACCTCAAAGCCGCGTTCTCGCAGAGCGACCGCCGTCAGCAGCAGGTTCACCTCGTCATCATCGACGAGCAGAATCTTCGGCTGTTCGGGCAAGTCCTTGTTCTGAAGAGGGGGCTGAGCTTTCATGAGGCATTTGGCGACAAGTCCAGCAGGGCTTGCCGCACCAGAGCAACTTGTTCGAGCATACCGTCTAGCAGCACGTCCAAACCTTCTGTTTGGCCCATTCTGACCATTGTTTCAATGGTGGCACAGCGTTCCGATAATTCCATCGCTCCCAAGCTGGCCGAAGAGGATTTCAGGGTGTGGCTGATGTGGCGCACCACATTCAAGTCGAGGGTTTCGCCGCGTGCCTCGGATAACTCCGGCAGCATGCGGTCCAAGGCTTTCAAGTAGGCGGCCACCACCCGCTCAATCAGCTTGTTGGCTCCGCTGGGATCGAGTTCTTGCAAACGTTCAAGCGCAATCGGATCCAGGCAAGAAGCAGTGGTGTTCGGCAGAGTCATGGGGCTGGCTTCGGGCGATGTACGCGGTGTGTCTTGGTGCAATCCACTGCTCCTGTCCTCATGAGACTGCGTTGGGTCAACGCGGTCGGCCGTGGCGGGCAGAGTGCGGCAGGATTTAATCAGAATTCAAAAAAAAAGAGGGTCGGAACAGAGAAGTCCGCAATGCAGCAATAACTCGGATTTCAATGCTCGATCTTGGAAGCCCAAAGAGGTCCAGGCTGGAAGGCTGCACTTTAGCGTTTTGCGCCATGAATCTGTTGGCTGGAAAGTTCCACATTGTCAATTTTGTCCAGGCCTTTGCAGGCTTTTTGCACTTCAAGCGGATTCGTTGCATATCGGCTGCGCGCAGGCCGACTTGAGTCTTCGATGCGCCGGCGGGGCGTCCTTACAATGAGCTCCATGAACAGCCTTAGTGAAGCACGCAGTCCCGCGCACCGCTTGCCCCGGTGGAGTGCTTGGCTCTTGCTGTTGGTGGGCTTGGGCCTGATGTTGCTGGCCCTGGCAGCGCTTGTTTTGGCGCTTCGGCAGTTCGAGGGCGTCAGTTTGGGCAGTCTTTTGTTTGCTGCCCTGTGTGCGACCGTGCTTTTGCTGGGTGTGATGGGGTTGGGGTGGCATGTGGGCGTGAGACTCACTCGGCAGCAGTTTTCCGAGGTCTTGCGTGAATCAAGGATGCAGACCCAAGCCTTGGCGCAGTTGCGCAGTGACTTTCTTTGGTCCAGCGATGCCTCGCATCACTTGGTCCGTTGGCAAGCGCCTCATGCCGGGCCGGTTTCTAATTGGGTCGGCCAAGTGGCGACCCAAACACTTTGGGAGCGTTTTGGGCTCGAGGTCGAAGATGGGACGGGGCGGCAGGCATCGGCTCCTGGCCCTGCCTGTGAAGCGCTGCGACTTGAGTTGTCACGGGGGCTGGCGAGTTTGGATTTGCGTGTCGTGTCGAGCGATGGCAGCCAGCAGTCCTGGCGTTTGCGCGCGATTGCCCAGTATGACGGCCAGGGCCGCTTCAGCGGCTATCAGGGCTCGGCTCAGGAGTTGCGTCGTCCCTCGACGACGTGGCTGGAAGCTTTACCCGGGCCCGCCTGGCTGCTGAGTCAGTCAGGAAACGCGGTTGTTCTGCAGGCTCAGAATGCGCAAGCCGCGGCCTTGCTGGGCAGTGAAACCCATCCTGGCGCTTGTTGGAGTGAGTGCACTCAGCAGTTGTCGCCTCTGCTGGGGGAGGTCTTGGCGAAACACCCGCCGCGCCCCTTTGTGGATGCTTCAGGCAGCTATCAGCTGGCGGTGCTGTGGCCTCAGGCCGAGGCGGCACCCCAGGCCTTGCGTGACGAGGCCGACTCGCAAGTGGCGCATGAGCATGAGTCCTTCAGCTACACGGTGTCGCATGATCTGCGCGCACCCTTGCGGGTGGTTGAAGGTTTCGCCCGGATTTTGAAGGAAGACTACGGGCGCGTGCTCGATCGCATTGGCAACGATCATCTCGACCGGGTGATGGGTGCCGCTTCGCGGATGAACAGCATGATTGATTCCTTGCTGTCGCTGGCCCAGTTGTCGGCCCAGCCCTTGTCACGCCAGCCGGTCAATCTTTCGCAATTGGCAGGTTTTGTGCTGGAAGAACTGATGCGTGCGAGCCCGGAGCGACAGGTCTCGGTGCACATTCAGCCGCATATGTTGGCGCAAGGTGATCCGACGCTGCTGCGCATGGTCTTGGAGAATCTGCTCGGCAACGCCTGGAAGTACAGCAGCAAGCGTGCGCAAGCCGACATTCGGTTCGAGGCTTTGCAGGAGTCGGGGCAGTGGATTTACCGGGTCAGTGACAACGGCGCCGGTTTTGATATGCGCTTTGCAGACCGCTTGTTTGGGGTTTTTCAGCGACTGCACAGTGCCAGCGATTTCCAGGGCACGGGCGTTGGTCTGGCGTCGGTGCGGCGCATCGTGCGCCGTCATGGGGGTGAGATCTGGGCCGAGTCGGAAGTCGGCGAGGGCACTCGGTTTTACTTCACTCTGGCCGGTTGAGCCAGCATTTCCACCGCCTCGACCAGCAGCTTGGCTTGCGCCTCGGTCGTACGGCCTTCGGCACTTGAGAGTTTTTCCAAACGATCAAAAGCGTCCTGTCGGCTGAGTGAATAGCGGTGCATGAGCACGCCAACCGCCATGGCGACCAGATGCTCCCAGGTCTGCTCAGGTGCCGGCTTGGCATGCAGGGCGCCAGGGTCTGCCTTGGCGGAAGGTCCTGATGGGCTGGGCTGAGCACTGCGCCGATTGGCGAAAGCAGCCTCAACAGCCGGCACGATCTGGTGGATGTCCAAGGGTTTGACCAAGTAGGCCACGGCGCCCAACTCCTTCACCTTGGCGACCGTATCGTCGTCGGCAAAGGCGGACAGGAACATGAAGGGGATGTGCAGATACTCGCGCAGATAGGCAGCGACATCGAAGCCGCTCATGCCTTCCATGCGGATGTCGAGCAGGGCCAACTCCGGGCGGTGCTCGCGCGCCAGCAGAATCGCGTCGTCGCCGTTGTCGGCATCGATGACCTCAAAGCCTGCTTGTGCCAAGCCATAGGTCAGGGTCGCCAACACCAGGCGATCATCATCGACTACGAGTATCTTGCCCTTGTTGCTCACCGTTGGAGGCCCCCCGCTGTGCTGTCTTGTGGTCGGTTGTTCACCGGTTTTGTATCTCCATTGTCGCCCAAACTGGATCAGGCGTCCGTGGCCAAGACTCAAGCTGGGGGCAGGCTGACGCTGGGGGGGAGTAAATCGACCCGACAAACGACCTGGTCATCGCGCTGAGTCAGGCTCAGCAGGGCCGTTCGGCGCGGCAGCAAGGCGCGCACCAGACCGAGGCCTGAAACACCACCAGGGACCTGGTTCAGACTGAAGTCGGCGGGCAGGTGTCCGGGGTTGATGATCTCAACCGCCACACTGGCCTCGTCGCAGATCAAGCTGCAGTGCACATGGCCATCGGGGCTGTGCTTGATGGCATTGGTCAGCAATTCGTTCAGCGTCAGCGCGATGGGAATGGACTCGGCTTCAGGCAAGGTCCAGTCATTCACCCGGTCCAAGGTGGCGCCCTCGATTTGGGTGCTGATGCTGCGACCATACATGCGTTGCACCGAACCGATGATGGCATCCATCACGCGGCGCACTTTCAGCGGTCCTGAGCTGCCCACTTGCAGGCCGTAGACCTGCGCAATCGCATGCACCTGGCCAACGGCCTCGTTGATCACGGGCGCCACTTCGGGGCGGCGCGCAGCGATCTGCTGAAGCAGACCCGCGACGCCTTGCAAATTGTTCTTGATGCGGTGATGCACTTCGCGCACCAGCAGCTCGCGTTGCGAGATGGCGGCTTCCAGGCGCGCCTCTTCGGCGGCGCGGTGTTCGGTGACATCGGTGGCCACCAGCAAAAGTTGCTCGGGCTCACCGTTCTCAATGCCCTCGGCATCGTCGGTGGTGCCTGCCAGGTGCAGGAATCTTGCATCCCAGACCCGCATGTGTTCACCCGTGCCGAGTTTGTACTCGCGCTGCGTGACCGCGCTGGCTTGCAAGGCTTCCAACATATCGCGCCGAATCAGCTCCCCCTGGTCGCGCCCGAACAAGTCTTCGGGGCTGGCACCCAAGAGTTCTTCTTCGCTTCTGCCTGCCAGGCTGGCTGCGGCCTGGTTGATTTTCTCCACCGCCAAGGTCTTGGCGTCATGCAGGCTGATGGCCAGCGGCGCCGCTTCGATGATGCGGCTCAGTGAAGCCTGCGCCTGAAGGGTCTGGGCTTCGGCCTGGCGGCGCCGGTCAATGTCGAGCAAGGCGTAGGTCAGTTGCCGGCCGGATGCCCGGGAGCCCGTCACCACGACATTGCCCACCACCCAGAACTCGCGGCCATCGCAGGCCTTGAGCTTGCATTCAAAGGCTTCGGCCTGTCCTTCGGTCAACTCTTCCAGATAATGGGTGTGGCGGAAGGGGTGATCCGATGAAGGCGTGGCCACCACGCTCATGGGATGGCCGGCAAACTCATTCAGATCACCGCCGAACATGCGTCGGGCTGAGCGATTCATCCACTCGATGCCGCCGCGCCCGACGGTCACGATGCCGACCAGCACCGAGTCCAGCACCGCGCGCTCGCGCTCGGTTTGCAGCATCAGCGATTGCTGAGCCCGCCAGCGATCGTCCACATTCACATAGGTGGCGATCACCCCTTCGTCGGGGGAACCGGATCGCATGACGCGCTTGCTGACCTGCATCCACAAAGCCGAGCCATCACGCCGACGCACGCGCCGCTCACCGCGCCACAAACCGTGAGTCTTCAAGGCTTGCTCGACGGCGTCATTCTGATGATCAAAGTCCAGTGAGTTGTCAAACAGTTCCTGGTGAGCCAGGCCGCTCAACTCGTGAATTCGGTAGCCGGTCAAATTGGCCAGCGCATCATTGGCACGCGCGACCCGTCCGCCGCGCAAAATGGCAATGCCGACATCGGAGAGGCTGAACATCATTTCTCGGTCTTGCACCAAGGCTTCCAGTTCGGCCTGCTGGGCTTTCAGTCGGCTGATGTCGCTGATGACCGCGATGGTCTCGGGCTGCCTTGCCGGGCCAGGCACTTCGGGTTCCTGGGTTCCACCGACCCGACGCAGACTCAGTGACAGCCAGCGGGGCTCCGAGGCCTCGGTGCCGACCTGCAAGAACTCCGCTTCAAAAGGAGAGTCGCCTTGAACTGAGGGGAGGGCTTCTTGGATTTTTTGGGCCAGCTCAGGCAGGGCGGCGAACAATTGCCCAATGGGCATTCCTGCAGCGGGCGTGCGGGGCAGGCCCAGCATTTGCGCGAAGCCATGATTGCATCGCAGCAAAGACTCGCCGCGCAGATAGGCCAAGCCGAGGCTGGCGCCGTCCATGATGGTGGTCAGCTCATGCAGCAGTTGTTCGCTGCGGTTTTCTGCCTGCGCTTGCGCGGTGACGTCCAGGGTGACCACCGAGGTGGTTCTTTGCCCCGACTTCAATTGCCCGGGCTCAACCCGTGTCAACAACCAGCGTCGGCCCAGTTCCGGGTGGCGCACCGCATAACGAACCTCCACCCGCTCGCTTCTCTTCAGCGCTTTTTGCAGCTTCTCGAATTCGGGCAGGGACGCGGTCTCGACCATATCGCGACCAATCCCCTGCAAGCCCGCCAAGGCATTGCGTGATGGGCTGGCGTGCGCGGCTACGCCACTCGGCCGGGCCGGGCGAGGCCTCAACCAGCCGGCATCTTGTTGAAAGGTGGCCAAGCCGACGCTCGCCGTGTCCATCAGCGCGTCCAGTTGCTGATGGGCCAAGTCCCGTTCTTGCTCGAAGGTGTGATCTTCCAGAGCCGCCAAAAACCGGCGCGGCAAGCCCGGGCGGGTCGGGCTGAGAGCCTGCACCCGGCCTTGCAGCCAATGGACTCGCCCGGAGGGACCGGGCAGGCTGGCCTGCGTGACGATGAAGGCCTCCGGGGAGTGCAGATTCAGCAAGGCTTCTTGCACCTGCCCTTGTTGCCAAGCCAGCAGGGTTTGCAAAGCGGGATCCGCTTCTTGCAAGGCGCTGGGCACTTGCAGGCACAGCGCGGCAAATGCGCCATTGCTCTTGAGCAGCAAACCGTTGGCGTCGAACAGCACCATGGGCGACGGGCTGAGCTTGAACCACTGGTTCAGTTCGGCAAACTCCCGAGCCACCACCTCATTGGCGCAGGCCTGCAACAGGGCTTGCTGAGGATCCGTCTCGGCCTCCGTGCCTCCACTGGCGGCTGGTCCGGCCGTCATCGGCGCTGGTTTCAGCTTGCCGCGCGGCTTCTCTTCGGGGCGTGCATGCAGCAGCCAACGCGCTGCGTCCTCGGCACCTTGCGGTTCCAGGGCGACCAGGGTCAGCAGGGCCCGTTGGCCGCCGGCCAGCTTCAGACCTGGCGCGGGCGGGCCCATGCGCCCATCCATCAGGGCGCGGCTGGCCAAGCGCAGCCAGTCCCCAAGGCGGCCGCCGTGGCTGGTGTGCAGTCCATGCAAGCCTTTGCCCGGACTTTGCCCGGGGGCATGATCGAGCAACTGCAGAGCGCCTGCATTGGCCTCCAGCACCTGCAGGGCCTCGTCCAGCAACAGCACGGGGTCGCTGATCAGGTTGAAAAGGCCGCGCAAGGCGGCCTGATCTTGGGGCAGGAGGGAGAGTTGATCCGAGGACATTGGCCGCGAGTTTACGGGCATGCGAGACGGGGGCTGCGCATCACTCCAATTGTGTGGCCTTGTGCAACGCTCGCAGCACACATTGATTGATTTCTTCGGCGCCCAGCATCAGTTGCTCGGCTGCGGCGCGGAAATCAAACACCGAGGAGTTTTCAATCGCGCGAACCAACTCCAGATAGGGCTGATAGGGCCCGGCCTCGTCGACCAAGGCTTGGCGAACCCGCTCGGGCATGGGGATCGACTGCAGCAACTTGGTGAAGGGCTGCTTCAGCATATGGTCCAGCAAGGAGAACAAGCCGCAGATGAACATCTCGTCGCGCAACTCCGAGTCGCGCATGCCTTTGGCCAACTCTTCCATCAGCAGACCGCGGCGCAGTGCCGCGTACATGATGGGGCGCATGGCGTGGTCTTTGCTCGCTGTGGTTAACAGCAGGGCCAGCCAGCGCTTCATGCGGGCGTAGCCGAGCAGCATGATGGCGTGTCGGAAGGACGACACCTCGACCGGCAGGCCAAATGCTGCGGAGTTCAGGTAGCGCAACAGCTTGAAGGCCAGGCTGGGGTCCCGTTTGAGGGTTTGCTCCAGACGCTCCACGTCTTCGCCCTGGTCAATGCGAGACATCAACTCAACAATGACCTGCAGGTCGGCCTGCACCTCGGATTTGGTGCTGCCAGCAGGGGGTTCATAACTGCCTTGCATGGGCCAACCAATCACGCCCTGGGCGCCGCGCTCGAAAGCGGCGTTGATGGCCGAGCCATCTCGCAGTTCAGAGATCAGGCGCGGCAGGCCGGTATCGGGGCCGCCGCGGCTTTCGTCCTCGGGATCCAGCACGGCGAACTTAAAGCAAGGCTGAATCTCCGCCGGCAGGGGCTGGGCTGGGTGGCCCTTCAGAAGCAGGGCATTGCCCCGCTTTTTCATGGCCTGCAAAAGCTCAACATGAGCCGAGTCGCTGGCCATGAAGGCCGGCACTTCCAGCATCAAATTCGACGAGGGCTCGGTGCGCAGCAGGCTTTCCAGCAAGTCTTCGCTGAGGACCTTCAGAATGGCGGTGCCACCGCCGGCCGGCCAGACCTCGGCCACCGCCGCGAGCAATTCGCTGGCTTCCAGCTTGGCATCGGGGCGCAGGGGAATCACGGTCAGTCGTGTGGCCGTGACCATGCGTTGACGGTCGATTTGAGGGGTGTAGCCGAGCGCAACGCTGCCCAGGATCGGATGGTTCATGTGAGGGATTGTGAAGGGCGTTTTTGGGGAGTCGATCAGCAGCCAAGGGCCACTTCAGGCGGCTTGCAGGCTTCAGGTGTTGATGTACTGGAACAGCGACATTCTCTGCACCATGGCATAGGTCTTGAGGGCGGCGTCATAGCCCGACTGTTGATTCTGGAACTCGGAAATGCCTTGCACCATGTCTAAATCCTCGGCGGCCGAACGTTCGGATTGGTTGTATTGCTTCAAGGCGGCCATGCGGGCTTCGGTCCCGTCCAGATTATTCAGCCGTTCGCCCAGTTGGCTGCGTACATTTTGCAAGTTCACCATCACGGCGTCGAGGTCGCGGATACGGCCCGTGTTGGACTGGGTGATCTCCGGTCCACTGCGCAAAGGGGTTCGCAACTCGGCCACCGTGCGGTCCAGCACATCGAAGAGCTTGAGTGAGTTGGTCGAAGGTTTGATTTCGAACTGATCGCCATCGACCGGGGCGCCCGAGATGGTGGTGGCAATACCGTCGAAACTGATGGCTTTGCCCGGTGTGAACGGGCCAGAAAAGGCGGTGCTGCCCAGATCGGTGTTGGTTACGGTGATCGTCGCGGCAGGGCCAGTGCCACTGATTTGAACCAGGTAGTTGTTGCCGGTCAGCTGGGAGGGGTCGGCGACCCGGCCGGTGTCAATCCAGCCCTTGGGCGCAGCCCCGGGTGGCACCGAAATTGGATTCGGCAAAGGCCCCGTCTCGAAGTTGCCGTTGCCACTGCGAGCCTGTTCGAAGGCCATACGCCCGTCAACCGTCAGCGCGAAGTTGTCGAGGTTGCCCGTTTGAATCGAACCGGAGATGCCATTGAAGCGCACGCCGCCGGCCTGATCCAGGAAGGGCGGATCGCTGGAGCCCTGGCCTGAGAACAGGAATCCTCCTGCGCCGTCGCCACGGTTGGCGATGGCCAGCAACTGATTGCGCAGGCCAGCGATCTTGTTGGCCAAGCCCACGCGCTCTGAATCGCTGTAACTGGCGTTGCCGGCTGCGACCATGGTCTCACGCATTTGTTGCAGCAGTTCATTGGCATCGCCCAGGGCACCTTCACTGAGGGTCAGGCCATTGCGGCTGGCTTCGAGCGCGCGCTGATTGGCATCCACCCGGCCGATCGAAGCCAAGGCTCGCTCGGCGCGAGCGGCCCCGGTCGGGTCATCGCTGGCCATGGCAATCTTCTTGCCCGAGGTGAGTTGGGTCTGGGCTTCCTGCATGCGTTGCTGGCGGCGCTGCAGGGTCGCGATACTGGCATCAAAGAGATTGGAGGTGGACAAGCGCATGGTGGAATCTCCTGGGCCACTTCAATCGAAGGGCTGTGGGGTGTCGCGAAGGTTGACGCTTTATCGCGAGGTCAAGCGCATCAATTCATCAAACATCGATTGGGCCGCCTGCAGGACTTTGGCGGCGGCTTGATAGCCCTGCTGAAACTGCATCAGACGAGAGGCTTCTTCATCGAGATTCACGCCGGCCTGGCCGGCTCGGGTTGATTCTGCGTCGGCCGCCACCGCCACCGAGACGCTGGACAGGTAGGTCGCGCCTTGTACGCGCGAGCCGATCTCGCTCATGGTGGCGGCGTAGGCCTCGTTGATGGTGGAACCTATGGCGATGCTGCCGCCCGGCAGCAGGCGCTGGCCGACGAACTTTTCACCCTGGATGTTCAGAAACGCCTTGGCATTGCCGTTGTTAGTGGCCGGAAACTTGGTTTTCTCAAGTGCGATGGTGTCGCCCTTGCGTGGTACGCCATTCAGGCTCAACTCAAAGCCCAGATCAATCGGCGGTACGGCATTGGGCTCATTGCCGATGCGCTGCCCGGCCGACCAAGTGCCGTTGAGCACCGAGCCGTCTGCCAGGGTCAGGGTGTACTGGAGCTTGGCCGCATCGATCGGGTCGGGGTCGCCGAAGGCGATGGTCATCGGAGCTTGATTGACATTCAGCTTGCCGTTGACCGCGTACAAGGAGTTGATGGTGGTCGAGCCCTTGTTGTTGATGCTGGTGGTGGCGGTCATGGGCGACGCCGCGGCGATGCCGGTCGGTTGGTCCAACACCCGCCTCATGTCGATGGCGGCCTGCGCGACCGGCTCCAGAATGAAGGAGTCACCGATGCCGGGTGCTGCCGAAGTGAAGTCGATCTTGAAGCCGTCGACCGAATCGCCATCAAAGACGGTGCGCTTGCTGCCGTCGCTGAGCCGGGTCAGCTGATAGGCACCGGTCGCGCCGGAAGGGTCGGGTTCCAGCTTGTAGGCACTGGCCTGCAACTGGCTGGAATTGGTGATGCTGATCTTCACCCCGGCGGTGAAGCTGCCGTCTGGATTGCGTGCATTGGCGCTGGCGGGCAGGGCACGGGCCGCGCCGATGCCAAACATCGGAACGCCCTTTCCTGGTGGATTGGACAGATCCAAGCCAAGGGCTTGCTGGTCGTTCACGCGGGTGGCCAGCGCTGTGGCCATCTGTCCCAGAAGATTGCGGGCGTCTTGCAAATCCTTGTTCTGATACTGCAGCAGCGCAGTAATGGAGCCGCCGGTCAGCACGCTTTCGTCCAGGGTCAAATTGCCATTGCTGTTGACCATGCTGAGGGTGGCGCGGCGGTCGTCATAAGGGTCCGGCGTGACCGCCAGTTGCTGTGCCTGTGCACCCAGCACCAGGCGTTGGCCGCCACCAATAAAGACGCCCAAGGTGCCGTCGCTGGCCGGCAAGGTGCTGACCTGGATGTATTCGCTCAGCTTGGAAACCAGCTGATCGCGTTGATCAAGCAGGTCGTTGGGTTGGTGCCCGGTCCCGTTGGTACGGGCGATTTGGTCGTTCGCAAAGGCAATCTGCTTGCTCAGCTGATTGACCACATCAACATTGGCCTTCAGGTCGCTGATCACCCCCGCTTGCAAATCAGCCAGTTGCTGACCGGCGCTGGAAAAGCGTGAGGCCAGTTCGGTGGCCCGCCCCATCACGACTTGGCGGGCTGAGGGGTCGGAGGGCCGGCTGGTCACGTCCACCATGGCGTTGAGGAATTGGCTCGCTGCCGCGCCCAAGCCGGTTTCTCCGGGGGGGAAGAGCTTCTCCAGCTGCGCCAGCTGACCCATTCGGGTGGAGTCCATGCTGGCAATCGATTTGGTGCTGCTGGCTTGACGGGTCAGGAATTCGTTGTGGGCGCGTTCAACGGTTTGAACGTTGACACCCTTGCCAAAGAAGCCTGCGCCGGTGAACTGGCCTTCGGGCGTGGTCAAGACCACCGATTGGCGCGAGTAGCCCGGTGTGTTGGCATTGGCGATGTTTTGGCCCACCGCTTGCAGGGCGGCCTGATTGGCGAACATCGCGCGGATGCCGATTGAAAGCAGGGCTCCCATGGACTTAGCTCCTCAGGCCTCAGGTCTCAAGCCAGTGCGCGCTGCACACGCATCGTGGTGTTGATGACGCGAGCCAATTTATCGGCGTACTCGGGGTCGGTGGCATAGCCGGCTTTTTGCAGGCCACGAGCGAAGCCCTCGGCGCTGCCGTTTTGAGCCTGGGCCATCACCTTGCTGTAACGCTCGTTGCTGCCGATCAGCCGCGCATAGTCTTTGAACGCTTCTTCATAGCTGCCGTATGCGCGGAACTTGGCGGTAACTTTCTGTGCCTTGCCGTCGATGAACTCGGTGGTCTGTACCTCGGCCACGGCGCCGGTCCAACTGGAAGTGGCCTTGATGCCGAAGATATTGAACGAGGGCGTGCCGCCGGCGCCAGTGATTTCGCGTCGGCCCCAGCCGGATTCATGCGCGGCCTGTGCCAGCATGAAGTTGGCCGGAATGCCGGTTTGTGCTTCGACCGCCTTGGCCGCGCTGTCGTGCTTCTGGATGAAGCTCTGCACATGCGGTGCCACGCCTTTTTTGGCCAAGGTCGGCAGTGGTTGAACCGCCCGGTCCGCCGTCTTGTCCGCAATGCCCATCTGACGTTGCAACTGGCGCTGGATGGCTTCGGACAGCCCGCCGGGCAGTCCGCTCATCTTGCCGGCGAACTGGGTGTCCAGCATCTCGGTGCCCATCTGCGTGGCCGAGTTGTCCATCATGCCGGTGGCCATGGTGGAGGCGCGCATGCTTTTCATCACTTCTTGCATGAACAGCGACTCGAACTGCTTGGCCGTTTCGCGGATGCTGGAGCGGGGGTCGCGTGCCGCTGCGCCCTTGAGGGTTTCAATCGAGCGGTTGTCGACATTCAGATTGCCGCCAGCACCGAAGCTGAAATTGCGGCCGGCTGTGCCGTTGAGATTGCTGTTCAGGCTGCTGGTGAGTCGGCCTGGATTGAAGGGGAGTGAGTTAACGGACATGTCAGATCACCTCAAGCTCGGCGTTCAGGGCGCCTGCGCTCTTCATTGCTTGCAGAATTGCCAGCAGGTCTTGTGGTGTCGCACCCAGGGAGTTGAGTGCTTTCACCACATCGGCCAGCTTGGCTCCAGCCGGCAGTTGGATCAGGGCGCCGGGTTCCTGTTTGATCGCGATGTCGGTTTTCTCGGTCACTGTGGTCTGACCGCCGGAGAGGGCATTGGGTTGACTGACCTGGGGCGTTGAGGTGATGGTCACCGACAGGTTGCCGTGCGCCACGGCACAGGCCGCCAAGCTCACCGCCTGATTCAGAACCACCGAGCCTGTGCGGGCATTGATGATGATGCGGGCGGCCGGCTCGGCCATACTGACGGCCAGATTCTCCATATCGGCCAGGAAATTGACCCGTTCGTTGGGGTCGATGGGCGCACGCACCCGCACCACCCGGCCGTCCATGGCTTGAGCCACGCCGGTGCCCTTGGCTCGGTTGATGGCTTGAGCCACGGCACGGGCCGTGTTGAAGTCGGCCGAGTTCAGGTCCAGCTGAATGAACTCGCCGTTTTGCAGCGGTGTGACCACGCTGCGTTCGACCAAGGCGCCTGCCGGGATGCGGCCGGCCGACAGGTGGTTGATCTGAACCTTGGAGCCGCCGGCGGAAGCCCCGGCACCTGCCACGATCAGATTGCCCTGGGCCATGGCATAGACCTGACCGTCCGCGCCGCGCAGCGGTGTGGTGATCAGGGTGCCGCCGCGCAGGCTTTTGGCATTGCCGATCGAGGCCACATTGATGTCGAGCTGCTGGCCTGGCTGCGCGAAAGCGGGCAACTGGGTGGTGACGACCACCGCGGCAACATTTTTGGGCTGCATCGTGACACCGGGAGGCAGGGTCACGCCAAACTGCTGCAGCATCGCTGTCAAGCTCTGGCCGGTGAAGGGCGACTGCGTGGTCTGGTCGCCGGTGCCGTCCAGCCCCACGACCAGACCGTATCCGGTCAAGGCATTGCTGCGCACGCCTTGCACCGTGGCCACTTCCTTGATGCGGGCGGCCTGTGCGTTTGCCGCCAGCCCCATCCAGCCCATCAGGACGCAGACCAGGGCGAGGGTCAGTCTCAGTGCGTTGCGGTGCTGCGGAGTGGGGGTGGTTTGCATGATGGTCGTGAAGGTGGACTTCTACGACCGATTCTGCGCAAACTTAAGTCGGCGAAAGGTTCAAAAAGAACCGGGACAACCAGCCTATTCCATGAGCGTCGGAGGTGGCACCGCGACCTTTTTGCTCGATCCGGACATTGGCGACCGAAGCGGAGGCGACGGTATTGCCTTGGGTGATCATGTGGGGGTCGACCTGGCCCGAAAAGCGCAGGACATCGACATTGTGATTGACCCCGATTTGTTTTTCACCGCGGATCATCAAGTGGCCGTTCGGCAGCACCGCGATGACCACGGCGGTGATGGTGCCAGAGAAATCGTTCGAATTCTCGTTGGTGCCCTTGCCTGTGGATTTGGTCGCCGAGCTGCCGGTGGCGGTCCCGCGCGCAAAGGCGGCCGGGCTGACGAAGGGCAGGGCGCTCACCGAGCCGCTCAGCGAGCCGCTTTTGTTCAGCTCGCTGGTTGAGGTCTGGCTGGCGCTGATTTTCTCGACGATTTGCACCACCAAGGTGTCGCCGACCAAGCGGGCGCGATGATCCTCGAACAGCGGGCGATAGCTCGCGGCTTGATAAATCGCGCCATTGCTGGGGGGGGCGACCGGTAGCGAAGGCAGGTTGACCACCGGGGCCGATTGAATCTCGACCTGCGGTTCCGGGTAGAGCGTGCTGCAGCCGCTCAGACCCAGGATCAGGCCCAAGCCCATCCCGACGGTCTTGGCGCTCAGCCGCAGCTTGGTGTTGAAAGCGTGAGAAAGCTTCATGAACTTGCCTCTTAAATCTGTGACAGCTTTTGCAGCATCTGATCCGAGGTCTGGATCGCCTTGGAGTTCATCTCGTACGCGCGCTGGGTCTGGATCATGGCCACCAGTTCCTCCACCACGTTGACATTGGAGGTTTCAACATAGCCTTGCTGCAGGGCGCCCAAGCCATTGGTGGTGGGGGCGCCGGTGGCGGGCGCGCCGGAGGCACCGGTTTCGGCGAACAAGTTCTGGCCCTTGGGGTCCAGGCCGGCCGGATTGATGAAATTGGCCAACTGCACCTGGCCCAGTGTTTGGGGGACCGCCGTGCCGGGCACGGTGATGCTGACGGTGCCGTCATTGCCGATCGTTAGGCTTTGGGCATTGGCGGGCACGGTGATGCCGGGCAAGACGGCGTAGCCATTGCTGGTGACGATCTGGCCTGCTGCATCGAGCTGGAAGGAGCCGTCACGGGTATAGGCGGTGGTGCCATCCGGCATTTGGACCTGAAAAAAGCCATTGCCTTTGATGGCCATGTCCAGGTTGTTGGTGGTCTGCTGCAAGTTGCCCTGGCTGTAGATGCGCGCCGTGGCCACGGGACGGACGCCCAAGCCAAGCTGCAAGCCCGTGGGCATCTGTGTTTGCTCGGTGGTATTGGCGCCGCTTTGCCGCAGGTTCTGATAGATCAGGTCTTCAAAGATGGCATGCGAGCGCTTGTAGCCATTGGTGGAGACATTGGCCAGATTGTGGGAGATGGTGTCCAGCTGGGTTTGCTGGGCTTCCATGCCGGTCTTGGAAATATGCAGTGAGCGCATCATGGCGGCGGTCCTCGGTTTTGGGCTTTAGGTGCTGCCGAGCAGCTTGGCCGACTGCTGGCCCTGGGTCTGGGCGATTTGCAGCAGTTTCATCTGTTGTTCGAATTGGCGGCCGGCGGCAATCATGCTGACCATGGTGGCCACCGCGCTGACGTTGGAACCTTCCAGCGCGCCGTCTTGCAATCGGGCATTGGCGTCGGCGGGGAGTTGCTCACCTTCCCCGGCGCGAAACAGGCCGTCGGTACCGCGGGTCAGTGGCGCTTCGGGCGTGACCATCTTGAGCCGCCCGACGGTCGTGGTGGTGCCGCGGCTGTCTTTGGCGCTGATGGTGCCGTCACCGCCAATCGAGAGTTCGGTGTTTTGCGGCACATTGATGGGGCCGCCGTCGCCCAGCACCTGCAGGCCATTGCGCAACACCAGCAGACCTTCGGCGTTAACGTCAATCGCGCCCGCGCGGGTGTAGGCCTCGGTGCCGTCGAGTGCTTGCACCGCCAGCCAGGCGCGGTCTTTCATGGCCACATCCAGATTGCGTCCGGTGCTGGTCAGGGCGCCGCCATCCGGGTTGTAGCCGGTGGTGGTTTCCAGTGAATAGACTCGCGTGCTGGCGCCGCTGCCATTGACCGGCACGGCGCGAAAGGCTTGCAACTCTTCGCGGAAGCCATTGGTCGAGACATTGGCCAGGTTGTTGGACAGCACATCCTGGCGCTGCATTGCGGCCTTGGCGCCGGCCATCGAGAGGTAAATCATGCGGTCCATGGCGACTCCTGCTCAGATCGGCTGCGGTGACCCGTCGGCATCTTGCGTTATCAACGCAGGTTGACGATGGTCTGCAGCACTTGGTCTTGCGTCTTGATGGTCTGCGCGCTGGCTTGATAGGCTCGTTGCGCCGTCACCATATTGACCAACTCGGCCGTCAAGTCGACGTTGGATTCCTCCAAGGCGCCCGATTGCAAAGAGCCCAAATTGCCGTCGCCTGGGACGCCGACCACCGGCTCGCCCGAGCCAAAAGTGCGAGACCAGACATTGCCGCCCATCGGTTGCAGGCCTTGCGGATTGCGGAAGTTGGCCAACTCAACTCGACCGGCGGGCTTGGATTGCCCGTTGGAGTAACGCGCCATCACGATGCCGGTGTTCTCAATCAGGATGCCGGACAACTGACCCGGCGCGTAGCCGTCTTGGGTGAGGTTGGTGACGGCGAAACTGGAGCCGTTCTCGGTGGCACCCAGCAAGTCCAGTTTGATGCCTGGAATGTCCAGCGTCGTAGCGCCTCGAGAATTGGTGCCAGCGGGAACATCCATATTGATGACCGCGGCCGGACTCGTTGGTTTGCCGCCTTCGCGTGGGAAGGTGATCGTCGTGTAGGGGGTGGTCGGATTGCCCGCGTCGTCGACGTCAATGGCGCCGCCTTCGGAGTCGGTGGTGAAGTTGGCACCGTTGGCGGTTGCGTAGACATTCCAAGTCGTGCTGCCGTCATCAGCCGGTTGAGCCTTTTGAAAGTACAGCGTAATGGCAACGTCCTGTCCTTTGGCGTCATAGGCCGTGAGCGAGGTGGCGTTGTTGTACGTGGCAGGACTTTTCAGGTCAATGCCGGTGTTGGTGCCGCCAGGGGCCGTGACCTTGGAGCGCGAATCCAGATTGAATTCTGTGACGATTGAAGTGGTGGTTTTGGGGGCAATGCCTGAGGTCGGCAACTTCATTGGTTGAGCCAGCCCTGGCTGGATGACGCCTGATCCATCGGCCGGGTAGCCGAGCAGCTTGAGTTGGTCGTTGTTGACCACAAAGCCATCTTTGCTCAGCTTGAATTGGCCGTTACGGCTGTACATCACCGGATTGACGCCATCGCTGACCTGGAAGAAGCCGCCACCGTTGATGGCCAGATCCATCGGGCTTTCCGTGGTGGTGATATTGCCTTGGGTGAACTGCTGAGCGACTGCGCCTAAGGCCGTGCCGATGCCGACCGGGCTGCTGCCGGCGCCATTGAGAGAGCCGGCGTAGACGTCCTTGAATTCGGCGCGCGAGGCTTTGGAGCCGTAGGTGCTGGCGTTGGCGATGTTGTTGCCGATCACGTCCAGATTGCGGCTGGCGCCATTCAAACCGGAAAGGCCTTGTTGGAAGCTCATGGTAAATCCTTGCGAAGCTACAGGGGAAGTGCGGCGGGTGCCGCACTCTTTCGTCTACTCAGTGGTCAATCAATCGTCTTGACGGCGCCGTAGTCAACCAGTCCGGCGTTCTTCAGTTGCAATTGCAAATGGCTGCCGCCGGTGTTGACTGCCAGGACCTTGTCTATGGCAAAAGGGGTGCTGGGAATCGTGCTGGTGCCTTTGCTGGCGGTGATGCGGAACTGGTACTCGGCATTGGGTTTGTCCTTGCCACCTTCCCACTTGAAGGTTTGGCGGCCCTTGCCTTGCGCGCCCAGCTGCACCGTGTCGACAATGCCGCCGGCACCGTTGAGGACTTCCAGCTTGACCTGATCGGCGGCCGAATCAATGGTGTAGCCGCCTTCGCCGACGCCCCCCACCATATTGAGCTTGTTGCCCGCCACGGTGACCGGGCGGCCCACCAGCGAAACGCTTTGCAGGGCTTGCATTTGCGTGAACTGGCTGGACAGATTCTTGATGCTGGCGTCCAGGGTGCTGACGCCGCTGACCGTTTGGATCTGCGCCATCTGGCTGGTGACCTGGGCGTTGTCCATCGGGTTCATCGGGTCCTGGTTCTTCATCTGCGCCACCAGCAGCTTGAGGAAGCGGTCCTGCGTGTCGGCCGCGTTCTTGTTGCTTTGCTGCGGGACTGCAGTTGGCGTTTTGACGATGCTGCTGACGTCCATGGGCTGCCTTTCGGGTCAGTGAGGGGAGCGAGTCCTTAGGACTGACCCATTTGCAAGGTTTTGAGGAGCAGGCTCTTGGCCGTGCTCATCACCTCGATATTGTTTTGATAGGAGCGCGAGGCCGAGATCATGTTGACCATCTCTTCGACTGTGTTGACGTTGCTGTAGGTCACATAGCCTTCGGCGTCGGCCTTGGGGTGTTTGGGGTCCAGCACGCGCCGGCCGGGTGTTGGGTCTTCGCTGATGGTGCTGACCTTCACGCCGGCGCTGCCAATGTCGTTGCCGGCGCCCATCAAGGCGGTTTGAAACACGACCTGGCGCGCTTTGTAGGCTTGGCCATCGGGCCCGGCTACGGTGTCTGCATTGGCCAGATTGCTGGCCACCACATTGAGGCGTTGGCTCTGCGCGCTGACGGCGCTGCCGGAAACGCTGAAGATCTGGAACATGGACATGAGGAACTCCTTGGCCGAACGCTGTGCTCAGAGGGTGATCAGTTCAGGATCAAGCCGCGATCAGCCCGCGTTGTGCGACTTCATCGCTTCCAGGGCTGTTCGCACCGAGCCGTTGATGAAGCGCAGGGTGGCTTCGTACTTGACCGAGTTGTCGGCAAAACTCGCCCGTTCGCGGTCCATATCGACCGAGTTGCTGTCCATATTGGTCTGGGCTGCGGTTGAGAACAGCAGTTCCGATTCGCGGCGAGCCCCCATCGACAAAGCCAAATGGCCAGTTTGGGTGCGAGCCAAATTGTTCGGGCCTGCGCTGGCGCCGGCGGTACCGGCTGTCCCAAGGGGGGCGCTGTTGCCGCCGACTCCGCTGGCCGAGGTGGCTTCGCGCAGGGCCCGTGCGAAGTCCATATCGCGTGCTTGGTAGCCAGGGGTGTCGGCATTGGCGATATTGCTGGCCAGCAAACGCTGCCGCTCGGACCGCAAGGCAAGCGCTTGGGTCTGGAAGTTCAAGGCATCGGTGATTCGGTTCAGCATGATGGTCTTCCCTTTTCGCCGCCGGGTTGGGCTGTCTATTCCTTGACCCTGGTTCAGGGCCGGACAGGGGAATAGGCGATGTGACCGGATTGTGTTTTCGCTGTCTCCAAAACATTAGCGGGAATAGCAAGGACTTTGCTGGGTATTTCAAGCCGAGGTTTCGGTCCTGCGGGGTCTACAGTTCGGCCATGTTTCAGATTCGCCCTTCATCCCAGATGCAAGCAGCCCGCCTGGCGCCTCGTGCCGGTCGAGTGGGCTTTGGCTGGGTTGCAGGATTGTTTTTCGCCGTGGTCTTGATTTCGGGGGCCAGGGCTCAACAGCCTCGGAGTCAGGCGCCGGGAGATGTGCCGGCCCTCAGTGCGGACCTGCTCACCCATGTGCAGCAAGTTGCCCAGGCCGGGGCTCGCGGAGGGCTGCCAGCCCAGGCTCGCGTCGAAGTTCAGGTCGGGGCCTTGGATCCTCGCTTGAAGCTCGCACCCTGCGCGGTGGTGCAACCTTATTTGCCGCCTGGCCTGCAAATGTGGGGACGTACTCGCATCGGCTTGCGCTGTGTGCAAGGGCCTGTCCGCTGGAATGTGACTCTGCCGGTCACGGTCAAAGTGTTTGCCAAAGCCCTGGTGGCCGCAGACACCCTGGCTGCGGGGACGACCCTGACTCAAGCTTTGCTCAGCACAGCCGAAATCGATATAGCTGCCGCATCAGGCGCAGTGTTTACCGACGCTGCTGGTTTGAATGGTCGCACCTTGAACCGACCTTTGGGTGCGGGTGAGGCGGTGCGAAGCGACAGTTTGAAGGCTCGTCAATGGTTTGCCGCAGGTGACACAGTGATGGTCAGGGCCACCGGCCCCGGTTACTCTGTCAGTCGAGAAGGGCAGGCCATGGCCGTTGGTTTGGAAGGACAGAACGTCAAAGTTCGATTTGAGAGCGGCCGGATTGTGACCGGCCGGGTTGTCGGTGATCGACAGGTGGAGGTGCTGTGATGAACGCGCTCCGCTCACATCGGTTGATGGTCAAGAAAGAAGAACTGTGCTTGGGCCTCAGGGTCGAGGCCGTGGGAAGTCTTTTTGTCGAAAGTTCTAAAGTTTTCATGTCCCGAGTCGATACACCGGAAAACCTGGAAAGGTTTGGGTCCGTCCCAAATCTATGGAGAACACCATGAAGATCGGTAACAGCCTAGAAGTTTCGTCGGCAGCAGTTGGGGCTGACAAGCCTTCCGCCGCCCAAACGGGACGGGCCACCGCTGGATCAGCCCAAGGCGGTAGCCTGGCCGTGGGCGCCAAACCGGCGCCTGAAGCGAGTGCCAAGCTGGAGTTGTCCAGCAATGCCAAGCTTTTGTCGGGCGTGGCAGAAAACGGAGATTTCGATTCGGCCAAGGTTGAGCGCATCACACAAGCCATAGCAGACGGTAAGTTCACCATCAATGCGAATGTGATCGCCGACAAGCTGATCGCCAATGCTCAGGAAATGCTCAGTCGGATGACGCCTCACTGAGGTGTCGTTGCGGCCGGCAGCCCCGTGTTGTCGCCGCAGACCGAGGGTTCCGTTTTTTGAATTTAAGTGCGCCATGAAGGGCGTGCGCTCAACGCCATTTGGCGGGGGTTGCCATGCAAGCTTTGCCTTCCTCAGACCCGAATGCTGCTGCGGTCAGTCAGCAACTGGAACAGCCCCTGCTGGAAGTGGAGAGCTGCTTGAATCTTTTGGGCGACGCGTTGCTGCGTCGGGACACTCAGGCGATCGAACAATACGCCGCCAAGCTGCACCATTCCTTGGCCCAGGCCATTGTCAGTTTCAGCGAGGCTGCTCGCAGCGGCGCCGTGCCGCCCAATCTGCGCCACCGTCTGGCCTTGGCGGGTGGTCGTGTGGCGGCACAACGCGAGTCACTCGCTCGAGCCACAGCGGCACTGGACCGCGCCATTGATGTGTTGATGCCCGGAGAGAACACCGGCTTGTATTCATCGGTCGGCAAAAGCGAGCGTAAGACGTTGGGTGGCTCGATTCAGGCTTGACTTCATCCCAACTGAACACGCCCCTCAAGGCCCCCCCAGCTCAGTTCAAGCACCAACCCCTGCCGCGCGACTGGAGTCGCCGCCCAGGGGTTTTTTTCATCTTGTGGCTTTTTGGCGCACGCTGTCCAGGTAGGCATGACCATCGGGCGGCATGCCGCTGCGCTGCGAGGTCCAGATCATTTCTCCCAGACTGTCCATCGCCGCGTGATGGGCCTCGTGCAAGGAGTTCCGTTTGGCCGCCAGCAACTCGATGGCTTGCCGAATGCCGTGAGGCTGGTCAATCGACTGTTGCTCGCTGATGGTCAAGTGCATTGAGAGATGCAAGAAAGGATTGGTGCGGCCCTCTTCGACGCTGTAGACGGCGGCCAGAGCCGCCTCTTCGTCGGCCAGCTCCTGGTGGTACTCCGGGTGCTGCGCAATCCAGTCGGCCGCGAGGGCCTCCATCGGGATGAGCGGCGAGCCGTCTTGGAGCTTTCTATAGGTGGCGCAGAAAAAACGCCGCACTTCGAGTTGGGATGGAGCAAACATGGCGCTATTGTCGCTGCTTGTCGATGGGCTTGTTGGGGGCCTCAGTGCTCCGCATCGGGCTTGATCCATGCGCGCCCCGCGCCTTGTTGCCCTTGGGCTTTTGCCTGCTCTCGCTCCATGGCAAACAAGGCTTCCAACTGCAAGCGCGCCTCTTTGGCGGCGGCAATCAAGGCCTTGGCGTCATGTTGAAGCGGCACCATCTGCTCCAATTGCTGCACATTGTGGCGTCGGAATCGCCAGGCCAGCTGACGAGCCGCATGCGCATGCAAGCCCAGCAGTTCCAGAATGCTGCGGCCGCTCATCAAGGCAGCATCCAAGGTTTCGCGCTCAATCAGGGTGATGCCGAGCGCGCGCAGCTGCAGATAGTGCCGTACATTGCGAGCCCGGGCGACGACTTGCAAATGGGGGAAGTGCTCGCGTGCCAAGCTCGCAATTGCCAAGCTTTGCGCCACATCGTCAACCGCAATGACCAGAATTCGGGCCTGTTCCGCGCCGGCAGTACGCAGCAGGTCAAGCCGGGTGGCGTCACCAAAGTACACCCGCCAGCCGAATTGGCGCAGCGATTCCACGGCCTCGGCGTCATGATCCAGCACGGTGGCTTGAAACCCATTGGCATAGAGCAGCCGCCCGACAATCTGTCCGTAGCGCCCGAAGCCGGCAATCAAGATCGGCGTGGGCTCGGGGGCTGCCTGTTCGGCGCTCGGTCGCTGGCCTTGAGCCAACTTGGGAAGCAGGAGCCGGTCAGCCAACAAGAGCAGTGCGGGTGTGCAGGCCAAAGAAAGCGCCACCGCTGCCACCAAGGCCGAGTTTTGAGCGGCGCTGATCAGACCCGCTTGCTGAGCCAACTGAAACACGACGAAGCCGAACTCACCACCCTGCGCCAGCAGGATCACGAAGACCGGGCGTTCCAGCAGCGGAATCTTCATCCATCCCGCCATCAAAGCAAGCAGCAAGCCTTTGCACAGCAGCAAAGCCGCCAGCAGACTCAAGACCAACGCAGGCTGTTCGGTCAGAACACTCAAGTCCAAACCCATGCCGACGGCGATGAAAAACAGCCCCAGCAGCAGGCCCTTGAAGGGCCCCAGGTCGGTTTCCAACTCACGCCGGTATTCGCTTTCGGCCAAGAGGACGCCGGCCAAGAAGGCGCCCAAGGCCATGGACAAGCCCACGCTGTGCATCAGCGCGGCCGTGCTCAGCACCAGCAGCAAGGCCGCGGCCGTGAAGATTTCAGGCGTATGACTGTTGGCGATCCAGCGTAGGGCCGGGCGCAGCGCCAGGCGACCGCCCAACACAATGCCGAGGATGGCGAGCACCGCCTTCAAGGCCTGCCAAGCGCCGTCGCCTGCCTCAGCGGGCGCGTCGGCAGCGCCCATGCCCTGCATCGCCATGATGGGGACCAAGGCCAACACCGGAATCGCGGCGATGTCTTGCAGCAAGGCCACGCTCAAGACGCTCTGGCCCGCGGTGGTGCGGCCCAGATTGCGCTCCGCCAGGACCGCCAGTGCCACCGCCGTGGACGACATCGCCAACCCCAGACTCAGCACCAGCGTCATCGGCCAGGGCCAACCGAGCGCGAGCCCCAAGGCCATCAACAATCCAGCGCAGCCCAGCAATTGCAGCGAACCCCAGCCAAAGATCGGGCGGCGCAGCGCCCACAGCCGTCTCGGCTCCAACTCCAGTCCGACCAAAAACATCATCAAGACCACGCCGAACTCGGCCACTTCAAGAATGGTCGCTGGCGCTGTCACCAGACCCAGCACGCTGGGACCGACCAGAACGCCCGCGATCAAGTAACCCAGGACCGAGCCGAGTCGAGCCCAGCGCGCCAAGGGTACGGCGATCACTGCCGCGCCCAAGAGCACCAAGGGCAGTTGCAGCCAATCGGGGGCGGCGCTCATGGCTGTACTCCCGGGTTCGAGGCCAGTGCACCCGCGGGACGTTCGTCCGTGCCCACCGGGGCTGGGTAATGCGGCTGCTCGCTGTTTTCGCACCAATTCGGGTAGCTCAGCAATTGCTGGGCGAAACGCAAGCCATGTTGATACAGGCTGGCGTCATCGGCGCGATGGGCGCTGTGCAAAATGAGCGGCGGCACAAAATGCATGCCGCACAGGCGAGCCGTCTGTGCTTGTGGCAGCAGATAGTCCTCGATCGTGTGTTGATGGTGACCCTCTGGTCGGTAGTCTTGGGCTGAGCCCCCGCTGGAACTGACCACCCACAGGTCTTTGCCTTGCAATGCGGTACCGCCTGGACCGTAGGCCCAGCCGAAGCGCAAGACTTCATCGATCCAGAGTTTGAGCAGGGCGGGCATGCTGTACCAATGCAGCGGGTGCAGCCACACCAGCAAATCACTGCGCGAGACCGCTGCTTGCTCGGCGTCAACGTCGATGTTGTAGTCGGGGTAGAGCTTGTACAGGTCGCGGCACTCAATCTGTGCAGAGTTCAAGCCCAGGGCGGCCGCCTGCAGCGAGCGCGCCACGCGCGAATGCCCGAGGTCAGGGTGGGCCAGCAAGATCAAAATCTGAGGAGTCGTCATGGTTGAGAGGCTGTGGCGCGGCTAGGATGCGGCCTTGTGTTGTATTGCAGCAAGGAGCTGACATGCCCGTGATTCTGGTCGCCAATCCCAAGGGAGGTGTCGGCAAAAGTACGGTGGCGACGAATATCGCGGGTTTGTTTGCCCGACGCGGTCACAAAGTCATGCTGGGCGACGCCGACAAACAACAGTCCTCAAGGCGTTGGTTGGCTTTGAGGCCGCCCGAGTTGCCGGTGATTGAGGGCTGGGACTTTGAGGATGAGAAGACCGTCAAACCACCCAAGGGTGTCAGCCATGTGGTCATCGATACACCCGCAGGCCTGAGCGGCAAGCAGCTCAAGGCGCTTTATAGAGTGGCGGATCGAATCGTCATCCCGCTGCAGCCGAGCTTGTTCGATATTCAGGCCACCTTTGATTTCGTGCAAAAACTCAGCGACTTGCGAGCGCAGGGCCTGCGTCACGATGCCGGGCCGCAACTGGGCATTGTTGGCATGCGGGTCAAGGAGGGCACTTTGTCCATGCAGCAGTTGCAGGGCTTTTTGCCTGAGTTGGCGGTGCCGGTGCTGGCTTGGTTGCGTGACACGCAGAACTATGTGCAACTGGCTGCGCGTGGTTTGACGATCTGGGATGTGGCCACCAGCCGAGTCGAGCGTGATCTGGCGCAGTGGCAGGAGCTGAGCGCCTGGTTGGACGCCCCGCGCACCGCGGCCTGAGTCTCGACCGCCCCGAACGCCTGCGTATGGGGGCTGTTCGGGCATTGTGCACATCGGTGGCTGAGGCGGCCTGACCTATCATCACGCTTGAGCGCCACAAAATAATCGATGTGGAAAACGGTGTGTTGGGCATTGCAAGCGGAAGAAGGCGTGTATGAAGGTTTTGCTGATTGACGATCACCCCTTGATCTTGTCGGCCTTGCAGTCGGTCATCGAGAACTTAGAGGAACAGGTGCAAGTTGTCGGTGCTGACAGCGCGGCGGCTGCCCGAACGGCGCTGTCTGAACACGAGGGCTTCGATCTGGTGTTGCTGGACCTTCAACTGGGGGACGCCAGTGGCTTTGATGTGCTGGATGAGTTCCGCACGGCTTACCCGGCTCTGCCTGTTGTGGTGATTTCGGCCTCGGATCGCGCCAGTGACGTGATCCGCGCCATTGATCAGGGCGCCATGGGCTTTGTGCCCAAACGGGCCGGCACCGAGTTGCTGCTGCAAGCGCTTAAGTTGGTGATGGCCGGCGGCATCTATGTGCCCCCGATGAATTTGGGGCCGGAAACCATGTCACAGCCCAGCAAGGCAGCTGCGGTCAATGCCAAGCTGCAGCAAATACAGCAGCAGGCCATGGCGTCCAACTATCAGGCGACGACGGGCCTGGAGAGTTTGGAGCTGACGCCTCGCCAGACCGATGTCTTGGCCTTGCTTTTGCAGGGCAAGCCGAACAAGATCATTGCGCGGGAGTTGGGCGTGTCGGTTGAGACCATCAAGGACCACGTGGCGGCGGTTTTGAAGGCCTTGGGCGTGAGTTCGCGTACGCAAGCGGTGCTGGCGGTGGGCCAGATGGTGCAGCGCCAGCCGGATGCCCATTTTTCGACTTGGCGCGTGGGTCAGCCCTGAGGGGGCGCTGCTTCAGGCCTGCGGTGCGTAGGCCAGCCGCACGTAGATGGGTGCGAAAGCCTCGGCCTGCGTGATCTCCAGCAGGCGTTCACGCGCTAACTCGAGCATGGCGATGAAGGTCACCACCAAGACCGCTTGGCCACGGCTGACGTCGAACAGATGTTCGAACTCCAAGAAGCGATGGCCTTGCAGGCGCCGCAAGACGATGCTCATGTGCTCACGCACCGACAAATGCTCGCGGCTGATTTTGTGATGCTGGTTCAGCTTGGCGCGGCGCAAGATGTCCAGCCAGGCATCGCGCAGATCATTCGCCTCCACATCGGGGAAGCGAGGCTGTAGCGACTGCTCGATATGCACCTGGGCGCGCAAGAAGTCGCGTCCCGCCACCGGCAGGGCATCAAGCCGCGCGGCGGCAAGCTTGATCTGCTCGTATTCCAACAAGCGCCTCACCAATTCGGCGCGCGGGTCTTCGGGCTCCGCGCCGTCCTCGGTCTTCTTCGGCGGCAAGAGCATGCGCGACTTGATCTCGATCAGCATCGCTGCCATCAGCAGGTACTCGCTGGCCAGTTCCAGATTGTGCTTGCGCAGCTGATCGACGTAGCTGAGGTACTGGCGCGTGACGTCGGCCAGCGGAATGTCGAGGATGTTGAAATTCTGCCGCCGGATCAGGTAGAGCAACAGGTCCAGCGGCCCCTGAAAGGCCTCCAGAAAAACCTCCAGCGCATCCGGTGGGATGTAGAGGTCCAGCGGCATCTGGAACAGCGGCTCGCCGTACAGGCGTGCCACCGCCACCGTGTCCACCACCTCGGGCATGCCGGGTGGAGCAGGGAGGCGTTGCAGGTCTTCGCTCAGCGCTTCGGCCGCTTGCTTGGCAGGCAGATGCTCAGGATGCGGCTGAGCGGACAGCTCATGCGAGGGCTGCGTCATGGCGGTGCCCGGCGAGGCAGGGCCCGAGCTTTACTTGGCCTTGGTCTGGTAGACGTAAGGCTGTTGGGCCACACGTGCGGCGCGGTAGTCGGCCTGGGCGGCGCGGTCCACGGCCTTGTCCCACAGCAGTTCGCGGCCCTGGCGCTGCTCTTGTTCCAGCGTCGGCTTCTTGGCCTTGAGCTCATCGATGAAGCTGCTGGCTTCGGACTTGTAAGGCTTCCAGAACAATGGCATGGCTTTGGGTAGTTTGGCGTGAAAGACGCAGATTTTACAGTGCGGATGCCTGGCTTTGACGCAGCCAAGTGCTGAGATCGGGCTGAATGCCGTCTGGACCCAAGGCATCGGCCAAGCCGCCGCGTTGAATCAAGCTGGCCGGCTGTGGATTGAGGCCGCAAAGCACCAGCACCTGGCCTTGGCGCTGCAGCGTGCGCTGCAACTGCTGCAGCGCGTCGAGCCCCGAGGTATCGATGGAGATCAGCTTTTCAAGGTCCAGGACCAAGACGCGGCAGGGCGGCTTCACTTGTTCGGCCAGGCCTTCGACTTTGCCGACCGCGCCAAAAAAGAGCGAGCCGTACAAACGCATCACCTGGGTATCTGCCGCCAGCCCCGGCAGAGCCACCGGCTCCACCCGGAACAAGGTACTCATGCGATAGATGAAAAAGACGCAGGCCAAGATCAGACCGACCTCGACCGCCACCGTCAGGTCGAACACCACGGTCAGCACAAAAGTGCCCAACAAAATGGTGCGGTAGGGCAGGCTGAAGTGGCGCAGCCGCGCGAACTCATGCCACTCGCCCATATTCCAGGCCACCACCAGCAAGATGCCGGCCAGGGCCGCCAGCGGGATGTGCACCGCCAAAGGAGCCGCCACCAGCACGATCAGCAGCAGGCTGAGTGCGTGCACCATGCCGGCCACCGGGCTAGTGGCGCCGGCTCGCACATTGGTGACGGTGCGGGCGATGGTGCCGGTGGCCGGGAGGCCGCCGAAAAACGGCGTCACGATATTGGCGACGCCTTGGGCCATCAACTCTTGGTTGGGGTCGTGGCGGGGCAGTTCGGTCAGGTTGTCGGCCACACGGGCACAGAGCAGCGACTCGATCGCGCCCAAGAGCGCAATCGTCAGGGTCGGAATCACCAGCAGCCTAGCGCTGTCCCAGCTCAAGGCCGGCAATGCGAAGCTGGGCAGGCCTTGCGGAATGCCGCCAAAGCGGCTGCCAATCGTTTCCACCGGCAGCTTGAAGGCATAGCAGGCGACGGTGGCGCCGACCAAGGCGATCACGGTGCCGGGCAACTGCGACATCCAGCGCTTCATCTGGGTCTTGAGGTCGTGGCTGCCTCTTTGCATGGCATAGGTCTTGGGCCAGAGCAGGACGGTGGCGACGCAGGCAGACCCGAGCAGCAGTGCCACAGGTGAGATCTCGCGCCAGTGTTGACTCAGCACCGCTAACTGGCCGAAGAAGTCGGCCGGCATGTCCGCAATCTTCAGCCCCAGAAAGTCCTTCAGCTGCGACAGGCCGATCAAGACCGCGATGCCATTGGTGAAGCCGATCACGATGCTGACCGGCATGTAGCGCACCAAGGCGCCCAGGCGCAGCAGGCCCATGAGGAACAAAAGGCCGCCCGCCAAAATGGTGGCGATCAGCAGATTGGGCAGGCCGTAGCGCTGGTTGATGCCGTAAATGATGACGATGAAGGCACCGGCGGGCCCGCCGATCTGCACATTCGAGCCGCCCAGCAGCGAAATCAAGAAGCCGGCAATGATGGCCGTGAAGATGCCTTGCTCGGGCTTCACCCCGCTGGCGATGGCAAAGGCGATGGCCAGCGGCAGGGCCACGATGCCGACCGTCAAGCCCGCTCCCAGGTCGGCGATGAAGCGCGCGCGGGAATAGTCCTTGAGCAGGGACAGGGCGCGTGGGCGAAAAGGGTGAAGGTGCGGCATTGCTGTTGATTTTGCGCCTGCTGCAGCCCAAAGCAATACGGGCCACTGTGGAGTAGCCCGTATCTTTGTCGATCAAGGGTCAGGTCTTGCCTGCCCTTCGGTCCAACGCCTTAGCGCACCCGCATGCCAGGCTGCGCGCCGGGGAAGGGTTCCAGCACAAAGATGCCGGGGTTGGTCTTCTCGTCGGCATGGCTGGCAGCCAGCACCATGCCTTCGCTGATGCCGAACTTCATTTTGCGCGGAGCCAAATTGGCCACCATCACGGTCAGCTTGCCTTCCAACTGCTCGGGCTGATAGGCACTCTTGATGCCGCTGAAGACATTGCGCAAGCGGCCTTCGCCAGCGTCCAGCGTCAGGCGCAGCAGCTTGTCTGAGCCTTCCACATGCTCGGCCTTGACGATTTTGGCGATGCGCAGATCGACCTTGCTGAAGTCATCGATCTTGATCTCGGGCGCGATATCTTCGCCGCCGGGCACGACCTTGGGCGCGGGAGGCGCTTTGAACAGGGCCTCGACCATCTTGGCGTCGACGCGCTGCATCAGATGCTCATACGCGCCGATCTGGTGAGGGCCCATGGCGCGAGCGGCGTCAGCAAACTGCAGCGGCTCCACGCGCAAGAAGGTCTCGACCTTGGCGGCCAGCGCGGGCAGCACCGGTTTCAGGTAAATGGTCAGCAGACGGAAGGCCTCGATGCAGACGCTGCACACATCGTGCAACACCGCTTCCATGCCTTCTTTCTTGGCCAGCTCCCAAGGCTTGTTCTGGTCCACATATTCGTTGACCTTGTCCGCCAACAGCATGGTCTCGCGCAAGGCTTTGCCGAACTCGCGTTCTTCGTACAACTCGGCAATCACATCGGCCTGGGCGCGCAGCGCGTCTAGCAGGCTGCGGCCTTCCACACCCAGGTCACCAGACAGATGGCCGTCAAAGCGCTTGCTCAAAAAGCCTGCGGCACGGGACGCGATATTGATGTATTTGCCGACCAAATCGCTGTTGATGCGGGCGACAAAGTCTTCGGGATTGAAGTCAATGTCTTCCACCTTGGCATTGAGCTTGGCGGCGATGTAGTAACGCAGCCATTCAGCGTTCAGCCCCAGGCCCAGGTACTTCATCGGGTCGAGGCCGGTGCCGCGGCTCTTACTCATCTTCTCGCCGTTGTTGACGGTCATGAAGCCGTGCACGAACACATGGTCGGGCGTCTTGCGGCCGCTGAAGTGCAGCATGGCCGGCCAGAACAGGGTGTGGAAATAGGTGATGTCCTTGCCGATGAAATGCACCTGCTCGACCGACTCGTCGGCAAAGAAGGCGTCAAAGTCGCGGCCGGTCTTGCTGAAGTAGTTTTTCAGCGAAGCGAGGTAGCCAATCGGCGCGTCCAGCCAGACGTAGAAGTACTTGCCCGGTGCATCGGGGATCTCGATGCCGAAGTAGGGCGCATCGCGGCTGATGTCCCAGTCGCCCAGGCCGCCATTGCCTTCTTCGTCCTTGGCAAACCATTCCTTGATCTTGTTGAAGACCTCGGGTTGCAAGCGGCCGGGGGTCTGCGTCCATTCTTCGAGGAAGGCGATGCAGCGCGGGTCGCTGAGTTTGAAGAAGTAATGCTCCGAGCTCTTCATCACTGGCGTGGCGCCGGTCAAGACGGAGAAGGGGTTCTTCAGATCGGTGGGCGTGTAGACCGCGCCGCAGACCTCGCAAGAGTCGCCATATTGATCTTTGGCGCCGCACTTGGGGCATTCGCCCTTGATGAAGCGGTCCGGCAAGAACATGGCCTTTTCGGGGTCAAAGAACTGCTCGATGGTCTTCACATCGATCAGCTCATTGCTGCGCAGGGCGCGGTAAACGTCCTGGCTCAGTTCGTGGTTCTCGGGGCCGTCGGTGGAGTGCCAGTTGTCGAAGCTGATGTGAAAGCCATCGAGATAGGACTTGCGACCGGCGGCAATATTGGCCACGAATTGCTGCGGCGTGATGCCGGCTTTTTCGGCGGCGATCATGATGGGCGCGCCGTGGGCGTCATCCGCGCAAACAAAGTGCACCTCTTGGCCGCGCATACGCTGGAAGCGAACCCAGACATCGGCCTGGGTGTATTCCATGATGTGGCCAATGTGGAAGTTGGCGTTGGCGTAGGGCAGTGCGGTGGTGACGAAGAGCTTGCGGGTCATGATGTTCTTTGGGGGCCTGGCAGCAGCGCCGAGCAGCCCGGCATTTTAGGGGCAGCACCCGCAGCCGGCTTATTGTGGCCGGCAGATGCGGCCGGCAAATGCGGATGCGGCAGGCGGGGCGGGCTCGCCGAATGCGGTCAAGGGATCGCGATCAGGCGATCGGTCAATCAGTCGATCAAGGGGCAGCGGGCGGTGTGCCATCGGCAGCGGGCGCATCATCAGCGTTCGCACCGGCTTCGCCGTTGTTACCTTCGTCTCCCGCTTGAGCGTCGCCATCCCCCTTGTTGGCCTTGCGCATGCGCTTTTCTTCGGTCTTGCGCTTCTTGGCCAATTCACGCTGGCGTTTTTCGTATGAGTAGTTGGGTGTTGCCAAGGACGTGCTCCTGCTGGGGGTCCGCGGTGCGCGGATTTGCCTTCACTGTAACCGCTGCGGCGCTCGGCGCCTTGTTTTGCTGTTGTGCGCCCGCGCCTTAGGTGCTCAATCAACTTAGCGCCGAATGCTCTATTTCGATTGAGGCATCTGCGCTAAGTTGCTGATTTGAAATGCCTTCAAAGCCTATCCACCTTTCCTGTGGATAACTTTGTGGGTAAGCCCTGGTGGGCGTCGCTAAACCCTTGAAATTCGGCGCTTGAGCTTGGCTTGCCTCATTTCGATGCAGTTTCTTGCGCGCTATATGAATCAACAACTTAGCGTCGATGTCGAGGGGCAAGCCGGGTGCCGGGGTGATTTGTCATGCGGGATGGGTGTGAACGGCGAAATGGGGATAAGTCAAGGGGCTGGAGGAATATGTCACAAAAAAGAACGAGATTTGCGGGATTGAATCGACTGCTTTTTCCACATTGGCTGTGGATATCCGTGTGGGCGGCGCTGGCAAAGGCGGGCTAAGTGCTTGATGGCACTGGTTCTTTACTGGACTGCTCAAAAGACAGGCAGTCAGAGTTGTCGGGCTTGGGGGCAATGCCTAGCAGGGCTTTCAAATGGCACGGCTAAAATCGCGCCCTTTGCACAAGAACAGCAAGCAATGGCTCAGGCACAAAATGGGAGGGCGGCACAGAAGTTCGCCGAAGTATTCGAGTTGAAGAGCGCGACCTTGAGTCTGCTCTCCTTGGTGCTGCGGTCGGCCGATCTGTCCTTGCTGGAGTCGGCGCTGCAGGAGCGACTGGGCGATACGCCCGATGTGTTCAACCATGATCCCTTGTTGATTGACCTCAGCCATCTGGTCCGTGCCGAGGCGCAGCCCGATCAAGACGCGCCGGCCCAACTGAGCTTGGACGATCAAGCGCAGCCGGTCGATCTTGATCTGGCTCCCGTGGTCGCGCTACTGAGGCAGTACCGCATGCAGCCGGTGGCGGTGCTGGGGGCCACGGCCGCTGAGTTGGCGCAGGCGCTCGCTCTTGGCTTGGCCGAGTCCCCCGAGCCGGATGCGCCTGTGGCCTCACGCAAAGAGTTTTCTTCATCAGCGGCTGATGTGCCGGCGCAAGCGGGCAGCGTCAAGGAGGTCGTGGTTGAAGTGGTTCGCGAGGTGATCCGTGAAGTGCCCGTGCCGGCTGAAGGTTCGGCGCGTACCTTGATCATCGACAAGCCTTTGCGCTCGGGCCAACAGGTCTACGCCAAGGGCGGCGACTTGGTGGTTCTGGCCCTGGTCAACCATGGTGCTGAAGTGATTGCCGACGGCAGTATTCATGTCTACGCACCGCTGCGTGGCAAGGCGATTGCAGGCGCCAAGGGCAATACCGAGGCGCGCATTTTTGCCACCTGCATGGAGGCCGAGTTGATCGCGATTGCTGGCACTTACCGCACCACCGAAAACCCGCTGCCAGAGACCGTGCTGGGCAAACCGGCGCAGATCCGCTTGGAAGGCGAAAAGCTGGTGATGGAAGCGCTGAACTTTTGAATTTGAATGACGTGTTGAATCGTGGGTTGGCTGCATTTGATGCATCGGCCCGTTTGAAAAAATAGTTTGAAAGGCTTGATTCGATGACCAAGATCGTCGTGGTGACCTCCGGCAAGGGCGGCGTGGGCAAGACCACCACCAGCGCCAGCTTTGCAACCGGCCTGGCTCTGCGCGGGCACAAGACCTGCGTGATCGACTTTGACGTGGGCCTGCGCAACCTCGACCTGATCATGGGTTGCGAGCGTCGCGTGGTGTATGACCTGATCAATGTGATCAACGACGAAGCCAAGCTCAGCCAGGCCCTGATCAAGGACAAACAGCTCGACAAGCTGTTCGTGCTGGCCGCCTCACAGACGCGCGACAAGGATGCGCTCTCGGTCGAGGGTGTGGAGCGCGTGCTGGAAGAACTCAAGGCCATGGACTTCGAGTTCATCGTCTGCGACTCGCCCGCCGGCATCGAAACCGGTGCCTTGATGGCCATGCACTTCGCCGACGAAGCCATCGTGGTGACCAACCCCGAAGTCTCTTCGGTGCGCGACTCTGATCGCATCTTGGGCATGCTCAATAGCAAGACCAAGCGTGCCATCGAGGGCAAAGAGCCGATCAAGGAACATCTCTTGATCACCCGCTACAACCCGAACCGGGTTGAGGGTGGCCATATGCTGTCGCTGGAAGACATCCACGAAATCCTGCGCACGCCGCTGATCGGTGTGATTCCGGAGTCGGAAGTGGTGTTGCAAGCCTCCAACCAGGGCTCGCCGGCGATTCATATGCAGGGTACCGATGTGTCGGAAGCCTACAAGGACGTGATCCGCCGCTTCCTGGGTGAAGAGCGCCCGATGCGTTTCATCGAAGCCATCAAGCCCAGCCTGTTCAAGCGCCTGTTCGGCGGCAAGTGAGGAGGGTGCTTCCATGGGATTTTTGAGTTATTTTCTCGGCGAGAAAAAGAGCACGGCCAGCGTGGCCAAAGAGCGCCTTCAGCTGATCTTGGCGCATGAGCGCAATGGCCGCGCGCCCAAGGCCGACTGGCTGCCGCAGCTGAAAAACGAGCTGCTGGTGGTGATCTCCAAGTACATGGACATCGACCCCAAGGACATCAATGTCGACATCCAGCATGTGGGCGATATGGATGTGCTGGAGCTGAAGATCGAAATGCCGGAACCCAAACCGCGCTGATTCGGTTCTGCTACCCATAAAAAACGCGACCCTCGGGTCGCGTTTTGCTTTTTCTCGCAGCCTTTTCGGATCAGGGGCGCGCCTGGCGTTGCTGCTCCCGCAGCATGAAGAGGTAAAGGCTCTCCACCTTGGCGCGTGCCCAAGGCGTTTTGCGCAGAAACTTCAGGCTCGAGGCAATGCTGGGATCGATGACAAAGCAGCGAATTTCGATCTGATGCCCCAACTCTTCCCAGCCGAAGTAGTCCACCAAGGCGGTGACGATGGCTTCCAGCGTTAGGCCGTGCAGCGGGTCTTTCGATTTGAAAGGCTTGGCAGCGGAGTCGCTGGTGTTCGAAGTTTCACTCATTGGTGGTCAAACTGCTGCCAGTTCTTGCCTTTGAACTGCGCGTAGTAGGCCTTGATCTTGACCATATCGGCTTCGATATCTCCACTGGGGATGAACTCCGGCCCGAGGCCGCTGAGCTTGCGCTCGTAGTCCATATACGCCATCACGATGGGCACCTTGGCGGTGTGGGCGATCCAGTAAAAGCCAGTCTTCCAATAGCGCGTTTTGCTGCGCGTGCCCTCGGGCGGAACGATCAACTGCACCGCGCCGTCCGCCGCCACCAGGGCGGCTGCAGACGCGGCCACCAAGTTGGTGGATTGGCCGCGGTTCACCGAGATGCCGCCCAGCCAGCGCATGATGCCGCCGAAAGGGAAGCGGAAGATTTGGCTCTTGCCCATCCAATACGGTGTCAGCCGCAAAGAGAAGGCCACCATCAAGGTGTAGGGCAGGTCCCAGTTGCTGGTGTGGGGTGCGGCGATCAACACGCATTTGTGCTGTTGGGCGGGCAGATTGCCTTCGATGGTCCAGCCCTTCCATTTGAGGAAGGCGACGGAGCCGGCGCGCAGCAAGGTGTTGACGACGGGCGTGGTGAAGATGGTGCGGTGCATGAAGCAAAGGGCGCCGGGGAGGCGCAGACCGTTGAGAGAGGAGGGCTGAGCGATGAGTTGCCGATATTGGGGAGGGATTATCCCGCCGCAGGCAGGCGCTGGCTCAGGCGCCTGCCTATTTTTTGGGCAAATCAGCAAAGAATGAGTGATTTCAAGGACTTGGCGTCTGCATGCGCAGGCTGTACACGGACTTGTCCACAGGCGCTGTGGACGCAGTTGATGCCAGCCGATTGGCATTTCGTCGTGCGTTGCGTTTGCAACACCGATGGCTTCACTACAGTCGCGCCATCCCAATTTCTCTGAGCTGCCCCTATGCTGAGTGCGTCTTCCAAAATCAAGTTTCGCGCCGCCCCCGGTGCATCAGCCGCCGTGCTGGCTGCCATCGCTGGACTGGGCTTTGCGCTGTGTGTGCCTCATCAGGCTCTTGCCGGCCCCTTGCCCGCTGCAGCTGAAGTGGCCGCCTACGCCGAACGACTGATGGACGAGCAAAAGCTGGGCCGCGAGGGCCCGGGTGTGGCCTTGCTGGTGGCGCGCGGCGATCAGCTGCTTTACAAAGGCGCGCGCGGCATGGCCAGCATCGAGCTGGGCGTGCCCTTATCGGCCGAACAGTCGTTCCGCATCGGCTCGGTGACCAAGCAGTTCGGCGCCGCGGCCTTGCTCAAGCTGGTCGACGAGGGCCGAGCCAAGCTGGAAGATCCTTTGTCCAAGTACCTGCCCAGTTATCCGGGCGGCGACAAGATCACCCTGGCGCAACTGCTCAACCACAGCTCGGGCATCAAGAGCTATACCGGCATCCCCGGCTATATGCACAACCCCATCCGACGCGAGCTGAGCACCGAGCAATTGGTGGCCGAGTTCAAGGATCAGCCGTTTGACTTTGCGCCAGGTCAGAGCTGGGCTTACAACAATTCGGGCTATGTCTTGGTCGGCGCAGTGGTTGAGGCCATCAGCGGCAAGCCATGGCATCAGTACATCGACGAAGCCTTGCTGCGTCCGCAGAGAATCAGCTCGGTTCGCTACCCCGGCGAGAACGCCTTGATCAAGGGCATGGTGCAGGGCTATAGCGGCGATGCCGCTTCAGGCTATACCGTGGCGGGCTTGCTCAGCATGACCCAGCCGCACGCGGCCGGCGCCTTGGTGTCGGATCTGGAAGGGTTGTGGCGCTGGAACCAGGCCTTGCATGGCGGCAAGCTGATCTCCGCCGAGTCCTACAAACGCATGACGACGCCGGAAGGCACTGCGATCAAGTCGCCGATGCGTTACGGCTTCGGCCTGGGCGTGGACAGCTTGCGGGGTCAGGCCATGCTGCAGCATGGCGGCGGTATCCATGGCTTTGTCAGCACCTTGAACTACCTGCCGTCCAGCAAGACCACGGTGGTGGCGCTTCGCAATAGCGATGGTCCGGGCTTGGCCATGGACTTGTTGGTGCGCAAGCTCGGTGCCTTTGCGATCGGCGAGGCCTACCCTGAGCCCAAGCCAGTGCAAGTCAGTGCGGCCGAGTTGAGCGCTGCCGAAGGGGTGTACAGCCTGGACGCCAAGACCAGCCGGACCTTGCGGGTCCAAGGTGGTGTGTTGACCAGCACCCGCAGCGGCGGACGACCCATCAATTTGATCCCGCTGGGCCAGGACCAGTTCGCCTTTGAGAACAGCGTGGCGCGTTTGAAGATCGAACGCGGCGCCGATGGCAAGGCCAGCGGCCTGCGCTTTTTCAACGACGGTGATGGCGCCGGCGAAGCCTGGGCTCGCAGCGCAGACTTGCCTGCAGCCCAAGCCAGCGTCAGCCTGACGCCCGAGCAGCAGCAAGCCCTGCTGGGGGATTACGCTTCGTCGCAGTTGCAGGTGAAGATTTTTCTGGGCCCGCAAGGCCAGTTGATGGGCCAGGTTCCAGGGCAGTCGGCCATGGAGTTGAAGGCCAGCGGCCCGCGTATCCTGATGGTTCAGGGCGTGGACGCCAAGCTGGAGTTCTCGGCGGAAGCTGCTGCGGCGCAAGAAGTTACCTTGCTGCAAGGGCCAGCGCGCATCACGATGAAGCGGCGCTGAATCGGCGATGAAGCGGGCTTGTGACCCCGCTACCCGTACGCTGCAGAGCCCCTCATCGAGGGGCTTTTTTCATTGAGCCGAGCGAGAAGTCCTGCATACCCCGTGCAGCTTGAGGCATAGGCTTGTCTCGTTTTGATGCAAACTCAGGACATCGTCACGGAGGGTTTGCGTGCAAGCTGGGGCCGTTCAGTCCAAGTTGAGTGAGGTATGGGCCAGCCTAACAGGGCAATCTTGTGCCTTTGCCTCATCGAGCAGCCTGCCCCTGCTGCAGGAGGACGATGCCTGTTTTTCCCTGCCCATCACCGACGGCGTGACGGGTTACACCAATCACAACCGAGCCCTGGTCCTGCTGCAGATGGGGCGGGCAGATGCGCTGGCCTTGGCCGCGGCCATGTTTGGCCTGCCTGCGGCTGAACTGCAGCCGGCCGATCTGCAAGACGCGGGCATGGAGCTGTGCAATATCTTGAGCGCCTGTTTGCTGGAGTGCCTGGGTGATACCAGTCTGTCGCACCTGGGCTTGCCCGAGGCGCAAGCCCATGAGGCCTGGCGGCAGCTCAGCCAAAGCGCGCCAGCCTTGGCGCTTTATGTATCCGACGACCCAGCCCAGCGCTTGGCCGTGATGATGATTGAAATCTCTACCGTTGCGGGCGAAGCAGGGCTCAACCCTCTGCCGCAGCCTGACGGTCTTTCTAGCGAGCACTGAAATGATGCAAACAGCCACACCCACCCCCCTGCGTGTTCTGATTGTGGATGACAGTCGAGCCATCCAGGCCATCATTCAACGCGTCTTGCAATCGGCGTCGCTGGGGCCTTTGAGCATCGAGCTGGCCATGGACGGCGAGCAGGCCCTGCGTTTGGTGAACTCCTTCCAGCCCGACTTGGTGATCTCCGACTGGCATATGCCCAAGGTCGGCGGCTTGGAGATGTTGCAAACGCTGCGTCAGATTGGCTTGCACGACGTCAAGGTCGGTTTTGTCACCACCGAGACCGCGCCCCGTCATCTGGATCAAGCGCGAAGCAATGGCGCTTTGTTCGTCATCAACAAACCCTTCAAGGACGAAGACTTGTTGCGCGAGGTGCAGGCTGCTTTGGCCCAGCGGGTGGCGGAGTTGGCGGCGCCCGCCAAGCCGGCAGGCGGGCAAGCGCCCGCGATTGAATCGGTCGATGCCTTGAATCAGCTGATCAAGAGCTTGTTGCGCGACATTCCCTTCCGCTTGATCCCTGCGCCCGGGCAAAAGCTGGCCGACTTGAAACTGCCCCACAACCTGGCCATGTATCTGGCCGAGGGGCAAAAAACGCCTCACGCCTTGGCCGCGCTGGATGCCAATTGCTGTTGCATTCTGGGCGGTGGCGGGGCCCAGTTGCAGCCCATGCCGGTGCGTGCCGCCATGCAAACCGGGGCGCCCACGGCGGAGATGATGAAGTTTGCCGATCAGTTCATGCGCAGCGCCGCTGGGCTTTTGAGCAAGGACGCAGCGACGCCAGAGGTTGGCCTGAAGGTGGTCAACCTGATGCCCAAGCCTTTTGAAAAGCTGGATACCTTGATGGGGCGAGGCCTGGCGCGCAGCGACTACCGTCTTTCGGTGCCGGGTTACGGCGAAGGCCGCTTTGTGTTTGTGCGGGTTTGAGGGGCGCTCCTCATGGAACTCAATGTCGAAGGCTTGGCCGCGGTCTCGCTATTCCTGGCCAATGTGGTTGTGATCATTGTGGTGATCGGCACCTACTGGCGCATGACGCGCTACGAGGAGAGCAATCACATCCACATCGTCAATGCTTTGCGCGAGTCACGCGAAGCCGGGCGGGAGATGAAGATCGCCTCCAGAGAGTTGCTGCGCGCTGCCGAGCGAGGTGGCGCGGGAGGCCCCGGCTTGGGCCTCGCTGGCGATCATCAGCTTTCAGCCTCTGATTTGCGCGCCATTGCCGAGCTGCCGCAGCTGGTGCGGCAGCTGCTGGGGGCTTATGGCTCGGATCATGAGTCGATGCCAGGCGCGGAGTCAGGCGGTGCTGACGACGGGGTTGAGCCCATGCGCTGGCCGGAACGCGCCCAAGAGATGGATCAGGAGCAATTGGAGTCGCTCAAGCAGAGCCATCGCAAAGAGGTCGAGCGCATCTTGGCGCAGCGCCGACGTGTGCAGATGGAATTGAGCCATGCGCGAGAGCGCCTGGAGGAAAGCAGTCGGCTCTTGAACAACTTCCGGGCCCGTGCCACCCAGAGTTTGTCGGACAAGGCGGATTTGAATGCAGCGCGCCAACGAGCCGAACGTGCGGAGCGCACGGCCGCCCGGCTGCAGCGAGAGTTGGAGGAGGCGGCGCTCAATCCGCAGGCCATGACCGGATCGCCCGGCAAACCTGCGGCCGCCGACCCAGCAGCCTTGAAGAAGTTGGAGAAAGAAGCCCAGGCGCAGCGCGAACAACTGGCCGATGCGGCGCGCACCATCGAAAAGCTGCGGCGCGATTTGGAGGTCTTGTCGGCCGACCCACCGCAGCATGACGAGCCCAGCCCTTCAGACAATGAATCGGCACGCCACAAGCTCGAGAAAGAGATCGAGAAGCTCAACGGTCGGGTGGAGGAACTGGAAGACTCTTTGCGTCGCAATCTGGTGGAAAAGAACTTCATCGAAGAGCACTACCTGAAGGAGTCGCAAAAGCAGCGCGAGGCCGAAGCGCTGTTGGCCATGCCAGCGCCGGTTCAGCCAGCAGAGGCCCCACAAAGCCAAGAAGAGAAGGACCCGCGCGACGACGCCTCGGCGCGCCCAGCACCCTGAGGCTCGTACCTTGAGACTCGCTTTGAATCAGGCGCAGGTTTTGGCCTGATGGGCCCTCAAGCCGCAAAGTCCGGCCGCCTCAAGCGCAGATCACTGCAGGCCTGGGCTACGCAAGGCAGGATCCAGCCTTCGGCCTTTTCCTCGGCGCTCAAACCCGGCCACTCGATCAAATAGCGGATCTCGCCTTCGAGCAAATGGCAGCGGCAGGCACGGCACGTGCCGTTGCGGCAGGAACTGAGCAGCCCCACGCCGGCTTGCAAGGCGGCCTTCAAGATGGTTTGGTCGGCAAAGGCCTCAAAGGGGGCTTCTTCGCCTTCAATGGCAATGCGCCAGCGTGCTTTCATGCCGCCATGATGCCTTCAATCTTGACCTTGCCGCGGCGCTGCTGGGCGCTAGACGCTATGCTGTCGGCCCTCGCCGACTCCACAAGAGCCCAGATCCCATGCCTGCCATCACGCAACCAGCGCGCGCTTTTTTCGATCAGCTGAACGACACGTACAACGCCGTCCACAAGCGCAAAGAAGACCTGTTTTGGTCCACCTATATGGCCACCAGTGACGACCATGCGGGCTTTGCAGCGGCCGAAGGGCAATACAAGGCCTTTATTTCTGACCCCCTCAAGCTGAGCGAGACGCGCCAGCATCTGCAGCGCCTGCAAGCCTTGCCCGCCGCCGAGCAAGACGCCGGCTTGGTGCATGGTTTGAAGGGTTGGCTGGCGCTGTTTGAGGCCAATATCATCGACAACGATGAAGGCCGCGCCTTGATGGCGCAGATCATCGAGGCCGAGGCGGCGCTGTTCGCCAAGAAGCGCGACTTGCAGCCCACCCACATCAACGAGCAAGGCGAGACCGAGGTGGCCACGCTGAGCATGCTGGCCACCAACCAGGCCACCAATCCGCTGGAGGAACGCCGCCGCAGCTCCTTCGCGGGCTTTCAATCCATCGAACACTGGGTCTTGGCGAATGGCTTCTTGGACCTGGTCAAGCTGCGCAATCGCTTTGCGCGGGCGCTTGGTTTTGACAACTACTTCGAGCTGAAGCTGCGCAAGAACGAGCGCATGACGCCGGCCCAGCTGAAGGGCATCTTGGACGACTTTGTGGCCCGTACCGACGAGGCCCACGCGCGCACGCTGGCCGACCTGAAGGCGCAGCACGGCGAGGCGGCGCTGCAGCCCTGGAACCTGCGCTTCTTCTCCAGCGGCGACGTGGTACGGCGCATGGACGAATACATGCCTTTTGGCCCGGCCTTGCGCCGCTGGGTCGAGTCCTTCCGGCGCCTGGGCATCCAGTACCGTGGGGCCACCATGCAGCTCGATCTGTTGGAGCGTAAGGGCAAGTATCAAAACGGTTTTTGCCACGGCCCCATCCCCAGCTATGTGAACGCGAAGGGCGAGTGGGTGCCAGGCCAGATCAACTTCACCGCCGAGGCCAAGCCCGATCAGGTGGGCAGCGGCTTACGTGCCATCAACACCCTGTTCCACGAAGGCGGCCATGCGGCTCACTTCGCCAATGTGGCGCAGAACTCGCCCTGCTTTTCGCAGGAATTTGCGCCGACCTCGATGGCTTACGCCGAGACGCAGTCGATGTTCTGCGACAGCCTGTTGGGCGATGCCGACTGGCTCAAGCGTTATGCCAAGAACGCCGCAGGCGAGGCCATCCCCGATCAACTGATCCACGACCGCATCGCCAGCAGCCAGCCGATGCGCGCCTTTGATGAGCGCTCCATCGCTGTGGTGCCTTACTTTGAGGCGGCGCTTTACGAGATGCGCGATGAGGACTTGACGGCCGAGTCGGTGCTGGCACTGGCCCGCGCGACCGAGCTGCGGGTGCTGGGCATGGCCAGCCCACGGCCGATGTTGGCGATTCCGCATCTGCTGAACCAGGAATCAGCCGCTTCGTATCAGGGCTATCTGCTGGCCCATATGGCGGTCTATCAAACCCGCGCCTATTTTTTGCGTGAATATGGCTATCTGACCGACAACGTCGCCATCGGCCCGCAACTGGCCCAGCATTACTGGGTGCCGGGCAACAGCATCGATCACGACGCCACACTGCGCAGCCTGACCGGCGAGGGCTTCTCGGCCCGCTACCTGGCCGAGGCCTGCAACCAGTCGGTGGACGACTGCTGGCGTGACGCGCAGGCCAAGCTGGCCGCCGCGGCCACACGCGTCTATCCGAGCGAGGTGCCGGCCGCGCTGGACGCGCAGATCCGCGTCGTCCATGGCGATGAGGTTCTGGCCGACAGCAGCGAGGGCGAGGCCGCGATGTGCAGCCGTTTCGAAGCTTGGGTCAAAGCGAATTTCCCCCAGCCTGTGGTGGCTTGAATCGCGAAGTCTTGCTTGTGAAATCTCTGAAGTACCTGGCGGGCTACCCGGCCGAAACCTTGCTGCAGGTGCAGCAACTGATTGCCGAGGGCCCCGAGCGTTTGGGGCAATTGCTCGCACGCCGCTATCCGCTTGGCCATGAGGTTCGCAGCGACAAGGCCTTGTTCGACTACACCCAGGACTTGAAGCAGCGCTATTTGCGCAATGCCGAGCCGCTTTCCAAGGTCTGCTTCGACGCCAAGCTCAAGATCATTCAGCACGCCTTGGGCACGCACACCCGCGCCGCGCGGGTGCAGGGCAGCAAGCTCAAGACCAAGCGTGAGATCCGCGTCGCCACGCTGTTCAAGGAGGCGCCGGCCGAGTTCTTGAAAATGATCGTGGTGCACGAGTTGGCGCACCTGAAGGAACTCGATCACAACAAGGCCTTTTATCAACTCTGCCAGCATATGGAGCCGAGCTATGGGCAGCTGGAGTTTGATCTGCGCCTCTACCTGACGTACCTGGACTTGCTCGCGGAGGTGCAAGCGTGATCCTCTTGGCCCCAATGGAGGGCTTGCTGGACCATATGTTGCGCGATGTGCTGACCCGTGTCGGCGGCATTGATCGCTGTGTGTCTGAGTTCATTCGCGTTACTGATCGGCTGATGCCGAATCGCGTCTTCACCCGCATCGTGCCGGAGTTGCTGCATGGCGGCCTGACGCCGGCCGGCGTGCCGGTGCGCGCGCAGCTGCTCGGTGCCGACCCGGTCTGCATGGCCGAGAACGCGGCCAAGTTGGCGGCCATGCGGCCGGCCGGCATTGACCTGAACTTTGGCTGCCCGGCCAAATGCGTCAATCAGCATCGCGGTGGCGCGGTCCTGCTGGACGAGCCAGAGCTGATTGCGCAAATCGTCGCTGCGGTGCGCCGCGCGGTGCCACGGGACATGCCGGTCTCGGCCAAGATGCGCCTGGGCTATATGGATGACTCGCGCACCTTGGAATGTGCGCACGCCATGGTGGATGCGGGCGCCGAGGAACTGGTGGTGCACGCCCGCACCAAGGCCGATGGCTACAAGCCGCCGGCCTATTGGGACCGCATTGCCGCGGTGCGCGAAAGCGTGGCGGTGCCGGTGGTGGCCAATGGCGAGGTGTGGACGGCGTTGGATGCCGAGAACTGCCTGGCGCAAAGCGGCTGCAGCGCCCTGATGCTGGGGCGCGGCATGGTGGCCGACCCGGGGCTGGCGCTGGCGATTCGATCGGCCGGTGGCGAGGGTGTCGAGCCCCTCAGCTGGGGTCAGGTCTTGCCCTTGCTGCGCGACTTCTGGGCCTTGGTGCATGCCAATGTCGAAACCAAGCACCAGTCCGGCCGTCTGAAACAATGGCTGAACTATCTGCGTCGCCGCTACCCGGAGGCGCAAGAGGCTTATATGCGGGTGCGCACCATCAATTCCCCGCTGGAACTGCATCAGCAGCTGTTTGGCTGCGCCGCTTAAGACGCTTCGAGACGCTTCAGGACGCTTGAAACCACGATGAGCTCAAACAACAAGAAAACTGCCTCCGGCTTGGCGGGCCTCGGGGCCCTGACCGGCTTGGTCTATTCCACCGACAGCGGCCGTACCTGCCCGGACTGCCGCCAAGCCAAGGCCGACTGTCGCTGCGGCCGACCGGTGCTGCCCAAGGGAGACGGCATCGTGCGCGTCTCGCGCGAGACCAAAGGCCGCGCCGGCAAGGGCGTCACCCTGGTCAAGGGCGTGCCCTTGGATGAAGCCGGCTTGGTTGCCTTGGGCAAAGAACTCAAAGCCGCTTGCGGCTCCGGCGGCACGGTCAAGGACGGCGTCATTGAGGTGCAAGGGGATCACCGCGAGCGGGTGATTGAGTTGCTGAAGAAAAAGGGCAGCTGGACCGTCAAACAAGCGGGCGGCTGAGACCGCGGTATTTATCGCCCGGACGGGTCTTGCTGTAATAGACTGAAAAGCAGGGAGTGGACTAAAAAATAGCGTACGTGCCGCGCAGATCGGCCGAATCACGTTGTTGGGGTGGTCCATGAAATGCACGCAACTGGCTCGATCAGCAGCCCTCTCTGGGCTGGCCCTTTGGTGTACGGGGCCGGCTCTGGCCGCCTCATTGCTTGACCTGGATATTGACGCGTTGTCGCAGCTGGAGGTGCGCAGTGCGACGGGCTTCAAGATGCCGGCTCGCGAGGCGCCGGCCGTGGTGGCGATCGTGACCGCCGCTCAGATTGAAGCGATCGGTGCTCGCACGCTGGAAGAGGCCTTGCAGGGCGTGGCCGGCCTGCATATCTCGCCCAAGACCCGGCAGCCTTTGTTTGTCATTCGGGGCATGTACACCTACGACAACCCGCAGGTGCTGGTGACCCTGAACGATGTGCCAATCAATCAACTGTTCACTGGCTCATTTGGTGCCGGGGTTCGGCTGCCTTTGGCTGGCGTTGACAGGATCGAAGTGGTGCGGGGTCCAGGATCGGCGGTGTTTGGTGCCGATGCTTTTGCCGGTGTGATCAATATCGTGACCCGAGATCCCCTGCACGAGGCCGAGACAGCTGCAGGCATGTATCTGGGGGCTTTTGGCTCGGGTGGTCTGTGGGCGCGCAAGACCAGCAAGGTCGCGGACTGGGGCCTGATGCTGTCGGCTGAAACTCAGCGCAGCGAGGGTGATCGAAACCGGCGTATTCCTTCCGACCAGCAAACCGTGTTTGACGGTTTGTTTGGCAGCAAGGCCACCCTGGCGCCGGGGGCCTTGGACACCCAGTACCGCTTGAGCAATCTGCATGCCGAATTTGCCAAGTCAGACCTGCAACTGCGCTTGTGGCATTACCGCGCCGATCGCATGGGCAATGCTTGGGGCATCGCGGGTGCCTTGGACCCCACTTCGGTGTCTGCGGCGCGCCAGTCCTTGGCTGAAGTGCGGTGGCAGCTGCCCATTCAACATGACAGCATTCGTTCGGCGGTCCGGGCCTCCTGGATGCAGCATTGGTTTGATGCGAGCTATCGTGTCTTTCCCGCCGGTGCGATCTTGCCGGTGAACGAGGCGGGCGTTTTGTTCGGGCCGGGGAAGTCGCGCCTGTACACCTTTGGTGAGGGGGCATCGGCAACCCGGGTTCGGTGGAAAACAGCTACCGACTCGATTGGGAGTTGCAATACTCGGGGTGGGAAGGGCATCGCGTGCGCTTGGCCTTGGGGGCGAATCAGCAGCATTTCCATGCCTGGGAGTCCAAGAACTTCAGCAACGGTGGCCAACTCGGCACGGTGGTGGACGTCACGAACACGCCCTATGTTTACGCCCCGGATCAATCGCGCCGGGTGACCTACGCCTCCGTGCAAGACGTGTGGAAATGGAGCGAGGCGATGGAGCTGACCCTGGGGCTGCGGGCCGATCGCTTCAGTGACTTTGGTTCTACCGTCAACCCGCGTGCGTCCTTGGTTTGGCGCCATTCGCCCAGCGTGGTCAGCAAATGGCTGTACGGCAGTGCGTTTCGCGCGCCCTCGATGAAAGAGCAGTTTGTTGCCTCCAATCCGGTCAATCTGGGATCCCAGGCCTTGCGGCCGGAGAAGGTCCACACCGTGGAATGGCAGGTCGACTGGACCTTGGCAGCGGGCCTCAATCCACGGCTCGCCGTCTTTTACTATGAGATGACGGACTTGATCCGCTTGGTGCAGGGCACTTACCGCAATGTGGGCGAGTTGAAGGCACCAGGTTTGGAGTTGGAGTTGGATTGGCGCGCCTCGGAGCGTTTGCGCCTCGGCCTGAGCTACGCCTATCAACGCGCCCGTGACCCGCAGGGCCTGCCCGCACCCTTGGCGCCGCGCCACACAGCCAATCTCAGCTTGGACCAACGACTCAATGCCGCTTTGACCCTGAATATGCAGGCGCGTTGGGTGGGCGAAAGGCCACGCGAGCCTGGTAACAAGCAAGCGCCTTTGCCGGCCTATTCTCTGCTGGATGTTGGGTTGCACTGGCAGCCACCCGGCGCAGCTTGGTCACTACAAGGGGGGCTGAAGAATGCCCTGGATGCGCGCGCCACCGAGCCTTTGGATTCCAGGGCCATTCCGGGCGATACCCCGATGCCGGGACGGGAGTGGCGGGCGGACTTCAGAGTCGCGTTTTGATGCCCCTGGGCTTTAAGGTAGGAGGCGTGGCGCGCCGCAAGTGTTGGCGAGCACGGCGCCTTTTGATCTCCACTTGGATCCGCACTTTGGCCGCGCTGCTGCTGTGGGGCGGCATGTCTTTGCTGTCCAGCGCGGTGGCCGCTCCCGAGGCGCTGATTGGCGAGTACCGCCTGAAGGCGGCTTTTCTTTACCGGATCACCCAGTTCGTGGAGTGGCCGGATCCCTTGCCAGGCTCGGAGGATGCCGCTTTCACCCTTTGCGTGCTGGGCAGTGATCCCTTTGGCGAGAGCCTGCGCGAACTCACCACACGCAAGGTGGGTCATCGGCGGATCGCTTTGCTCTACCCGAGCTCCGTCAAGGACGCCCGTGTCTGCCAGATGGTCTATCTCGACGAGGTCACGCCGAAGACGGTCGCGGAGTTGAAATCCACTCTCGGTGAGTTGCCTATCTTGACCGTTGGGGGCGCCCCCCAATTCATCGATCAGGGGGGCGCCGTCGGTTTTGTCATCGAGGCCGGCAAGCTTCGCATGGAGATCAATCTGGACTCAGTAAGGCGCGCCAACTTGAAGCCCAGCGCCAAGCTGGTTGAAGTGGCGGTCCGCACGCTCGGTGCGGGTAGGGGGCGGCCATGACGCGCCTGGCTCAAGTCCCGATCCGGCACTTGAGTGTGTTTCTGATCATGTCCGTTTGCTTGGGCAGTTTGCTCTTGTCTAGCCTGATCCATGTCTGGTCCGAGGCGCGCGCCGCTGGGAGCGCCTTGGGCGACGAGTTGACCACCTTGGCCACTGTTTTGGCCAACCGCAGCACGGCGGCGATTGCCTTCGATGACGCCAAGACGGGCGCTGAGAACTTGGCCGCGCTGAAGGATATTCGGCATGTCCTTCGAGCTTGTCTGTATGGCGATCAGGGTGAGTTGTTTGCCAGTTATGTCCGCGAAGCTGCAGCCTCCTCAAAGGATGGGAGGCGAGGGGATTCAGGCCCGTCTGCCTGCCAAAGCTCGATGTCCCAGGGCGGGCAGGCCTTGCGCATTGACGCGGACGGTGTCCAGGTCCGGCTGTCCGTGCCGGTGGATGAGCAAAGACTGGCCTGGTTGCTGATCGACTCTTCCTTAGAGGGGGTCAACCAAAGGCTGCTTTGGCAATTGCAGCTCCAAGGGGGGGTCTTGTTGGTGGCGGCTCTGCTCGCCTTGATGGCTGCCATGCGCTTGCAGCGTTTGATTTCGCTGCCTTTGCAAGAGCTCAGCGGTGTTGCCAAGTCGATTGTGTCCAGCCATGACTACACGCAGCGTGCGCAACGCGGGGGACCTCTGGAACTGGATGAGTTGTCGGCCGCCTTCAATCACTTGATGCTGACCACCCAGCAGCAACATGCCGATTTAGAGTCGGCTCGCCTGGTGGCCCAGGGGCGATTCGAGCAGTTGCGCGACAGTGAGGCCTACAACAAGCTGTTGTTCAGCGAGTCTTGCATGCCCCAAGGCATTCTTGACACGCAGACCCTGCGCTTTGCCGAGTGCAACCGTGCCGCCCTTGAAGTGTTTGGCTTCAATCGCCCCGAGCAGTTGCTGGGTCTGGCACCGGCAGACTTGGCCCCCATCCGGCAGCCTGATGGCCGCGTTTCAGCTGAACTGCTGGCTCAGCATTCGACGGCGGCTTTGGGCGGCGAGCGCTGCGTGTTCGAGATGCAGTTCCTGCGCGAACGCGCCGAGCAAGGGCGATTGCTTTGGGAGGCGGAGTTGCACCTGGACCTCTTTGAGTCGGGGCCAAAGACCTTGCTGCAATTCAGCTTGATCGATGTGTCGGCGCGTGTGCAAGCCCAGCGCGAGCTGGAAGAGTTGAATCAGCAACTGGAGTCACGGGTGGTTCGTCGCACCGAGGCTTTGTCCGCGGCCAACAGCCAGTTGTCGAGTGCCCTGGATGCCTTGCAAAAGGCCAAGGATGAGCTGGTCCGCAGCGAGCGCCTCGCGTCTTTGGGGGCCTTGGTGGCCGGGGTTGCGCATGAACTCAACACGCCGATTGGCAATAGCTTGGTGGTGGCTTCCACGCTGCAGGAGCACAGCTCGGGGCTGCAGCGCGATATGGACAGCGGCCAGATGCGTCGCTCCACCTTGAACTCCTATCTGGAACTGGCGCAAGAAAGCAGCGGCCTCTTGATGCGCAATTTGCAGCGCGCGGCCGAATTGGTCTCGCGTTTCAAACAAGTGGCGGGAGAACAGTCGGGCTGGCAGCGCCAACGCTTCGACTTGGCGCAGCTGGTCCTGCAGATCAGCGATGGCTTGCGACCGCAGTTTCTGGCGACATCGAACCAGCTTTTGAGCGAGGTGCCCGATGGCATCGAGATGGACAGCCGTCCGGTCGCCCTCGAGCAGGTCTTGACCCAACTGGTGTTGAACACCTTGGTGCATGCGCATCAAGGAGGGCGCGCGGGCCACACCTGGATCGAGGCGCATCTGAAGGCCGGCGATCAAACCACATTGCAGCTTTGCGTGCGAGACGATGGTTGCGGCATTGCGCCTGACACGCTGCCCCGCATTTTTGACCCCTTCTTCACCACCCGCATGGGCTCAGGCGGCAATGGCTTGGGCCTGCACACGGTCTTCAGCTTGGTCAACAAAGCCCTGGGCGGCCGCATCACGGTGGAAAGCCATTTGGGCCAGGGAACAAGCTTCATGCTGGAGCTGCCTTGCATCGCGCCCCGCGGGCTGGATGAGAAGCTTTGACTCACGACCGACTGTCGGCAAGGATTCGGGTTTTTACCGGGCAGGGATAATCGGACGATGAACGCACCCGCCCAAGACAAGAACACCTCCTTCGCTCAACTGCCGCTGAGCGCCGCCATGCAAGCCAATCTGGCGCAGCTGGGCTATGCGCAAATGACGCCGATTCAGGCCGCCAGCTTGCCGCTGGCGCTGGCCGGCCAAGATTTGATCGCGCAAGCGCAGACTGGCAGCGGCAAGACCGCCGCCTTCGCGCTGGCGCTGCTGCACAAGCTGGATGCGGCCCGTTTTGATGTGCAGGCTTTGGTGCTGTGCCCCACCCGCGAGCTGGCCGACCAGGTCACGCAAGAGATTCGCCGCCTGGCCCGCGCGGCCGACAACGTCAAGGTCTTGACCCTGTGCGGCGGCTCGCCGATGAAGCCGCAGATGGAAAGCCTGGGCTTTGGCTGCCATATCGCTGTGGGCACGCCGGGTCGCGTGATGGACCATCTGGAGCGCGGCAGTTTGAACCTGGCGGCTTTGAACACGCTGGTGCTGGACGAAGCCGATCGCATGCTGGATATGGGCTTCTTTGACGACATCGTCACCGTCGCCAAGCAAGCGCCCAAGAAGCGCCAGACCCTGCTGTTCTCGGCCACATACCCTGAAGGCATTGCCAAGCTGAGCGCGCAATTCATGCGCGAGCCCAAGGAGGTCAAGCTCAACACGGCCGCCGTGCAAGCGCCCAGCAGCATTCGCCAGCTGGCTTTTGAGGTCAGCGAGGGCGAGCGTCTGCATGCGGTGTCTTTGCTGCTGAATCATTTCCGCCCGGCCAGCACGATTGCCTTTTGCAACACCAAGGCTCAGTGCCGCGACCTGGTGGAGGTGTTGGCGGGGCAGGGCTTTGTGGCCATGGCCTTGCATGGCGACTTGGAACAAAGAGATCGGGACCAGGTCTTGATCCAGTTCGCCAACCGCAGCTGTTCCGTCTTGGTGGCCACCGATGTGGCCGCGCGTGGTCTGGACATTGCGCAACTGGAATGCGTGATCAATGTCGAGGTCACGCCCGATATGGAGGTGCACACCCACCGCATCGGCCGCACCGGTCGTGCGGGCGCTGATGGCCTGGCTTTGAGTCTGGCCAGCCTGGATGAAATGGGCCGCATCGGCCGCATCGAGCAGATGCAGGGCTATCCCTTCGTCTGGCAAGGGCTCGATTCGCTAACGCCCAGCGCTGGCGGTGTGATGCAGCCTCCGATGGATACGCTGCAAATCCTCGGCGGACGCAAGGACAAGATTCGCCCCGGCGACATCTTGGGTGCGCTGACAGGTGAGGCCGGTTTCAAGTTCGAGCAAGTCGGCAAGATCAATATCACCGAATTCCACAGCTATGTGGCGGTGGAGCGCAGCATTGCGCGCGAGGCGGTCAAGCGCCTCTCGGCGGGCAAACTCAAGGGCCGCAAGGTCAAGGTCCGCCGCATGGCCGACCTGGCCGAGCTTGGCGATTGAGGTCTCAGACGCTCCGCTGTTTCGGTGGTACTGCGTTTCGTGACAAATTGGTGTCAGCGAAAGTCCTAGTGCACCGCAGGCTTTGATCCGACGTTATTTCGAGACGTATGCACATGGTCTCCCCCTCATCTGGGGCCTAGTCTTCATGCATGGCAGTCGAGATCATGGTGACGCATCTGGAGTACACGATGGACACCCAATTCATGCAAAGCAAGACGATTCAAAACATGGCGGCACAGGCGGCCGCCACCCTGCCTAGCAGCCAATTTGAGCTGCGCTTTCAGTCGCTGTTCCACACCGGCAAAGCATTGTCTTTCCCTTGTGATTCGCGCGGCGATGTGCTGCTCGACATGCTCAGCAAAAAGGCGCTGGAGAACTATCTGTTCGCCCGCGCCGTGGTCGGCCACGAGTATGCAAGCCCCGTGGTTCAGCCCTTGGAGGACTGAGCCACAGAGGCTTTTTCACGCCCGCTCGGTTTTTTGCTTTACTTGGACCAGCCGTCTTTCAGCCCGGTGATCTTGTTGAAGACCGGCTTGTCGGCTTGGTGATCAAGCCGGTCGGCGACAAAGTAGCCGTGGCGTTCGAACTGGAAGTGCGCTTCCGCAGCCACGCCGGCCAGTGAGGGCTCCAGATAGGCCGTCACCACCTTGCGGCTGTTCGGGTTGATGAAGCTCAAGAAATCGGCATCGCCCGAGTCCGGCTGAGCTTCGGTGAACAAGCGGTCATACAAACGCACCTCGGCCTCAACGGCCTCATGCACGCTGACCCAGGTGATGGCGCTCTTGACCTTCACCGCATCCGCGCCCGGTGTGCCGCTCTTGGTATCGGGCACCACGGTGGCCAGCACGGCGGTGATCTTGCCGTCCGCATCTTTCTCGCAGCCGGTGCACTCGATCACATAGCCGTACTTCAAACGCGTCTTGTTGCCGGGGTAGAGGCGGTGGTAGCCCTTCACCGGTTCTTCCATGAAGTCTTCGCGCTCGATCCAAACCTCGTGGCCGAGTTGGAACTCGCGCTGACCCAGCTCCGGCACTTGTGGGTGTGCCGGGGCGCTGCTGGTTTCCACATGGCTGAGGCTGCCAAACAGCTCGGCCCAATTGGTCAGCTTGAGCTTGACCGGGTCCAGTACCGCGCAAGCACGCGCGGCCTTGCCTTCCAGGTCGGCGCGCAAGCAGCCGTCCAGCACCGAGTACTCCAACCAGGCGTTGCTCTTGGTCACGCCGGTGGCTTCGACCATATTGCGGATGCTGGCGGGCGTGTAGCCACGACGGCGCATGCCTACCAGGGTCGGCAAGCGCGGGTCATCCCAGCCCGACACATGGCCTTCGTCCACGAGCTGGCGCAGCTTGCGCTTGGAGGTGACCACATAGGTCAGATTCAGCCGGCCGAACTCGTACTGATGCGGCAGCGGGTGCGCCAGCAAGCCGCCTTCGGCCAAATGGCCCAGCAGCCAGTCGTAGAAGGGGCGCTGGTCTTCAAACTCCAGCGTGCACAGGCTGTGGGTGATGCGCTCCAGCGCGTCTTCAATCGGGTGGGCGAAGGTGTACATCGGGTAGATGCACCACTGGTCGCCGGTGTTGTGGTGGGTGGCGCGGCGGATGCGGTACAGCGCCGGGTCGCGCATATTGATATTGGGCGAGGCCATGTCGATCTTGGCGCGCAAAATCATCGCGCCATCGGCATGTTGACCGTCCTTCATCTCGCGAAAGCGCGCCAGGTTCTGCGCCGGTGTGCGCTCGCGGAAGGGGCTGTTCACGCCGGGGCGGCTGAAATCGCCGCGATTGGCGCGCATCTCCTCCGGTGTTTGCTCATCGACATAGGCCAGGCCGGCTTCGATCAAGTGCTCGGCCGCGCGATACATGAAGTCGAAGTAGTTGCTGGCGTAGAACAGGTGCGAGGTGCCGCTTTGGTTCCAATCCCAGCCCAGCCAGGACACCATCTCGCGGATGGCGTCCACATATTCCTGTTCTTCTTTTTCTGGATTGGTGTCGTCAAAGCGGAGATGGCAAATACCGCCGTAGTCGCGCGCCATGCCGAAGTTCAGGCAGATGCTTTTGGCATGGCCGATGTGCAAATAGCCATTCGGCTCGGGCGGGAAGCGGGTGCGGATCTTGGCCGCATCCAGCGGGCCGGCGGCATGGTGGGCTGCATCGCCTGGTGTGCCGGCAAAGTGACGCTCGGGCTGCCCGGGTTGGCCTTGTTGGGCCAGGTCGCGCTCGATGATGGTGCGCAAAAAGTTATTGCTCGGGGCGGGCTTGTTGGCGTCGGCAGTCGTTTGGGACATGAAGTCGGCGGCGCAAGTGCGCCGTCAGAGTGGCTGGTTTGCGCTGATTTTATCGGGGTCGGCGCCGAGGACCGGCCAAGCGCCCCCTGCAAGCAGGAATGACGCTCGCCGCCAACTGCCTCTGAGGGCCGTCCGCCGGGCTTCAGCCTCCCTCCTTCACCACATTGTTGCTACCCGAGCGATTGATCTTGGATTTGAATCCGCGCGGCACATGCAGGGTATTGCCTGTGCCGGAGATGTCGATTCGGTCCACTTCGACGCCGGCCTGAATCCGAACATCGTGATTGATGCCGGTGATGTCTAGGCTGCCAACTTTGTTGCCAGAGCTGATGGTGACGTCATTGTTCGAGCCGGTGATCTCGACGTTGTAGATGCCGGCCTTGCTGAGGGTGCTCTTGATGTTGAGGCCGTCCACATAGACGGTGTTGCCGTCCTCGCTGGTGCCGCCGCAGCCCAAGAGGCCCAAGGGCAGCAGGGCCAAGGCCGTGGCGCATAGCAGGCGACGTTGTTTGCTTGTGTTCATTCGGGTGTCCTTTTCAATGGAAGCTGGGGTTTTGAAGCGGATCAAAGTAAATAGCTGAAGCCGCCGAAGGCGCTGAGGCTTCTTGACTTTTGGGTCAGGGGGCTGGCCTTGGCCTCGCTGCCGAGCTGGTTGGCACTCACGCCCAAGGAAAAGCCGCTGCGCTCCGAGAGGGCGTAGCTGAGCAAGAGGTTGATGCGCGCATCTCGGAGTCCCGCCTTGGGGCTGTAGAACGCCCAGCCGCTCTTCTGCGACTGTTGTGTGTTGACGCCGAAGTAACTCTGCATATGTTCAGCGTTGACCACGCTGGCGCCAACGCCGACGCCCAGCAAGAAGCGCGGAGCCACTGGCCTCGTGTAGCTGATGCCAAAGTCGGCCACCAGGCCCTTCTTTGCCTGCCCGGAGCCGTAGCGCAGCGAGTGCGTGGCCTCTAAGCCTTCGGCCAAGGCATAGTTGAAAAAGGCGCCGGCTTCGGGGCGGATGTCCACATCGCCCATGCCGCGCAGTCGAGCATCTAGCGACTCTTTGCGGCCCAAATCGGCAGTCAAGCGCAGACCGTAGGTCGCCGGCCCGGACTTCGCGAAGTTGTAGCCAATGCCATTGCCGCTGCCAGCGAAAAAGCCATTCGCCCAGCGATAGTCGATCAAGGGAAAACCTTGGACGTGGTAGTCCTTGGCTCCCATGTATTTGGGTGCGTAGACGGCCCCGATACCTATCGTTGCGCCGTCCTCGGCAATCTTGGCGCCATACAGGCGGACGGCGTCAAAGCCTTGCGCATGGGCCGTGGCGGCGCATGCGCCGGCCAAGAGCAGTCCGAGTCCTAGATGAGCCGCAGGTCGACGGGCGGTTTTTGCGGAAATGAAGGGATGGCTTGGAGTTGGCGTCGTCATGGGTGTTCCTGAAATGAAGGCGGGTATGAAACCGATAGCGCCGCAAGCTGCGGGCCATTTGTTCGGTAAAGCCATTCTGTTCAGGGGGCGGCTCAGGCTACAGGCCGATGCGACGAGCCGTTAGTTTTCGGCGCCAGAGGTGGTCTAGGGTCGCAAGAGGAGGGAGTTTTTTGAAAGCCAATGGATTCGGCGGTCGTCTTGCCTGCGCAAGAGCTCGATTCAATGAGCCCAGTCTTCCCAGACCTGGCTCGCCCGCATTTGTTTACAGGCCCTTGAACAAGGGCGCGTACAAGCGGCTGACGGCGATGCGGTCGGGGCTGCCGTGCAGGTGCAAAGTCACCTTGCCGTACTCATCTCGGACCACGCGGTCGATGGCGTCCGAGCGCACGATGACGCTGCGATGCACCTGCCAAAAGCGCTGCGTGTCCAGCTGCGGCAGCAACTCGCGCAGCGAGATGCGCACCAGGTGCTCCTTGCCGGCGGTCAGCACCCGTACGTATTTGTCCGCCGCCTCGAAGTACAAGACCTCATCCACCGGCACCATATGGATGGTATTGCCCAAGCCGACTTGCAGCAGGCGCAGTGGCGCAGGTCGGGGGGGCATTACGGCGCTAGCGGTGGCGCACGGCTCGCTGAGGGCGCTGCCCAGCAGTTGACGCAGCTGTTGCATGGCCAACTCCAAAGAAGCAGGCTCAGCGACTTGTTGCCCTGCTGCCTTGGCCTGTTCCGTGGGCTGGCGCAAAGACAGGGCCTTTTTCAAACGCTCGCAGGTCTGTGCCAAGCGCTCGGGCTGGACGGGCTTGAGCACATAGTCAATGGCCGAGCGCTCAAACGCTTGCACCGCGTATTGGTCATAGGCGGTGACAAAGACCAGCAAGGGGAAGGGCCGATCGGCCGGCCAGTCTTCCGCCATGGCGGCAGCGGCTTCCAAGCCGGTCATGCCGGGCATGCGGATGTCCAAGAAGCACACATCGGGGCGCCTCTGCAGGGCTGCATCGACGGCGGCCTGGCCATGCGCAGCCATGGTCACGATCTCTAGCTCAGGCCACAGGCGCGTCAACTCTTGGCGCAGGTTTTCGGCCAACAAGGCCTCGTCTTCGGCGATCAGGGCGGTGTGCTTCATGGGTTCTGAATCGGAATGAGGATGCGCGCCAGCGTGCCGCCTTGTGGCGCTTGGGTGATGCTCAAGCTGGCCTGTGAGCCGTATTGCGTGGCCAAGCGCTCGCGCACCTGGTGCAGGCCAAAGTGGGTGCCTTCGTTGGCGCCGGCGCGACTGTCGCCGGGCGTGCGCGTGTTCTGGCTTGCTTCCGAGCTGATGCCGACACCACTGTCCAAGACGTCGAGTTGCAGATACTGACCAAGGCGCTGGGCGCTGACACTGAGCTCGCCGCCGTCAATGGCGGGCTCCAGGCCATGTTTGATGGCGTTCTCCACCAGTGGCTGCAGCAGCAGCGGCGCAATCGGGAACTCGGCCAATTCGGCCGGCAGGTCCAAGTTGGGGCGCAGCCGCTGGCCCATGCGGATTTGCATCAGCGCCAGATAGTCGCGCAGGCGCTCGAACTCGTCGCGCAAGGGGTGGCTTTCGACGCGCGAGGCGCTCAAGGTGGCGCGCAGGAACGCAATCAACTGGTCCAGCATGTGCTGGGCGCGAGCCGGATCCATGCCGATCAGCACTCGCAGATTGGCCAAGGTGTTGAACAACATATGTGGCTCCAGCTGGGACTGAAGCAAGCGCAGCTGATTCTCGGCGGCCGCACGCTGTGCCGTCAGAGCCAAGGCATGGGCTGCTGCGACGCGGGAGCGTCCAATGAAGAAGAATGTGACGGCCACACCAGGGATCAAGGAAATAAACAAGATGCTGAGCAAGTTGCGCAAGTTCCCGGAATGCAGGCTCGGATTTCGATGGCCGCTCACCGCATTGCCCATTTCATTGCCGATCGATGCGCCAAGAAAGGTCCCTAGCACCAAGCACACAACCATCAAGGGCCAGCCCGGCCAGTCCGATGGCGCTTCGCTGGCCGAGCGAAGGCGGTTGCGCCATGCAGTGGCCGCCCGGCTCAGCAACTGAATCGTGAAAGAGCAAGAGGCGCTGACGCAAAAGGTGTAGAGCAAGACGATCTTCCAGGGCTGCCGAAACATCAGCAGCTGAAAGAGCGTGAACACCAGGGTGATGATGAGCACGATGCCCAGCTGCCTTTTGGCTGCTTGCGCCCAATGGCGGAACTGGTTCTTGTTGACTTCGGTGATGGGCAGCATGGCACTGGGCAAGGCGGAAAGGCGTGGGGGGCGGACCGGATCGGGTTGATCTGAGCTGTCATCCGCACTCGAGTGCTCATGATGTGCGATGTCAGGCGCTTAGGCGAGCCAGGTGCGACAGGGGGCTCGCTACTGGCGCGAAAATCCGGAATCGCGGCGCCACTGGAGAAGGGGCGCCATGCCTGGCTTCCGGCTTGAAGCGTCTCTGGTCCGCCGCCGTTTGTCTGGCACGCAGAGCTTGGGGTGCTCAGCGTTTCCGGCGGGCCCCACCTCCCAGCAGGCTGCCCAGTACGCCTCGCACGATCTCGCGGCCCAGCGTCGAACCCATGGTGCGCATGGCCGATTTGGCTGCAGCTTCAGCCAAGCCGGGTTGGTGACCGCCGCGCGGGCCGGTGCTGCCGAACAAGATGTCTTTCAGTCCGTCCAATATGCCGCCTTCGCCACCCTCAGCGCCGGCGCCGGCTCCGGCGGGCGCTTGTTGCTTGTCGCTTGGTACACCCTCAGGGCCACCCTTGAGTTTCTCGAAGGCAGATTCGCGGTCGACAATTGCCTCGTAGACTCCAGCGACCAATGAGCTTTTGATCAAGGCTTGGCGCTGTTCGGCATTGATGGGCCCAATCTGGCTGCCGGGTGGCAGCACGAAAACGCGTTCGGTCACGCTGGGGCGGCCTTTTTCATCCAGCAGGCTGACCAAGGCTTCGCCCACCGCCAGTTCGGTGATGGCCGCGCTGATGTCCAGGCCCGGCTTGGCTCGCATGGTCTCGGCGGCCGCCTTGACCGCTTTCTGGTCACGCGGGGTGAAGGCCCGCAGCGCATGTTGCACCCGGTTGCCCAACTGACCCAGCACCGCGTCGGGAATGTCCAGCGGGTTTTGCGTCACGAAATAGACGCCCACGCCCTTGGAGCGCACCAGGCGGACCACCAACTCAATGCGCTCGACCAGGGCCGCCGGCGCGTCCTTGAAAAGCAGGTGGGCCTCATCGAAGAAGAACACCAGCTTGGGCTTTTCGAGGTCGCCCACCTCGGGCAGGGTCTCGAACAGCTCGGACAACATCCACAGCAAGAAGGTGGCGTAGAGGCGCGGCGCGTTCATCAGCTTGTCCGCGGCCAGCACATTGATGACCCCTTGGCCGGCCTCGGTTTGCATGAAGTCGGCGATGTTCAGCATGGGCTCGCCGAAGAATTTGTCGCCGCCTTGGGCTTCGATCTGCAGCAGGCCGCGCTGGATCGCGCCGACGCTGGCGGCCGAGACATTGCCGTATTGGGTGGTGAACTGCGCCGCGTTGTCACCCACATGCTGCAGCATGGCGCGCAAGTCTTTCAGGTCCAGCAGCAAGAGGCCGGCGTCGTCGGCAATCTTGAAGACCATTTGCAGCACGCCCTGCTGGGTTTCGTTCAAAGCCAGCATGCGGGCCAAGAGCAGCGGTCCCATATCGGAGACGGTGGCGCGCACTGGGTGGCCTTGTTCACCAAAGACGTCCCACAGTGTGGTCGGGCACGCGAGGGGCGCTGGGGCCTCGATGCCGCGGTCCTTCAAGGCGGCGAGCAGTTTCTCGGAGGGCTTGCCGGTCTGTGAAATGCCGGTCAGGTCACCCTTCACATCGGCCATGAAGACGGGCACACCGATGCTGCTGAAACTCTCGGCCAGTTTTTGCAGGCTGATGGTCTTGCCGGTGCCGGTGGCGCCGGTGATCAGGCCATGCCGATTGGCCAATGCGGGCAGCAAAAGGCATTCGGTGGTGTCATGGCGGGCCAGCAGAATCGGGTCGGACATGGGGGCTCCAGGGCTCACAGTTAATGCGGTTTTGCTTCAAAGAAGACTCATACCGCTAAGCGATGTGGTGTCGGAATTAAAGCGTATTGCGCTTCAGAGAAGACTCATATCGCGAAGCGATGTGATGTCGGAACTAAAATCGCAGTCTATCTAACTAAATGGGGCTCGCGAACGCGCGGGTTCAGCAGGAGCAAGAGCCATATGGCGGGTCATTCCAAATGGGCCAATATTCAGCATCGCAAGGGCCGGCAAGACGAAAAGCGCGGCAAGATCTGGACGCGCATCATTCGTGAAATCACCGTGGCGGCCCGCCAGGGCGGCCCGGACATCAAGGACAACCCGCGCCTGCGCTTGGCGGTGGACAAGGCCAAGGGCGCGAATATGCCGGCCGACCGCATCAAGTACAACATCGACAAGGCCTCGGGCAATATTGACGGCTTGGTCTATGAAGAAATTCGTTATGAGGGTTACGGCATCGGCGGAGCCGCCGTCATCATTGACACCATGACCGACAACAAGGTCCGCACCGTGGCCGAGGTGCGCCATGCCTTCAGCAAGTGTGGCGGCAATATGGGCACCGAAGGCGCGGTGGCCTTCCAGTTCAAGCATTGCGGCCAGCTGGTGTTCGCGCCCGGCAGCGATGAGGACAAGATCATGGAAATAGCGCTGGAAGCCGGCGCCGAAGACGTCATCACCGATGACGACGGCGCCATCGAGGTGCTGACCGCGCCGGCCGACTTTGAAGCGGTGCGCAATGCCCTGGAAGCAGCGGGCCTGAAGGCCGACGCTGCCGAGGTCACGATGCGCGCCGAAAACACCATCGAGCTCAGCGGCGACGAAGGCGTGCGCATGCAAAAACTGCTCGATATGCTGGAAGACCTGGACGATGTCCAAGAGGTCTACAGCAACGCCAGCATCAGCGAATAAGGGTGGGCTGCGGCCTGTCCAGCAAAACCTCAGAAAGTAAGGTCCTCGAATGAAGGTATTGGTGCTTGGTAACGGCGGGCGAGAGCACGCGCTGGCCTGGAAGTTGGCACAGGGCGCGCGCGTCAGCCAGGTGTTTGTGGCTCCGGGCAATGGTGGCACGGCACGCGATTCGCGACTGAAGAACGTGCCCATCACCGATGTGAAGGCCTTGGCCGACTTCGCGGTGGAACAAAAGATCGCGCTGACCGTGGTTGGCCCCGAGGCTTACCTCGCCGCTGGCGTGGTGGATGAGTTCCGCGCGCGCGGCCTGCGCATTTTTGGCCCCACCAAGGCGGCCGCGCAGCTGGAGTCGTCCAAGGCCTTTGCCAAGGACTTCATGAAGCGCCATGCCATCCCGACTGCGGCCTATGAGGTCTTCAGCGATGTGGCTGCGGCGCATGCCTATGTGGACGCGCAAGGTGCGCCCATCGTTATCAAGGCCGACGGCCTGGCCGCAGGCAAGGGCGTGGTCGTGGCCATGACCCTGGCCGAGGCGCATGAGGCGATCGACTGGATTCTGGAGGACAACAAGCTCGGCGTGGTGCACAACGAAGGTGGCGCGCGAGTGGTGATTGAGCAGTTCCTGCAAGGCGAAGAAGCCAGCTTCATCGTTTTGTGCGACGGCAAGAACGTGGTCTCGCTGGCCACCAGCCAGGACCACAAGCGCCTGCTCGACGGCGACGAAGGCCCCAACACCGGAGGCATGGGCGCTTACTCGCCGGCACCGGTGGTCACGCCCAATGTACACGCCAAAGCCATGCACGAAATCATCATGCCCACCATCCAGGGCATGGCGCGCGACGGCATTCCCTTCACCGGTTTCCTCTACGCCGGCCTGATGATCGATGCGCAGGGCCAGCCCCGCACCGTGGAGTTCAACACCCGCATGGGTGACCCGGAGACGCAGCCCATCATGATGCGGCTGAAGAGCGATCTGCTGGAAGTGCTGCTGCACGCTACCGATGGCACGCTGGATCAGGTCGAGTTGCAGTGGGATCGTCGCGTCGCCTTGGGCGTGGTGATGGCGGCCGGCGGCTATCCGCTGTCTCCGCGCAAGGGTGATGCGATCACTGGTCTGCCGGCCGATGCCGAAGACCATATGGTTTTCCATGCCGGTACCGCTGAAGTGGACGGGCAGCTGCGCACCTCGGGTGGACGTGTCTTGTGCGTGGCCGCCTTGGGTGAGTCGGTGCGCAAGGCGCAGCAACTCGCTTATGAGTCGCTGGTCAATATCCAGTTCGAAGGCAAGCAGTACCGCCAGGACATCGGACACCGCGCGGTGAAACGTTGAGCGGACGCGACCTGCTGCCCCAGCCGCGAGTGTTCGCGGCGGCCGAACGCCCGCAGCAGCTGCGCTTACAAGGCAGCGTCTGGGCGCGGCGTCTGCTGCGTCTGGCCGGTTGGCGCTTGGAGTTTGACGGCCTGCCCGGAAAACAGGGCGTGATCCTGGTTTATCCGCACACCTCGAACTGGGATTTCGTGGTCGGCATTCTGGCCAAGTGTGCCTTGGGTTTGCAGCTGCGCTTTTGGGCCAAGGACAGCTTGTTCCAACTGCCGCTGTTCGGCGCCTGGGTGCGCTGGCTCGGCGGTGTGGCGGTGCGCCGTGACAGCCCCCAAGGCTTGGTGCGCGACACGGTGCAAGACATGCAGGCCGCTCAGACGCGTGACCAGATGTATTGGCTGGCGATGGCACCCGAGGGCACGCGTTCCTTGGCGCCGGCTTGGCGCTCCGGCGCTTATCAGGTGGCGTTGCAAGCGCAGGTGCCGGCCGGCCTGGCGTATTTGGACTACCCCAACAAAACCATTTGCCTGCGGCAGTTTGTGCAGCTTGGAGGTGACCCGGCCGCGGATATGGCGCTGATGGCCCAGACCTTCAGCGCGGAACACGGCTTCAATCCGGCGCTGGCCAGTCCGATAAGGATGAAATCATGACGATGAACACCCAGCGGGTGCGTGAGTACCTGCTTGATTTGCAGTCCCGCATCGTGACCGCCTTGCAAGAAGCCGATGGCGGCGAATTCATCAGCGACGGTTGGACTCGCGAACCCGGCAGCCGCTTGGAGGGCGACGGCCTCTCGCGCCTGATCGAAGGCGGGGCGGTGTTCGAGCGCGGCGGCGTCAACTTCTCGCATGTGCGGGGTCGGGTCTTGCCTCCCTCGGCCACTCAGCACCGGCCCGAGTTGGCCGGCGCGCCGTTTGAAGCCATGGGCGTGTCGCTGGTGATTCATCCGCACAACCCCTTTGTGCCGACGGTGCATATGAATGTGCGCATGTTTGCCGCCTTCCCGGCCGATGCCGATCCGGTGGTCTGGTTTGGCGGCGGTATGGACCTGACGCCGTACTACGGCTTTGAGCGCGACGCCCAGCACTTCCACCGCACCTGCGAGGCGGCCTTGCAGCCGCACGGCGAAGACCTGTACGGCCGCTTCAAGCCCTGGTGTGATGAGTATTTCTATCTGAAGCACCGGGATGAGCCGCGCGGCATCGGCGGCATCTTCTTCGACGACTATGCCGAGGGCGGGTTCGAAGCCGCTTTCGCCATGCTGCGCTCGGTGGGCGATGCCTTTGTGCCCGCCTACCTGCCCATTGTTGAGCGCCGCCATGGCTTGGCCTACACCGAGCGCGAGCGTGACTTCCAAGCTTACCGACGCGGACGTTACGTCGAATTCAATCTGGTCTTTGACCGTGGCACCTTGTTTGGTTTGCAGTCGGGCGGGCGCACCGAGGCCATATTGATGTCCATGCCGCCCATCGTGAAATGGCGCTATCAATGGGCGCCGGAAGAGGGCAGCCTGGAAGCCAAGCTGTACAGTGACTTCCTGCGCCCGCGCGACTGGGCACATGAGGCGGCGACGCATCTATGGCTGTAAACCTCTGCGGGGCGGGCCGCACCGGCCTGTTTGGCGGAAGTTTTGATCCGGTGCATCTGGGCCATCTGAGCCTGGCGCGTTGCGCCCTGGAACAATTGAGTCTGGACCGGCTGCTTTGGCTGCCGGCCGGCCGTCCTTGGCAGAAGACCGGCCGAGGCCTGGCGTCGCCGCAGCATCGGCGCGCCATGGTCGAGTTGATGGTGGCGGCTGAACCGCGCTTCCAGGTGGACGACAGCGAGTTGGAGCGTGACGGCGCCAGCTACACCATCGACACGGTGCGCCAGCGCTTGGCCGCTCATCCTGGCGAGCAATTGTTTTTGGTGATCGGGCAGGACCAGTTCGAGCGCTTTCACACCTGGCGTGAGTGGCGTGAGCTGCTCGGCCTGGTAACGCTCGCCGTGGCCGCACGTGCGGGTCAAGAAGTTCAGGGATCGGCCGAAGTACTAGAAATCCTTCAAGCCGAGCCCAACAAAATGCTGAAACTGGCGATGCCGGCGATGCAGGTTTCATCCACCCAAGTGCGCGAACTGGCTTCGCGCGCTCAGGACATCAGCCCCTTGGTGGGCGACGCGGTCGCGGGGTATATTGCCCAGCACCGTCTTTACAGTGAGTAGGTACTGAATGGACATTCGTAAGCTGCAACGCGCCATCGTCGATGGTTTGGAAGATGTGAAGGCCCAGAACATCGTGGTCTTCAATACCGAGCATCTGTCACCGCTGTTTGAGCGCGTGATCATTGCCTCGGGCACCAGCAATCGGCAGACCAAGGCGCTGGCTTCCAGCGTGCGCGTAGCGGTCAAAGAGCGCGGCATGGATGTGCTGCGCTGCGAGGGCGAAGAAAACGGCGAATGGATCATCGTCGACTGCGGCGCCGCCGTGGTGCATGTGATGCAACCCGCCATTCGCGACTACTACCATCTGGAAGAAATCTGGGGCGGCAAGCCGGTGAAGATGGCGCTGGGCGACGGCAAGACCAAGCTGGTCAAGGCCTCGGATGAAGACGAGGACGAAGCGCCCACCAAGAAGCCCGCCAAGAAAGCTGTGAAGCCTTCGCTGCCCGGCAAGCCCGGCGTGAGCAAGAAGGTCGCGGCCAAGGAAGCCGAAGCCAAGCCTGCGGCCAAGAAGACGGCCGCTAAAAAGGTTGTCGCCAAGAAGAGCGCCAGCTCGCGCGAGGTGGATCACAAGACCCCCGCCACTCAAACCCTCAAAGTGGGCTTGGTCAAGCCTGCCGCGAAGAAGGTGACCGCCAAGAAAGTTGCGACCAAGACCGTGGGCGTCAAGAAGGCGCCGACCAAGTCTGCGGCCAAGCCAGCCGCAAAGACGACTGCCGCCAAGGCCCCAGCGAAGACGGCTGCGGCCAAGAAAGTGGCGGCCAAGAAGGTTGTGGCCAAGAAGGCCGCTCGCTGATCCTCGCTGAAGCTTTTTCATGCGTTTGTATTTGGTCGCCGTGGGCCAGCGTCAGCCGGCCTGGGCTGATGCGGCTTATGAGGATTTCGCCAAACGGTTTCCGCCTGAGATGCGTCTCGAGCTTAAGGCCGTGAAGGCCGAAACTCGCGGCAGCAAAACGGCCGAGCAATTGATGGCCGCCGAAGCGCTGCGCATCGAGGCGGCCTTGCCGCGCGGTGTGCGGCGCGTCATCTTGGACGAGCGCGGCGAGCGCCGCACCAGCATGCAATTGGCCGAGCGCATGAAGCTGTGGATGGGCGATGGCCGCGATGTGGCCTTGATCATCGGCGGGCCGGACGGTCTGGCTACTTCCTTGAAAGCCAGCGCCGACGAGACGCTGCGCCTCTCCGACCTGACCCTCCCTCACGCCTTCGCGCGTGTCTTGCTGGCCGAAGGCCTTTACCGCGCGTGGACGGTGATGACGGGGCACCCCTATCACCGCGAATAGTTGCATCTGCCCCATGAGCGTCAACTTCATTTATCTTGCCTCGCAAAGCCCGCGTCGCCGTCAATTGCTGGAGCAGTTGGGCGTGGCGTATGAATTGCTTTTGCCGGGCCCTGATGAGGATGCCGAGAGCCTGGAAGCCGAGATTGCGGGGGAGTCGCCTGAGCACTACGTCGCTCGGGTGACCGAGGCCAAGCTGGAGGCGGCGCTGAAACGGCTGAAGACGCGTGGCTTGGCGCCAGCGCCGGTGCTGTGCTCGGACACGACGGTCGCGATCGATCAGCGGATTCTGGGCAAGCCGCAAGATGCAGACGATGCGTTTCAGACGCTGAGCCTTTTGTCCGGCCGCAGCCACCGCGTGATCACGGCCGTGGCGATCGGCCTGGGCGAGCGCCATACCTCAGCCTTGAATGTGTCCGAGGTGGACTTCATAGAAGTGCCCGAGGAACAGATTCGGCGCTATATCGCCAGCGGCGAACCTTTTGGCAAGGCAGGTGCTTACGCGATCCAGAGTCAAGCGGCGGCGTGGATTTCTCGCATCGAGGGCAGCTATTCAGGCATCATGGGCCTGCCGTTGTATGAGACAGCGCAGCTCTTGCAGCGTTGGGACGTCGTGTTTTGATCCTGATGCGCCTGTTCGTGTTTTGACGCCTGCCGGCATCGCAGCCCGCATGCGTCAGCATTCGAGGTTAGCGATATGGAAGATGTTTTGATCAACTGGTCTCCGCAGGAGACGCGCGTGGCCGTGGTGGAGAACGGCGCCGTGCAGGAGTTGCATGTCGAACGCACCTTGGAGCGTGGCCTGGTCGGCAATGTTTATTCGGGCAAAGTGGCCCGGGTACTGCCTGGCATGCAGTCGGCCTTTATCGACATTGGTCTGGAGCGCGCTGCTTTTTTGCATGTGGCCGATCTGCATGTGAATGGTGCGCCAGCGCATGTGCGAAGCACGCATGCGGAAGGGGGCGTGGCCACTCCGATCGAGCGCCTGGTCTTTGAGGGGCAGGCTTTGACGGTGCAAGTCATCAAGGACCCCATTGGTACCAAGGGCGCACGCTTGTCGACGCAGATCAGCATCGCCGGGCGCATGTTGGTGTTTTTGCCCCAAGATGAGCACATCGGCATCTCACAGAAGATTGGCTCGCCCGAGGCCCGAGAGCAGTTGCGCAGCCGCATGCAAGCTTTGGTGGGCACGGCCGATCAAGGCGGTGGCGGAGGCTTCATCCTGCGCACCAATGCGGAAGATGCAAGCGATGATGAGTTGGCCTCTGACATCGCCTATTTGCGCAAAGCCTGGGCCGCCATCCGCGAAAAAGGTTCAAGCTCACCGCCGGGCACCTTGCTGCACCAAGACCTGAGCTTGGTCGAGCGAGTGCTGCGCGATTTGGTCAGCGAGCGTACCGGCTCGATTCGCATCGATTCCAAGCTGCAATTTGATGTCTTGCACAGTTTCGGCGAAAAGTTCATGCCTGCGGCGACCGCCAAGCTGGAGCACTACCGAGGCGAGCGGCCGATCTTTGATCTCAACAACATTGATGCTGAGTTGAACCGTGCGCTGGCACGACGGGTGGATCTCAAGTCGGGTGGCTATCTGATTTTTGACCAGACGGAAGCGATGACCACGGTGGATGTGAATACCGGCGGTTTCGTGGGCGCACGCAATTTTGACGACACCATTTTCAAGACCAATCTTGAAGCCGCCGGCGCGATTGCGCGCCAGCTGCGGCTGCGCAATCTGGGCGGCATCATCATCGTCGACTTCATCGATATGACGCGCGAGGAGCACAAATCAGCAGTCTTGACCGAGTTCCGAAAGCAACTCAGTCGGGATCGAACCAAGGTCACCTTGGGGGGCTTCACTCAACTGGGCTTGGTGGAGATGACACGCAAGCGCACACGTGAGTCTCTGTCGCGAATGCTGTGTGAGCCTTGTCCGACCTGTGAGGGACGCGCTCATGTGAAGACGGCGCGCACCGTCTGCTACGACATCATGCGCGAGATCTTGCGCGAGGCCCGCCAGTTTTCCCCCAAAGAATTCCGTATTGTTGCTGCCGCCAATGTGGTGGAGATGCTCTTGGATGAGGAGAGCCAACATTTGGCAGGCTTGTCTGATTTCATTGGCAAGCCCATCTCCTTGACGGCCGAGCCGGCGAATCAAACCGAGCATTACGATATTGTTTTGCTCTAGGCTTGGCATCCCGATTCTGTGTCCGCAAGCGCGCCTCAGCGTTTTTTGGGAAAACGAAAAGAGCACCAAAGCGCTACATCCTGTCACCCGCTTCGCGCCGAAGCCGATGAGGGCTCAGGCAGAATGCAGATTCGTTTGAAGCCGCACCCCAGGGTGCTTTGACTGCGATATTCATGACCGCACAGTACACAAATCTTCTTCAGTTGGATTCGTTTGAAGGCCTCGCCGAGGGCAGCCCTGCGGTACAGCGTCGTTCGATCTTGCTGCGCGCCGCAGCTGCGGCCGGCGGATTGACTGGGCTGGGCTTTTTGAATGCATCCGCTCAGGCTCAGTTTCGGGTGGAAATTTCCGGCATTGGTGGCACGCTGCTGCCGATTGCGCTGCCAGAGTTTCGTGATGAATCCCGCGCAGGTCAGGCGGTGTCGGCCATCATCCGCGCGGATCTGGAGCGCAGCGGCAAGTTTCGGATCATTGATGCGCCGCAGTCTGGAATGTTCGAGGGCAGTGCCCCCGCTTGGAGCGATTGGCGGGGTCGAAACGCAGACGCGCTGGCTGCCGGCTCAGCCTCACGCTTGGCGGACGGCCGGATCGACTTGCGCTACAAGCTTTGGGATGTGGTCAAGGGCCAGGATTTGGGGGGCGAAGCGCATGCAGTGGCGCCCGATGATGTGCGTTTGGCTGCTCACCGTATTGCCGACACCATCTATCAAAAGCTGACGGGTGAGCCGGGTGTGTTTGCCACACGCATGGCCTACGTCACCAAAGCGGGTGGCCGTTACAGCCTGCGAATTACTGATGCCGACGGGGAGGGGGGGCAAGTCGCACTGGCCAGTCCAGACCCGATCATCTCGCCCGTCTGGTCACCCAATGGGCGTGACGTGGCCTATGTGTCGTTTGAGACGCGCAAGGCGGTGGTCTGGATTCAAGACGTCTCGACCGGTAAACGGCGCGCCTTGGCGGATTTCCGCGGCACCAACAGCGCCCCGGCGTTTTCGCCCGATGGCCAGCAACTGTGTCTAACGCTGTCTCGCGATGGCGGCTCGCAGTTGTTCATCATCAATCGGGATGGCAGTGGCTTGCGCCGCCTGACCCAGAGCCCGGCCATCGATACCGAATCTGTCTTCTCGCCCGATGGCCGTTCGATTTATTTCGTCAGTGACCGTGGAGGCAGCCCGCAGATTTATCGCATGTCTGTTTCCGGTGGGGCGGCCGAGCGCTTGACCTTCAACGGCGGATACAACATCAGCCCGGCCATCAGCCCGGACGGACGGACGATGGCCTTTATCACTCGTCTGAATGGCGGCACCTTCCGACTCTGTGTGATGGATCTGGCCAGTGGCACTGTTCAGCAAATCAGCGATGGCAGCGATGATGAGAGCCCCAGTTTTGCCCCGAATGGCCGCCTGTTGGTTTATGCCAGTCGAGCCGGCGGTCGAGATGTTTTGATGACGACCACGCTTGATGGCCGCATCAAGGCCAAGCTGATTTCCACGCTGGTCGATGTGCGCGAGCCGACTTGGGGACCGTTCGGTCGCTGATGCAAGCCCGGTGCAATCAGCCGCGCCCTGTTAGGGGTTTGGCCGGTGCGCCGGGCTCAGCTTGGATCCTGTAGCACAATGCCTTGCACTTCGCGCAGAGACGATGTTTTGTAGGTCGTACTCGGCGTGAGGGTTTGATTTTTTCGAAGGAGAGAAACCCATGAAGATGACCCGTTACGCCCTGAGTTTGTTGGCTGCTGCTGTTTTGGCAGGTTGTGGATCGACCGTCAAGCTGGATGAACCCGCCCCGGTTGAAACCCGTCCGGTGGCGCCTCCTACATCGGCTGCTAACAGTTCAGCCAGCACAGCACCGATGGCCGAGTCCAAGGTGGCGACGGTTGATTTGGGCGCGCAGCTGACGGCGGCCGTGGCCAACCAGCGTGTAGTGCTGTTTGACTTTGACAGCTATGCAGTCAAGGACGACTACCGCGGCCTGATCGAGGCGCATGCCAAACGATTGAACAACGACCGCAAGTTGGCGCTGAGCTTGGAAGGCCATACCGACGAACGTGGTGGCCGCGAGTACAACTTGGCTCTGGGCCAAAAGCGTGCCGAAGCGGTGGCTAAGTCTTTGAGCTTGATGGGTGTTGGCGCTGCTCAAATCGAGCCTGTGAGTTTTGGCAAGGAAAAGCCTGCCGCTCAAGGCAGCGATGAGGCCGCTTGGGCCAAGAATCGTCGCGTCGAGCTGAAGGACAAGTGAGATGAACTTGCTGCAGCGTCGCCCGAGCTTCGCTTTGCTGGCTCTTGCGACATGGCTGGCGGTTGCGCCAGCCCAAGCAGCCTTGTTCGATGATGCCGAGGCACGCAAGGCCATCTTGGATTTGCGCGCTCGGCTTCAGCAGTCCGAGGATGCCCAGAGACAGCGTGTCGAGCAATTGTCGACCCTGGTGCAAGATCAGCTCGGGCCTTTGCGCCGCAGCATGCTGGATCTGAATTCGCAAATCGACACCTTGCGTGGTGAGATCGCTAAGTTGCGCGGCCAGAACGAACAACTGGCCCGTGAATTGTCAGAAACGCAACGCAAATTGAACGACCAAGCCCAGGCCTTGGACTCTCGCCTGAAGCCGCTTGAACCCCAAAAGGTGGCGCTTGATGGCAAAGAGTTCCAAGTCGGACCCGAAGAGAAGCGTCAGTACGACGCCGCGATAGGTTTGGTTCGCCGGGGTGATTTCGCAGAAGCTGTCAATACCTTGAACAGCTTTCTGCGGCGCTTTCCCGCCAGCGGGTATGTCGATTCGGTTCGTTTTTGGTTGGGCAATGCGCAGTATGGCAAGCGTGACTACAAGGATGCGATAGCAACCTTCAAGTCATTCATTGCCGCCAACCCGGAGCACCCGCGTGCCAGCGAAGCCTTGCTCGCTTTGGCCAATTGCCAGATTGAGCTGAAGGACATCAAGTCAGCCAGGCGCAGCTTGGAAGACTTGATCAAGGCATACCCAGGCACCGAGGCGGCACAGGCAAGCAAGGAACGTTTGAGCTCGCTGAAGTGAGTGATCGAGCCTCAATGCTTTGAGTCGTGATGAGTTTGGCCCCGTTCGCGGGGCCTTTTTCTTGCCCGCAGGGACGCCTGCTTTGCTTTCTACAATCCTGCCATGAAGAACAACGACCAGCTTTTGCGGCGTAGCGGCAAAGAACCGAGATTGAATCAGTGGGAATGCCGGATATGAGCCTTGCTGAAGATGTGATGGCGGCAGATGAAGAGCGTCGTTTTGGCGGTTTACGTCGCTTGTATGGTGATGCAAGTTACCAAGCCTTGCGCCAAGCGCATGTGGCGGTCGTGGGCTTGGGCGGGGTTGGTTCCTGGGTGGTGGAGGCACTCGCCCGCAGTGGTGTTGCCGCTCTGACTTTGATTGATCTGGACCAGGTGGCTGAGTCCAACATCAATCGCCAAGTGCAGGCCCTGAGTTCTACCCTCGGGATGTCCAAGGTCGAAGCCTTGCGTTTGCGGATACGAGACATTCATCCGAGCTGCAAGGTCACGGTGATTGAAGAGTTTGTGGATGAGCAAAACTGGCCCGCTTTGCTGGCGGGTGGTGAAGGCCGCTTGAATGGGCTGATCGATGCTTGCGATCAGGTGCGCGCCAAGGCTTGTCTGGCAGCGTGGGCTCTGGAGAGGCGCTTGCCTTTTGTCAGTGTTGGCGCAGCCGGCGGCAAGCGAATGCCCCATCTGATGGAGCTCGGAGATTTGGCTGAGATTACGCACGATCCTTTGCTGGCCTCACTTCGACAGCGTTTGCGCAAGCAGTATGGGTCTAGGCGACAGGGCAAGATTGGAGTCACCTGCGTTTACTCTCGCGAACCGGTGCATCGCCCAGTTGCGTCGGAAGGTCAGTCCTGCGAAGTCGATGGCAGCTTGAATTGCCATGGCTATGGTTCTAGTGTGGCGGTCACCGCAAGCTTTGGTATGGCCGCTGCAGCCGAGTTATTGAAGATTATTTTCGAGGATGACCAAAAGGCTATTGCGCGAAACAAAAAAGTCGTATTACAATAGTTGGCTTCACTGGTAGGGGTCGTTAGCTCAGTTGGTAGAGCAGCGGACTTTTAATCCGTAGGTCGCAGGTTCGAGTCCCGCACGACCCACCAGAAATTACAGCAAATATGTGCTATAATGTGAGGCTTGCAAGTTAACTGATTCGAAGTTGATTCGATAAGTTTGCAAAGCGAGGGCTCTTAGCTCAGTTGGTAGAGCAGCGGACTCTTAATCCGTAGGTCGAGTGTTCGAGTCACTCAGGGCCCACCAAAATTAAGAATGGATCAAGCACCGAATGCGAAAGCACTCGGTGCTTTTTTCATTGCTGGCGCAGTGTTGGTTCTGTCGTGTGTTGTGAACTCATGGCACATCAGGCGCCGAGTTCGCGTGTTCCGATATGGGTATGCTGCGGCAGTGTGGCGCTACCTCCTGACGACTTTGAACCGGCGGGATCATTTCAACGCTCTTGGCTCGCGTCGTTGCTGCTTTGCCTTGGCCTAACGCCATGGGTTCGCGGCTTGTTCGAGCAGAGGTATGGCACGCTCAGAATCTGGCTGAGCCGCACTCCGAAGTCGAATGCTTGAACGTGGCACCTTCGCCTTTGCGCGACGAGGGAGACGGGGGGGCTTGAGAAGGAGTGGCATTCAAGAATGCCTGCCGCGTCGGCAATGGGCCCTGTGGGCCAAGGAGATGGGGTTGACGAGCCTTGCCCCGGCACTGGTCACAACGGTTAGGGCTGCTTCGTTCCCGACCTGACCCGGTTGGCCGCGCTTCCATGCGAGGAGGCCCGTCAGCGAGCATTGTAAGCGATAGCGCGTTGCTCTCTGTGGGCGACCCGCTTATTGCGCATGAAAAAGGCACCCAATGGGTGCCTTGCTGAGGGGGGGCTAACTTCGTATCAGCGCAGTTGCAAGTCATCATCACTGAATCTAATGTTCAGCGGTTCAATCAGCAATTGCTTGGGGCCGTCTTCGAGGTGGCCGGCCACGATGGCATCGATGCCGCAGGCCTGGGCTACTTCCACGGTGCGCGCTGCGTCTTCGGCCTTGACGAAGATGGCGAAGCCGGCGCCCATATTCAGCGTCGAGTAGGCCTCGCGGTCATCTTGCTTGGCCTGCTCTTGCATAAAGCGCAGAACGGGTGTCACCGGCGGCACGCTGTGAATGCGGTAGGTGAATTGACCTGGGTGGCGCAGCAGTTTGCGCCAGCCGTGGCCGGTGATGTTGGCGCAGTAGTGGGGCGTGATGCCGGCCTTGAACAAGGCTTCGGTGACTGGGGAATACAGCACGGTTGGGGCAAGCAAGGCATCGCCATAGCTAAGCCCGGGTTCGATCTCGGTGAGATAGCCATTTGGCAGTCGCTCGACCAGTTTGCGTGCCAAGCTCAGGCCGTTGGCATGGATGCCACTCGAGGCCAGCAAGACGATGGCGTCGCCGGCGCCGAGCTTGTCGCCGACCGAAAGTCGCTCTTTGGGGTTGATCAAGCCGGTGCAAGAAGCGGCGAGGTCGATGCGATCGGCCTCGACGATGCCGGCCAGCGCGGGTGTTTCGCCGCCGCCCCAGGCCACTTGGCAGGTGTCGCAAGCCTTCTTCCAGCCCTCCACCAAGCTTTGGGCGCGCAGTTTGTCGCCGAACCAGTCCGAGCCGCCAGCGGCCCAGTAGGCCTGCACGACCAGCGGCGTGGCGCCGACAGTGATCAAGTCGTTGATCGCCATGGCGATGGTGTCTTGGGCGATGCCGGCGTAATAGCTCTTGCCGGTCAGCTTGTACATCTCGTCAGCTACCAGAGTCTTGGTGCCCAGGCACTCAACGATGGAGGCAATGTAGAACGGCCCTACATCGACTACGTAGGCCGATTCGCCGCGCGAAGCCAGCACCTCGCTGAAGCCGTGGCCTCCGAGGTGGGCGCCGGTTGCGGCGGCGGCGCGTTGCGCGCTGATCTTCAGTGGGTCGATCAGGTCGTAATTGACACCGGCTTGGCTGTAGCTGAGGGTGTCGGGGGAGGAGGGGGCGTCATGCGTGCTCATGGGGCGGGATTATCGGTCAGACCGCGGCCATATTCCGCCGAGCGCATTCAAACCTTTCTTTGCCTTCGTTCGACTGGTCTTGCCAAAGAGGTGGAGTCGGCCCCCGTAGAATCCTGCGCCATGAGTTACCAGGTTCTCGCGCGCAAGTATCGTCCCCACAGCTTTGAGGAGTTGGTGGGTCAGGAGCATGTGGTGCAGGCGCTGGCCAATGCGCTGACGCAGCAGCGGCTGCATCACGCCTATCTGTTTACCGGCACGCGGGGCGTGGGCAAGACCACGGTCTCGCGGATTCTTGCCAAGAGCCTGAACTGCACCGGGGCGGATGGGCAAGGCGGCATCACCGCAAAGCCTTGCGGCGTTTGTGATGCCTGCCGCGATATCGATGCAGGCCGATTCGTCGATTACATCGAGCTGGACGCGGCCTCTAATCGCGGGGTTGAAGAGATTTCTCAGTTGCTGGATCAGGCGGTCTACAAGCCGGTGATGGGGCGCTTCAAGGTCTACATGATCGACGAAGTGCACATGCTTTCCAACACCGCCTTCAACGCGATGCTGAAGACCTTGGAGGAGCCGCCGGACTATTTGAAATTCGTGCTCGCCACCACCGATCCGCAGAAAGTGCCAGTCACGGTGCTGTCTCGTTGTTTGCAATTCAATCTTCGCCCGATGGCGCCGCAGACGGTGCTGAGCCATTTGCGCCAGGTCCTGGAGGCAGAAAACGTGCCGGCCGACCCTGGGGCCTTGCGTTTGTTGTCGCGCTCGGCTCGAGGCTCCATGCGCGATGCCCTGTCTTTGACCGACCAAGCGATTGCCTTTGGTGCCGGATCCCTGGTGGAAGAGGGGGTTCGCCAGATGTTGGGCAGCGTGGATCGCGGCCATGTCGTGGCGATTCTGGATGCCTTGATCGCTGCCAATGGTGCCGATGTGGTGGCGCAGGCCGATGGCTTGCGTAGCTTGGGCCTCTCGGCAGCCGGCACCTTGGAAGATCTGGCAGGCTTGCTGCAGCAGATGGCGGTGGCTCAGGCTGCGCCAGGGGCCTTGGATGAGCAGGATCCAGATACCGCTGAGGCTGAGCGTTTGGCAGCGTTATTGCCGGCTGATGAGATTCAGCTGATGTACAGCATGGCCTTGCATGGCCGGCAAGAGTTGGCCTTGGCGCCGGATGAATATGCAGGCCTGCTGATGGTACTTTTGCGCATGTTGAGCTTTCGCCCGAGTGGGGTGAAGGGCTCAGGCGGTAACTCAAGTCAGATGGCTAGGTCGGGTGTCAAATTGGCGGGCAGCCCCTCGGGGGGTGTGAGTGCAGCGCCGGTTGCATCGGTGAGGTCAGCTGCGCCATCCGCGCAAGCTGCACAAGTGAGTGCTCCTTTGCTACGCCCGCAGGCTGCCGTGGCGACCGTACCCGCGCCGCTACCGTCACAGCAGGTGGCGGCCATTGCGCCTTCACGGACACCGCCGGCCCCCTCTGTTTCCGAAGCTTCGGCACCTGCGCTTGTTGCAGACGCCGGTGTAGAGGCTGACGTAGAGACTGACGCAGCGGGACAGGTCGTGGGCGAGATAGCCCCAGCGCCTATCGTTGAGCCTATCGCCCAAGCGCAGGCCGAAGTTGTTGGATCAGATCCTGTGGCCGCTCCCGCCGAAATGAGTGCACAGCCAGCACGGCCTGCTGTGGGGCGCGCTGTGCCCAGCGCAGACTTCAGTGCGCGGCTGCGGCCGCGTGCGATCGAGCCCGAGCTGTCAGCCAAAGCCGACGCGGATGCCCCGCGTCAGTCGGCCTGTGATGAGGTGCCGCCTTGGCTGGACATGCCTCCGCCCGATGACGATGACATGGCGACCTCGAGCGCCATGGCCTATGACGAGGGTGAGGCCGAGGCCGATGATTCATCGCAGGGCGGATCAACTGCTGAGCGTCAGGCCTATGCTTCAACAGCGGGTGAAGATGTTCCCTTGATTCCCACGGCCTTGGGTGAGCGCTGGGCCGAGCAAGTCAAACCTCTGGGCTTGACCGCGCTGACCCGTGAGTTAGCGGTGCGTTCAGAATGCGTGGGCTTTGAAGAGCAAGGTGAGACTTGGCTTTGGCGCTTGCGCGTTGAGCGTGAATCGCTGCGCCAACCCGCCCTGCGGGACAAGTTGCAGGCGGCCTTGGTCGCCCTTTTGCAGCGCCCAGTTTTGATTGAAATGGAGGCCGGCGTGGCACAGGACTCGCCTGCATTGCGCGATTTGGCGCAGGCGCAATCGCGGCAGCGATCGCTCGAGCAAATCGTCATCAAGGACCCGTTGGGTCAGGCTTTGTTGGCGCAGTTCAAGACGGCGCGTATCGTGCCCGGGTCCATCCGCACGCATTGACAGCGCATCTTTTTTCGCCTCGCCCGCAGTGGCGCGGTGAGTGTTTTTATTGAATCTGATAACCGAGGAGTACGGCAATGATGAAGGGTCAACTGGCAGGTCTGATGAAGCAAGCGCAGGCCATGCAAGACAATTTGAAGAAGGCGCAAGAGGAACTGGCCACCGTGGAAGTGGAAGGTCAGTCGGGCGCCGGTTTGGTGAAGGTCTTGATGACCTGCAAGAACGATGTCAAGCGCGTCACCATTGATCCGAGCCTGCTGGCGGATGACAAAGACATGCTGGAAGACTTGGTTGCCGCAGCCTTCAATGACGCGGTGCGTCGTGCCGAAGAGGTCAGCTCGCAGAAGATGGGCAAGTTGACCGCAGGCATGCCCATGCCCCCGGGCATGAAGTTCCCCTTCTGATGCGATTGACCTGATCGGTGGCGGCACTTGAAACTCTGATCGAGGCGCTCAAGCGCCTGCCCGGCGTGGGGCAGAAGTCGGCGCAGCGCATGGCTTACCACCTCCTGCAGCATGATCGCGAGGGCGCGCAGCAACTGTCGACCGCCCTGCGGTCAGCGGCCGAGCAGATCGGCCATTGCCGGCGCTGCCATACCTTCAGTGAAACAGAGATCTGCACGATTTGCGCGGATCCGGCACGCGATCCCAAGCTGCTCTGTGTGGTGGAATCACCGGCCGATCAGGCGGCTTTGGAGCGTAGCAACTCCTACCGTGGCTATTACTTTGTGCTCTTGGGGCGAATCAGCCCGCTGGATGGTGTCGGCGTGGGGCAGATCGGTGCGGCCGAATTGCTTCAACGCGCTGCGGAAACCGGGGTTGAGGAAGTCATCTTGGCCAGCAGTTTCACCGCAGAGGGCGAGGCCACAGCTTATGTGCTGGCTGAAGCGCTGCGCGCACGCGGATTGAAGGCCACACGCTTGGCGCGGGGTGTTCCGGTGGGCAGTGAGCTCGAGTATGTGGACTTGGGCACGATCGCTCATGCCCTGGTCGATCGACGTTAGCCGGTCGAGGCCCACTGTTGTGCGCCCTGACTTGCAGCGCCCGTGTTAACTTTTTTCAAAGCAAGGGAGACGCGATGACCATCGCCCATTACTGCATCATCGTGGCTTGTCTGTTGCCCATTGTTTGTGCCGGGCTTGCCAAGTCCGGAGGCTTTGGTCGTCCGCGCCGAGAAGGCGGATACGACAACCACAATCCGCGGGCATGGTTGGCTCAACAAAGCGGCCGTCAAGCCCGCGCCAATGCGGCGCAGGCGAACAGCTTTGAGGCCTTGCCCCTGTTCATTGCCGGGGTGTTGGTGGCGCAGCAATTGCAAGCGCCGCAGGAATGGGTCAATGCACTCGCGATGGGCTTCATCGCCGCCCGCGTGGCCTATATCGCTGCTTATCTGGCTGACTTCGCCACACTGCGTTCGGGCCTTTGGTTCCTTGGCATGGGCTGCAGCGTGGCCTTGTTTTTCAGCGCGCCTTGAGCGCCTCTTACTGTCGCGTCATTTGCCGAGCAGTCCCATTGGATTGCGATGCCGAAGCCACCACGGCACGCCCGCTGCTTGGCTTGCGAACGGACTTGGCGGGTTTCGCCGCAGCAGATGATTTGCTGTTGGATTTTGCCTGGGCGACTCGCTTGGTTGACGCCTTTGGCGCGGTAAACACCACCACGGTTTGCCCAGGTTTGAAGGTCGATTTGACGCCGACCTTGTTCCATTCGGCGACTTGAGCTGGGCTGACCTTGTAGCGCGCCGCCACCGAGGCGACGCTGTCTTTCTTGCCTGCCTTCAGGCTCAGGCGGCGCAGCGGCGGTGTGTCGGGGGCCAGGTTGATGGCGGCGTGGTCGGCCAAATGTTCCGAAACATCCTCGATTCGATGCGCGGCGCGTGGAACCAGTAGCGTGGAGCCTTTCTTGACCAGCATGCGAGGCGGGATTTTGTTGATTTCCCGCAGCGAAGCTTCGCTCATGCCGACTTCCTTGGCCGCCGCTTGCGGACTCATGGTTCTGGGCACGGACCAGGCGGTCCAACTGGCCAGCGGGCCGCGGTGGGCGGCGAGTGCTTGAGCAAAGGTTCGGGCGTTGTCGTAGGGCAGAAGGATTTGGTTGGTGCCGGCGGCCAGCATCACCGGTTTGTTCATCTGTGGATTGAACTGCTTGAACTCTTCCACCCTCATGCCTGCCAGGCGCGCAGCCAGGTCCACATCCATATCGCGGTCGAGATTGACGCTCAAGAAGAAGGGGTGATTGGCCACAGGCGGCAGCGTTAATGCGAACTTCTGCGGCGCCAACACAATGTTCTTGACCGCTTGCAGTTTTGGAATGTAGTAGCGGGTTTCATCGGGCATCCTCAGACTTTCGTAGTCGGTGGGCAGCCCGGCCTTTTGGTTGCGAGCGATCGCTCTTTGAACATTGCCTTGGCCCCAGTTGTAGGCGGCCAGCGCCAAATGCCAGTCGCCAAAAATCTTGTGCAGGCGTCCCAGATAGTCGAGCGCCGCGCGGGTTGAGGCCAAAACGTCGCGCCTGTCGTCGCGAAAAATGTTCTGCTTCAGATCGAAGTCTCGGCCGGTGGCTGGTACGAATTGCCACATGCCCGAGGCTTTGGCGGTCGACAGTGCTTGGGGGTTGAAGGCGCTCTCGATAAAGGGCAGCAAGGCCAACTCAGTGGGCATGCCGCGCTTTTCCACTTCCTCGGCGATGTGGAACAGGTAGCGCCCGCCGCGGTCGGTCATGCGCTGAACGTAGTCCGGCCGGCTGCTGTACCAGGTCTCGGCCTTGCGGACCAAGTCGTTTTCCAAGTTCTCCATGGCGAAGCCATTGCGCAGGCGCACCCACAAATCGGGTTGGGCTTCGTTCTCGTTCAACTCGATCTTGACGCCGGGACGCAGGCTGTCTTCTAACAGCGCCAGGTTGGCCGCTTCGTTGCTGCTCTCGGCGGCGGCGCTCTGCGTTGGCGCCACCGCGGGCGTCTGGGGGCTTGAGGGGCTCTGAGCCCAGTTGCGCGGCAGTGCATTGCGTTCACTGCTGCTTGTGGGCTCCTGCAGCGGAACCGTGCTGGCACAGGCACCCAGCAGGGCGGTGATCAAGAGCAGGCTCAGGCGCGCCAAGGGACGCACATGAAAGGCCGAAAGGGTTTGTTTCATCTGAACACGTTCTTCCATTGCCGCAGGTGGGCGAAGACCTGCACCGCGCGATCTGTCGCGTCGATGCAGGGGGTTGAATGGGGCTCGTTGGCGGAGAGGGCTTGGGCTGCGAATGCAGCATCAGCGGCGCGTGCAACGGCTGCTTCGTTACAGCGCAAAAAAGGGTTGATCTGCAACTCCAGCGCCAAGTGGGAGGGCAGGGTCGGCAAATCTTGGCTGCGTTGGGATTCGCACCACTGTTGATACTGGATCAACGCGGCATTGTCTGGCTCCACCGTCCTGGCAAATCGCAAATTGGCCAAGGTGTATTCATGCGTACAGCAGATCCGGGTCTGCGCTGGCAAGGTCGCCAGTGTTTGCAGCGAGGCGTGCATCTGTGCCGGAGTACCTTCGAACAAGCGGCCGCAACCGCCAGAAAAAAGCGTATCGCCGCAGAACAAGAGCGGGGCGTTTGCGTCGCTGGGCTTGGCCAGGAAATAGGCGATGTGGCCGGCCGTGTGGCCCGGCACATCAATCACCCTGAACTGCTGCCCCAGCAAGACGATCTCATCACCGCCTTGGCAGGGGGTGCAAACGACGGGCATGGTTTCGAGTGCCGGCGCATAAATTGGACCGTGCAGATGCGCTTGCAAGTCTTTCAGCCCACCGACATGGTCGGCATGGTGGTGCGTCACTAGAATGCCGCAGAGCTGCAGCGAATGCTCGGACAGGAACTTCAGTACGGGGGCTGCATCACCGGGATCCACTACCAGGGCATTGCGGCCATCGTGCAGGATCCAGATGTAGTTGTCCGCAAAGGCGGGAATCGCCTCGAGCTTCATGCAGCCAAGTCCAGACCCGAATTCATGCCCAATTTCATGCGTCCATGCCCATGCCAGGTGAAGCGTCGATTATAGAGTTGGCATCCTGGCTTCAGACCCCGCCAGGGCGCTATTTGCTGTCATGGGAGCAGGCGCAGCTGGACGCTGCCGTGGTGGATCTGTTTGGCTTTCATGCCTTGCAATTGGGTCTACCTGAGTTGCCCGGCCTGCAGGCCAACCGCATGCCGCATCGATGGCTGGCCTTGAACCATACTGATCGGTATTCCGCCACCGCGCTTGCGGGGCCAGGTCTTGCCCTGTTCTGTGAGTTTGAGGCCCTGCCCTTTGAAAGCAATAGCCTGGATCTGGTGGTGCTGCCGCATGCCTTGGAGCTAGCGGCCGATCCGCACGTCTTGTTGCGAGAGGTGGAGCGGGTGCTTCGCCCTGAAGGTCGCTTGGTCATCTTGGGCCTGAATCCGGCCAGTTCCTGGGGGCTCAGGCAGAATCTCGGCCGAGGCCTGCCCGGCAGGCAGCCGCCATTTTTGCCTCGCGAGGGTGAGTTCATTGGGTACTGGCGCTTGCGCGACTGGTTGCGATTGCTCAGCTTTGAGGTGGAAACCGCACGCTTCGGTTGTTACCGGCCGCCGCTGCGTTCTGACCCCTGGTTGGCACGCTGGTCATGGGTCGAGCCCATCGGTGCCCGCTGGTGGCCGGTGTTAGGGGCTGTTTATTTCATCAAGGCCATCAAACGCGTGCATGGCATGCGTTTGATGGGGCTTGATAAAAGTCGCAAGTCCGTGCGCGCGGCCGCACCGGCGGTGGCCGTGCAGAGTCGTCAACCAATGCAACAACATAAAGAACAAGGTTCATGAATCAATCGACCTCTGAGCCGAGCGGCCAGCCTAGCTCCGCTGCCTCCGCCCCCAAGATCGCCAAGCCTGTGGTCGTGATCTACACCGATGGGGCCTGCAAGGGCAACCCCGGCCGTGGGGGCTGGGGCGCTTGGTTGAGCAGTGCCGGCCACGAGAAAGAGCTGTTTGGTGGCGAAGCCAATACGACCAACAACCGCATGGAGCTGACCGCCGTGATTGAGGCGCTGGCTTCACTCAAGCGCAGCTGCCAGATCACGGTTTTCACGGACAGCGAGTATGTGCGCAAGGGCATGACCGAGTGGATGAGTGGGTGGCAGCGGCGCGGCTGGAAAACGGCTGACAACAAGCCGGTCAAGAACGCGGAGCTTTGGCAGCGTTTGGATGCCTTGCGCAAATTGCATCAAGTGGAGTGGCGCTGGGTGAAGGGTCACGCAGGTGATCCTGGCAATGAGCGAGCCGACGCATTGGCCAACAAGGGCGTGGCGGTGGCCGGTCGCTGAAGCACTTGATCCCCGTGGGGTGTTTGTGCGCTTTGCGACCACCGGCCGTGCTTTGGGGGTCTGAAAGCGTGTTTCAGACCCTTTCATGGCTCGGACGATGCCCTGCATGGAACAAATTGAACTGACTGGCGCTAGAGTGCCCGCTCGGAGATCCGCATGACACTGAAGAAGAAAATTCACACCGTTGGGGCGCTTGCCGCTCTTGTTGCCCTGAGCGCTGCGGCCTACTGGTGGCAGCTTCGGCCTGCTGCGGGGCTGTCGAGTCAAGCAAAGCCCAGCGAAGGCCAGGCCGCCAGCCCCTCAAGTCAAGGCAAAGGGCCAGGCAACGCAGACTCAAAGACGCCAAACGCAGGCAAGCCCAGTGGCCCGATACCGGTCGAAGTCGGCACGGTGGAATTGCTTGCACTGCCCGAAGATGCGCAGACGGTGGGAACCTTGAAGGCGCGCCAATCGGCCCTGCTCAAGCCCGAGGTCAGCGGCCGTATCGTCAAACTCGGTTTCACCGATGGTCAGCGCGTGCGCCAAGGGCAAGTGCTGGTGCAGTTGGATGACAGCTTGCAAGCCGCGCAGTTGCAGCAGGCCGAGGCTCAGGCCAGCATTGCGCGCAGCAACCTGAAGCGCAACAAGGAGTTGTTGGCTCAGAGTTTTGTCAGTGCCAGTGCGGTCGACCAAGCGCAAGCGGCCTTGGATGTGGCCGAGGCCCAGGTGAGCTTGGCGCGGGCACAACAAGGCCGCATGCAGGTCCGGGCGCCTTTTGATGGGGTGATGGGCATTCGCTCGGTCAGCGTCGGAGACTATGTCAAGGATGGCAGTGACTTGGTCAGCATTGAGGACGCCTCGTCCATGTGGGTGGACTTCCGATTGCCGGAACGTTCGGTGCCTCGTTTGAAAGTCGGTCAGCCGGTGGAGGTGACCTTGGACGCCTTGCCGGGCCGCAGCTTCAAGGCCCAGATCGAAGCCTTGGACACGCAACTCGAAGCCAATGGGCGCTCCTTGTTGGTGCGAGCCCGTTTGCCGGCCAATGCGCCCGGCAGTGGTGAATTGCGTTCAGGTCTGTTCGCGCGCGTGAGCGTTTTGCTCTCGACCCATCAGAACGCTTTGCTGGTGCCTGAGGAGGCTTTGGTGCCTCAGGGGGGGCAGCAGTACCTCATCAAATTGAGCGGCGATGCATCGGCGCCGACCGCGCAGCGTATCGAGGCCAAACTCGGTTTGCGCGTTCCGGGCAAGGTGGAGATTTTGTCGGGCTTGAAGGCCGGCGACCGGGTGGTGACGGCGGGTCAAGCCAAACTGATGCGCGGCGAAGGTCAGGCCTTGAAGATCGTCGATGTGGACAAGCAAGGCGCGGCTCGCGCAGGCTTGGCGGGCAAGGGCGCTGCTGCTTCAACTTCCGCAGCCTCCGCGGCCAGCCGTTGAGAGGCCTTCGATGAAGATCTCTGAAACCTCTATTCGCCGACCGGTATTTGCGACCGTGATGTCGCTGCTGCTGGTGCTGGTGGGCATCGTGGCTTTTGAGCGCTTGACCCTGCGCGAATATCCCAAGATCGATGAACCGGTGGTCACGGTCAGCACCCGTTTGGTGGGCGCTTCCAGCGAGGTCATCGAAAGCCAGGTCACCAAGCCGCTGGAAGACTCGATTGCGGGTATTGACGGGATTGAGGTGCTGACTTCCAGTTCACGCACCGAGTCGAGCCAGATTACTGCTCGCTTCAAGTTGGAGAAAAATCCCGACGACGCTGCGGCCGATGTGCGCGACCGCGTCGCTCGGGTGCGGGGTCGCCTGCCCACAGCGGCAGACGAGCCGGTGGTAGCCAAGGTCGAGGCCGATGCCCAGCCGACCATCTGGATCGCGTTCTCCAGTGAAGTTCTGAGCCCGCTGGAGATCACTGATCTGGTCAATCGGGTGGTCAAGCCGCGCTTGCAGACTATTCCCGGCGTGGCCGATGTGCAGACCGGCGGAGACCGCAAATACGCGATGCGCATCTGGCTGGATGCCGACCGCCTGGCGGCTTACAAGCTCACCGTGCAAGATGTCGAAGACGCGTTGCGCAAGCAGAACTTGGAGGTGCCGGCCGGCCGAATTGAAAGCCAGCAGCGTGAGTTCAGTGTGACGGCACGCACCGACTTGAACACGGTTGCCGAGTTCTCTGATGTGATGATTCGACAAGCCGGCGCCATCACTGTGCGCCTCAGAGACGTGGCTCGCATTGAGGAGGCAGCCTCCAGTGAACGCTCGCGGGTGCGTCTGAATGGCGTGCTGTCGGTCAGTTTGGGGGTGGTGCGCCAAGCCACGGCCAATCCCTTGGAGGTCTCGGCGGCGGTGCGCGAGATGATGCCCAAGTTGCAGGCCGACTTGCCAGACAGCATCAAGGTTTTGCCCGCGAATGACAATTCGGTCTTCATCGACCGCTCAATCAAGTCGGTCTATCACACCATTGCCGAGGCGGTGGTCTTGGTGGCCTTGGTGGTGTTTGTGTTCTTGCGCACCGTGCGCGCGTCCATCATTCCCTTGGTGACGATTCCCATCAGTTTGATTGGCTCATTTGCGCTGATGGCGGCGGCGGGTTTCACCGTCAACACCCTGACCTTGCTGGCCTTGGTGTTGGCGATTGGCTTGGTGGTGGACGATGCGATCGTGGTGCTGGAGAACATCTTCCGCCATATCGAGGAGGGGATGGAGCCCTTCCAGGCGGCGCTGAAGGGCTCCAAGGAGATCGCTTTTGCTGTCTTGGCCATGACGATGACGCTGGCGGCGGTGTTTGCGCCGCTGGCCTTCACGCCGGGTCGCACCGGACGCTTGTTCGTCGAGTTCGCGATGACCTTGGCCGGCGCGGTCATTGTGTCCGGCTTTGTGGCGTTGACGCTCACGCCCATGATGTGCAGCAAGCTGCTGCGGCACAACGCCAATCCCAGCCGCTTTGATCGTGGCATGGAGCTGGCCCTGGTGTGGATCAGCGAGCGTTATGCGGCCACGCTTCGCTTGGCATTGCAGGCACGTTGGTTGGTGGTCTTGTTGATGCTGGCTTCGGGTGGCGCGAGCTGGTATTTGTTCAGCACCACCAAATCGGAGTTGGCGCCGATGGAGGATCGCGGCGTGATCGTGATGCCGATCAGCGCGCCGGACGGCTCCACCTTGGCGTTCACCGCACGCTACCTGGATGCGGTCGACCGCATTGCCGCCCAGTACCCGGAGTTTGACCGCGCCTTTCTGTTCTCGGGCAATGGCGGGGTGTCTTCGGGGCTGGCGATTCTGCGCACGGTGGATTGGTCCGAGCGCAGCCGCACGACGCAAGAAATTGCCCGCCTGATGTTGCCTCAGGTCAGCATGCTGCCGGGGGTGCAAGCGTTTCCGACCACCCCGGCCAGCTTGGGGCAAGGCTTCACCGCGCGACCGGTGAACTTTGTGGTGGTCACCAGCGACAGTTACGCCAATCTGGCCAAGGTTACGCAGGGCATGTTGGCCGAGATGGCCAAGAACCCGGGCCTCGTGCAGCCCGACAGTGATTTGCGACTCAACAAGCCCGAACTCTATATGGCGGTAGACCGCGAACGTGCGGCCGATTTGGGTGTGCCGGTGGATCAGATTGCGCGCACGGTGGAGACCATGCTGGGCAGCAGGGCGGTAACGCGTTACAAGCGCGGCGCTGACCAGTACGATGTGCTGGTGCAAACCGATGCGGCCAATCGCAGCACGCCTGAGCAGATCGAGAAGTTGTTTGTACGCGGCCGTGGCGACACGATGGTGCCGCTGTCCAGCCTGGTCAAGGTGGAGGAGGCGGTCAGTCCGCGCGAACTCAATCACTTCAATCAACGCCGCTCGGTGACCCTGAGTGCGAACTTGGCGCCGGGGTACTCGCTGGGAGAGGCCCTGGCCTTCATGGACAAGACTGCGGCCAAGGTATTGCCTGTGGGTTATGCCACCGAGCTCAATGGCGTCTCGCGGGAGTACAAATCCAGCAGCGGCGCGCTCGGCTTGGTGTTTGTGCTGGCGCTCTTGTTCATCTTCTTGGTCTTGTCGGCGCAGTTCGAGAGCTTCATCGATCCCTTTGTGATCATGCTGTCCGTGCCTTTGTCCATGGTCGGTGCTTTGGCGGCCTTGCAGTGGTCGGGTGGGTCGCTCAACGTTTATTCGCAAATCGGCTTGATCACCTTGGTGGGCCTGATCACCAAGCACGGGATCTTGATTGTTGAATTCAGCAATCAACTGCGACAGCAGGGGCGCGAGGTCAAGGACGCGGTGATCGAGGCCGCCTCGATGCGCTTGCGCCCCATCTTGATGACCACCGGCGCTATGGTGCTGGGGGCCTTGCCCCTGGCCCTGGCCACCGGCGCCGGTGCCGAGAGCCGCCAGCAAATCGGCTGGGTCATCGTCGGCGGCATGAGTCTGGGCACGCTGCTCACCATCTTTGTCGTACCCACGATGTACACCTTGTTTGCCCGCAAGAGCATCCCGGGCGAGATCACCACGCCGGCTTTGCCCGAAGTCGGCGCCTGAGCCGCCATGGGCTGCGCCTAAAATAGGCGGCAAATCCTGGGAACATCAGATGAGCATCAAGAGCGACAAATGGATCCGCCGCATGGCCGAGCAGCACGGCATGATCGAGCCCTTCGAGCCGGGCCAGATCCGTGCCAATGCCGCGGGTGAAAAGATCGTCAGCTATGGCACCTCCAGCTATGGCTATGACATTCGCTGCGCGCCCGAGTTCAAGGTCTTCACCAATGTCTACAGTTCCATCGTCGACCCGAAGAATTTCGACGACAAGAGCTTTGTCGACATGGAAGGGGACTTCTGCATCATCCCGCCGAACAGCTTTTGTTTGGCGCGCACGGTCGAGTACTTCCGCATTCCGCGCAATGTGCTGACGGTGTGCCTGGGAAAGAGCACCTATGCCCGCTGCGGCATCATCGTCAACGTCACCCCATTCGAGCCCGAGTGGGAAGGCTATGTGACCTTGGAGTTCAGCAACACCACGCCGCTGCCGGCCAAAATCTATGCCGGTGAGGGCTGCGCCCAGGTGCTGTTCTTTGAGAGCGACGAAGTCTGCGAGACCAGCTACAAAGACCGCGGCGGCAAGTATCAAGGCCAACGTGGCGTGACCCTGCCCAAGACCTGATCCTCGGGGGGGCAGGAGAAACTTGAATCGAATCAGCGGGTGAAAGGCCTGCTTTTTCCAATTTAAGTTTTGACCTCGGCCGGCAAGATGTCGCCATCTCCCGTCCTTGCCGAGGTTGTCATGAACAAGGTCTACCACCTGCTCCCAAATCCGCAGCTCAGCGCGCCGGTTTTTTTTGATCTGCGTGAGCAAGCCGGGCCTGACTATTTGTTGGGTGGCGCGCCCTTGGATCCAGCACTTCGTCCGCAAGCCGTGATCGAGTTCGGTTCCCCATTGGTGGGGCCGGTGGATCCCTTGGAGTTGCAGCGCTTTCAGCAACTGATGGCGCAAGACGGGCATGCCTTGCAGCCCACGCGCATGATGTATGACCGCCTCTATGCTTGTGAGCGTTTGGCCGTCGGACATGCCAGCGCCAACCCTGACTTGCGTGTATTGGCGCTCAAGCTGTTCAACAATTACCAGCAAGCTGGTGAATGGATCGGGCTGGCCCATTAAGGCGCCGGGCGGTTCCAACGACATCAAGCCCTCGCAGTGCGAGGGCTTGTTTGCTTTTGGGGCATGTTTACAGCGCCGTCAGCCAGTCGCAACGCAAGCGGCCCTCTCTGTGAAGGTGCTCTCGCCAGCGAGCATAAACATCGGGCAGTAGGAAACCGGCGGGGCACAGCGGTAGCCACGGCCAGGCGTCAATCAACAAGAGACCGGGCAAGGCCACCCAACCCAGCACCCAGGCGGTCAGCACGAGATCCCAAGCATGCAGTTCCATCGGGTGGCCACGCCCATGCAGAAACAGCCAACGCTTGATCGAAGTCAGTTGCATCAAGGTCATAGGAATCTCCTGCTTGAGGGCTTACATTGATTCAATGTAAGTTTCGCGTCAGTAGATTTATCGGTGATTCGGGGAAGAAACTCCAGCGATTTCGCAGCCCAATCCCCGTTTTTTGAGGCTCAGCTTTTTGCCGAGTTCGCTGGCTGATCCTGCGGTGAAAAAGGCGCGACACTGGTCACCTGACTGCCGGAATCTGAGTGATGACACCCGATCAAGAAAAGTCTGCCGCGCTTCAGAGCTTTGACCCTCGGCAGGCGCATGCCCAGCGCCAGGCGCATTTGCACGCGCTGCAAGCCATGGAGCATGGCAAGGTGGTTTCTGCGGCTGAGGCGGTGGCGCTGATCCATGATGGCGATTGCCTGGCGACTTCTGGCTTTGTCGGCATTGGTTTTGCGGAAAACCTGGCCGTGGCCTTAGAAGCGCAGTTCCTGCAAAGCGGGCGACCGCGGAACCTGAGCCTGGTGTATGCGGCCGGGCAGGGTGACGGCCGAGAGCGTGGCCTGAATCATTTGGGTCACGCGGGTCTGTTGCGCCGCGTGGTGGGTGGGCACTGGGGGCTGGTTCCGGCCTTGCAGAAATTGGCTTTGGCGGGCGAAATCGAGGCCTGGAATCTGCCGCAGGGCGTCATCAGCCAGTTGTACCGAGACATTGCCGCAGGCAAGCCCGGGCATCTGAGTCGGGTTGGCCTGGATACCTTTGTCGATCCTCGTCACGGGGGCGGTGCCGTCAATTCGCGCAGCGTCGAGTCGCTTGTGCGCTTGATGAATATCGAGGGTGAAGACTTTCTGTTCTACAAGACCTTTCCCATCGACGTGGCCTTTTTGCGTGGCAGCACCGCAGATGCCGACGGCAACATCACTATGGAGCGCGAGGCGCTCACCTTGGATTCCTTGTCGATTGCGATGGCGGTTCGCAACAGCGGCGGCATCGTGATCGTGCAAGTGGAACGCTTGGCCGAGCGTGGCAGCCTCAATCCGCGGCAGGTCAAGATTCCCGGCATCTTGGTCGATGCGGTGGTTGTGGCCACCAAACCCGAGTACCACATGCAGACCTTTGCCGAGCCCTACAGTCCTGCCTTTGCTGCTGAGTTGCGGGTGCCTCTAAGTGCGGTGCCCCCCTTGCCGATGAGCGCCCGCAAGCAAATGGCCCGCCGGGCTGCCCTGGAGTTGCGGACCCATGATGTCGTGAATCTGGGCATCGGCATGCCCGAGGGCGTCGCCGCCGTGGCGGCCGAAGAGCACATCATTGACTTGATCACGCTGACGGCCGAGGCTGGCGTGATCGGGGGCATCCCGGCCGGTGGCTTGAACTTTGGTGCGGCGGTCAATACGCAGGCGGTCATCGACCAGCCCTATCAATTCGATTTTTACGACGGCGGCGGCCTTGATTTGGCCGTATTGGGTTTGGCGCAGGCCGACGCCGAGGGCAATGTCAATGTCAGCCGATTTGGCGAGCGTCTGGCGGGCGCCGGTGGCTTCATCAACATCAGTCAGAACGCCAAGCGCCTTGTCTTTGTCGGTAGCTTTTTGAGCGAGGGTCGCCCCAAGTTTGTGGCTCAGGTTGAGCAGCGCACCTTCTCCGGGCGTGAGGCTTGTCGACGCGGTCAACAGGTGCTTTATGTGACCGAGCGTTGCGTCTTGGAGTTGCAGCCACAGGGCTTGGTGCTGAAGGAGTTGGCCCCCGGTTTCGATCTGCAGCGTGACGTTTTGGATTTGATGGCTTTTTTGCCCCTGATGCCCAAGCCGCCACAGGCGATGTTGGCCAGCATTTTTGAGGAAGGCAGCATGGGCTTACGGGCCCGATTGCTGATGCTGCCGCTGTCGGAACGCATCAGCTACGACGCGGCCACGCGGCAACTCTTCCTCAATTTGGAGCGGATGACGGTACGCAGCGTCGATGATGTGGAGGCGATCCGCGCTGAGGTGGAACGGCGCCTCGAGTCCATCGGTCAGCGGGTCTGGTGCGTTGTCAATTACGACCACTTCCATTTGGATCCCCAGGTGGCGGATGCCTACGCGGCCATGGTGCGAGAACTGAGCGATCGCCACTATGAGAACGTCACCCGCTATGGCAACGCGGGCTTCAGCCGCAGCTTGCTGGGTGCGGCCCTGAAGGCGCGCGGCATGGCGCCGCATTTGTTTGATTCGGCCCAACAGGCCTTGCTCGAAATCAAGGGGCCTGCCTGACACGCTGGGTGCCGACCGGAACTCGGACTCAGCGCAGGCGCTTGAAGCTCAATTGGTCGAACACCATTTCGCCCCAGGCTGGGCGCTGACGCTCGCTGAGGATTTCGACCAGGCCCATGGACGCCCATTGCTTGAATTCGCGTGCCGCCAAGTCGAACACCAAGGGGTGCTCCAAGCTGCTGCCGGCATGGGGCAGGTCGGTTGGCATGCCCATTCTGGAATCCAGATACACATCGAGTGCCAAAGTTTGCATGAGTTTCTCCTGTTGAGGGCGCGGCAGTTCGGGCCAGGGGCCCGTTGCCACATGGCGGGTGATGGCGGATGAGCTTTGGAGACGGGCTCGGATTACTGCGGCAAGAGCACGCCGCGGACCCAGATCTTTCGGTCCGCGAAGCTCTCAAACGCCGTGAGGAACTCCCCGGCCGAGCTTCCCGTGCTTTGATACTCAAAGCCGCTGACGTCGATCAAGGTGCTCAGTGACTCGGACCAGGCTCGACGCATGTGGGCGCTGAAGGGTTCAATCCCTTGCTGCTCGTCCAGCAGCAACTTGAGTTCATAGTGCTGGGCCGTCAGCGGCTTTTCTGCAAGGGTCAGGATTTGCAAGCCGCTCTTGCTGACGTTGGCTATCACACCGCCATGGCCTTGCTTTTCATGTGCGGGCTTGAAAACCCAGACCGGCACCTGCTCGCGCTGGACGGGGATGAGAAAAAACTCGACGCGTTGGTCTTTGCGTTTGTCTGTCGTTGCTTGTGAGTTCACGGGACTACCAGCTTGGCTGAATACTGCGAAGATGCTGGCGCTATTGGGCCCCGTGGACATGAATGCCGCGTGACAGCTTGCACGGAAGCTACATCCATCAAGCGGCTGCCGTTGCCTGATCCCGGGAGTTCAGGGGCTCAAGTCCGAAAAAAACGCAGCAGCGTGCGGTATTTGGCCGACAAGGGCGTCAAGAAGGATTAATCTTCAAGCATCGCGAGGTCTCATCGCGCGAAGCAGGCAGAGGCTAGCCAGAATTCTCTCGAGTGGCCCCTGCATCGACACTTGCTCAGTCCCTTGGAGTCAAGATCATGCCCGTTGAAATCGACAAAACCGAACAGTCTTGGTTTGAACCGATGTGGGTTCGTATCCCAGTGGTCCTCTTGGTCGGTTTGCTTGGTATCTTGGGCCTGCAACTGGTCATGGATTGGTTGGCGCGCGGCGCTTGAGTCAAGCCGCTGGGGGGGATCCGGGGTAACTGCCCGGCAGCAAGATGCTGCGGTCCACCGTCTCGATGCGGGTATGGCCGCAAAAAGCCATGCTCAGGTCGAGCTCCTTGTGGATGATCTCCAGCGCTTTGCTGACGCCGGCCTCCCCCATGGCACCCAAACCGTACAAGAAGGCGCGACCGATGTAGCAGCCGCGCGCACCGAGTGCCCGCGCCTTCAGCACATCTTGGCCGGAGCGAATGCCGCTGTCCATATGCACCTCGATTTGCGGGCCGACGGCTTCGACGATGCGCGGCAGCGCGTGGATGCTGGATTCGGCACCGTCCAATTGGCGTCCGCCGTGGTTGCTCACCACCAAGGCATCAGCGCCCGAATCGACCGCCAAGCGAGCGTCTTCGACGTCTTGAATGCCCTTGAGAATCAGCTTGCCGCCCCAGCGTTTCTTGATCCATTCCACATCGCCCCAATTGAGCTGCGGGTCAAACTGCTTGGCGGTCCACTCGGACAGCGAACCCATGTTCTCGACGCCCTTGACATGGCCGACGATATTGCCGAACTGTCTTCTGCGTGTGCCCAACATGCCCAAGCACCAGCGGGGCTTGGTCATCAAATTGATCATATTGGCCAGGGTCGGTTTGGGCGGGGCGGACAAGCCGTTTTTGATGTCTTTGTGGCGCTGGCCCAGGATTTGCAAATCCAGTGTCAACACCAGCGCCCCGCAGCCTGCTGCGCGGGCTCGTTCGATCAAACGCTCAATGAAGTCGCGGTCGCGCATCATGTAGAGCTGAAACCAAAAAGGAGCCTGGGTGTGCTGGGCGACGTCTTCGATGGAGCAGATGCTCATCGTGGACAGGGTGAAGGGAATGCCGAATTTTTCAGCTGCCCGGGCCGCAAGGATTTCGCCATCGGCATGTTGCATGCCGGTCAAGCCGGTCGGCGCGATCGCTACCGGCATGGCCACCGGCACGCCAATCATCTGCGTGGCGGTTGAACGGTTTTCCATGTTCACCGCCACGCGTTGGCGCAGCTTGATCGCCTGGAAGTCGCTGCTGTTGGCGCGGTAGGTGCTCTCGGTCCAGGACCCAGAGTCGGCGTAGTCGTAAAACATACGCGGCACTCGTTTTTGGGCCAGAACGCGCAGATCTTCAATGCAGGTGATCACGGGCATGCTTGTCTCTCGGTCTTGGTGTGGTCTTGTTCGGCGATGGCTACAGGCAATGCTAAGGCCGGCCGCTGAAAAGCACTTGAATGCCATTCGAAAATGGCGACATGCATCGGCTGCAGCGTGAGGTCGACCCTGGCTACACTTGCCCAGATGCCAGAGAACAATCCCCGCCCCACCTCTTCGCCGCCTTCCCTGAGCGATTCCACGGCAGACCATTTGGCTGCCGCCGCAGGAGGCTCTTTGGGTGGGGCGGCGAACCCGGAATCCTTGCGGCCCAAGCCAGGTCCGATGGGGTGGCGCGTCTTGTGGTTGTTGGCGGGCATCGCCAGCCTGCTTCTGGGCATCATCGGCATCTTTGTGCCGCTGCTGCCGACCACACCCTTGGTGCTGCTGGCGGCATTTTGCTTCTCACGCGGCAGCACCCGTTGCGAGCGCTGGTTGCTTGAGCACCGTGTGTTCGGCCCGATGGTGCGGGACTGGCGAGCGACCCGCGCCGTGCCGCTGCGAGCCAAGCAGTTGGCCAGTGTGATGATGGCCTTCGGCTCCATCACCGCCGCATTCAAGCTGCCCTTGCATCTGGCTTGGCTACCGGCTGCTTGCTGCGCCTGTGTCGCATGGTGGTTGTGGCGCTTACCAACGCGCAAGCCTTGATGGGCTGAGGCTGTTTCCAAATCTTGTGGCTCAGGCCTGATCATCGATAGGCAATCGCAGGCGCACGCACAGGCCGCGCTCGGTAGGCGGTAGCTCGATGCTGCCGCCCAGGCGCTGGATCAGATTTTGTACGATGTACATGCCCAGGCCAGAGCCCCCCTTGCCGCGCTTGGTAGTGAAGAAGGGCTCGAACATGCGGGCCCGTACGCTTGCACTGACACCGATGCCGTCATCGGCCACATCGAGCATGACCTGGCGTGTGGGGCGATCGACACGGGCGGTGATCGTGATCAGTCCGCCGCGCTGGTCTTCAAAGGCATGGCTGATGCAGTTCATGATCAGGTTGGACAAGACCTGGGTCAGCAGGCCTGAAGCCAAGCGCAATTCGAGATCGGGGTCGATTTCCACACTGATGTTGACAGCCGCCTTGCGGATGGCCGGGCTCAAGACCGCCAGCACACTGTGCACATACTCGGCTAGTTTGAACTCAGCGACGGCCTCTGAGGCCTGATCTACCGCCACACGTTTGAAACTGCCGATCAAGGCGGCCGCTCGCTCCAGATTGCGTTCGACCAAGGGCAGCCCAACGCTCAGCCGTGTCGACAACTGCTGCAGCTCAATGCGGCTGACTTTTTCGTTGCGCAGCAACTCAGCGAGGCGCTGTGCCACTTCGCCAAGGCTGGAGGCAGCCGTGACCGCGACACCGATCGGCGTGTTGACTTCATGGGCCACGCCGGCCACCAGACGACCCAAGGCATCGGCTTTTTCCTGCTCCATCAAGGCTTGGGTTTGTTGCGCTCGTGCCAAGTCATGGCCCAGCAGCAGCCGCTCATATATCTTGGCCAGGTAGCCGGCGTGGAACTGATCGAGTTTGGACCAGGCGCGTGTTTGCTGGGTTTGCTCCAACCACAGCAGCCCGCGCAGTTGTTGCTGCACAAACAAAGGTACTTCGATGCGCGAGCGCGCGGGCAAAAGAGCGAACAAGTCCTGCAATTCTTCCGCGCAAGGATGGAGGGTCAAGTCGCCCAGCACCAGGGGTTCGCGCTGCTGCGTCAGCAAGCGCCAATAGTCGGGTTGCTGTGCCTTGCTCAGTGCTGCATTGGAGCGGGCCGGCGCTTCCAGCGGGACGGGCGCGGAGGCCCGGTTCCCATTGCTTGCGCTGTGTTGCAGCAGCAAGCAGTCGGCCTGCTCGTCGGCCCACCAAAAATGCACCGAATCCAAAGACAGAATCTCGCGGACCTTGTTGCCCAGTTCTTGTGTGGCGACGAGCAAATCATCGCGCGTGTTCAGCGGCCATTGTTGGTTCGACAAGTCCAGCAGCATGACTTCGGGCGGCTTGCGCGATAAATCGTAATGCGCCAGCTTGGACAGCCGCTCCGGCAAGCCCAGTTGCTGAGCCTCCGTTTGCAGGGTCAGGTGTTGCCAAAGATGCTGAAGCGCATCGTTCAAATTGCCCTGAGCTTGCAGCAAATGCGCGAGTTGAAGATGGGCTTGGCTTTCTTGGGTCCGCGACTGAATCCGTAAAGCCTGTTCCAGGCCGAACTGAGCACTGCTCAAGGCCTGGGGTAGGTCGCCCTGGGCCCAGGAGATTTCGGTCAGTGTTTGACTCGCAACGCTTTCCAGCCATGCGTGGTTCAGTTCGCTGGCCAAGCACAGGGCCAATCGGCACTCCTGCGCGGCGAGTTCCATCTGCCCGCGCTCTTTGGCGGCGCGAGCCAACTGCCAGTGGGCCTCGGCCACGAACTCTCGATGCCCGCCGCGTTGGGCTGCGGCCATGCCCTTGTGAAACTGTTGTTCGGCTTCTTCAATCTGCGCGTTCTCGAAGTTCCCAACCCCCAGATTGATGGCCAGCTTGGCTTCAAGATAGCTGTCGTCTAGGTGCTCCAGCAGCAAGGCCGCATCGCGGTGAAAGCGCCGACCGTTGTCCCAGGCGCCCAAGGCATAGTGGATCTGGCCCAGGCCGATGCGAGCGGCCACGCCGATGCGAGTGTCCCCGGCCAAGAGGGAGAGGTCGACGGCCCGTGACCATTTCTCCGCAGCCTCCAGATAGTCCCCCATCTGATAGGCGATTCGGCCGAGCGCCTCCAACAAACGTGCGGATTGTTCATGCAAACCCGCTTGGGTGGCTTGTTGCTGAGCCAGGCCCAGCGCGCCTCGCAATTGCACACCACGACCGCGATGCTCGAGCAGATTGAAGTGTGCATACAAGGCATCAAAGGCCAGCGCCAATTGCTCAGCTTGGCGGGCCTGGGCCTCCAGGCGCTCATACAGGCGAAGCGCCTGGCGCGGATGGCGTTGCGCAACTCTTGCCAGGCGGCTCAGCCATTGCGCGTGCGTGTTCGGGTGGAAACGGGGCTGGCCTGGATTGGAGGGGGTCACAAGTTCCTCGCTGCGGGCGCTGCCTGCGGCCCAACGTGGCCAAGGATAGCGGCGCGGCGTGTTTCTGTCTGCTCGTGATGGCCTGGGGCTGTTGTGATCCTGCTGCGTCGATCGGCCCCGCGATGCAAAAGCTAAAACAGGGGCAGGTTTTGCAAGCGCTCACCCGGCGAAGCCGGTAGAGCCTTGCTCGGATGACGCCGCTTGGGCCGCAGCTCGGGTTCGCCGGGGCGACTCAATCCGCCGACACGTACACCAAGTAAACGGATGCGCTTGTCCAGCGCCACCCGTTTCAAGCAAGTGCCGGCGGCTCGGCGGATGGTCTGCGCATCTTGGGTGGGCAGGTCGAGCGTGGTGTCTCGAGTCACCGTGTGAAAGCCCTCGAAACGCAGCTTCAGCCCGATGCTTCGCCCCTGGTAGCCCTTGCGCATCAGGTCGCCTGCCAACTGTTCGCACAAGCGGGTGAAGATAGCGCCCAACTCGGCGCGGTCATGGACGGCATGCAGATCCCGCTCAAAAGTCGTTTCGCGGCTGATGCTGACCGGCTCGCTGTGGGTCACGACCGGTCGCGAATCACGCCCATGGGCCGCTTCATGCAGCCAGGCGCCGAAACTCTTGCCGAACTGCGAAATCAGCAGCAGCGGATCGGCCGCGGCCAGCTGTTCGACGGTTTCAATCGACAGGTCTTGCAGCTTGGCTGCCGCCTTCGGCCCAATGCCATTGACCTTTCGTACGCCCAAGGGCCAGATGCGCGTGGGGATGTCCTCGGGCGCCAGCAGCAAGGTCATGCCGTCGGGTTTGTCCAGATCGGAGGCGATCTTGGACAGCAGCTTGTTCGGCGTGATGCCAATCGAGCAACTCAGGCCGGTGGCGCGCGCCACCGAGTTCTTGATCTCGCGAGCCACCGCGCGCACCCCGCCCATCGGATCATGTCCCACCGGCTCGCGTATCCCGGGAATGTCACTCAAATCGATGTAGATCTCATCAATGCCTCGGTCTTCAATCACCGGCGCCAACTCCGCCACTGCGGCTTTGAACAGGCGGGAGTAGTGGCGGTAGGCATCAAAGTCAGTGGGCAGGAGGATGGCGTCCGGGGCGCGTAGCGCTGCCTTCATCAAACCCATGCCAGAAAAAACACCCAGATCGCGTGCCGCATAGGTCGAGGTGGTGATGACACCGCGCCCGGTGTAGTCACGCAACCGGGCATAACGGCGCGTGCCGTCGGCTTGCATCACCGGCTCATGCATGCGCCTGCCGCCAATCACCACCGCCTGGCCCTTGAGCTCCGGGTAGCGCAGCAACTCCACCGAGGCATAGAAGGCGTCCATGTCCAAATGCGCAATCAAGCGCTCGGGCAAGGAAGAGCGAGCCGGTTCGTCAGGTTCGACGGCGGCATCATCCAGCGTGAGAGAGGGTAGAGCGGCCATGCCGTATTGTCGGGGCTTACTGCTGACAGGACTTGTCAGCAGCGGCCGGAACTCGCGACCGGGTCCGAGCCTGCTGCGCGGCTCAGCCGCAGTTGGCGCTGCCGCAGGAGCTGATGGCGGTTTCTGCCGGTGCTGGCGGGTGGCTCAGGGTGCCCGTCACTGGGTCGAACCCCACCTGGTTCATGTGGAACACCAGGGCGGCGTCCATCATGTCCACATGGGCCGGCAGCCAGCTTTCAAGCTCGGGCAGCAGATTGCGCATGGGCTCCAGATCTTGCTCGGCGTGGGTGTGCACCAAGACCTGGCGCATCAGGTCCAAAACCATGGCGTGTTGCTTGCTGTGGCAGTTGTCGGGTGCAAAGCCGGTGGCGGCCATGAAACCTTCTTCCATGGCGAAATGAGCTTCGGTGTGATCGAGTAGTCGTTGGTAGATCGGCAGCGCGCTGTCGCAGCTCTGCATGTTCAAACTCAATTCCTTCATCAAGTCGATGAACTCTTGGTGAGTTTGGTCAATCTGCGGCTGATGCAGGGTCAGCTCGTCGGTCCAGGTCAAGGGGCTTGAGGTATTCATGGGGCGGCAGCTTAATGCTTGTTGCGGCTTTTGCGCGCCGAACTGCCGGGCGAGTCGCTGCGATTGGCTGCCCTTTGCGCTGCGTCAAACAAGCGCTGTCGCGCCGCCATGGGTCGGCCCGGCCAGGACGGCACCTGTTTGCGTCGAGTTTTCGCTGCGCCCGATTCTCGTTCTGACCTCACTCCAGGGCCACTAGGGCCGAGCAAGTCAATCGAGCTCAGAGTTGACATGGGTTCGAACCGCAGCAGGCAAACCCTCGTGTGGTTATTCACTTTTCCAGTCTTGCCCCCTAACTGATGGGGGACAGGCGAATGGTTTACCAACCTAAAGTCCGCTCGACTTTTGATGCTGCTGCGTCATGATGTTATGCACGGGGTAACGGTGCATCCTTGAAGTAAGTTGTTTTCAATCAGGCATTGAGATGGCTCGTCCATGGGGTGCGTCTTGGTGTCACTCTTTTCATCGAGGTGACCATGAATAAACCGATAGAACCGAGCCTGCCTTTGTTGCAGGGCATGCAGACTTGTTTTAGCTTCCTAGCTTCGATTTTGAAGGCAACGCCACGCTTGGCTCGCTGCCTTGGCGCCCGGGTGTCGCTCTTGGCCGTATTGATCGCTTCGCCTGCATTTGCAGCGTCGGATAGCAAGGGCACTGATTTCTGGCTGATGTTCAATGCGAACCTCGGGCAGCCCGCGATGAGCCTGTTCATTACCGGCGACACAGCCACAACCGGCATGGTCAGCATACCCGGGCTCGGCTTTTCAGCGCCGTTTACGGTGGTGCCCGGCACAGTATCTACCGTCGTGCTACCGTCAGGCGCTCAAGTGACGGCGAGTGATGCCGTCACCAACCAGGGCATTCATGTCGTGGCCAACGCCGAAGTAACGGTTTATGGCCTGAATCGATTGGAACAAACCACCGACGCTTACCTGGGCTTGCCGACCGATATTCTCGGGACCGAGCACATCAGTCTCGGATATGGGGGGCTGGGTGCCGGTCAAATCGGCATTGTCGGCACCCAAGGGGGGACGACGGTCACCATCACGCCGCGTGTTGCCGTCGGCAGCAGGCCAGCCGGCGTGCCGTATTCGATATTTCTGAATCAGGGCCAGACCTACCAACTCAGCGCTCCGAGTTCGGACTTGACGGGTTCCTTGATCAGCGCGACGGCTCCGATAGCGGTGTTCGGCGGCAATCAATGCGCAAACGTTCCAGTCGGCGTGACCTATTGTGACCACATTGTCGAGCAACTGCCGCCGACCACGACCTGGGGCAAGGCCTTTGTGACGATGCCGCTGGCCACGCGTACCAAGGGCGATACCTTCCGGATCATGGCGTCCGTCAACGGCACCATGGTCACCATCAATGGCGCGAATGTGGCGACACTCAATCGAGGTCAATTCCACGAGCAAATCATCACCGGCCCGGCACGCATCACGGCCACTCAGCCGGTGTTGGTGGCGCAGTACTCGAACGGCACGAGTTTTGATGGTGTGACCTCTGATCCGTTTGAGATGTTGATCCCTCCTTTTGAGCAGTTCCTGGCTGCTTACACGGTGACGACGCCGGCCTCGGGCTTTGCGATCAACTTCATCAATATCGTGGTGCCGAACGCAGCCGTCGGCAGCGTTACGCTGGACGGCGTTGCCGTCGCTGCAGCCAAGTACACAGCTATTCCCGGCAGTGCCTTCTCTGGTGCACAACTCCCGGTGACGGTCGGCGCGCACAACCTGGCTGGCCCCTTGCCCTTTGGTGCCTTCATGTACGGTTATGCAAGTTATGACTCCTACGGTTACCCCGGCGGCATGTCGCTTGCGCAAGTCGCGGTGGTCACATCGCTGACTCTCGCTCCCAAGGCTGCAAACCATCCGGTCAACACTCAGCAATGTGTCAACGCCACTTTGCGTGACAAGAACGGCGTGGCGGTGCCCAGCGTGCGTGTGGACTTCAGCGTCACGGGCGCCAATACCAAGACGGGCTTTGTCAACGCAGCGGCCAATGGCGTCGCGCAGTTCTGCTACTCGGGTGTCAATGGAGGCCTGGACACCATCGTGGCTTCGGTTGGGACCCTGAACGACAACGCCACCAAGACATGGACCAAGACTTTGGCCTGTGATGTCGACAAAGATGGGGACATCGATATCGCTGACCTCAGCTTGATCCGCAACGCGATCGGCCAAGTGCCCGTGGCCAACGACCCGAGGGATGCCAATGCCGACGGCAAGATCACCATCAATGACGTGCGCGCCTGCACCTTGCGATGCACCCGGACCAGTTGCGCCGCAGAAGCCCCTCCAGGCTGATCACGCTTTACTCATTCAAACAAATTAAAGGTACATCATGAAAAAACTTGCTTCCGCGTTGGCGCTTGCCGCTGCGTCTTTGTTTTGCGCTTCCGCTGCGCATTCAGCAATCACGCTGAGTTTTGTTCCGTCGGCATTCAACGTCAATCTCGGTGAATCCATCAAGGTCGATGTCAAGATCAGTGGTCTGGATACGGAAATCCTCTCTGCCTTAGATATCAACCTCATCTGGAATTCCTCGTTTTTGTCCGCAACGGATTGGGATTTCGTACCAGCGTGCAATGCCTTGGGGCTGGGAGCCGAATGCGTCATGGACACCAAGGAACCAGGCAATATCGGCTTGCAGTACTTTTCGGTGCTCAAAGATGCTGAACTTGCGAACCAGGCCGATGAGTTTTCACTCGGCAGTTTGACGCTGAAGGGCGAGTCATCTGGGGCAAGCTTTTTGAGCTTGGGAGCCAATCTTGACGATCAGCGCAATTTTGTCGGGCTTGACGCCCAGTCGCTGAATGTTGAGGTCGGAAGCATTTGCATATCCGTAGGTGAAGCTAGTTGTGCCACGGTGCCCGAACCCGCCTCGTTTGGTTTGGTGCTGCTTGCCTTGGCCGGCACAATGGTGCCGGCAGCGTTCCGGCGCCGCAGCAAGACGACAGTTTGAGTTGAGTTTGAGTTCACAGCGCCCGTTCTGGGCGCTGTCGTTCAAGCAGGCCTTTCGCTACTCCGCAGCGAAAGGCCTTTTGCTATGCCGGCACCGATGTCCGATTTTTTAGCGTGTCAGCCCAAGCGAGCCCGATGCCGCGCCACCTGCGCCCGAACCTGCGCCGGCGCGGTGCCGCCCAGGATGTTTCGCGCATTCAGCGAGCCGCGCAGTGACAAGACCTCGAACACATCCTCGCCAATTCGCGCATCGAACTTCTGCAGCTCGGCCAGCGGCAGGGCGGACAAGTCCAGGCCGGTGCCGATGGCGGTCTTGACCGCGTGGGCAACAATTTCATGCGCGTCGCGGAAGGCCAAGCCCTTTTTGACCAGGTAGTCGGCCAGGTCGGTGGCGGTGGCATAACCCTTCAGCGCAGCGCGCTCCATGGCTTCGGGTTTGACCGTCAAGCCGCCCATCATTTCGGCAAAGATGCGCAGCGTGTCTTTGAGGGTGTCCACGGTATCGAACAGCGGCTCTTTGTCTTCTTGGTTGTCCTTGTTGTAGGCCAGCGGCTGGCCTTTCATCAAGGTGATCAGACCCATCAAATGGCCAACCACACGGCCGGTCTTGCCGCGCGCCAACTCGGGCACATCGGGGTTCTTCTTCTGCGGCATGATGGACGAGCCGGTGCAGAAGCGATCGGCCAGATCGATGAAACCAAAGCTCTGGCTCATCCACAGAATCAGTTCCTCGCTCAGGCGCGAGATGTGCACCATCACCAGCGAAGCGGCGGCGCTGAACTCAATGGCGAAGTCGCGGTCCGACACCGCGTCCAGGCTGTTTTGGCAGACCGCTTCCATGCCCAAGGTCTTGGCCACGCGCTCGCGGTCCAGCGGGTAGCTGGTACCGGCCAGCGCGGCGGCGCCCAGCGGCAGGCGGTTGACGCGGCGGCGCACATCGGCCATGCGCTCGGCGTCGCGCGCGAACATTTCGACATAGGCCAAGAGGTGGTGACCAAAAGCCACCGGCTGTGCCACTTGCAAATGGGTGAAGCCGGGCAAGATGACCTCGGCGTTTTTCTCGGCCACTTCGATCAGGGCCAGTTGCAAGGCGCTGAGCAGCGCTTGCAATTCGTCGATTTCGCCGCGCAGCCACAGGCGCACATCGGTGGCCACCTGGTCATTGCGGCTGCGGCCGGTGTGCAGGCGCTTGCCGGCCAGGCCGACCAGTTCGGTCAGGCGGGCTTCGATGTTCAGGTGCACGTCTTCCAGGTCGAGCTTCCACTCGAATTGGCCGGCTTCGATTTCGCTTTTGATCTGCGCCATGCCGCGCTCAATGGCAGCATGGTCTTCTGCGCTCAGAATGCCCTGGGCATGCAGCATCTCGGCGTGCGCCAAGCTGCCTTGAATATCGGCCGCCCACATGCGCTTGTCGAAGAACACGCTTGAGGTGTAGCGCTTGACCAAATCGCTCATGGGCTCGGAGAAGAGGGCAGACCAGGCTTGGGCTTTGTTGGCGAGGGGATTGTTCGAGATGGAGGACATGGCGGCGGGCGGAGGCGGATTGAGCGTGAATAGGCCTGAACGGACCTGAAAGGGCGTTGGTTCGAGGTTTCCAGCATTGCTGCGCTGGACGGTCATCGGTGCCAGGCTTTGTAAGCGCCAGGAGCGTTTGTCTCCTGAGTGGCGAAGCCAATGACTGACAATTCGGGGTAGATGGATTCTATCGACCCGAGGCCGACACTCTCGCCTCGGCCCTCGTTCTCTCCCAGGGCAGGCATGTTCCCAGCACAGCGTTCAGCGACAAAGCAGGCCGCAACACCTGCATCGAAGTCCGACCTCGGCCAAGGGCCAGATCGGGAGATGCACGGTGATGAATCAGTGAATCGTTTGTTCGAGCCGCGCATCGGTGACTCTCAAGGGCCTGGGCAAGCGCAGTTGCCGCCCTTGTTTGATGCGGCGCGGGTGTTTGATGTTTGCCATGTGGGTCTGGTGTTGCGGGCTGTCCTGGGCGTGCAGGGCTTGCTGGCTTTGGGGCTGGCGCTGGCGGTGAAGAGCTTTGCTCAGTGGATGCAGGCGATGGCGGTGAGCACCGTGGTCAGCTTGTCGGCCTTGCTCTTGTGGCTGCTGCTGGTGTGCGCGGCCAAACGCGTGTTGGCACGCTTGGCCGAGCCCTGGCAGGGCTTGCTCTTGATGGGTTTGGGCTCGCTTTGCGCCTTGCTGGGCTGGCAATTGCTGAACCTCGCCAGCCAGGAACCCACCGGCGCGTTTCGTTGGGTGAGCCTGGGCTTGGCGGGCGCAGCGACAGCGGGTTTGCTATGGGCGTGGCTGAAGCAGCGCCAGCGTTTGCAGCGGCCTGCCGACGCGATGGCGCAACTGGTGGAGTTGCAGGCCCGCATTCGGCCCCATTTTTTGTTCAACACCTTGAACAGCGCCATTGCCTTGGTGCGACTGGATCCGCAAAAAGCCGAGGGTCTGCTGGAAGACTTGAGCGAGCTCTTCCGGGTGGCCCTGGCCGACTCCAGCACGGTGGTCAGTCTGGATGAGGAAATCGAGTTGGCGCGACGTTACCTCGATATCGAGCAGATCCGCTTTGGTGAACGGCTGCGCATTCACTGGCAGCTCGATGCGGCGGCCGGTGACGCTCGAGTGCCGCCTTTGCTGCTCCAGCCTTTGGTGGAGAATGCGGTGCGCCACGGCGTGGAGCCCAATGACGGCGGCGGTGACCTGCAGATCCGCACCCGGAGAATCGGCAGTGAGGTCGAAATTTTGGTGCTCAACAGCGTTGGATTGCCCGCGCGGACGACTGGCCATGGCTTGGCTTTGCGCAATGTCCGTCAGCGCCTGCGCCTGATGCACGATGTGGCCGCCCGTTTTGAATTGAGTCTGGATGAGGGGCAGTTCTCGGCGCGGATTGTTTTGCCGCATTGATGGTCTGATTCTTGGAGGTGTGGCCCATGTCCCTGGCGCCTGTGCTCAAAGTGTTGCTGGTCGATGACGAGCCCTTGGCGCGTCTGCGTTTGCGCAGCTTGCTGGAAGCTTGTGTGGATCCGCGTGTGGTGGTGGAGGCAGAGGCCGCCTCAGCGTCTCAGGCTCAGCAGTGGCTGCGTGAGCATGCGTGCGATCTGGTCTTGTTGGACGTGCAAATGCCGGGTCCGGATGGCCTGCAATTGGCCGACGCGCTGCGCCAGCAGGTGGAGCAAGGGGGGCGCTCCCCGGCCGTTGTGTTCGTCACCGCGCATGTCGAACATGCGCTGCGCGCTTTTGATCTGGAGGCGATCGATTACCTGACCAAGCCGGTGCGCCGCGAGCGCCTGCAGGCGGCGCTGCAACGTGTGGCGCAGCGCTTGGCGGAACGAGCGGCGGTGCAGTCTCGCCCCGCCCTTGCGAGCGGGGCGGCGCCGGCGGATGACGAGGCCGTCATCAATGTCAGCGACCGGGGACGCTTGTTCCGCATTCCCCTGTCTGAGGTTTTGTACTTCAAGGCCGAGTTGAAGTATCTGACCCTGCGCACCGCCACCCAAAGTTTGGTGATGGACGGCAGCTTGTCCGATCTGGAGCCGCGACTGGGGGATCGATTCCTGCGTGTGCACCGCAACGCTTTGGTGGCCAAAGCTGCGGTGCGAGAGTTGGAGCGGCATGCGCCGAGCCCCGGCGCCGATGAGGAGCCGCCCGGCACGGAGGCCGGCGAAGGGTGGGCCGTTCGTATCGCTGGGGTCAATGTCTGGTTGGCTGTTTCCAGGCGGCAGGTGGCTGCGGTGCGAGAGGCTTTGGCCGCGCAAGGCAGTTGATGAGGTGTCGCCAATGCTGGCTGTGCTCGCGGAGGTTTCGGCGGGCGGGCCTCAAGGCAGCCAGATCTCGAAGCGAGTCCCCGTGCCTTGAGGTCGGCCGGTCAAGCGGACTCGCCCCGGGCGATCGCTGAGTTGGTGGGCGCGCGCCACGGCGGCGCAAAGCTCCATGCCCAGTCCCGTGGACGATTGGGCCGACGGGTCGGCGCAACCCAGACCGCCCCCATCGTCCTCGACCGACAGCACCAAGAAACCGTTGACGGCACGCGCATCCAGACACACATCGCTGCGCGCGAAGCGCCAGGCATTGTGCAGCGCCGCCTCCATGGCCAGCAGCACCAGACGGGCATCGAAGTACCAGAACGGGGGGGCCATCAGGGGTTGAGCAATCCGCAACGGTGCGCCGTCGGGGCGAGAGTCCACGCGCAGCAGTTTGTTCAAGAACTCTTGAGGGGACTCATCGGCGCATTGTGCGTACAGATGCTTGTCCGCCGAACCGTACAGTGTCAGGTAGGCGATCAGGCGCTGGCGCAGTTGGGCGCAATGCTGGTGGGCGCGGTGGGCGCGCGGGCGGTCCGGTGCCGCCTCCAGCAGACTCAACTCGGCCTCCAAGACGCCAAGCTGGTTCTTGACGTCATGGACAAAGAGGGCCAGCAACTCCCGATTCATGGGCTCAGCTTGCCCAGGCCCGAGTGGCCCTCAGATGAGCGGCTTGAACTGATCTCGAATGCCCCCTGGCCTTGCAGCGCAGCCAGCGTCTCTCTCAGGTAGCGCCGCATCTGCGCGACGCGGTCATTGGCCGGCAACAGCTTTTCCAGTCGGGCCAGGTAGTCGCGCACTTGATTGATGCGGCCCTCATCGGCGGTTTTCTTCAAGCGCAAGGACATGCAGTTCATTTGCGCGCATTCCAGCAACACGGTGGTGTTGTCCGGGTACTCGGCCAGCTCGGTTTCGATGGCTTTCAATGCTTCGTCCAACTCGCCGCTGCGCAACAGGCGTTTGGCCTCGAACAAGCGGGTTTTCAAGCCCTGCGTGGCGGCTCGAACCATCACCTCGATCTGCTCGGCATGGCCGGTGTCGGTCAAGGCCTTGCAGATGAGTTGTTGCATACGGCTGTTCTCATGATCGGCACTGACCGATTGGCGCAAGAGGGCCAGTCCGGCATCTACTTGCCCTGTTTGCAAAGCGGCACGCGCCACCGCCACGGTAGCAAAGTCGGCCTTGCCATGGCGCAGTCCGAGCAAAGCTTGGTTGGCTTCTTTCTGGGCCAGTCCGTGCTCGCCCAGCAGCGCATGGGCCTGGGCGCGCAGCGCTTGCACCACGGTGTCAAATTCGGGCTTGTGCAGGCCGCGCAGCGCGCTTTCGCTCAAAGTTTCCAAGGCCTCTTTGGCTTCGCCCATATCGATCTGGGCTTGGGCCAGACCCAACAGGTCTTGCGAGTTGGCCGTCATGGCGCCTTGGCTGGATTTCAGTGCCTTGGCCAGACTGGCCTTGGCGGTCGCCAGATCATCATTGCGATAGGCACTTTCAGACAGCAAACGCAGGCGCTTGGCCGAGGGTACGACCTGGGCCGCCTGCTTCAGCGTTTGGAGGGCAGCGCCCGCGTCGCCGAGCGCTTCTTGCGAGCCGGCCAGCAGATCGAATGCAGCCAAACACTTGGCTCCTTCGCGGCTCTCCAGGATTTCTTCGGCCAGGCGCTTGGACTCTTCAAACTTGCCGCTCGCCTTGGCCGCACGGGCCATGCCAATCTGCGCCCACATCAGCCCAGCGCGCAGATTCAAGGCGTCTTGATAGACCTTCTTGGCGTCATCTGGGCAACCCAAGTCCAGCAAGACCTGGCCCTTGATCTGCAGCGCATGCATGAACCAGCGATCTTTTTTTCCCAGCAAGGTATCGCAGGCGTTCAAGGCAGCGCCCAGGTCTTTCTTGTTCAACTGGCGGTTGATTTCCAGCAAGGCTTGGCGTTTGTCGAGCTGGTTCTTCAGCCGGTCTTCAATATCGCCGGCCGTGATCGGTTTGAGCAGATAGGCGTCCGGCATGTGCTCGCTGGCCGCCGCCACCGAGTTGTAGTTGCTCTCTGCGGTGATCATGAAGAACAGGCAGTCGGGGCTGAGCAACTGCTGCTCGCGCAACAATTCAAACAGCTGCTGCCCGTCGGTGCGATGGTTGAGGTTGTAGTCGCACAAGATCAGGCCGTAGGCCTTGCTGCGAATCATGCGCAGTGCATCTTCGGCCGAACCGGCTGCATCGATCTTGCCGATGCCCAGCATGCCCAACTGTCCTCGCAAGGTGGTCTGCTGGGTGGCCATATCGTCCACCACCAGCGCTTCAATGCGGGAATACGGAGTCTCGACGTGCATGGCCTGCCCTTATCGCTGATCGGTAAGCTGAACGGTAAGCTGAACGGTAAGCTGAACGATGCGCTGAAACTTCGGGTTCGCCCCGGGGTTCAGCGGCTTCAAACGGGTCGTGTGCAGGCTTGAGCTTACCGGACGAGCTGTCCCGTGCGAACAGTTCAACGCGAAAAAGCAAGCGTGGGAAGCTGTGTGACTCTGCTCAGGCGTAGGTGTTCAGCCGTGTGCCAAGGCTTCCACTGCTGGCCAACGGCGGGGAGGGTGGGACCGCGTTGAGCAGCTCCATGATCCCTTGCTCTTGCAGTTTCATGGCCTTTTTGAGAACCGTGAGCTGGACTTCGTTTTGCACGGAACCGGGTGTGGCCGATCCAGCTTGCTTGACCAAAGAGGTGTTGGACAGGTCCATGAGGGAGGCTCCATCGGGCTGACTGACCTTTGGCTTATCGGCTGCGCCGCAAGTGGCTTGAGGGTAGCTTCTGCGATGTTGATCAACGAGGGCGGCCCTGGCGCAAACGATAGGCGCGCTCAGAAGGTGCCACCCAGAAAGCACAAAGGCCGTCATGCGACGGCCTATGTTGGCTGGGTGAAGCCTCCCCGGTGGGGAAGGGCCTGAACCTTGCCGCTCAGCCGGTATTGCGCAAACCGGCCGCAATACCGTTGATCGACAAATGGATGCCGCGCTGCACCCGCTCCATGGCCGTGTCTTCTGCGCGTTTCTCCGCGGGGACGGCGCGATAACGACGCATCAGCTCCACCTGCAAATGGTTCAAGGGGTCGATGTAGGGGAATCGATGTTCGATGGACCGTGCCAGCGCCGGATTGCCGGCCAGACGCTGGGCATCGCCGGTGATCAGGTTCAGCGCCAACTGGGTGCGATTGAACTCTTGCTGAACGGCGGCAAAAATTTTCTTGCCCAGGCGCTTGTTCTCGACCAGATCCACGTAACGCTCGGCGATGCCCAAATCGGTCTTGGCCAGCACCATGTCCAGATTCGACAAGAGCGTGCGGAAGAAGGGCCACTGCTTGAGCATGCGCTTGAGCAAGGCCAGATTTTGCGAGTACTGCTCGCTGCCCTCGGCCCCCAGGAAGCCCATCACCGCAGAACCGAAACCGCACCAACCGGGCAAGGCAACACGGCTTTGGCCCCAGCTGAAGCCCCAGGGAATCGCGCGCAGATCTTCGATGGCGCGTGTGGCTTTGCGCGAGGCCGGACGCGAGCCGATGTTCAGCTCGGCAATTTCCCGAATCGGCGTGGCCGCGAAGAAGTAGTCGGCAAAGCCCTCGGTGCCATAGACCAGGCCACGATAGGCCTTGAAACTGGCATCCGAGAGTGATTGAGCGGCTTCCAGAAAGCTCTTGGGCGCGTTCTTGGTGGGGTGCAGCAGCGTCGCCTCGAGCGTGGCCGCCACCAGGGTTTCCAGATTGCGGCGACCGATCTCGGGGTTGGCGTACTTGGAGGCAATCACTTCGCCTTGTTCGGTCAGTCGGATTTGACCATTCACGGTCCCCGGGGGCTGGGCCAGGATGGCTTGGTAGCTGGGGCCGCCGCCGCGACCCACGGTGCCGCCGCGACCGTGGAAGAGGCGCAAGGTGATGCCGTGTTGGGCGCGCAGGGCCTCAAACATCTCCACCAGTGCAATCTCCGCCCGATAGAGTTCCCAGCTGCTGGTGAACACGCCGCCGTCTTTGTTGGAGTCGGAGTAGCCCAGCATGATGTCTTGCTCGGCGCCGCTGCGCACCAGCATCTCGGCCACTCCTGGCAGCGCGTAAAACTCTTGCATGATGACCGGCGCTTCGCGCAGGTCGCCAATGGTTTCAAACAGTGGCGAGACGATCAGGTCGCTGGTCGCCGCGCCATCCAGCGTGCCGCGCAGCAGGCCGACCTCCTTGAGCAGCAGCAAGACCTCCAAGAGGTCGCTGACCGACTCGGTGTGCGAGATGATGTAGTGGCGCAAGGACTCGCGGCCAAAGCGCTGCAGTGATTCGCGGGCGGCTTCAAAGATGGCCAACTCGGTGCGACTGCGTTCGCTGTAGTCCGCGCCATGCACACGCAGCGGGCGGGCGTCGTTCAGCAGGCGCATCAGCAACTCACGCTTTTGGCTCTCGCTCAGGCCGGCGTAGTTGTCTTCGATACGGGCAGCTTGAAACAACTCGGTCACCACCGCTTCGTGTTGGTCCGAGCTTTGGCGCAGGTCCAAGGTGGCCAGATGGAAGCCGAACACCCGAACGGCGCGAATCAGCGGCTTCAGGCGCGGCGCAATCAGGGCTTGCGCATGATGGCTGCGCAAAGAGGCCTCAATCACCCGCAGGTCGGCCAGCAGTTCATCGGGGCCGGCATAAGGCTCCTGAGGAGCGACGGCATGGCGCAGTGCCTCGGTGCCGGTCAGCTGGTGCAAGGTGGCCGCGGCGCGCGCGTACATGCCCGTCAAGGCGCGACGGTAGGGTTCGTCCATGCGGTGCTCGTTGCGATCCGGGCTGCGTTCGGCCAAGGCTTGCATTTCTGGCGAAACCTGGGCCAAGCGGGCGGAAATGGACAACTCGGCGCCGAGTTCGTGCATCTCGGTCAGGTAGTGGCGCAGGGCCACTTCACTCTGATGCGAAAGCGCATAGCGCAATGTGGTGGCCGTCACATTCGGGTTGCCGTCGCGATCTCCACCGATCCAGTGGCCCATGCGTAAAAAGCTGGGAAAGTCGTGGCCGGGCAGGGCTTCTTCCAACTCGGCGTACAGCTTGGGAATCTGGCACAGAAAGGTCGACTGGTAGTAGGAGAGCGCGTTCTCGATTTCGTCGGCCACGGTCAGCTTGCTGTAGCGCAGCATGCGGGTCTGCCAGAGCTGGGTGACCCGCGCGCGGATCAGCGCTTCGTTGTCGCGCTTTTCTCGTTCGGTGTGCAGGGCGTCGCGCTGCTCCACCAGTTCGGCCACCGCACGTTCCGCGTCCAAGATGCTCTTGCGTTGCACCTCGGTCGGGTGTGCGGTCAGCACCGGGGAGATGAAGCCGTGGTGCAAGGTTTTGGCAATCTCGGCGGGTCGCACGCCGGCTTCGTGCAAACGCTCCAGCGCAAAGCCCAAGGAACCAGCTTGCAGGCTGCCCGCACGCTCGTGAATCTCGCGCCGACGGACATGGTGCCGGTCTTCGGCGATATTGGCCAGGTGCGAGAAGTAGCTGAAGGCACGAATCACGCTCACCGCGTGTTCGCCGCTCAGGCTCTTGAGCAGCTTGTCAAAGCTTTTGCCCGCCTGCGCATCGGCCTTGTGGCGATAGGCGACCGACAACTTGCGGATGCGCTCCACCAGTTCGTAGACCTCGCGGCCCTCTTGTTCCCGAATCACTTCACCCAGAATCCGCCCCAGCAGACGGATGTCGTCCATCAGCGGTTGGTTTTTGTCGGTGCCGGCCAGCTTGGGCGCGGAGGATTTTGCAGGGACTCTTTTTGCGGACACTGGGGACTTGGGCGGCATGGCGGGGCTCGTCAAAAGGGTGAAACCAGGATGTAACCAAGTTACATGCTTCTGACTTTAACAGTTTCTTCGGCGTTCTCCCAAGCGGGTTTAACGGGAGCTCTGCCTAATGCGCCTGCGAGGCTCATCGGGCGCGGCGATGCCGCTTGCCGTGGGCCTGCCTGCTAGCATTCGCCCCATGAGTGAAACCATTACCATTGCGACGCGCGAAAGCCGTCTGGCGCTTTGGCAGGCCGAATACGTGAAGTCCCTGTTGGAGCAGGACCTGGGACTGAAAGTCAACCTGCTGGGCATGACGACCCGGGGCGATCAAATCCTGGACCGCAGCCTGTCCAAGGTGGGCGGCAAGGGCTTGTTCGTCAAGGAGCTCGAGACCGCACTTGAAGAGGGGCGCGCCCAGTTGGCGGTGCATTCCTTGAAGGATGTGCCGATGGAGTTGCCCGAGGGCTTTGAGCTGGCGGCGATTCTGGAGCGCGAAGATCCGCGCGATGCCTTTGTTTCTGCGCGCTATGCCCATTTCAGTGAGTTGCCATTGGGCGCGCTGGTCGGTACCTCCAGTCTGCGCCGCGTCGTGCAGTTGAAGGCCTTGCGGCCCGATCTGCGGATTGAGCCGCTTCGAGGCAATCTGGACACTCGCTTGCGCAAGCTGGACGAGGGCGGCTATGACGCCATTGTGCTGGCCGCTGCAGGGCTGATGCGACTCGGCTTGGCGGAACGCATTCGCAGCCGTTTCGACACCCAAGAGATGATTCCATGCGCCGGCCAAGGCGCGCTGGGTCTGGAGGTTCGAGCGGACGCTGGGCGTCTGAAGCAGCAGTTGGCGGGGCTGATTCATCGGCCGACCTGGCTGGCCACGCAGGCCGAGCGTGCCGTTTCGCGCAGCTTGGGCGGCAGTTGCAGCATGCCCCTGGCCGCACATGCCCATTGGGAAGGGGCAGTCTTGCAGATGAACGTGGCGCTGGGCGATGCCGAGCAAACCGATCGCCCTTTGCTCAAGGCCACGCTGAATGCCGAAGTGGGGTCCGTGGGTGAAGCTTTGGCCTTTGGCGAACGCGCCGCTCAGGCTTTGCGGGATCTCGGCGCCGCGGCTTATCTGCCGCAAGGCTGAAGGAAGGGCTGCTTGGTGTCTGGCGCCCGGCTTGTTCTGACACGCCCTCGGCAGCAAACGCTCGATTGGTTGAGCCGCTTGGCGCAGTTCGGCGTTGACGCGCTCAGCTTGCCCTTGATTGACATTGTTCCCAGCGACGGTTCAGCAGCTTCGGCGGCTTGGCAGGAACTACCCGGCGCGGGCATGGCGATGTTTGTCAGTCCGAATGCCGTGTCGCAGTTCTTTGCCCATCGTCCGGCTGGGAGGGTGTGGCCGGCCCAAACCCTGGCGGCCTGTGTCGGTCCGGGCAGTGCTAAAGCCTTGCTGGCCGAAGGCGTGCCCGCTGATCAGATTGTCCAGCCGCCGCTCGGCGCGGCCAGCCTGGACTCGGAGCATCTTTGGCCGCAGCTTCAACAACGCGGGCCTTGGCAGGGGCGCCGCTGCCTGATGCTTCGAGGCGATGGGGGGCGTGAATGGTTGGCCGAGCGACTGCGCGAAGCTGGCGCTCAAACCCTGGCCTTCAATGTCTACCAGCGCCGCAGCCCCAGCTTGGATGCCTCCGGCCAAACCCTGCTGGCGCAGATTCTGCAAAGGCCGGAGCGGCATGTCTGGCTGTTCAGCAGCGCCGAGGCGATTGGCAATTTGCAAGGTTTGGCGCCACCGGCGACCGATTGGAGTCGGGCTTCTTGCATTGCGACCCATGAGCGGATCGCGGCCCGCGCGCGTACGCTGGGATTGGGGCTTGTGGTTTTGGCGCGACCCGAAGCGTCCTCGGTGGTGGAAGCCTTCCGTGCGATGCAAGGGTGACGCCTACAATCGTTTTCACTGTGAGCGATAACTATCCCAACCCCATAGATACTGCCGCCCCGGTGAGTGAAACGGTCGCATCCGCGAGCGCTGCTGCTCCTGCGGTTTCCGCGCCGGCCTCCTTGCCCACTTGGGTGCCGGCAAGCGTCATCGTGCTGTCCCTGACCTCCTTGGCGGGGCTAGGCTTGGCCTGGCAAAGCCTGAGTCGCCAGCAGTCACTGGAGCAGGAGTTGGTACGGCGCCAAGCCACCGTGCAAACGGATGCGGGTGAAGCTCGTGCCTTGGCTCGCCAGTCTCAAGACTTGACCCGGGATAACGCAGCCAAAGTCGCCTTGTTGGAGGCTCGGCTCGCCGAAGTGTCTTTGCAGCGAGGGCAGTTGGAGGATTTGATCCAGTCGATGTCTCGCTCCAGGGACGAAAACGTGATCGGCGACATTGAAGCCTCGATCCGGGTTGCGCTGCAGCAGTCAAGCATCACCGGCAGTGCCGAACCTTTGATTGCGACACTGCGCCAAGCAGATGAACGCCTGCTGCGCTACAAGCAGCCTCGTATGGAAGGCGTGCGCCGTGCGGTTTCGCGGGACTTGGAGCGTGTCAAAGCGGTCAGCGTGGTCGATATCTCCACCTTGACCATCAAGCTGGACGAAGTCGTTCGTCTGCTCGACGAGTTGCCCTTGCTCTCCAATGCTGACAGCAAAGCGACCCAGGCCACCCCTTTGCGCGAGGAAAAACCTCAGGCTCGCAAGGCCGCACCTGCTGCAGCGAGCCCAGCACCTGAGGCTGCCGGTGGCTCGGTTGCTGAATGGCTCCGGCAGGCGCAAAAGACGCTCACCGAAGGCGCCGGCTTGGTCTGGGGTGAGGCGCGAACTCTGTTGCGCGTCACCCGCATCGATCATCCGGAGGCTGCGCTGTTGGCGCCGGATCAGTCCTATTTCTTGCGTGAAAACTTGAAGCTTCGCTTGTTGAACGCAAGACTGGCCCTGCTCAGCCGGCAGTTCGATACGGCGCAGTCGGATTTGCGCGATTCTCAGGAAATGTTGGGGCGTTATTTTGATGCCCGTTCGCGCAAGGTGGCGTCGGCGGCGGACTTGATGCGCCAGGTGGCGGGTCAAGCGCGCCAAGTCAATGTACCGCGTCCGGATGACACGCTGGCTGCGCTGACCGCTGCAGCGGCCGGGCGCTAAGACGGGAGCGGCTGGATGCGTACCGTCATTTGGTTGGTCTTGCTTTTCGCAGTAGCTGTTGTTGCGGCCTTGGTGCTGGGACGCAATGACGGGCTTGCCAGTTTTTACTGGAATGGCTGGCGTTTGGATGTCTCTTTGAACCTGTTTTTGCTGGTCTTGGTGGGCAGTTGCTTCGCCTTTGTTACGGCGATCCAAACCCTGCATTCCTTGACCAGCCTGCCGCGACGTGCTCGGGAGTGGCGACTGGCTCAACGTGAGCGCACCGCTCAGTTGGCGCTGCGTGAGTCTCTGGCTGAGTTTTTTGGTGCGCGTTATGGACGCGCTCAAAAAGCGGCTCAGCGAGCCCTGAGTATTCATTCGCAAACACCGGATTTGTCCCAAGACGCAGGTTTCTTGGCCTTGGGACATTTGCTGGCCGCAAGCAGCGCCCATCGCTTGCAAGACCGGCGCCGGCGTGATGAGCAATTACAACTGGCACTTGATGTATCTCGGCGCAGTGCCAGCACTCGGCCGCAAGAGGAGGGGGCCTTGTTGTTGGCCGCAGAGTGGGCCTTGGATGACCGTGATGCTAGCCGGGCGCTTGAGTTGCTGACGGATTTGAGCCCCGGCGTGGCACGCCGCACGCAGGCCCTGCGCTTGAAGCTTCAGGCTAGTCGCTTGGCCAAGCAGTCCCTCGAAGCTTTGCGTACCGCTCGACTGCTGGCCAAGCACCAGGGTTTCTCCAAGGTGGCGGCCCAGGGCTTGCTTCGTTCTTTGGCTTTTGAAGCCTTGGATGGTGCACGCGATGTGGATCAACTCCGTACCGTTTGGCTGCAGTTGGATGGCGCAGATCGGCGCGATGTGCTGGTGGCTGCGCGGGCCGCGCAGCGCGCCGGACTGCTGGGTGCGCCTGATGATGGGCGTGGCTGGTTGCGCCCCTTCTGGGACGATGTGGCCGAGATGCCGGCCGACGAGCGCATGGTTCTGGCCGAGGCCTTGGTTCAGGTATTGCCTGGCCTGGGGCCGGAGTGGCTGCAGCGCCTGGAGTTGTCGGTGCAGCGCTTCCCCCGTGACAAGTACTTGGCCTATGCCTTGGGTCATGCGCTGGCCGAGCGCCAGTTGTGGGGCAAGGCGCGCCTGATGCTGGAGCAGGTTTGTGATGACCGCGAAATGTCAGCGGCAGCGCGGCGCCGCAGCTGGCTGATGCTGGCGCAGATGGCTGACCACGACGGCAATCAAGAGCGCCGCGCGCGCTGCCACGAAGCAGCCGCCTTGGTCCAGTAATGCAAATATGTGGCAAATTCTTGTCGTGCTCGTGAAAGTCATGCTATAGTGCAAGGCTTCGCGGCTGTAGCTCAGTTGGATAGAGTACTTGGCTACGAACCAAGGGGTCGTGGGTTCGAATCCTGCCAGCCGCACCAAAACAAGAAGAATAGAAACAAGGGTCTGTGATTAATCGCTGGCCCTTTTTCAATATCTCAAATCGAGGGTAGATACTCGTCAAGAGTTCTGTTTCCGAGTCTGATTAAAAGTCAGGCAAAGCTTTTTTGAAAAAAGCGGCGAGAAGTTTTGAAAAGAATTTTTTGACGCAAATCGTTTTTCCTCTTGTGTTGAATTAAAAATCAATGCTATAGTAGAGGGCTTGGAGCGGCTGTAGCTCAGTTGGATAGAGTACTTGGCTACGAACCAAGGGGTCGTGGGTTCGAATCCTGCCAGCCGCACCAAACTAATAAAAAGAGAGAAGGGTCAGTGAGAAATCACTGGCCCTTTTTCCGTTCTGGCCTGGCCTGACTTGGTTTTTCTCTAGTGTTGGGTTTCAAGTTTGGTGGGCGCAAACCTCTTTGCCCCTGGCTACGCATTTGCCCGCAGCGGTTTCAAGGGCGCAGGCTTGTGCGATCAGTTCTGGCGGCAAGCCCAGGGCCGCCAAAACCTCTTGCGTGTGGCTGCCTGCGACCGGGCTTGCTTGCGGTGTGCGTGGCTGGCTGCGGGAAAAACGTGGCGACGCCGCCGGCTGCCATTGGTCCTTGACGCGGAAGAAATTTCCACGAGCCTGCTGGTGTGGATGTTGAGCCGCCTCATCCAGGCTCAGGATTGGCGCAAAGCAGGCATCGCTACCCTCAAGTCGCTGAATCCACTCACTTCGTGTCCGGCTGCGTATGCGCTCGGCGACCCGTGCGCGCAACGCGGGCCACTGGCTTGTGTCGAACTGGCTGGCCGGGTTCACATCGCCTAATTCGAGCAGGCGAAGCATTTCCTTGAAGAACTGCGACTCGATGGCTGCCAATGTAATGAATCCGCCATCCGCGCATTCAAAAGCATCGTAAAAGGGAGATCGGTGCATGAATAGGTTGTGTGCATCTTCCGTCGGCCAGAGTCCGTTCCCTCGCATCGAATGAATCAGTGCACTCAAAGTGCCCACCCCGTCGATCATGGCGGCATCGACGATTTGGCCGCGACCCGAGTGTTGAGACTCCAAAATGGCACACAGCAAGCCAAAAGCGAGGAACATGCCACCTCCAGCCATGTCGCCAATGACCGTGGCCGGAACGCTAGGCGCATTGCCTGGGCGCGCAGAGAGTGAAGCAATGCCTGTCAGGGCGACATAGTTGATGTCATGTCCCGGTGCTTGGGCGAGAGGCCCAGTCTGGCCCCAACCGGTTACGCGTCCGTAAACCAGGCGTGGATTGCCCCCTTCAAAAACAGCAGGCCCCAAACCCAGGCGCTCCATCACGCCTGGCCGATAGCCTTCGATCAGGACGGCGGCATCGTTGATCAAGGCGATGGCGGCCTGCAATCCAGCATCTTGTTTGAGGTCCAGGCGAATCGAACGCTTGCCGCGATTCATCGCTTCACCCGTGTTGAGCGCCTTTAGTGCAGCGGGGCGCTCAATCACGATGACATCGGCACCCATATCGGCAAGCAGCATGCCGCAAAAGGGCGCCGGGCCGATGCCGGCCATTTCGATCACGCGCAACCCCTGAAGGGGGCCGCAATGGGATGTAGGCGAGGGCATGGTTCGAGTCAATGGGTTTTGTTGGTACGACAATACACCCCATGAGCAAGGCATTCACCAAGGAAAACGAGCAGCAAGACGGCGATGACGACGAAGTCGGCCTGCCTGCGTTGCCGCAGGGCACACGCAACTACATGACGCCAGCGGGCTATGCGCGCATGCGGGCGGAGTTCATGACGCTGTTGGACGAGGAGCGTCCCAAGATCGTCGAGATCGTGTCTTGGGCGGCAAAGAACGGCGACCGCTCGGAGAACGGCGACTACTTGTATGGCAAAAAGCGGCTGCGTGAGATTGACCGCCGCCTGCGTTTTCTTAGTAAGCGGCTGGATCTGGCCGAGGTGGCCGATCCCAGCGTCCATCATGGCAGTGAGCAGGTCTTCTTTGGTGCCACGGTCACCTACTGCAATGCCAAAGGCGATGAGCGCACCATCACCATCAAAGGCATTGACGAGTCGGACAGTTTGGCTGGTGAGGTGTCTTGGGTCGCGCCCATCGCTCGGGTGCTCTTGAAGTCGCGTGTGGGCGACGAGTTGCAACTGATGACGCCGGGCGGCGTCGAGCAGATTGAGGTGCTGGAGGTCTGCTACCCCGCACCCAGCAAGTCCTGAAACTCAAGGCTTGACGCGCCAAACCCGCAGCACTACCGGCGAGCGCTTCAAGGTGCGCAAAACATCGGCCAGGTGCAGACGGTCGCGCACCGACAGCAGCAGATTCATCTCGGCGGTTTCGCGCTGCTGAGATTCGTCATTCATCACGATATGGGTGATGTCGGCCTCTGCTGAGCTCACTGCAGCCGCCACCTGAGCGAGCACGCCCTTGCCATTGTTCAAGAGAATGGACACGGCGGCCTCAAAGGGGCGGGTCAGTTCCTCAGACCAACTCACCGCAATCCAGTGCTCGCTGTCGCGCTGGAAGAGTCGTCGGCCCACCGCGCATTCGGCGGTGTGCACCAGCAAGCCTTCGCCGCGACCCAGATAGCCTTTGATTTCATCCCCAGGGATGGGGCGGCAGCAGCTGGCCAGGCGCACCGAGGCGCCCTCGCTGCCGTCTAGGGTGACCTGGCCTTGGGCTGGCGCATCGTCGGCCGCAAAACGGCCCATGCTCAGCATCACAGCATCTGGCCGCTGTCCTTGCTCGGCCAACATGCGCGCCAACTTCTTGGCCACGATGCTGGCGATCTTGCGGCCCAGGCCGATCTCGACCAAGAGTTCGTCCACATGGCGATTGCCGGCCCAGCGGGCCAGTTGTTGCCAGAGTTGCGCGTCATGCGCTTCCTCATCGTTCAAACTGGGCAAGGCCAAGCCTTCGGCGCGCAAGGCTTGGGAGAGCATTTTTTCGCCCAAATCGCGCGACTCTTCCTGCTCCAGATTCTTCAGGAAGTGACGGATCTTGGAGCGCGCTCGGCCAGTTCGTACAAAGCTGAGCCAAGCGGGGTTGGGGCGTGCCCCGGCGGCGGTGACGATCTCGATCACATCGCCGCTGCGCAACTCGGTGCGCAAAGGCACCGGTTCGCCATTGATTTGCGCCGCCACGCAATGGTCGCCCACATCGGAGTGGATGGCATACGCAAAGTCCACCGGCGTGGCGCCTTTGGGCAAGGCCATGATCTTGGACTTGGGCGTGAACACATAGACCGCATCGGGGAACAGGTCGATCTTGACGTGTTCTAAGAACTCATTGGCGTCGCGTGTTTCGTCTTGAATGTCAATCAAGGACTGCAACCAGCGTGAGCCCATCTGTTGGGCGCTTTGAGCGCTTTGGTTGTTGCCGGCGTTCTTGTAGAGCCAATGCGCGGCCACACCTTTTTCGGCCACCATATGCATGGCCTCGGTGCGGATCTGGAACTCCACCGGCGTGCCCAGCGGGCTCACCAGGGTGGTGTGCAGCGATTGATAGCCATTCGGCTTGGGGATGGCGATGTAGTCCTTGAAGCGACCCGGCTGCGGCTTGTAGAGCTGATGCAGCACGCCCAGGCTCAGATAGCACTGCGGCAAGTCATCCACCACGATACGAAAGCCAAAGATGTCGCTCACCTGGGCAAAGCTCAGGTGCTTGTCTTTCATCTTTTTGTAGATCGAATAGAGCGTCTTCTCGCGACCATGGATCTCGACTTTGTGGGTGCTGTGCTCAAACGCCTTCAACACATCCCGCTCAATACGCGACACCAAATCGCGGCGATTGCCGCGCGCCTTGGTGATGGCTTTGTCCAGCGCCGCATGACGCCAGGGGTTGTTGTGCTGAAATGAGAGGTCTTGTAGCTCGCGATAGATCTGATTCAGACCCAGGCGATGGGCGATGGGAGCGTAGATATCCAGCGTTTCACGGGCGATGCGGCGGCGCTTGTGTGCGGCCATGGCCTCCATGGTGCGCATATTGTGCAAACGGTCGGCCAGCTTGATCAGAATGACCCGCACATCGCGCGCCATGGCCAGCAGCATCTTGCGGAAGGACTCGGCCTGCGATTCTTCCTTGGTGGAGAACTGCAGCTTGTCCAACTTGGTCAAGCCATCGACCAACTCTGCGGTGGGCGCCTCGAAGCGCTCGATCAACTCGGTCTTGGTGACGCCGCAGTCCTCCATGGCGTCATGCATCAGCGCGGCCATGATGGCTTGTGCGTCTAGGCGCCATTCAGCACAAATGCCGGCGACCGCAATCGGGTGCGTGATGTAGGGCTCGCCGCTGGCGCGGAACTGTCCCAGATGGGCTTCGTCTGCGAACTTGTAGGCTTCGCGAATGCGCTTGATGTCGGCCTTGGGCAGATAGCTCAGGCGATGGACCAGGGCGTCAAACGATGCCGCCTCGGCCTCGGTTGGCTCGGGCGTTGCGCGTAGGCCGGACAGGCCGCTCAAGGCGGCGGGCAGGCGAGAGACAGCAAATGATCGAAAACCCATGGGCCTAATTTACCGCATCAGCAGCAGAGAGCATGGCTGAAAGGGCATGGAAACGACAACGGGCACCCGAAGGTGCCCGTTGATTCAACTCGGTGTTGAGGCGCTGGCGCTCAGACCGGCACTTTGCGCAGCATCTCGATGCCGACTTCGCCTGCGGCGATTTCGCGCAGAGCGGTCACGCCGGGCTTGTTCTTGCTTTCGATCTTGGGGGTGTGACCTTGGCTCAGCATGCGAGCGCGGTAAGTCGCGGCAAGCACCAGCTGGAAGCGGTTCGGGATCTTGGTCAGGCAGTCTTCAACAGTGATGCGGGCCATATGAATTTTCCAGGTCAGGTGTTCAAAAATATTCGAGAGCAGAAGGCGCTTGTGCGACTCAAGGGAGGTCTAGGGCCGTAAACACGGCCGAGCGGTTTCTGCGCTGAGCCGCGTATTTTAACCGCTGCGCATGAACAATCGCCTTCAAATCGAAAACTGCGGTATCAAAAACCGCATTCACGACCACAAAGTCGAAGTTTTGGGCCTGCGCCACTTCTACGCGGGCATTGGCCATGCGCTTGGCGATGACCTCGGGCTGGGTGTCGCCACGGCGCTTCAGGCGCTGCTCCAACTCATCCCAGCTGGGCGGCAAGATGAAGACCAAGACCGCGTAGGGGAAGAGCTGTTTGATCTGCAGCGCGCCTTGGAAGTCGATCTCCAGCACCACATCATCGCCATGCGCCATGCGGGCTTCGATGGCGGCGCGCGAGGTGCCGTAGAGGTTGCCATGCACCTCGGCCCATTCGAAGAACTCGCCGCGATCGGCCATGGCGCGGAAATCTTCCGCGCTGGTGAACCAGTATTCGCGGCCATGTTGTTCTTGGCCACGTGGCGCGCGCGAGGTGTGCGAGATCGAGACGTCCAGCTTGGCGTCCAGTTCCAGCAAGGCCTTGACCAAGCTGGATTTGCCGGCGCCGCTGGGGGCCGAAACGACGAAGAGATTGCCTGGGTATTCCATGCGGAGTGTTGCCGGTTGTATGTTTATTCGATGTTCTGCACTTGCTCGCGCAATTGCTCCACGGCGACCTTCATCTCCACCGAGATATTGGTCAGCTCCAGCGCTGCGGCCTTGGAGCCCAAGGTGTTGGCTTCGCGGTGCAGTTCTTGGATCAGGAAGTCCAGGCGTTTGCCGATTTCGCCACCCTTTTTGAGCAGGCGGGCGATTTCTTCTAGGTGCGCGCGCAGGCGAGCTAGTTCCTCGGCCACGTCGATGCGGATGGCGTAGGCGGCGGCTTCATTCAGCGCGCGCTCACGCAGGTTTTCTTCCGGAATCGTCTGGGCCGCCCCGGTGGTGGCCAGCGCCTCTTGCCAGCGCTCCAAAAAGCGCTGTTGTTGACGTTGCACGATGGCCGGCAGCATCGGCTCGGCCGCATCGGCCAATTCGCGCAGGCGGGCGATGCGCTCCATCAAAATGGCGACCAGCTTCTCGCCTTCACGTTCGCGGGCTTCCAGCAAGCCTGCCACGCATTGGCGGGCGGCTTCCAGGGCCGGTTCGTCGAGTTTTTCGGTGGCGGAACCGCCGCCTTTGCACCATTGCAAGGCTTCGTGCACCGACAGCGGCTGCGCCTTCGGCAGCCAGCTTTGCACCGTGCTTTCCAGTCTTGAGAGCTTGTTGAGTTGATCCGCCTGCGGCTGCGGCCAGGCGCCGTCGCCTTCGCGCTGGGTGTTGATGCGCATCTCCACCTTGCCGCGCTTGAGCTTGCTGGTCAGCAGTTCGCGCAGGGCGGGTTCGAGTCCGCGCAACTCTTCGGGCATGCGCAGGCTCAGGTCCAGGAAACGGCCGTTGACCGAGCGCAGTTCAACCGTGACGCCGGCATGAGGGCTGGCATTGGAGACCGCAGTGTTTTCACTGGGGGCGGAGGGCTGCGAGCTGGCGCTGGCATATCCCGTCATGCTGTAGACTGGCATCTAGCGTCCGGTGTGTAAATAAAACTCGATTATGTCAAAGCCAAAACCGGCGCCTCTGCCAGCCGGCACGGTGGTTGGGGGCTACCAGATCATCAAGCGACTGGCAGCAGGAGGATTCGGCGTTGTTTATCTCGCCGAAGACCCCGAGCACCACCTGGTGGCCCTGAAGGAATACCTGCCTTCCTCCTTGGCCGAGCGTTCGCCGGGCGAGTTGACGCCGCGCGTCAAACCCGAGAAACAGCCCCTTTACCGCCTCGGGCTGAAGAGCTTTTTCGAAGAAGGCCGCTCGCTGGCGCAGATTTCGCACCCGAGCGTGGTTTCGGTGCTGAACTTTCTGCGCGAGAACGAAACCGTCTACATGGTGATGAACTATCTGCAGGGCGACACCTTGCAGGACTTCATCGTCACCGCGCGCGATATGAAGCGCGACAAGGTCTTCCGCGAGTCCACCATTCGCAGCCTCTTCGACGAGATCCTGCGCGGCCTGCGCATCGTGCATCAGCACAAGATGCTGCACCTGGACATCAAACCGGCCAATATCTTCATCACCAATGAGAACAAGGCGGTGCTGCTGGACTTTGGTGCGGCCCGCGAAGTGCTGAGCAAGGAAGGCAACTTCATCCGGCCGATGTACACCCCTGGTTTTGCGGCGCCCGAAATGTATCGCCGTGATGGCTCGCTGGGCCCATGGACCGACATCTACGCCATTGGCGCTTGCATCTATGCCTGCATGCAAGGCTATCCGCCGAATGACGCGCCGCAGCGTCTAGAAAAGGACCGCTTGGCCCTGAGCTTGTCGCGTCTGCGCAATGTCTACTCCGACAATATGATCGAAGTGGCCGAGTGGTGCATGTCGCTGGACCCCTTGGCGCGGCCGCAAAGCGTCTTCTCCTTGCAAAAAGAGTTGGCCCGCGAAACCGAGCGCCGCTACACCAAGCTGAGTTTCAGTGAGCGCTTGAAGCTGCAACTGGAGAATCTCAAGACCGGAGCGAAGGCGTGAGGTTCAGCACCTACCAGGTCAGCAGGCGTGGCGGGCGTGAGAAAAACGAAGACCGCATGGGCTATTGCTACACCCGAGAGGCGGGTTTGTTTGCACTGGCCGACGGCATGGGGGGGCACCCTGAGGGCGAAGTTGCGGCTCAGCTGGCTTTGCAGACCTTAGCGGCGCTGTTCCAGCGCGAAGCCAAGCCTGCCCTGGCCAAGCCGGAGGAGTATCTGCAAGACGCCATCCTGATCGCGCAGCAGCAACTCTTGCGTTATGCGGCCGACAAGCAGATGTCCGACACCCCGCGCACCACCATCGTGGCCTGCGTTTTGCAGGGGCGCCATGCTTATTGGGCGCATTGCGGTGACTCGCGGCTTTATCTGGTGCGAGCCGGTCGCTTGATCGCCCGCACCCGTGACCATTCCTATATCGAATTGCAAGCGGCCTTGGGCCGGGTGCCGCAAGGGGCCGATGCCTTCAACCGCAATGTTTTGTTCACTTGTCTGGGTAGCCCGGGCAAGCCGATGGTGGACATCAGCGGCCCGATGCAATTGGAGCCGGGCGACCGGCTGCTGCTCTGCTCAGACGGCCTGTGGGGCACCGTCTCTGACGATGAAATCACTGAGCAACTGGCCAAACGGCCGATTGCTGATGCGGTGCCAGAGTTGGTGGAGCAGGCCCTGCGCAATGGCGGGGTGCGCTGCGACAATGTGACCGTGCTGGCGGTCGAGTGGGAAGGCACCGGTGATCCGGAGTCTGATACCGAGGCAATCTCGACCTTGGGCCTGGACGACCAAGGCTTTGCTTCCACCATTCAAGGCCGCATGGGTGCCGCTGGACGGCGCGACGAGATGGACGAAGAAGAGCTGGAGCGCTCGGTGCGCGAGATCAATGAAGTGATCCGCCAGGCGAACAGCCGTGCCGACAACGCTGTCAAGGCGGCGGCGACTGACCCGGCTGCCAAGAAAAATTCCTGAAGAGAGATTTGAATCCATGACTGCAGAAACTTCCCGCGTGAACACACGGGCGGATGGCCGTGGCGCTGACGCTTTGCGCCTGGTCACCATCACCCGCCACTACACCCGCCACGCTGAGGGCTCGGTGCTGATCGAGTTCGGTGGCACCAAGGTTTTGTGCACCGCCTCGGTGGAGGAAAAAGTGCCGCCGCACAAACGCGGCTCGGGCGAGGGCTGGGTCACGGCCGAATACGGCATGCTGCCGCGTGCCACCCACACCCGCAGTGACCGCGAAGCCGCGCGCGGCAAGCAAAGCGGCCGTACTCAAGAGATTCAACGATTGATTGGCCGCTCGCTGCGCTGTGTGTTCGATTTGAAGCGCCTGGGCGAGCGCACCATTGCACTGGACTGCGATGTGATCCAAGCCGATGGTGGCACCCGCACGGCAGCCATCACTGGCGCCTTTGTTGCGGCCCATGATGCGGTCACTTGGCTGCTGGCCCATGGCAAGATCAGCGAGTCGCCGATCGTGAACGCGGTGGCCGCTATCTCGGTCGGCATCGTCGACGGCCAGCCCTTGCTGGACCTGGAATACACCGAGGATTCGGCCTGCGACACCGATATGAATGTGGTGATGACCGCCGGCGGTGGCTTTGTCGAATTGCAAGGAACGGCCGAAGGTCAGGCCTTCAGCCGCAAGGAGATGAATGCCTTGTTGGATCTGGCCGAAAAGGGCATTGGCGAACTGCTCGCCGCCCAGAAGACGGCGCTCGGAGTTTGAAGACGATGAAATTGGTCCTTGCCTCTAACAACGCCAAAAAGCTGGTCGAGCTGCAAGCCTTGTTTGCGCCGCTCGGCATTGAGCTGGTGACGCAGGGCTCGCTGGGCATTCCTGAGGCCGAAGAGCCTTTCGAGAGCTTTGTCGAGAACGCCCTGACCAAAGCGCGCCATGCGGCGCGTTTGAGCGGCTTGCCGGCACTGGCCGATGATTCGGGCTTGGCGGTCGAGGCCTTGAAAGGCGCGCCTGGCGTCTTGTCGGCACGCTATGCCACGTTGTTTGGCCAGCCCAAGTCGGATGCGGACAACAACCGCGTCTTGTTGGAGCAGTTGGCTGGTTTTCCTCAAGCCGAGCAACGTGCAGCGCGCTTTGTTTGCGCATTGGTGGCGGTGCATAGCGCGGCCGATCCTGAACCCTTGATCGCCATGGGCCGCTGGCAGGGTCAGATCTTGCCTCAGGCGCAAGGCGAATCGGGCTTTGGCTACGACCCCTTGATGTTCATTCCTGCTTTGGGCCGCAGCGTCGCGCAACTGAGTGCGGCGGAGAAAAACGTGCAGAGCCACCGGGCTCTGGCGGCTGCAAATTTGGTCGTACAAATGCGTGAGGTCTGGCATCTTGGCTGATGTCTTGCACCTGATGCGACCCGGCACTTTGCAGCTGGCTGCCCTGCCGCCGCTGTCTTTGTATGTGCACCTGCCTTGGTGCTTGCGCAAATGCCCCTACTGCGATTTCAACAGCCATGAGTGGCGGGTGGACGGTGCCGCTCGCGAATTGCCGGCGGACACGGCGCGAGCCTATCTGGCCGCCTTGCGCGCCGACTTAGAAGCAGCGCTGCCCTTGGTCTGGGGTCGGCCGGTGGTCAGCATCTTCATCGGCGGCGGCACGCCCAGCTTGTTCGCGCCGGAGCAGATCGCCGAACTGATCTCAGACCTGCGCGCCCGCTTGCCGCTGGAGGCCGGCTGTGAGATCACGCTGGAAGCCAACCCGGGCACTTTTGAGCGGGAGCGTTTCAAGGGCTTCAGGGATGCCGGCGTCACTCGCTTGTCCATTGGGGTGCAGAGTTTTGACGATGCCAAACTCAAGGCCCTGGGTCGGGTGCACAGTGCCGAGCAAGCGCTTGCTGCCATTGGTGAGGCGGCGCAGGCTTTTGAGACCTTCAATATCGATCTGATGTACGCCTTGCCCGGCCAGACCTTGGCCGAGCTGGATCGGGAGTTGACGACTGCGCTCAATTTCGAACCGCCGCATCTGTCGGTCTACCACCTGACCATCGAGCCCAACACCCGCTTTGCAACGGCGCCGCCGAGTGGTTTGCCGGACGCGGATCTGGCCAGTGAGATGCTGGACCTGATCACCGCGCGGACCGGTGGCGCGCAAATGGAGCGTTATGAGGTGTCGGCCTATGCGCGCGCCGGCCATCGCTGCGCGCACAACTTGAACTACTGGCAATTCGGCGACTACCTGGGCATAGGTGCTGGCGCGCACAGCAAACTGTCCTTCCCGCACCGGGTGCTGCGTCAGGTGCGCTGGCGCGAGCCGGCGGCCTATATGAGCAAGGCGGGCGAGGGCGCTGCGGTGTCGAACGAGAACGAGGTGACGCGCGCCGAGCTGCCTTTTGAGTTCATGCTCAATGCTTTGCGGCTGCGCGAGGGCGTGCCCCTGCAATCCTTCTTGGAGCGCACCGGTCTGCCGCCCTCCAGCATTGCCAAGGCCTTGGCGCAGGCGCGCGCCAAAGGCTTGTTAGAAGCCGACCCGGCGCGCATCGCTGCCACGCCGCGCGGCTTTGACTTTCTCAACGACCTGCAGGCCTTGTTCTTAGCCGATTGACGGCGCGCTTGCCCTTCAAGCCGCCATCACATAAACGCTGAGCTGCTCATGCTTGGCATGGCGCTTGGCGGTGGCGGCTGCGGTGGCCACTTCCTCCGCGCGATGCAGCGTGCCCGGTGCGACACGCACGGCGCCAATGCTCAGCGTGGTGCAGGGGTGAAATCGCAGGTCGCCATGCCGGTCTTCCGCCATGATGCCCCCGGCTTCGAGTGCCGCGGCGTCGAAGAGATTGCGGGCCAGGCTGTTGAAGCGTTCGATGATTTGTTCGCAACGATGCTCCCAGTCATCGCTTTGGAACAGCATCACAAAGTCGTCGCCGCCCACATGGCCGAGAAAGTCGCGCTGGCTGTCGCAATGGCTGCTGGCCACGCGGGCTACCAAACGAATCATTTCATCGCCACGCCAATAGCCGTATTCGTCGTTGAAGGGCTTGAAGTGGTTCAAGTCGGCATAGGCTGCCACGAACTCGCGCCCACTGGTCAAGAGGCGGCCAATGTGCTGGCTGATCGGGATATTGCCGGGCAAGAAGGTCAGCGGATTGGCATGTCGCGCCGCCTCAATGCGCGCTTCGGTGACCGAGCGCACCAGTTGCTCGCCGGTGCCCAGGCCGAGGTAGCGGCCTTCGCGGGTGATGATGAAACCTTCGCGCAAATAGCGCTGGTCGGCTGAAGTGAGCACCGTAGTCAGCGCTTCAATGCCGGTGTCTGCATCCACGATCAGCGGCGTTGGGTTGGCGAACAAGGTGCAGGCGTGGCGGCCGTAGAGGTCGTTGAAAAAAGGCTTGGCCCAGCGGTTGATGAACTGGCTGCGGTCCACCAGCGCTACCGGTTCATGCTTGGCATTCAAGACCGCGATGGCATGCAACTGCTCATGTTGGTTGAACAAGCGGAACAGTTGCTCATGCGTGGTGTCTTCGCGCACGGTGATGGCGTCGACCATCAGGCGCTCGGCGGTGACGCCGTTGCTGGAGGCGCGGCGCAACTCGGGCAGCACGGCGATATCGCTGCTGGCCAGCACTTCGCGCGCGGCCACCAGGGCTTCATGCGCACCTTCTGCGGAGGGACGACCGATCAGCCAGCCTTGCCCAAAGGCCACGCCCAGGTCGCGCAAGACGCGCATTTCTTCTGGACTCTCAATCCCTTCGGCCACCAACTGTGCTCCGAAGGTCTCGGCCAGTTGCAGCAAGGCCCGGAAAGTTTGCAGCTTCTCCGCGTGGGCCGGCAAATCGTGGGTGAAGTACTTGTCGATCTTGACCAGATTGGGTTGCATCTCGGACCATAGCCGCAAGGACGAGCGGCCATCGCCAAAATCATCCAGCGCTATCCCCACGCCTTGTCGGCGCAAGGACGTGATCGCCTGGCGCAGGGTGTCGATGTCGGTCACGCGTTCATGCTCGGTCAACTCGATCATGATGCTGCTGGGCTTGACCCCGAATTCGCCACCAACGAACAGGCCACCACCGGTCGAGTCTTGAGCTACCGCGCGGGCCAGTGCCGTGGCGCTCATATTGATCAGCAGCTTGCCGGGCAGCTTGCGTTGACTCCAGTCTTTCAGCGCTTGCTGGGCGCAGCAGACCTCGAGTTCAACCGTCAAACCTTCACGGCGACCGGCCGCAAACAAGGCGTCGGGGAACTCCAAAGAGCTGCCGGCAGGTCCGCGCACCAAGGCTTCGTGGCCATAGATCAAGCCACAGTCCAGTTGAACAATGGGTTGAAAAAGCGTACGGAGTAGACCTTCGTCGATCAGGGTTCGAACACTCAGGGCCAGAGGGCGCTCAAGACGCCGGGTGTGTTCTGCTTGGCGGACGGGGAGGGAGAGGGTCGTCATACGACCATGCTGCCTGAGCCAGGTGACAGGCTTGCGACGAGCACGAAAAACCGACCATAAAGCCGCAGTTTCGTGAGGAAATACCTGGCGCAGGCTTGAGCGGCTTGTTGTTTGGCTGCTGCGGCGGGCCAGTCCTTCGATCGCGACTCGTCGAGTTGCAAAGGCGAAGCCCTTAGACCCGGTTCACCGAAATGCCGGCCGTGCTACGCAGGCGCTCCACCAAGCGCGTCGCGATCTGGGAGAGGGGCAGCACCTCGTCGGCGGCGCCGGCTGCGATGGCCTCGCGCGGCATGCCAAAAACGACGCAGCTGGCCTCATCCTGAACGAGGTTGTAAGAGCCGGCGTCTTTCATCACCTTCATGGCCTTGGCGCCATCGGCGCCCATGCCCGTCAACATGATGCCCAAGGCGTTGGGGCCGACCACTCGGGCGGCGGAGTGAAACAGGACTTCGACCGATGGCTTGTGACGATTGACGGGCTCCCCGTCTTGAACACGGGCGATGTAGTTGGCGCCCGAACGTTCGACGCTGAGATGAAAGCCGCCAGGGGCGATGTAGCCATGGCCGGGCAAGATGCGTTCGCCGTCTTGCGCTTCCTTGACGCGAATTCGACACAGACCGTCCAGGCGTGCCGCATAGCTCTTGGTGAAGCCGGGTGGCATGTGCTGGGTGATCACAACGGCAGGGCAGTCGGCCGGCAGATTGACCAGCACATCCTTGGTGGCCTCGGTGCCGCCGGTCGACGCACCGATGAAGATGATCTTCTCGGTTGACAGTCGGCCCAAGCTGGCCATGGTGACCGGTTTGGCGGGTGCCGGCGGGGCAGAACTGGGGTGAGCCGCTGCACCGCTTGGGCTGGCGGGGAGGGCGGCATGACTGCGGCGGATATGCGCCTTGGCGGCGATGCGGATCTTGTCGGTGATGTCGTCAGCCAGCAGTCGAATGCCGTCGGCGACGCCAATCTTGGGCTTGGCAACGAAATCCACCGCGCCCAACTCCAGTGCCTTCAAGGTGACTTCCGCGCCACGCTCGGTCAGCGTGGACACCATCACCACCGGCATGGGGCGCAGGCGCATCAGACGCGAAAGAAAGTCCAGCCCATCCATCTTGGGCATTTCAATGTCCAGCGTGATCACGTCCGGATTCAGGTTGCGGATCATCTCCCGGGCCAGCAGGGGATCGGCGGCGGCGCCGATGCACTCCATATCGGACTGCCGATTGATGATCTCGCTCAGGATGCTGCGTACCAGCGCTGAGTCATCCACCACCACGACTTTGATTTTGGCCATTTTTCTAATTCTCCTAAGGGGGCGGACTCAGAACAAGTCGACGGAGCCGCCTGTGGCGACCACCGGTTGAGCCTTCTGCGCCGCGGCGCGATCCTGTTGCACCAAGGCGTCGGCATTGGTGGGTGCCAGCCGTTTGACCATGGCCTTGCCGCTGTGCGGCAGGAAACACACCTTGCGCGGGTAGATGTCCATCACGTCCTTGGAAACGATGGGAATGCGTTCGGTCTTCAGATAGTCAATGACGAAATTGGTGTTGCGCTCGCCGACGTTGATGGTGTTCATGCCGGCGATGACGGCTCCACCGCCGAAGATCTTGGCTTCCATGCGGCTTTTGGCGGCGCCGCGCTTCATCATTTCGTTGATCAGCAATTCCATCGCGAAAGAGCCGTACCGGCCGGAGTCGCCGCTGCCCTCAGGCAGCATGAAGTGATTCATGCCGCCGATCTGGGCATGGCGATCCCACAGACAAGCCGCAATGCAAGAGCCCAGCGTGGTCATGACCAAGATGTCTTCGTTATCGACGAAGTACTCGCCCGGCAGGATCTTGACCGCTGCATTCTTGAAGTGCGCGTCGTAGAAGAAAAACGAAGCCTCGCCATTTTTGCGCGGCATGGCCTTCAACTGGGCTACGCGAGTCGCGCCCGCGCCGCTGGAGTACGTCACGCCGGAGCTGGCGCCGGTGGAGGCGGGTGGGATGCTCATATTTTTGTATCGGCCGCTGTTTATTGGACTTGAGGGACTGGCACGCGACGAGCCGAGCTCAGACTCGCTCGTAGATCGTCTTGCCGCGCAGGCGGAACAGGTCGCGTGACTCAGTGAAGTTCTCCGAATGGCCGACGAACAGCAGGCCTTGTGGACGCATCACTTTGTGGATGCGCTCCAGAACCTTGCGCTGAGTTGGCGCGTCAAAGTAAATCATGACATTGCGACAGAACACGATGTGGAAGGGATCGCCCAAGGACCACTGGGCATCCATCAGATTCAGGGGGCGAAAGTCGATCCAACGCTGCAACTCCGGTTTGACACGGATTCGTCCGGCATTGGCGCCGGTGCCACGCATGAAGAAGTTGCGCAGGCGGGCTTGATCGAGGCCGCGGGCGTCTTCGTTGTAGACCCCGCGCTTGGCGGTGTTCAAGACATTGGTGTCGATATCGCTGGCCGTGATCTGCACCTGCGCATTGCTGCCCAATGCCTCGCTGCAGCTGATGGCGATGGAGTAGGGCTCCTCACCCGTCGACGCCGCGCAACACCAGATGCGCACCGGCTTGCCTGACAGCGGCTTGAGATCGTTCGCGAGCGCGTGGAAATGATGCTCTTCGCGGAAGAAGGAGGTGAGATTGGTTGTCAAGCAATTGACGAACTCTTGCCACTCTTGCGCGCCTTGCGGGCCGGTCACGTTCTCCAGCCATTGCAAATAGGCAGCAAAAGACTTGTGGCCGGTGTCCCGTAGTCGTCGGGACAGGCGGCTGTACACCATGGCGTGCTTGCCATCGTGCAGGCTGATGCCGGCGTGTTTGTAAATCAGTTCTCGCACGCGATCAAAGTCGGCGCGGCTGAAGCTGAACTCGTGGTCAATCACTTCTGCGCCTGAGGCGCTTGGAACAGCGGGCATGTGATGAGCTCGGTTGTTAGTCCCTGGCCTGACGAGCAGGCTGGGATCTGATTTTGCATCGGCGTCAAGTGTGGTCCCAGAATCAGCGTCAGCATAGAGCAAACAAGGCCGGCAATGCGGGCTTGTTTGTGCCCTGCTTGTCTTGGGGCCGCTGCTAGACTGAGATCGTACTTGCCTTGGACTATCTTGGAATCAAGCCCTCAACCCGTTCTTATGGACGCCCGCCGATTGCGGCTCGACCTCGCCCTGCAGCTCTTGCAGCAGGCGGGAGCCTTGCTGCCGGAGTCCGAACCCTATGGCGAAGCGTGGCTGCAAGGCGTCATTGATGCCTTGTGTGATCTTTCCAGCAAGGACGCCTTGACGGGTTTGGTGAACCGACGCAGTTTCGAGATGGCCTTGTCACGCGAGGTCGATCGAGTGGCTCGGTCGGGTGAGTCGGCCCTGTTGCTGACCGTGGACATCGATCATTTCAAGGCGGTCAATGACACCTATGGGCATGCCGCGGGTGATCTGGTCATCCAAGCGGTGGCTGCCGCCATGAATCAGGTGGTTCGACCCATGGACACCGTGGCCCGCGTAGGCGGCGAAGAATTCGCCATCGTGTTGCCCAAATGCGCAGCCAGTTTCGGCGCCATGGTGGCCGAGCGTTTGCGCGAGCGAGTTTCTGAATTGCGTATTGAAGTGGCTTCGGGCCAGATTTTGGCGGTCACGATCAGTCTGGGTGGTGCATTCGCGCCGCAATGGGTGAGATCGTCTTCTCTGCTTTGGATGGAGCGCGCTGACCGTCAGCTCTACCGTGCCAAGGCCGAAGGTCGTAACCGCGCCTGCCTGGAGTCGCAGGTGGATTCCTTGGTCAGCGCCGAGGAAAAAGGCATGTTGTTTGCTGTAACGCAACAGGAAAGTGAATGAGTACGACATCTGATCCTGCTGCATCCGGCGCTGCGCCACTCGCGCAGGCCATGTCCCGACCTCTTGCGGCACGCGGTGGCGCACGCACGCTGGCCGTGACCAGCGGCAAAGGCGGCGTAGGCAAAACTTTTGTAACGGCCAATTTGGCGGCGGCTTTGGCTGCGCGCGGTCAAAAGGTCCTGGTGCTCGACGCCGATTTGGGGCTGGCGAACTTGGATGTGGTGTTGAATCTGCACCCCAAGCTGACCCTGCACGATGTGTTCACCGAAAAGGCCACGCTGGAGCAGGCGATTTTGCCGGCGCCCGGTGGCTTCTCCGTGCTGCTGGCCGGCTCAGGCATGGTGGAGTATTCGCGCTTGACGCCCGATGTCCGCGACAAGCTGCTGCACATCGTCGATCTGGTCAAACCGCGCTTTGACTGGGTACTTCTGGACACCGGCGCTGGCATTTCCGATGTCGTCTTGTTCGCGATTTCTTTGGCCACCGATGTCTTGGTGGTGGCCACACCCGAACCGACATCGTTGACCGATGCTTACGCCACCATCAAGGTGCTGGCCACACAGCAAAACCGGCGCGAGGTTGGTTTGCTGGTCAATCAAGCCAACCGGGTGGGCGAGGGCAAGCTGATCTGCGGCCAGCTGCAGCAAGTCTTGCAGCGCTTCGTGGGTGCCAAGCCGGGTCAGGCCTTCAAGCTGGAGTTACTGGGTGAGGTGAAGAACGACCAGTCCGTGCGTCAGGCGGTGCTCAAGCGTCAGCTGGTGCTGGAGCACTACCCGGGCAGCGATGCCGCCCAGGCCATCAAGGCTCTGGCGAACAAGCTCTTGGGCTGAGCGGCTTCTTCGTTCCTTTAGGTTCCTTTAGGGCGCGCTCAGCCGCCGCGATTGCGCATCCAGTCGGCGGTGCCGTAAAAGGACTCCGCCAACCTTTGCTGCAAAGGCTCGGGCAACTCGCAAGCCTGCATGGCTTCGATCATGCAGGCCATCCATTGGTCTCTTTCCGCAATACCGATGGAATAGGGCAAATGGCGGGCGCGCAGGCGTGGATGGCCGAAGCGTTCGATGTACAAATCGGGCCCGCCGCTCCAGCCGCATAAAAACCAATGCAGCTTGTTGCGTGAATCCTCCAGCGTGCTGGGGTGGAGCGAGCGCAGCAGCGCGTAGTGGGGCTCCAGGTCCATGCGGTCATAGAACTGGTCGACCAGTTCGCGGATGCCGGCCTCGCCACCGAGCAGGTCAAACAGGGTGGTGGCGGGTTCTTGGGTATTGGCTTGGGTGTCTTGCATGGGCGGATTGTCCCGCCTCCTCAATCCACTTGCTGCAGCAAGACCATCAAGGCGCCGGTGCCGCCATCGCTGGCGCGCGCCTGGACGAAGGCCAGCACCTGCTGCTTTTGCACCAGCCAGCGGCGCACCCGCGCTTTCAGCACCGGTTCCCGGCCCGGCGAGCCATTGCCTTTGCCATGCACCACGCGCACGCAGCGCAGGCCGCGCTTGGCGCTGTCTTGGACGAAAGTGCCCAGTGCCTCCCGCGCTTGGTCGCGCCTCAAGCCATGCAGGTCCAGCTGCGCTTGCAGGCTCCAATGGCCGCGACGCAGCTTGCGCACCACCTCTTGGCTGATTTCAGGGCGTCGGAAGGACAGGCTTTCGTCGGTCTCGAGCAGCGACTCCACATCAAAGTCATCCGACAAAGCTTGCAGCAAGACCTGGCGCTCATCGGCCTCGCGCTGCAGCGGCTCCGGCGGTGGACGCATCGGCGTGTGCTGCACGCGTTGCTTGTCTGGCAAGGGCGTCACCGCGCCGACGCTGAGCTCAAACACCCGGCGCTCTTGTTCGGCCAAGCGTTGCGCCGCCGCTTTGCGCTCGCGCTCCTCTTCCGCCAATTTGCGTTGCAAGGCCAGCTCGCGCTGCAGCAGTTTGAGGTCTTGCAGGCTGTGCAGCGCCAGATCAGGCTTTGACTTTTGTGGGTCGCGGGGCCGGTGCTTCACATCAGCCCCCGTTCCGCAAACGACACCACCTCGCCGCAGCCCACCACCAAATGGTCGAGCACCCGCATGTCCACCAAGGCCAGCGCGCTGCGCAGCGCTTCAGTCAGCATCTCATCCGCACGCGAAGGTTCGGCCACGCCGGAGGGGTGGTTGTGCGCCAGGATGACGGCGGCTGCCCCCAAATCCAGGCCGCGCTTGATGACTTCTCTGGGGTAAACCGAGGTTTGCGTCAGGGTGCCGCGAAACATTTCTTCCATGGCAATCAAGCGGTGTTGGGCATCCAAGAACATCACGGCAAACACTTCATGCGGCAAGCCGGCCAGCTTCAGCCGGATGAACTGCTTGACCGACTCTGGTGAATCGAACACCGGCTGCTGTGCCAACTCTTGCAGCAGCGAGCGGCGGGCGATTTCCAGCACGGCTGCGATTTCTGCACGTTTGGCCGGCCCCAAGCCCTTGATGCAGGCCAGGTCGCTGACGCTGGCGTGCAAGAGGCCATGCCAGCCCTTGAACTGATCCAATAGGTTTTGCGCCAGTTGCAAGACCGGCGTGCCCTGGATGCCGGTGCGCAGCAAAAGCGCCAGCAATTCGGCGTCTGCCAAGGCCTGAGGCCCGCGTGCCAGCAGTTTTTCGCGCGGGCGGGCGTCGGGCGGGAGATGAGTTAAAGGCATGGCAAGGGGCGAGGTACAGCAGCGGATGCAGCAAAGTCCGGGCGTCAATTCACGGCAATCCACTGGCATCCAGAAAGGCAATCTTCGCAGGCCGACGAAGCCAAAGCAGCGAGGCCCTAAAATCCCGGCAGTCTAGCCAATATTGTTTCCATGAATCTCATTCAAGCCGGTTCCTTTTTGACCTTGCATTACCGACTGGCTGGCCCGGATGGCAGTGACGTCATCAATACCTTCAATGAAAAGCCGGCCACGCTGTCGCTGGGTAGCGGCCAGTTGTCGCCGGCCATCGAAGCTCGTTTGATCGGCTTGGAAGAGGGCGTGCGCACTCAGATCGAGCTGGCACCCGGCGAGGCTTTTGGGCCGCATAACCCGGACATGCTGCAGCGTGTCAAGACCAGCTTGTTGCATGAGTTTGGCGATCCGGACGAGCAGTACGTCGTCGGTGATGTGGTGCAGTTCCCGACCCCCGATGGGCAAGGTAACTTCACCGGCACCATTCGAGAACTGGGTGAGGACTGGATGTTGTTCGACTTCAACCATCCGCTCGCTGGCCAGCCGGTCAGCTTTGAAGTGCATGTGATCGGGGTGATTTGAGATGAGCGTTGAGATGCAAGCCCAAGAAGTGCTGTTGGCCGAGCCGCGCGGTTTTTGCGCTGGCGTGGACCGGGCGATTGAGATCGTCGAGCGCGCGCTGATCAAGTTTGGTTCGCCCATCTATGTGCGCCATGAGATCGTGCACAACACCTATGTTGTCAATGATTTGAAGGCGCGTGGCGCCATCTTCATTGAGGATCTGGCCGAGGTGCCCCCAGGGGCGACCTTGGTGTTCAGCGCACACGGTGTCAGCCAAGCCGTACGGGCCGAGGCCGTTGAACGGGGCTTTCAAGTGTTTGATGCTACTTGCCCCCTGGTGACCAAGGTGCATGTGGAAGTGGCCAAGCTGCACCGTGAAGGCTATGAGTTCATCATGATTGGCCACAAAGGCCACCCCGAGGTCGAAGGCACCATGGGCCAGTTGAGCGAGGGCATCTATTTGGTCGAAGAGGCCAGCGATGTGCCGCATGTACGAGTCAAGGATCCCAGCCGCTTGGCGGTGGTGACCCAAACCACGCTGAGCGTGGACGACGCGGCCGAAATCTTGCAAGCCGTCAAGACGCATTTCCCGCAAGTGCGTGAACCTAAGAAGCAAGACATTTGCTATGCCACCCAGAACCGCCAAGATGCCGTCAAGGTTTTGGCGCCGCAGGTCGATGTGGTAATCGTGGTCGGCAGCCCGACCAGTTCCAACAGCAACCGATTGCGTGAGCTGGCCGAGCGTCTCGGCACCCCGGGCTATATGGTCGATGCAGCCGAAGACCTGCAGCCCGAATGGCTGGAAGGGCGTGGACGTGTTGGGTTAACTGCCGGCGCGTCCGCGCCTGATGTGCTGGTCCAGGCCGTCATTTTGCGCCTGCGGGAATTGGGCGCGACCACAGTTCGCAGCCTGCCTGGGGTGGAAGAGCATGTGCGCTTCCCTTTGCCGATGGGCCTGGGTGACAAGTCCATGGCCGATTTGGCTTCTTCTCGATCTTGACGCAGGCGTTTCGCTTTCAGCGGCGCCCAGGCATTTTGCGGGGCGCCGCTTTGCTTTCATAGAATCGACCGAGTTTCAAGGATCCATCAAATGTTAGATATCACCCTGCTGCGCAAAGACCTCGACGCCGTGGTCGCGCGCCTGAACACCCGTAAGAATCCGCAAGCGTTCTTGGATGTGGAGCGCTACAGCGCCCTGGAGAACGAGCGCAAGGGTGTGCAAATGCGCACCGAAGAGCTGCAAAGCCGCCGTAACAGCCTGTCCAAGCAGATCGGCATGTTGAAAGGCAAGGGCGAAGATGCCTCGGCGGTGATGGCCGAAGTGGGCGGAATCGGCGACGAGCTGAAGGCCGCCGCGGAGCGGCTGGAGGCCATCCAAGTTGAATTGAGCAGCATGCTGATGAGCGTGCCCAATCTGCCTGATGAAAGTGTGCCGGTCGGAAGCGACGAAAGTGGCAATGTTGAAGTGCGCCGATGGGGCACGCCACGCTCGTTTGACTTTGAAGTGCGCGACCATGTGGATGTCGGCGCGGCTTTGGGCCTGGACTTTGAAACGGGCGCCAAGCTCAGCGGGTCGCGCTTCAGCTTCCTCAAGGGCAAGGTGGCTCGCTTGCACCGTGCGCTGGCCCAGTTCATGCTGGACACCCAGACCGAAGAACACGGCTACACCGAGTGCTACACACCCTATATCGTCAACCGCGAAGTCTTGGAAGGCACCGGCCAGTTGCCCAAATTCAAGGAAGACATGTTCTGGGTGCTGCGCGGTGGTGATGAGCAAGCGCAGGAGCAATACCTGATCTCCACCTCGGAAATCTCTTTGACCAATACCGTGCGCGAGCAGGTTTTGGACGCCGCTGAGTTGCCGATCAAACTGACGGCGCACAGCCCTTGCTTCCGTTCGGAAGCCGGCAGCGCCGGCCGTGACACGCGCGGCCTGATCCGCCAACACCAGTTCGACAAGGTCGAGATGGTTCGCATCGAGCATCCCGACCACAGCATGGCGGCCTTGGAGGAGATGACCCTGCACGCCGAGGCGATTCTGCAAAAGCTGGAGCTGCCGTATCGCACCGTGCTGCTTTGCAGTGGCGATATGGGCTTTGGTGCGGTCAAGACCTACGACCTGGAAGTTTGGGTGCCGGCCCAGAACACCTACCGCGAGATCAGTTCCTGCTCAAATATGGGCGCCTTCCAAGCGCGCCGCATGCAAGCGCGCTTCAAGAATGCCCAGGGCAAGAACGAGTTGGTGCACACCTTGAATGGCTCCGGCCTTGCGGTGGGCCGTACCTTGGTCGCGGTGCTGGAGAACTATCAGAATGCGGACGGAAGCATCACCGTGCCCACGGTCTTGCGTCCATACCTGGGTGGCCAAGAAACCTTGCGTGCCTGACACAAAGTTTCTTGAAACCTGAAAAAGTCCGCTATACTAGCGGGCTTACTCGCTAACACCACGGCGAGCACCAGAATTCGGAGAGGTGGCAGAGTGGTTGAATGTACCTGACTCGAAATCAGGCGGACGGAAACGTCTCGGGGGTTCGAATCCCCCCCTCTCCTCCAAGTAGTACGTAAAAACGGGCCCTAGCGGCCCGTTTTTTGTTTCTATCTACCAATCGTTCTACCAATTCTTGGCCCCATTGAATCTGTTGCATTGGACCGGCACTGATTGGGGTCGTGCAATATTTGCTGTTGGCTGTTGGCTGTCGGCTGTCGGCGTAGCCGATTGAGTATTCCGGTCATCTTGGCCACCTCTTCCGATTCAAAGTAGCCAGGCATTCCGATTCGAACTGGTCACTCATTCCGATGTGGCTAAGCCACACGAAAGTAGGTGTTCGAGACTTACTTTCAACGGGATTGAATGGCTCCCGTGTGCCCAAGGCCGAAGTTCATCGAACCTCAGCGAGAGGCTGGTTGCAGCCGCTCGCATCAGGCCTGACCGCCGACAGCTATCGACCTTGAGGGGCCGGCCGAAGGATGTGTGATTAAAGCTAGCATAGCGGAATGTCCAGCACCAAAAAAAGAACGCACCAGCACTTGATTGACCAGGACGGCCAGTTCTTGTTCAGAGAAAAGCTGCCCAAGCCATGGGTCGTTCGGGAGTACCGACCGGATTACGGCCTCGACTACTCGGTTGAGGTCTTCAAGACGACGGAGGCTGGGCCGTCCGGGCGATCTACGCATGAGACGCTCGGAGAGCACTTCTTCGTGCAGCTGAAGAGCATCGAAGACCCTGATATTCGGCCACTGACGATTTACGGGCGCGGCAACGTTGAGAAAGGGAGTGAACGGCTGAAACGGGACGATCCGGTCGCTACGGTCGACACCTACCGCTTCCCGCTTGAGGTCTCCCTGCTGGCGACAGTCGAGCGTATGGGCATTGGTATCCCTGTGCTCTTAGTCATTGCTGACCTGAAGAACCAACGGTGTTGCTTTGTGTGTTTGAACGACTACGTAGACAAGGTGCTGGTGCCTCGACATGAGGACTACACCGATGCTGGCCATCGGACCGTGCATGTACTTGCGTCGAACGAAATCGGAAGCGCGAAAGGTCTCGTTGCTCTTCGCTGGTACGCCAAACGCGCGAAGTTGCTTGCGGCCTTTCAGCGCTTCACTTACCAGTACTCTGAGCTGCAGTGGGCAGAGGATGCCGACTGGAAAGAGCTAGCGCAGTACTTCGGCAAGCGCATCGCTAGCTACGACTTCTGGGACGACACGGAGATGTGCGAGCCCATTCGCTACAACGGGGCTGGTCTCAAGCGCTTTCTGCAGGACGGCCGGCCGCATTATTTCAAGCCAAATCAGGAAGCCTTCGCAAAACTAAGTCTTGAGCAGCAGGAGTACATGCTCAAAGCCGATGTCTTCGAGCTTTGGCGGCTCCTTGCGCTACTTCCCAAGACTTACGAGGACGTGTGGCGCGAGTGGTTCCTGCCAACCGCGCTCGGGCACGTTGCCTCGGAGCTTTGAACCGCGCTCCTGCTCTGCCAACGCAACGGCACGGCAGTTGTGCGCCGCTCTCTGTTCCCTTCGACGCTAGACGTTCAGTAGCCAGCTGCCATTGGAACGCAGTCCTCAAAGCCGGTGTAGCTTCGCGTCATCTGCATGACCAATTCGGCGTCTGTGACCTGAAGCCCGTCAGCCGCATCAAGGCAATAGAGAAGAATCCGCGCAACTGAGAGGAAGCGCGATGCGCAAGAGCAGGTGAGGGCGAACTTGTCTGCTTCATACGGAGTGCATGTGAGGTACCTCACTGTCCCGTTTGAAGCAGACACCGGTCGTCCGTGTCGGTTGCACGACCGGCTGCATTCGCTGCGGAGCCGACCGTCAACCCTAGATTTGTACTTCACCCACCCCGAGATGCTGACCGGTATGTGCAGCGGAAGGTGCTTTGGTCGACCAGCTTTCGGCAGGTAAGCCAATGCTTCCGCTTGCTGCGGAGCCTGATTGAAGGGCGGATCCAGCCTGTAGAGACTCGACGTGGCGACTGAGTAGAGGATGAATTTGAGCTAGGCTGGCGGCGATGCTCTCTGACTGCGCTGCATGCAGCCCGTTCGAACCCTTCTAGACGCTTGCGTGTGCCGTCCAAAAGCTCAGTATTACTGGAGGCCACAGATTGAAGCTGCTGACAGAGTTCATGGTTGGCGTTAACCAAGGCCTCAATGGGCGCCTGGCTAGCGGCAACTTGTGCAGCATGCCCTCTCAAAGCTTGAACGATCTCATCCGAGTCCACCTCAATTCGCTTTGCGTGCCCATCGACCTTAGTGCGCAATCCGATTGCGAGGAGAGATTGCCCTTCGAGCTTCGATGCAACTTCGCCAACAGACACGCGTACGGCGTCGCCAAGCGCGGCGTTTTGTGTGGCTACCTCGAGGACAGATGTGCGAATCGTCTCACGCAGTGCGACGCTATCTGCGGCTAGGCCCGCAAGTCGTGTCATAACTTCGCCTGAGGCCTGGTTCGTCATGCCCGCCGTCTTCACCACGTTAGCCAGCGCGGATTCGATCTGCGCAATTCGATCAAGGAATCCGGTGTAGGTTGCTGCCTGTTGCTCTGAGCTTGCAAGTAGCGCTTGGTTGTTGATGCCGACCGAAAACTGACCAGCTAAACCACGTAATGCCGACTGAATAT
>NZ_JBMLSK010000216.1:0-2897 GCF_049240545.1 Roseateles sp. | reverse complement strand
CCAGCCGCGCATTGCCCCTCACTGTAAACGGCTGACCCCGGGATAGCGTTCGCTTGCTGACAGCGCACGGGTCACGTCGTGATTGGCGGTCACACGGCCCCCCAAAGTCACCACGGAAACTCGTCGAGCAACGTTCTTGCTCTGGGCGTCGTAGTCGTAGACCACAGCGCTGATGGATCCGGTGGTGACCTCGGTCAGGAAGCCCCTGACCGACGATATCGAAGTGCCGCCCGCCGCCAAGTTTGCAACGGGTGTCACGGCTCCGGCGGCGGGATTGAAGCGCATGAGTTTGCCGTTCGTTGTGCCGTAGTACAAGGCACCGTCACTGGCCGACAAGAAGCCTGTTGATGGCACATCGGGCAAGTCGCCGACCACCTTGGTCAACACCGGTGCGCTGCGGCACAGGTCGTCTGGGCCTAAGCCTCGATCAATGGTCCAGATCGACCCACCCGGGTTGCCATCGGCCCGTTGTGCCATGGCCATGTACATGGCGTTCTGTGCTGCCACAAACACTGGGCCTCCGACCGGAAGCCCCTCGCTGGCTGGCCGGAACGCGCTGTTTGGGCCAAAGGTAAGTGATTTGATCGAGATCTTGGGGTCGCTGATCCGTGCGCAAGCGACGGTGTAAATGGGAGCACCCACTGAGATATCGCCTTCTGCCGCATAGTAGACCGCGTCATCACGGATCGCCGGTTTCCAGTCGTTATCGGCAGGCAGGCGGGATGCGAAAACCCGCACCCACTCGGTGGCCTTCAACGTCTTCGTGTCCACATGCAGCAGCTTTTGTCGATAGTAGCCACCGTCTCCGCTTGAGACGCCTGACTTTTCAGCAATTGCTGTGAGCCAAGCTGAATCGCCTTGCCCAAGCACGAGTTCTGCTCCCAGGTAGGCTATGTCTGTCACCTCGGCCATCCGGACGGGCTCCATGGTGCTGCGCTGGTAGATCACCACGCCCAGGCCACCGCCGGCCCTGTCTCTCGAACCACGATGACCGCCGAGACGCCCAGAATCGTAGCTTGGGGACGTCAGCGAAATCAGGCCGATGAGATGGTCAGGCCCGAGCGGCTGAAGCTTGCCGTAGGGATAGGCTCCGCGGTCTGGGTCGATGGGCACCGAGGTAATCTTTCCGTTGAAACGGTCATACTTGTTCACCACGTGTGATGCCTCGTTCGCAGCACTGGCCAACCACACGACGTAGCGGTCGAGAACGCCGTCGCTGGCCGAACTGCCCGTTGCCGGATTACCGTGAAAATATTTCCCCAAAGTGGCCGAACCGGTTGCCAGGGTCTTTCTGAAGAAAAGTCGGCTGGGATCCAGTTCCAACAACTGCGAAGGCGTGCACGGCAAAACTGAATTGGGCCTCTCATCGCAGATGCCGGCAGCAACGTCGGTTGAGGCAGCAAATAACAGCCCCGACGCCGGTGACGATGTGAGCCCGGCAAAGTAGCTGCCGAAGTAACCTTTGGGCTCGTCTCTGATCCAGGCCGACATCGTGCTGGCGTTACTGAGGTTGAGGCTTGCTGCCTGCGAAAGCAGCTTGGGTGCCGAAATCTGCAAACTGGTTTCGGCGTCGAGGCCGCTGCAGGCAACCAGCGATTCGTTGCTAAAGGATATGGGCAACACCCCCTCGATACGGTGGCAGTCGATCTCGGCCAGCCTGTAAAGCGCGGTATTGCTCCCGGGTGGGCCAAAAATCTGAGCCTCGCGGCTTTGTATGTCCTCGACTGTCCAGCGCACGGTACCACTCGCGTCTTCGAACAGGTAGCGCCCAAGTCGCTTGCCTACGGGATTGAACTGGCTGATCGCGGTGAAGGTCCAAGGCCGTGACAGGTCATTTCCCACGGGCGGTGCAAGGCTGAAGATCCGCCCGTTTTTGGTGTAGGTGGCCGCGCCGCCCACTGAACCAGCAGGCGCGCAGGCTACAGCCGTGGGATCTGCAGCGTTCAAGATGTAGCGCGAACCCTGCGTGCCCAGCAAGATCTTGGTGCGGTCGCGTGACCACACCATCTCCGTCTTCTCACCGACGAGTCCACTGCAAAGACCTTCTTCCACATCGCGTGAGAAAAAGTCATAGACCACGGTTTCTTTCAGGTAGTTTGCGCTTCCCTGGTCGAGCACCACATGCAATAACAGCCCGCGGCCAGCGCGGCCACCGTCGACCATGACCATCAGCGACTTGCCATCTTTGCTTACAAGCGGGGTGCGAATGGTGTTGTTCGGTCGCAGATCTGAGACGGTGATGCCGGGACCTGCGGTCTTTCCTGCGCCCCTCGTGTCCAATGTCTTGAGGAGCTCCAGTTTGTCGGTGACCGGATCGAAACGCATGAGAACGATTTGGTTCTCAGAAGGCAAGGACGAGTTGCTCAAGAACCCGTAGAAGCGACCGTCAACTTCGTTGAAGGCGAAAGAATGCTCGTTCGGGCTGGTGTTCCTCATGAATGGTCTGCCGGTGAAGGTCTTGACCACTTTGGAACCGCTGCCGTCAAACTGATAGATCTCGCCCAGGCGCGTGGCGCCGCCGCTTTGAGCAACCAGCGCTAGGGAGCCGAACAATTCCGCCGGCAGAGGCGTGTGCGCCACCGGCGTACCTGAGGCAGCGGCCACAGTCGTACCCACTGCCGAGTCGGTGGTCACGGACCGCTCGGCCAAAACAAAGGGCCCCTCGATGGTTGTTATTGTTATGGCTGGAATGACACTGAGATCCCTAGGGGGCAGTGCGTCAGCCGTTGGAGCATCGGAACCACCAGAACAGGCGGTTACAGCAAGCGCTACAGTGACTAAGAGGGTGAGGTTGCAGATGGACTTCATAATGATTATTTTCATTTAGTAATTAATTTAACTGGATGCTTAATTCATGAAATAGGCAAGTGCAATCAACATTGCCAGAATGGCAATGA
>NZ_JBMLSK010000215.1:32362-50334 GCF_049240545.1 Roseateles sp. | reverse complement strand
ACTTGATGTCTTCGTCGGTCAGCTTCTTGGTCTGGTGGACGGTGTTCTTGCCTTCACCGGCCTTGCCCATGCCATAGCCCTTGACGGTCTTGACCAGCAGCAAGGTGGGCTGATTGGATTCGTTGTTATGTGCCGCATGGAAGGCCGCAAAGACCTTCTCGGGCTGGTGGCCGCCACGACGCAGATCAAAGATCTCTTCGTCGCTCATGTGCTCGACCAGCTTGGCGGTCTCGGGGTACTTGCCGAAGAAATGCTTGCGCACATAGGCGCCGTCATTGGCCTTCATGGCTTGGTAGTCGCCGTCAACGGTTTCCATCATCAGCTGCTTCAACTTGCCGCTCTTGTCGCGCGCCAGCAGTTCGTCCCAGCCCTTGCCCCAGATCAGCTTGATGACCTTCCAGCCGCTGCCGCGGAACTCACCTTCGAGTTCCTGGATGATCTTGCCGTTACCACGCACCGGGCCGTCCAGGCGCTGCAGATTGCAGTTGATGACGAAGACCAGATTGTTCAGGCCTTCGCGTGCGGCCAGGCCGATGGCGCCGAGCGATTCCGGCTCGTCCATCTCGCCGTCGCCCATAAAGGCCCAGACCTTGCGGTTGGCGGTATCGGCAATGCCGCGGGCATGCAGATACTTCAGGAAGCGCGCCTGGTAGATCGCCATCAAGGGGCCCAGGCCCATCGACACGGTCGGGAATTGCCAGAACTCGGGCATCAGCTTGGGGTGCGGATAGCTGGACAAGCCCTTGCCGTCCACTTCTTGGCGGAAGCTGTCGAGTTGCTGTTCGCTCAGGCGGCCTTCCAGGAAGGCGCGCGCGTAGATGCCGGGGGCGCTGTGGCCTTGGATGTAGAGCAAATCGCCGCCGTGGTTCTCGCTCTCGGCATGCCAGAAATGATTGAAGCCGGCGCCCAGCATCGAGGCCAGCGAGGCGAAGGAACCGATGTGGCCGCCCAGGTCGCCACCATCAGCGGGGTTCAGGCGGTTGGCGCGCACCACCATGGCCATGGCGTTCCAGCGCATATAGGCGCGCAGACGCTTTTCGATCTCGATATTGCCCGTGCAGCGCGCCTCTTGGTCGGCCGGGATGGTGTTCACATAAGGCGTGGTGGCCGAGAAGGGCACGTCGATGCCGGCCTGACGCGCATGATCGATCAGTTGGTTGAGCAAGAAATGCGCACGCTCGCTGCCCTCTTCACCGATGACGGCGGACAGCGCGTCCAGCCACTCCTTGGTCTCCAATGAATCGGTGTCATTGGCGGCGGCGCCTAGAAACGACTGCGGCTGAGCGGACATCTTGCTTGTCTCCATCTGAGTTGAATCAGGCAGGCCACTCAAGAATTTGCGAGCAGCACCGCCCCCATGGTTTAGAGGTTCACGTCGAAATGCGTGGCGCGAGTGTCTCACAAGTTTTGCACACTCTCAAATCGTGCGAGATCATTTCACAATGCAAAATATTCACTTGTAAACCCCAGCAATCGAGCGCCCGCCTGCACCGGGATAATCCAACACATGCCGAAAGCCTTCGATCTCAAAAACGCCTTGCGCCGCTTGCTCCTGCCTACCCACCGACTGGCCACGGGTTGGTGGCGTCGTCAGTCCCCGGCTCGCCAAGACCGCTTCGCCACGCTGGGGCCTTTGATCTCCGTCCTTTTGTTCCTGACCGCCATCATCTTGGCCTTTTGGTACTTGCGGAATGAGGAGAACGAGCGCGAGGACGAGGCGGTCAAGCGCGACACCGAGATCGCTCAGCAGCAGATCCGGCTGCGCCTGATCGAAAACCAAGAGCAACTGGTGCGACTGGCCCGCGAGATCGTCACCCGTGCGGTGGACACCCATGAGTTCAGCGCCCAAGCCAAGAGCTTCGCGCGCGAGCGGCCCGAGATCACCCACATTAGCTGGATCAGCAGCCGCCGCGAGACCCGCGCCAGCATCAGCGGCGCCGGTTTCCAAGACGATGTCTTGATGCAGACCGATGGCTTGGATCCCTCGATGCCGATTGCCAATCAATCGAGCCCGCCAGAGCTGGCCTTTTTGGCCGCCAAAGAACGCCGCCAGCCCAGCTACTCAGCCGCCTTCAACGACTACAACTCGACCACCGTCTTCCAGGTTCAAGTGCCCTTGATTGATCGCACCGGTTTTTCCGGCGTCTTAATCGCGGAGTATTCGGTCGAGGCGCTGCTGCGCTACTACGTGCGCTCGGAGGTCACCGCGCGCCATGTGGTGGCGATTTTGAACGCCAATGAGCAGATTGTCGCCAGCACCGTCACCCCGATGCCGGGCCGCAAATCCCGGCGCGCTTCGATCTTCTACGAGGTCCCGGTCGCCCCGGCCATGAACGGACTGGTGCTGCGCGGCGAAGGCTACCGCACCTCCATCGGCCTGATCAGCAACACCTTGTTCTGGATGGTGGTGTCGCTGTCCACCCTGACGGTCTGGATGCTGCTGGGCACCTGGAAGCACATGCGCCGGCGTCTGCAGATCCAAAACGCGCTGACCTCGGAAACCAACTTCCGCCGCGCGATGGAGAACTCCATGCTGACCGGCATGCGCGCCATGGACATGGAGTCGCGCATCTCCTACGTCAACCCGGCGTTTTGCGCCATGACCGGCTTCTCCGAGGCCGAGTTGATCGGCCGCAAGCCGCCCTTCCCCTTCTGGCCGCCGGACCGTATCGAAGAGAACGCCCGCCTGCTGCAGCAAGAGCTGCAGGGACGCAGCCCCGCCGGCGGCGTCGAGGTGAAGATCTTGCGCAAGGACGGCACCACCTTTGATGGCCGCGTCTACATCTCACCGCTGGTCGACACCAAGGGCAAGCAAACCGGCTGGATGACCTCGATGACCAATATCACCGAGGCCAAGCGGGTGCGCGATCAACTCTCGGCCTCGCATGAGCGCTTCACCACCGTGCTGGAGGGCTTGGATGCCGCGGTGTCGGTGCTCTCGGTGCAGCAAGGCGAGCTGCTGTTCGCCAACCGCAGCTACCGGCTCTGGTTTGGCGCCGATCCGGCCGGACACGCGCTGCTCTCAGGCAGCCAGCTGGCGCGCAGCGCCGAAATCGAGCCGGACGAAGAGGTGGACGACTACTCCGGCCTGCCGGCCCAGGCACTGACCGAAACCGGCTCCGACCCGCGCGAGGTCTATGTCGAATCGCTGGAGATGTGGTTCGACGTGCGCGCCCGCTATCTGCAATGGACCGATGGCCGCCTGGCGCAAATGCTGATCGCCACCGACATCACCACCCGCCGCCACGCCGAGGCGCAAGCTGCCTTGCAAGCCGAGCGAGCGCAAATGACCAGCCGCTTGATGACCATGGGCGAGATGGCCTCCAGCGTGGCGCACGAGCTGAACCAGCCGCTCACCGCGATTACCAATTACTGCAACGGCATGGTCTCCCGGGTGCGCAATGACGCCATCCAAAAAGACGATCTGCTGGCCGCGCTGGAGAAGACCGCCAAGCAAGCGCAGCGCGCCGGTCAGATCATTCACCGCATCCGCAACTTCGTGAAACGCAACGAACCGAAACGCGAAGCCGCGCAGGCCAGCGAGATCGTCGAAGACGCGGTCGAGCTGGCCGGCATCGAGTTGCGCCGCCGCAATGTAGCTATTCACACCTATGTGGCGCAGCGCCTGCCGCAGCTGATGGTGGACCCCATCCTGATCGAACAGGTCTTGATGAATCTGCTGAAGAACGCGGCTGAGGCCATCGACAACGCCGGCCTGCCGGCCTCGCGCCGCCATATCGAGCTGCGCGTGGTGCCCAAGCACACGCCGGAATTGGGCGGCCACATCGACTTTTCGGTCACCGATATGGGCCCTGGCATGCCGGAAGAAGTGATCGCGCGGATGTACGAAGCTTTCTTCTCCACCAAGGCCGACGGCATGGGCATCGGCCTAGGGTTATGCCGGTCTATTGTGGAGTCCCACCAGGGCCGGATCCGTGCGGAGAACTTATACAATGGTGAGGCTATTGTGGGATGCAGGTTCGCCTTCAGCATCCCGGTAGATATCTCCCGAACCGAAACGCCCGGTCTGACAATCCAAAACAATACGGCCTCCGGGCCTGCTGTAAACCAAACTGCGACACCATGAGTCTGATTCCGAAGAAGGGTAATGTCTACGTTGTCGATGATGACGAGGCCGTGCGTGATTCCTTGCAATGGCTGCTGGAAGGCAAGGACTACCGGGTCAAGTGCTTTGATTCCGCGGAATCTTTCCTGAGCCGTTACGACCCCCGTGAAGTCGCCTGCCTGATTGCCGACATCCGCATGGAAGGCATGAGCGGCCTGGAGTTGCAAGACCGTCTGCTGGAACGCAAGAGCCCGCTGCCCGTGGTCTTCATCACCGGTCACGGCGACGTGCCGATGGCGGTGAACACGATGAAAAAGGGCGCGATGGACTTCATCGAAAAGCCCTTCAAGGAAGACGAATTGGTGTCCCTGGTCGAGCGCATGCTGGACCAAGCCCGCAATGCCTTCTCCACCCACCAAGAAGCCGCCAGCCGCGACGCGCTGCTGCAGCGCCTGACCACCCGCGAGTCGCAAGTGCTGGAGCGCATCGTCGCCGGCCGCTTGAACAAGCAGATCGCCGACGACCTGGGCATCAGCATCAAGACGGTGGAAGCGCACCGCGCCAACATCATGGAAAAGCTCAATGCCAACACCGTGGCCGACCTGTTGAAGATCGCCCTCGGCGCTTCTGCGGCTCCCGCCAAGGCTTGAACTGCGAGGCCCTGTTTTTTTCAAAGCCCGTATTTTTCGAAGCCTGAAAGGCCGCTGAGCGTTCAGCGGCCTTTTGCTTTTCTAGAATTCAATCCCAGCCTGACCTAGAGCATTCCCATGACAGCAAAACTTATCGACGGCGTCGCCCTGTCTCAACAACTGCGCGCCGAAGTGGCCCAGCGCGCCGCCGCCCTCACCGCCAAAGGCATGAAGCCCGGCCTGGCCGTCATCTTGGTGGGCGAAGACCCAGCCAGCCATGTGTATGTGCGCAACAAGGTCAAGGCTTGCGGCGACGCCGGCCTGCACTCGGTGCTGGAGAAGTACGAGGCCACCATGAGCGAGGCCGAACTGCTGGCCCGCATCGACGCCTTGAACAAAGACCCGAGCATCCACGGCATCTTGGTTCAAATGCCGCTGCCCAAGCACATCGATCCGCACAAGGTCATCGAAGCGATTGCCACCGCCAAGGATGTGGATGGCTACTCGACACTGAGCGCCGGTGAGTTGATGACCCAGTTGCCCGGCTTTCGCCCCTGCACCCCTTATGGCTGCATGAAGCTGATCGAAAGCACCGGCTATGACTTGCGCGGCAAACACGCGGTGGTGATCGGTCGCTCCAACACCGTGGGCAAACCCATGGCCTTGCTGCTGCTGCAGGCCAATGCCACCGTCACGATTTGCCATAGCGGCACGCCGGACATCGGCTATCACACCCGTCAAGCCGATGTGGTGGTGGCCGCCGTGGGTCGCCGCAATGTCTTGACCGCCGAGATGGTCAAGCCCGGCGCCGTGGTCATCGATGTGGGCATCAACCGCAATGAGGAAGGCAAGCTCTGCGGCGATGTGGACTTCGACGGCGTGAAAAACGTCGCCGGCTGGATCACTCCCGTGCCCGGTGGCGTCGGCCCCATGACCATCACCATGCTGCTGGTCAACACCATCGAGTCGGCCGAGCGCGCGGCTGCCAGCCTCTAAACCCCAGAAGGCGCTGCGCGCCTTTCTTCCCTCAAGAGGCCGCGCCCGAGCGGTCTGGAGAAGCACTATGAACCCCTTGCTCAGCACCGCCGCCCTGCCGGCCTTCGCACAAATTCGCCCCGAGCATATTCAGCCGGCCATTGAGGCCTTGCTGGAAGAGTCTCGTGCCGCTTTGGCTGAGGCCACCGACCCGGCCACACCGGCCGACTATGACCGTCTGTCCGCCACCCTGGGCGTGGCCACCGAACGCTTCGGCGCCGCCTGGGGCTCTGTCGGCCACCTGAATGCCGTCGCCAACACGCCCGAGCTGCGCGAGGCTTACAACGCCATGCTGCCGCCGGTCACCGAGTTCTTCACCGCCTTGGGCGCCGACGAGAAGCTCTACGCCAAGTACAAGGCGATTGCCTCGGCACCGAGTGCCGCCAGCCTGAGCCCGGCGCGCCAACAAGCCTTGAAGAACTGGCTGCGCGACTTTGTGCTCTCGGGTGCCGAGTTGCAGGGCGAGGCCAAGGAACGCTTTGCCGCCATCCAGGAACGCGCCGCCGAGCTGGGCCAGCAGTTCTCTGAGCATGTCTTGGACGCCACCGATGGCTTCGCCTACTACGCCAGCGAAGCCGAGATGCGCGGCGTGCCGGACGACGCCAAGCAAGCCGCCCGCAGCGCCGCCCAGGCCGATGGCAAGGACGAAGGCTACAAGCTCACCCTGCACTTCCCCAGCTACTTGCCAGTGATGCAGTACGCCGAAGACCGCGCCCTGCGCGAGCGGCTCTACACCGGCTATGTGACCCGCGCCAGCGACTTGGCCGGCAAGCCCGAGCAGGACAACACGGCCATCATCGAAGAGCTCTTGAAGCTGCGCCAAGAAGAAGCCGCCATCCTGGGCTTTGCCAATTACGCCGAGGCTTCGCTGGTGCCCAAGATGGCCGACTCGCCGGCCCAGGTGTTGGAATTCTTGCGAGACCTGAACCGCCGCGCCCGCCCCTTCGCCGAGAAAGACCTGGCCGAGCTGCGCGAGTTCGCCGCCAAGGAGTTGGGCCTGAGCGATCTGCAGGTCTGGGACAACGCCTACGTGTCTGAAAAGCTCAAGGAAACCCGCTACGCCTTCAGCGACCAGGCTGTGCGCCAGTACTTCACCGTGCCGCGCGTGCTGGCTGGTTTGTTCGACATCATCGAGCGCCTCTTCAACGTCAAGATCAGCGAGCAAAGCGCCGAGGTCTGGCACGAGTCCGTCAAGTTCTACCGTTTGGAACGACAAGGCACCTTGGTCGGCCAGTTTTATCTGGACCTCTACGCCCGCCCCGGCAAGCGCCCCGGCGCCTGGATGGACGAGGTGCGCAGCCGCTGGGCCCGACCCGAAGGTAGGCAGCAGACGCCGGTGGCGCAGTTGGTTTGCAACTTCTCTTCACCCGTTGGCGACAAGCCCGCGCTGCTGAGCCATGACGACGTGACCACGCTCTTCCATGAGTTCGGCCACGGCCTGCACCATCTGCTGACCCAGGTGGACGAGTTGGGCGTTTCGGGCATCTCCGGCGTGGAATGGGATGCGGTTGAGCTGCCCAGTCAGTTCATGGAGAACTTCTGCTGGGAATGGGAGGTGCTGCAACAACTCACCGCCCATGTGGACAGCGGCGAATCGCTACCCCGCGAGCTGTTCGACAAGATGACCGCCGCCAAGAACTTCCAAAGCGGCCTGCAGACCCTGCGTCAGATCGAGTTTGCTTTGTTCGATATGCGCTTGCATGCCGAACCCGGCTCGGAAGCCGCGGTGCAAGCACTGCTGGATGAGGTGCGTGCGGAGGTGGCGGTGATCCCCGCCCCGGCCTTCAACCGCAGCCAGCACAGCTTCTCGCACATCTTCGCGGGCGGCTACTCGGCCGGCTACTACAGCTACAAATGGGCCGAGCTGCTCAGCGCCGATGCCTGGAGTGCCTTCGAAGTGGAAGGCGTCTTCAATGCCGCCACCGGCCAGCGTTATCTGCAAAACGTGCTGGAAGTGGGCGGCTCACGCCCGGCGATTGAGAGCTTCAAGGCCTTCCGTGGCCGCGAACCGCAGATCGATGCCTTGCTGCGGCATCAGGGCATGGCTTGACGTTTGCTTCACAAGGGGATTTTTAGACTGCGTCGTACCCTCAACACAGTCTGGAACCCCGCCATGAAACCACTGCTCAAACTCAGCCTCGTCACCACCCTGCTGGCCGCCACCAGCTTCATGCCTTCCTGGGCAACAACGGTCGCACCCAGCGCGCCGCCCAAGGTGTTGATCGTCGTCAGCGGCGAAGGCCGGGACCAGGGCAAGACCCGTCCCGGCTTCGAGATGGACGAGTTCGCTCAAACCTGGCTGCTCTTGCGTGCCAACGGCCTCAATGTCGAGGTCGCGAGTCCGAAGGGTGGCGCCGTGGAGGCCGACCGTTATGACCCGGCCGATGACTACAACGCCCGCTTGGCGGCTGACCCCCAGGCCCAGGCCGCCCTGCGCCAAACGCGCGCCACGGCCGACCTGAAAGCCAGCGACTTCCGTGCGGTGATGGTCATGGGCGGCAAGGGTGCCATGTTCGACCTGCCCAAGGACCCTGGCCTGCAGGCGCTGCTGCGTGACATCGACGCCCAAGGTGGCGTGATTGCCGCCGTCTGCCACGGCCCGGCGGCCCTGGCCGAGGTGAAGCGCGCCGACGGCCAGCCCCTGGTTGCCGGCCGCCGACTCACCGGCTTCAGCAATGAGGAGGAAGCCGCTTTCGGCAAGAAATGGGCCGCCCAATTCCCCTGGCTGCTGGAAGACAAGCTCAAGGCCCAGGGCGCTCGTTGGGAAGAGGCCTCGCTGATGATGCCCAAAGTGGTGGTGGACGGTCGCCTGATCACCGGCCAGAACCCCTTTTCCACCACGGCCATGACCGAGGCCGTGCTGCGTGCCTTGGGTCAGGAGCCACAAGCACGCCAACCCTTCCGCGACGAAGCCACCATGAGCCTGGCCCAGCGCTGGCTGGATGGCGAGCAAGCCGACGTGCAAGCGCAGTTGGCGGCAAATGCCAAGGCCTACAAAATGGACCTGGTCGCCATGCTGGGCGTCTACCAGTTCAAGAGCGCCAGCGATGATGCGACGCGGCGCCAAGCACTCTCGCTGATGCGTCTGGCCGAGCCTCATTTCAAGCATGAACGCCTGTCCCTGAGCATCCAGGAAGCGAAACAGTCGCTGGCCACCGTCAGCCACCCCAAGCCCTGATCGAACGGCGCACTCCCATGACGAGCTCCAGCCTGCCCCTGCGCATCCTCGTGGTCGAAGATCACGCGCCGCTGCGCGCCCAGATCGTGGCCCTGTTGCAGGGCGCGGGCTGGCGGGTCGAGGAAGCGAGCGACGGCCGCTTGGGGCTGCAGCTGGCGCTGGAGCAGCCGCCGGACGTGTTGCTGCTGGACCTGGGCCTGCCGGGGCTGGACGGTATTGACCTGTGCCGACGCCTGCGCGAGCAGGCAGACCGCCACATCCCCGTGCTGATGCTGACCGCCCGCGATGCGCTGGACGACAAGCGCCAGGGCTTCGGCGCCGGGGCCGACGACTACCTGCTCAAGCCTTTTGTCGGTGAAGAACTGCTGTGGCGCTGCCAGGCCCTGTCCAGGCGCGGAGAGTTAGGCCGCAGCCCGGTGCTGGAGCGCGGGCCGCTGCGAATCGACCGGCGCAACGGCCAGCTGTGCATCGAGGGTCAGGTCTTGCCCGCCCTGCCGCCCCAGGCCTATCGCCTGCTGCTGGCCCTGGCCGAAGCCTGGCCCCGCACCGTCAGCCGCAGCGAGCTGCAACAGACGCTCTGGGCCGATGAGCCGCCCGAGTCAGACGCGCTGCGCAGCCACCTCTACACCTTGCGCCAGGGCCTGGGGTCCGCGCAAAGCCTGGTCAAGACGGTGCACAGCGTCGGCCTGCGCCTGGATGTTCCCCAATGAACACCAGCTACCGTCCGCGTCTTCAGCAGCGCATGATGCTGGCCTTTGCCGGCTTCACCCTGCTGGTCAGCGCCGTGTTCGGGCTCTTCGCCATGGCCTTTGTCTATACGGTGGAGGACGAGTTTTTCAACAGTGCCTTGCGCCAGGAAGCGCAGCGGCAAGCCGCTGCCCGCGCAGCCGAAGGCGGCGAACTGCTGCAGCCCGCGCAAGACTTCATTCGCCTCTACCGGCCTGGCCAGGCGCTCCCCGAAGACTTGGCCCAGGCGCGCCAACAGGAACCGAACTCGCGCGAGCTGGCCGGCCTGGAGGGCCGCCACTACCATCTGCTCAGCCTAGACGCCGACGGCAGCCTGCTGGTGGCCGAGGTCAGCGGCCAGTTGGTCGTGAGGCCCATGCGTCAAAAGCTGTTGCGTTGGCTGGGCCTGTGGGGCGGCGGTCTGACCTTGCTGGCGCTGGGCCTGGCCTGGTGGATGGCGCGCCGCACCAGCGCCCCGCTGGCCCGGCTGGCACGGGCGGTCGCGCAGAGCCGGCCGGAGCAGCTGCCCACCGATTTGGCGCCACACTACGGCCAGGATGAAGTCGGTCAATTGGCCCGTTATCTGGACGACATGAACCAGCGGGTGGCAGCCTTCATCGAGCGCGAGCAGTCCTTCACCCGCGATGCCAGTCACGAGTTGCGCACGCCTTTGGCTGTCCTGAGCTTGAGCTGCGAACGCCTGCACTCGCAGCCCCGCACAGCGGGCCTGCCCGAGCTTGCCAGCATGCGCGCGGCAATTTGGCAGCTGCAGCAGACGGTTGAACTGCTGCTGGCCTTGGCGCGGCAAGCGCCAAGCCAGCCCCTGTTGCAGGCAGCCACGCAGCGCCCGCTGCTGCCACAAGTCGAGCAGGCCGTGTTGGCATTCGCCCCCCTGCTAGACCAGCAGCAGATCACCCTGACACTGGAGGTCTCGCCCAGCCTGAGCCGGGACTGGCCGCCGGCCCTGACTCAGCTGCTGCTGAGCAACTTGCTCGGCAACGCCTTGGCCCATGGTCAAGGCGGCAGGATCAACATCAGCGCCAGCGCCGAAGAACTGCGGCTGTGCAACCCCAGCCCTCGACCGCCCCTGGCCTTGTTACAGGCTGACGGCGCCGGGCAGCAGCTAGGCGTCAAAGGCGAGGCCAGCGCCGGCCTGGGCCTGGGTCTGTCCATCGTGCGCCGCCTCGCCGAGCGCCACGGCCTGCAGTTGCAACTCAGCCATGACGGGGACTGCACCTGTGTCAGCCTCAGGTCTGCCCCTTGAACAGGGCGTCCATCCGCGCGATTTCGCCGATCGACCCGGCCCGCCCATGAGCAACAGGTCAACAACGCTGCGCTGGACTCGCAGAGCTTTGGTGGCCGCAGCATTCACCCTGCTCTTGCTGGGCTTGGCGCTTCAGCTGCTGGCACAGTTTGAACCCGAGGACTTGCCAGCCCCCGCCAAGCCCTCGGCCCTGGTGTTCACCAATGTCAGCATCGTTGACCTGCGTGATGAAGCAGGCCACATCATCCCGAAGCAATGGGTCGTGATCGTCAATGGCAGGATCGCATCCCTAGGCGCCGAGGGCAGCCACCCGCTGCCCGCCGACGCGACCGTGATCGACGCCACCGGCAAGTACCTGATGGCCGGGCTGTGGGACGCCCACATCCACACGCTGAGGCTGTCGCCACAGCTTCACTTGCCCTTGCTGCTGGCCCAGGGGGTCACCAGCGTGCGCGATATGGGCAACACCTGCAGCTGGTCCAGCGACCCAGGCTGTCGCTCGCCGATTCCCCAATGGCGCGAACGTATCGAGGGCGGGCACATGGTGGGGCCGCGCCTGCTGCAGTCCAGCAGCTTTCATCTGGAAGAAATTCCACTGGAGCCGGGCGCATTGCAGACGCGCATTGCCGCCTTGAAGCTCGCGGGCGAGCCCTTCTTGAAGCTGCAGTTGGATGGGCAGACCTCCACCGCCGACTTTGCCCGGGTCTTGGCTGTTGCGCAGGCCCAAGGCCTGCCCGTGGCGGGCCACCTGCCCCACGCCCTGGACCTGCTGCAGCTGCCTCATCAAGCCATCAGCAGCATCGAGCACGACTGGAGCCTGCTGCCGCAATGCGCCGATGACAGGCCCCACTTCGACGGACGCAATCGCAGCAAGGCGGCACTGCTGGCCGGCCTGAACCCTCAGCGCTGCGAGGCGGTCTTGGCCCGGCTCGCCGAGCAGGGCAGCCTGTACGTGCCCACCCATATCGCGTCCACAGGTCAAGACGCCCGCCTGGCCCAAGGCGGCGACCCGGAAGTCGCCGCACTGGCTGATCGTTATGTGCCCGAGCCCCAGCGCTGGCTGTGGGCCTTGATGCGACTGGCGGGCAAGGCGTCGCCGCAGGAGCAAGCAATGCTGACTCAGGTCCACCTCGCCGCGCTGAAGCTCACGCAGCAAGCCCATGCAGCCGGCGTTGTTGTGCTGGCCGGTACCGATGCCCTCGACGCCGATGTGCTGCACGGCTTCAGCCTGCACACCGAGTTGCAGCATCTGGTGGCCGCCGGGCTGACACCCGCTCAGGCCCTGGCCGCAGCCACCTGGCGCCCTGCCCAGGCCTTTGGGGTGGGCAGCCAACTCGGCACGGTTGAGGTCGGCAAGCTCGCCGACCTGCTGCTGCTCCAAGCCAATCCGCTGGCCGACATCCGCAACACCCGGCAGATCGAGGCCGTGGTCGCGGACGGGCGCATCTACGGCGCGCAAGAACGCGCGGCCGCCATGGCCTTTGTCGCCGATCAAGCGCAGCGCTGGCGCGTGATGAGTCGGTTTGTGGCAGGGCTGTGGATGTCGTTCTAAACGTTCTCAGGTCAGCCATACCTGCACCTTGCAGATTGCACTTGGGCGGTGCAGAGGGTCAGAGTTGCATCGCCACCAACTTCACATCGTCTTGACACCGCTCGGCCTAAGCTGGCAGCACCGTTGTCCCTTTCGGCCTACGGTCACACAACGATGACTCTAAAGAAAGTACGCCGCATCATGGCAAGTCTGATCGGCATCGCCGCCCTGGCGGGTGCGCTCTGGTGGGGCCTATTCGGCCTCAAGCCCTACGACATCAAGGCGGAGGAATTGCAGGCGCGCTATGCCTACAGCCCGCCCGCCACTGGCCTGCAAGTGCAGTTGCAAGAGCAGCCGCAACACGCCCAGGCCTTGCGCTTCACCAGCTTCGACGGCAGCGAGGTGCAGGGGCGCCTCGTCTACCCCAGCGATCCAGCCCTGGCTGCCAAACCCTTCCCGCTGCTGATCGGCCTGCATGCCCTGGGCCGCGGCAATGTTCGCTGGTGGCAGGAGGCGAACAAGGGCCAGCCTACGGTCGAACAAACCCACCGCATCACCGCACTGGCGCTGCAGCAGGGCTACGCGGTGCTGGCGCTGGATGCGCGCCGCCATGGCCATCGCAAAGACCCGAATCACACCGTGCTGGACCTGATGGACGAACTTCACTTGTGGGGCAAACGCGAGCCCTACGAGCGAATGATTGTGGACACGGTGCGCGACTACCGCCTGCTGTTGGACTGGGTACAGACACAACCCCAACTGGACGCCAGCCGCATCCGCGTCGCAGGCTACAGCATGGGCGCCCAGATGGCCCTGCTGCTGGGCAGCCTGGACGCTCGGATCCAGTCCGTACTGGCCATCGTGCCACCGCACCTGGACAACAAGGTAGCGGTGGCAGCCCCTCGCAATGCGGTGTCCGGGCTGGCCGGCAAACGGGTCTGGTTGCTCAGCGCCGACGATGACGAATACGCCAGCGCCGCGCAGAACCAGGCCCTGTTTGAAGCATTGCCCACAGCCGACAAGCAACACCTGCGCTTTCCGGGGGGGCATCTGCTGCCGGCGGCGTATGTCGAAGGACTGCGCCCTTGGTTCTGATCGCCGCGATGCAGGCGTGGGTCAGGGACTCTTGCGCTCCTGCTCCCGCCAGAGTTGTACCCCTTGCTCGACAAAGCCGAGCATCAGCTTGTTCTGGCGCAGCTTGAACATGGCCCGCGTGATGGCACCACGCAGCTCCGGTGTGTTGCAGGCCGAGCGATGCGAGAGGGTCACAAAGAGCTGCTCCTGTGCGATGGGCGTGGGCATGAGGCGCAGGCCGCGCAGGCCCATGCGGGCGATGAAGGCCTCGGCCGGGCTGTCTTCGTACACCAGATAGTCCGCCCGCCCTCGCTCCAGCATCTGCAGGGCCTTGTCCAGGCTACTGACCTTGCTCAGGCTGAGCGATTCGTTGGCAAAGCGGTCGAAGGCCTGACCAAAGCTGTTGTTGATCACGGTGAGGCCCTTGCGCGGGATCAGGTCTTCCCAGCGCTGGAAGGGAAAAGTCGCGCCTTCACGCTGAATAACCACCGAGCGGGTTTCGCGAAAGGACAGATGGGCGTAGTCCATGTACTCCGTGCGCGGCAGGGTAAAGAAAGCGCCGGTGATCATGTCGACGCGTCCGGCACGGGTTTCTTCCTGAACCCGGGCCCAGTTGCCCACATAGCGAAGATCGATGGGCACGCCGATCTCGTTGCCCAGCCACTCCGCGAGCTCCGCAATGGCGCCCACCAGTCGCGTTTCGTTGTCCGGGTCTCGCCAAAGATAGGGCGGATACTGCGGATTGCCGGAGGCCACCAGGGTCTTGCATGCCGACTGGGCCTGCGCCTGCGCTTGCACACTGGCAGCCAAGCCCAAGGCCAGCAGAGCTGGAAGAAGGTGGGATATGCGGCGAATCAGGTGGTGGCCCATCGCAAGACTCCGGCTGCTGCAGATCGTGGTCAACGGTAACGCGCAAGCGCCACGCTGGCAAGTGCACATGCCCAGCTACCCTGGTGGCCTCCGGGGTTCAACAAACCGGACGGCTGGGACCGAGCATGCAGCGCTTAGGGCTGCGCCCGGCCAGCTTGCACCATTGAAAAAGCCGCCCTTGGGCGGCTTTCTTGCTTCTTCCAGTCAGACCCGCCTCACAGCAGGTCTGAGCAGAGCCTTGCTTCAAGCGCGACGCTGGCGGCGTGCCACCCCTGCCAGGGCGGCCAGACCCAAGCCCATCAGGGCCCAGGTGCCGGGTTCGGGCACGGGGGCCAGTTGGAACACGGTGGTGCCGAAGTCACTGCTGCTGCCGCCGCTGCCTTCGCTGGCCACGGCCAAGTAGTGGAAGCCGTCCATCTCAAAGGTCGTCAGCCCTTCAGGGCGGTTGAAGCCACTCGGGTTCTTCAGCAGCGTGACAAAGCTGGCGTTGACCGGATCGCTGATGTCGAACACACCAATGGCGCCGGTGGTGGTGCGCTCCAAACCGACAAAGGCGTAGAGCCGGTCACCGATCTCCATCACCTTCACGTCTTCGGGTTCCACACCCTTGTCGCGGCTGCGGCCGTCGTCGTAAAGGCCAGCCGCATGCGCTGCCTTGTCCAAGGACGCGCCGCTGTCCCAGACTTCATTGCCGTCAGCGTCGCGAATCGAGATGGAGCGGGCGCCTGCGGCATACAAGGCGTCGGTATCGACGCCCGAAATGCGCAGACGGCTTTCGAGACCCGATCCCCCCGCTGCCTTGCGATCGACATCGTCTTCGCGGAAATCGCCCTCGTTGGCGATCACGTAGTAAGTCTTGCCCTTGCGGTCAAAGCTGGCGATGCCGTCAGGCATGTACAGGCCGCGCACGGCGACGTTCTGAAAGCTCACCGTGCTGTTGTCGCGCACATCGATTTCATTGCCAACCTTGTTGAAATCCTTGGCGCCCAGACCCACCACGCTGACCGTCTTGTGGGTGGCCAGATCGATGGTCGCCACGGCGTTGTGCTCTTGCAGCGTGACGAAAGCCTTGCTGCCGTCGCGGCTCACGGCGATGTACTCGGGCTCGATGTCCATGCCCGGTTGACGCACCAGCGACTGCCCGGCCCACACGCGGTTGCTGGCGGTAGGCGCCACGTTGTCGAATTGCACGGTCGCCGCGACCGAGCGCGTGCCCATGTCGATGATGCTGACGCTGCCCTTGGGGTCCGTGCCGGCGTAAGGCGTTTTGTCAGTGGCGGACACCGCGTTCGGCGTGCCTTCATTGGCCACCAGCAGCTTGCTGCCGTTCGGGGTGAAGGTCAGCATATCGGGCAGCGCGCCGACGGCAATGCTGTTGGTGCCGGCCAGCAAACCACGGGTGCCGGTGTCGTAGAGCTTGATGACGCCGTCATTGCGGCGGTCCCCGGACGCTTCGATCGCGAATGCGGCCACGCCGTTGTGAATAGCGATGCTGTTGATGGACCCAAAGCCGCTGGTGTTGATGAACTGCAAGGCGTCCCCGGTCTTGGCATCCAACACTTGAACACCCGAAACGCCCGCCACCCACAGGGTCTTGGTCAGGCTGTCGAAGCTCACCACTTCCGAAGTGAAACCGCTCAGGCCGGTGTGCTTGTTGGACCAGGCGAGTTTGGCGCCATCAAGGGCACTGGCCGCGTGAACGGTGGACGCCATCAGGGCAGTAGCGGCGGCTACCAGGGTCGCGATCTTGGAGAACTTCATCAGGATTTCCTAGGGGATGGATTCGGGGGAGTCGGGAGACTCATGCGGGATATCTGGCAATGGACCTACCTGACGGCAGGCTAAAGCGCCCCGATGACAGTTCCGTGAATCAGGGAAGCCGGTCCCGGCTTACCCCCCTGAGTCGGGGGCAAAGGTCGTTGGATTAGCCCGCGCCGACCCGCAACGGCTCAACGTCGCAGCGGCAGACGCGCCCTGACCTGATGACGCCGCCCAACCTGGGCAAACGACAGCTCACCGCCCAAACGAAGCACGGTCTGCTGCACGATGGCCAAGCCCAGACCGAAACCCGGCAGGTTGCGGCTGGCATCACCACGGGCGAAAGCCTCGAGCAAGCGGCCATCGCCGCCGGGCGGCAGGCCCGGCCCGGCATCCGAAACGATCAAGAGGGCGCAGTTTTCGGTAGCCATGGCGATCTCGACCCCCACCGGCACGCCCCCATGTTTGATCGCGTTGTCGATCAAGTTAGCGATCAAGCGCTCGATCAACAAGCCGTGGGCTTTGCTCAGCAGCAGCGCCTCAGGCGCACGCAAGGCCAGCTCCGTCGCTGGGCGATCAAATCCAGCCACCGCCCGCTTCGCCGCGGCGACCAGGTCCACCTCCTCGCTCAACTCGACCGCACTGGTTCGCACGAACTCCAAGAAGCTGGCGGTGAGCCGGTCGGCATGGTCGACATTGCGCGTGATGCTGGCCACGCCGTCGGCGTTGTCGGTGGACTCGGGCAGCATCTCGGCCGCGAGTCGAATTCGGCTCAAGGGGCTGCGCAAATCATGCGACACGCCCGCCAGCAACAAGGCACGCTCGCGCTCATTGCGTTGCAAACGCTCGGCCAAGGATTGATAGGCCGCCGCGATGGCCGTCAACTCCGGCGGCGCCTTGCTGGCTTGAGGGCTGAGCAGAAAATCGCCCTGCTGATGGCCGCTCTCTGCATGGGCTTGCATGCGCGCGCGCAACTGCGCCAAAGGGCCGGTCAAATTGCGAGCGAAGCTGCGGCTGATCCAGGCTATCACCAGCAGCATCAGGACAAGACCCACCGTCATCCTCGGTGCCCAGCGCGGCAAGGCAGCAGTTGCAGCACCACTCGTCCAAAATGACGAGGTGTCGCCCGCCAAGCGCGCATGCACCCACAGCCGGATCTGACCCTGGTCGTAACTGATCCAGACCTGATCCGCATCCAGACCATGCCGCACTGACTCGAGGATGAAATGACTGGGCGCCGGCAAATCACTCACTTGCAGCTTGAGCCCCTCGGGCGGACCCGCTTCAAGCCGCAGGTCTGAGATCAGCCCATAAGCAGGCAAAACGATGGGGCTGCTGCTGCGAAAAGACTGAACGATCTGCGGCGCCAAAGAGGCCGCCAGATGCGGTGCCAGCAATTGATTGCGCTCCACCACCAGCAAGCCACCGAAGACCAGCACAAAGCCGGCCAGCAGCAGCACCTGGGCCAGCACCAAGCGCAGGAACAGCGAATCAAAGCGCTTGGGGATCATCCGCACCTGAACCCTGCGACGGTGGCGCGCCTCTTGGGACAAAGGCATAACCCTCACCACGCACGGTTTCAATCCATTCGCCACCCGACATGGCAAGAGCGAGGCGACGGCGCAAGCGCCCGACCTGCACATCCACCGTCCGGTCTTGCGGGCGATAGCTGCCCGCCTGCACCGCTTCACTCAACTGCTCACGCGACACCGCCAGGCCGGGCGTACGGCTCAACTCCAGCAGCAGTTTGAACTCAATGCCGGTCAGGGCGACCACCTGCTCGTTCACCAGCACTTCGCGGCGCAGCAAATCAATGCTCAGCGGACCGAAGTTCAAGGTCG
>NZ_JBMLSK010000215.1:2419-32262 GCF_049240545.1 Roseateles sp. | reverse complement strand
ACCAGCACTTCGCGGCGCAGCAAATCAATGCTCAGCGGACCGAAGTTCAAGGTCGAGGAAGGCTTGGCTGGCGTAGGCACAGGCACAGGCGTTTGGCGCCTGATCAAGGCCCGCAAGCGAGCCACCAACTCGCGCTTCTCGAAGGGCTTGGCCAGATAGTCGTCGGCCCCCAACTCCAAACCCAGCACGCGGTCAAAAGGATCTCCACGCGCGGTCAACATCAGGATGCCCAAGCCCGGATAAGCCGTCCGCCAGCGCCGACACAAATCCATGCCACTGGCATCCGGCAACATCACATCGAGCAGCACCACAGCAGGCAGCGCCGCCGCCAAGGCCGCTTCCGCCTGCGCGGCGTTATGAGCCGCACGCACCACCCAACCCTCGGCCTGCAAGAGACGCAGCAACATGGCAGAGAGTTCGACATCGTCGTCGACGAGGAGCAAAGAGGGCTGGGACATCAGGAGCGCCGACGGACAGGAAAGATGAAAAGGCCAAGACACCAAGGCGATAGATCGTAAGCCAAACAGCGTCAAGCCTTGTACGACATTGCCGCAGCAAATGCGACAGCGCTGTCATGAATTGTCGCGTTATGTCGCACACGCCGAGGGCGAATCTTCGGACACTACTCCGCAATGAGCCGACGCCTGGACGAACCAAGGTCGTCCGCTCTTTCGCACAGCCGGTAGCTGGAGTAGCGCCACCCTCGGGCCGCCAAACAACGCCGCGTGCATTCCAAGTCACCAGTCCCACGGCAGGTCTCCCTAAGGAAACCGGTAGCCACGTCCGTTTGAAATCATCACTCAGGAGAACTCATGTCCATGAAAACACCTCAGCTTCTCAGTGCGCGCAGTTCCTGTGTGCAAGTCGCCATTGGCAGCCTTATGGCCTGCGCAGCAGCGGCCAACGCCAGCTCAACGACCTACAGCAGCAACGTCAGCTTCTTCACCAACAACCAAGCCATCAGGCTGAGCAATGGCAGCAGCAGCTTCGACGTCAGCAGCGGCTTCCAGGGGGCGAGTTGGAACAGCAACAACGGCTTCAATGAGATCCACCGAGAATGCATTGGTGTTATCTGCGGCTCATTTGGGGCCAGCGCAAACGTGAAAAGCGCCGGGCGAGTGGGCTTTGAGGTGTTTGCCAAGGGCGACTTGGGCAAGGTGTCGGCCAAGCTCGACTACGCGCAAGCGTTCACCGTGAAGCCAGGCGGCAATGATTCGGCAAAAAGCTTCAGTATCACCAGGGACGTCAATAACTTTCTTGGGGGTTCGTTCAGCCAGACGGCCGCCCAGATGCAGGTCGCGCTCAACGGCACGGTGGGCATCAGCAACTCGACCTCCTTCCGTGTTTGCGTGTTTGACTGCAGCAGCAGTCATGTGAACTTCGATGTACCGACCACCAATGTCAGCCTCTTCAAGGTGGACACCAGCAAGAACCCGCCCTTGTCGATTGCGGGGCAGCCAATCAATGGTTTCGTTTACGGCAAGGACTACGGCATCAACGTTACCGGCCCTGGCGTCCAGAAGCCCGACCTGGGATCCATCAGAATCGATCAGCTCAAAGGGGCTGCAAGTACGGATTCAAGGTCGCTCACCTACCGCGAAACCCTGCTCACCACCAAAGCCAATTTGACGGGCATGCTTCAAAGCGCTGTGGGTCAGGGAGGGACCGATATGTTCAGTCCCAAGGTAAGTCTCGGCGAGCATGGCCATATCGAGGGCACCATGGTGGACGCGCAACTCGGCCTCGCAGTAGGTTTGAAGCAAAGCCTGAGTTTGAAAGCGGGGGCAGCACCCACATTGACTTTGAAGTTCTCAAAGCCTGTTCAAAGGGGCTACAAGGATAAGGACAAGGGACCATGGGAATGGACCGCCGCCACGAACGAGATCAAGTTTGATGAGGATGGTGGCCAGTCCAAGAACACAGTGGAGTTTCGTTATGCGGGGGAAGTCGGAGAGTTGCTCTCGTGGAGCTACAGCATGGAAGACACTGTTCTGGGCGCCAGTACCGCGCTGACCCTGGATCCGACACTTTCAGTCGAGGCAGGATGTTTCGACATTCGCCTCCTCAATTTCGCAATGACGGGTAAGTGCGCTTATGAGGGTGAAGCCTTCGGCAAAGGCCTCTTTGAGATTCCGGTGAAGGGAATGAACTCGGCCAAAATCAGCGGCTGGAACAAAGAAACCTTTTACGTTAACGCAGCCCCTGTGCCCGAGCCCGAAAGCTATCTCCTGATGCTGGCCGGGCTCGGCGCCATTGCCTACGTGGCACGTCGGCGCAGCGCAAAGACCACTGCCTGAACAACTGCTGGCCACTGCAGCGGACAGTTCGTCGACATGGAGTGTCATCAAAGTGGTATGCCTGCCTCGGCTGCGCGCCAAAGATCGACGCGCTGCTAAGGCATCTGAGCCTGGGTTGAGTTGACACTCGAATGGCACACGAAAAAACCGGCCGAGGCCGGTTTTTCATTGACACCACGTTGGCCTCAAGGCTTGTCCTTGAAGTCCCCCGCCGTCGAAATCACAAAACCATCGCGCCGCACATGGCGCTTCCAAGCCGCATTGACCTGCGCCAGCGTGGCGGCCTGGATGGCGGCGTCGCGCTGAGCGACATAGGTCCAGTCCTTGCTGCGATCGGCCAAGAGGTTCAGCGTGCCGGCCAGCTGAGCTTCGCTGACACGCGACTGCAGGCGCGACTCGGCAATGTCTTTCTTGGCGCGCGCCAATTCAGCCTCGCTGATGCCGCCCTCTTCCATACGGCGCAGCTCTTCTTGCACCAGGCTCAGCACCGCCTCGCGGTTCTGCGGCGCAAAACTGCCGCCGATGGACAGCCCGGCCTCATCCCCCCAGTACGGCGCCGTGAGTTGCGCGCCGATGCCATAGCTCAGGCCGGCCTGCTGGCGAACACGCATCGACAAGCGGCTTTCCATCGCACCGCCGCCAAACACATGGGTGGCCAGCATCAGCGGCACAAAATCGGCATCGGCTTCACTGAGCTTGAAGGACTGCGCCATCGCCAGCACCGCATTGGCCTTATCTTTCGCGTTCACATCAAAGCGCGCCGCAGGCACCGGCACATGGGTTTGCAGCGTCCGCTTGAAGCGCGGAGCCGCCGGCTTTTTCCAGCTGCCAAAGCCTTGCTCCAGGGCCGCCTCCAGACCCAGGGGAATCGCCCCAACCACCGCCACTTGCACCTCGTTGGCCGACCAATAATCGGCGTAGAAGCTGCGCACATCGGCCAGTTGCACCGACTGCAGTTGCGCCAGCCGCTCGTCCAGGCTCATCACATAGTCGGGATGCCCGAGGCTCACGCCCAGCGCCTGGTTGTTATGCCCACGGGTGGCTTCGCTCATCAACACCCCAAGATCCTGACGCGAAGACTGCAAGCCCGCCAACTTGGCCTGTTTGTTGCGGGAGAACGCCTCCTCCGGCAAGCTCGGCTGCTTCATCAGTTGCGCAGCCAGCTGCAAGACCTCCAGCAAGCTGTCTTGTTCGGCCTGGATGTGCAGGGTTGCGCCTTGGTCGCCACTGCTGATGGACAGGCCCGCCTTCAAGCGGATCAAGGCATCTTGCAAGGCTTGCTTGCTCAAGCTGGGGCTGCCCTCCATCATCAACTCGCCGACCCAGCCGGTACCGCGCCGCGCGAAGGTGGAATCACGCTCACCCCAGCGCAATTGCATCTGCAGTTGCACCGTATTGCCACGGGTCCGTTTCTTCAGGGTCTGCAAGGCGATGCCACTGGGCAGCACTTGGCGCTGCGTACGCGCTTGCAAATGCGCCGGCGTGGGGTCAAAACGTTCCCCCTCTTCGACCTTGGGTGGGCCCTTCAATTGCGCCAGGCGTTGATCCAAGGCCGGCGTGGCCGGGATCTCCACCCGCGTTACCGCCTCAACCGGCACATAGCGACCCAAAGTCCGGTTGGCCGGCTGCAAATAGGCTTTGCGCACCCGCTCCACATCCGCCAAGCTGACGCGCGGCAAGTCCTCCATCAATTGAAACAGCAAGCGCCAGTCTCCAGCGCCCAAGAGATTGGAAATCTGCTGGATCAGCCCTTCCGGATTCTTCATCTGCTCGCGGTAGGAGTTCAGCGCCACATCGCGCACCCGCTGCAATTCCGCTTCTTCAAAGGGCTTGCCCGCGCGCCCTTCGACCAAATCCAGCAAGAGCTTCTCGACCTTGTCCGCATCCGCCAGCGTTGGCGGAATGGCCAATGCCGTGATGCCACCGGGCGAATGCCCGCCCAGCCCGCCCAAGGCGGCATGCAAGGCGATCTTGGTCTCGACCAGTTCCTTGTAGAGCTGCCCGCTGGGGGGCATGGACATCAGCAGACTCAGCACCAGCAAGGGTGCCGAATCGGCATGGGCGATGGCGGGCACATGGTAGTAGGCCAAAAGCGCAGGTTGGCCGCCGACGCGCCGAACCACCACCGTGCGCTCGCCGTCCTGCGCGGGCTCTCGGGTGTAGGTTTGCACCAAGGGCTCAACCGGTTTCTTCAAGCCGCCATAGTCACGGGCAATCAAGGCCAAGGTGGCCGCCTTGTCAAAACGGCCGGCCACCAGCAAGGTCGCGTTGTCGGGGCGGTAATGACGCTTGTAAAAAGCCTGCAGGCGCTCGATCGGCACATTCTCGATATCGCTCTTGGCGCCGATGGTGGCATTGCCATAGGGATGCCAGTCGTAAGCGACCGACTGCACGCGTTTGTAGAGCACCTGAAACGGCTCGTTCTCGCCGCGCTCGAACTCATTGCGGACCACGCTCATTTCCTTGTCCAGATCGGACTTGGCGATGAAGCTGTTGACCATGCGGTCCGCCTCCAGCGCCAGCGCGAACTCCAGGGTCGCAGGATTGGCGTTGAAGCTGCTGAAGTAATTGGTTCGGTCCGTGGTGGTAGTGCCGTTGTAGCGAATACCCTTGGCCGCAAAAGCGCCCGGAATATCAGGGTGCTTGGGCGTGCCCTTGAAGACCAGATGCTCCAGCAAGTGGGCCATGCCGTACTCACCCTGAGATTCATGCCGGCTGCCCACCCGGTAGGTGATGTTGACCGTGGTGGTGCTTTGCGCTTCATCGGGGAAGAGCAAGATCTGCAGCCCATTGGGCAGGCGGTACTCCTCGATGCCCCCCAGCTCGCGTACGAACTCAGCCTTTGCCGCCGGCGCAGACACCGAGGTGGCCGCAGGGCTGCGCTGCGCGCCACTCGGCGCTTTGGCCTGGGCGGAGCCCAGGGCCAAGAGCAAGAACAAGCTCAGACAAGAAAGACGGGTCGGACGACGCAACATGGCGATGCAAGCTCCAAGAATGAAATCAAGCGCAGCGCATTCGGGCCTGCGAGATCGGCATTTTGAAGCCTCAGCCCGCCGGCTCCTGACAAACCATCCTTGGGCTCTGAGCTTGCATTGACAATAGAGACGCTATGAAAACACCCAAACGTCTGCAGTCCCTGCTCGAAGAAGGCTTGATCGACGCCGTCTCACGCCAATTGATGAGCGGCAAGGAGGCCCAGGTCTTTGTCGTTCAGTGCGGCCACGAGACCCGCTGCGCCAAGGTCTACAAAGAGGCCACCCAACGCAGCTTCAGGCAGGCGGTGGACTACACCGAGAACCGCAAGGTCAAGAACAGTCGAGAAGCGCGCGCCATGGCCAAGGGCAGCAAGTTCGGTCGCGAGAAGCAAGAAGAAGCCTGGCAGAGCGCCGAGGTCGATGCGCTGTACCGATTGGCTGCCGCTGGCGTGCGGGTGCCCAAGCCCTTCAACTTCTTCGAGGGCGTGCTCTTGATGGAATTGGTGACGGACGCCGACGGCAGCGCGGCGCCGCGCTTGAACGATGTGCAATTCAAGCCCGAAACTGCGCGCCAGCACCACGCCACCCTGGTGCGCGAGGTGGTGCGCATGCTGTGCGCCGGCATCGTGCACGGTGACTTGTCGGAGTTCAACATCCTGCTGGCCGCCGATGGGCCGGTCATCATCGACCTGCCCCAGGCCGTGGATGCGGCGGGCAACAACCACGCCAAACGGATGCTGCTGCGCGATGTGGAAAACCTGCGCAACTTCTTCGGCCAGTTCGCACCCGACTTGCTGCAAAGCGACTACGGCCACGAGATCTGGGCGCTGTTTGAGCGCGGCGCGCTGACACCCGAGGCGCCCCTGACCGGCCGCTTTGTGCACAAGGCACGGCCGGTGGATCTGCGCGGGGTGATGCGCGAAATCGACGATGCGCGCGACGAAGACGCCGCGCGGCGGCTGCGCATGGCACAGCCGCGCTGAGTTCACTCAGCGAGAACTCAGCAAAAGCTCAACGGTAGAAGGCTTCCACCCGGCCCTTGAGCTTGAGCATCATCGGATTGCCCTTGCGGTCCTTGGCCTTGCCGGCCGGCAGCTTGACCCAGCCTTCGCTGATGCAGTACTCGGCCACGTCGAAGCGCTCCACCTCGTTGAAGCGAATGCCGATTTCGTGCTCGAACACCGCCGTGTCATGGAAAGGGCTGCGCGGATCGATGGACAGGCGATCGGGAATGGCCGGGCGGCTTGCTGGAGTTTCTACTTCGCTCATGGCGTGGGCTTTCTTCTTTTGAAGTGGGTTCAGAAAGCCGCGATTTTCCCGGATTTATCGCCAAGCCGAACACACATGCGAATTCTTCTGCCTTGCATGCCCTGCCCAGGCCTTGAGCCAACGGAGCATTCGGGCGGCAAAAAAACCATTCGGACCCAGGCCCTGCCCCATCACGCTGGCGGGGTCGGCAGGCAGCTGCCTATTGCAGTTGGCGGAAATCGGGGCAGGCCATTAACTGAAAGGTCATGGCCATACGCAAGAGCCTGCCCTCGAGTTCACCGCGTGCACCGCCCTCAAGCACGCGAGCGCGCCAAGGCACGCGCGGGCCACTGGGCCAGCAACAACAAGCCGGCCATCAACCACATCGGTGCGGCCACGGCCGAGACGGTGGCCAAGAGGCCGAAGCCTGCAGGCATAGCCACCGTGGCCGCATTGGTCGCCATCATGCGCAGACCCAGGGCCTGGCCATGCCGGTCTGGCGGCGTGACCTGATGCAAGAGGGCCAGCACCATGGGCTGCACCGAGCCCAAGGCCAGGCCCAGCAGGGCCGAGCCGAGCATCAGGCCGGGTGTGCCGGGCAGCCAGGCATAGACCATCAAGGTCAGAGCGGCCATGGCCATGGCCACCCGCAGCGCTTTCATTTCGTCCAACTGCATCGCCCAGCGGATGATGGCCAGTCGCACCACCGTGGCCGCCACCGCAAACGAGGCCAGCACCAGCCCAATGGCGGAAGCGCTCAGGCCCTGGGCATGACCGACCACTGGCACGACAAAGCTGTGCGCGTCCCAGGCCGCCGCCAAAACCACATTCAGCAGCAACAACACTCGAAGCTCCGGGCTCTTCAACAAGCCCCAGGCCGGCCGGCCGCGCTGAGCCGCCGTTTGCGGCGCCGGCGCATGACGCGGAATCCGCACGGTACATAGCCAGCTCAGCAGCGGCAACAATACCGCCAAGGCAAAGGCCGCCCTGAAGCTCACGTAATCGATCAACAGTCCCGCCGCCACCGGCGCCAAGGCATTCGAGAGCGCCGGACCCAAGGCCATCCAACCAAACACGCGTTTCAGATCGCTGGGCTCATCAACCATCATGCCGGCCTCACGCTGCAAAGCGACCGCGGCCACACTGAGCGCACCGCCGCTGAGCAAGCAACTCAAGCCGATCGTCCACAAGTCCAGCCCGATCCAAGCCGCCAGCGCCCCCAATAAGGCCATCAACACAGCGAAGCCCACCGGCCGGTGCATGCCGTGTTTGTCGGCCTGACGGCCGGCCCACATGGCCAGCAGCATGGGCGCCACGGCGAACAGGCTCAAGAGCACGCCGACCGTCCATTCGCCATAGCCCTGATGCAGGACCCACAGGCTGGCCGCCACACGGGTCACGGCCATGCAGGCATGCAGCGAGATCAGCGTGGCAACCAACCAAGGAAAGGCGCGCCGCCAGGCCTCAAGGCGAGGCCCAAGGTCCGAGGAACTCAAAACCGGCCCTCGCCAAGCGACGGGCCTGCTTCATCGGCTGCGCCTTCATCCGCAGCCATGGCCTCAGGTCGCAGTTGCAGCAGTTCTTGGGCCGCGGGTTCGGGCAGCGCCTCGACCGCCTTGAGCTTGCGCGACATGGCGCGGGTACGGGTTTCGGCCGCGTCGATCGAAGCACTGGCCTCGTCCAATTTCTTCTTGGTCTTGGCCAAAACCTCGCCGAACTTGCCGAACTCGGTCTTGACCGCCCCCAGCACCTCCCAGACCTCGGCGGAGCGTTTCTCCAGCGCCAAGGTGCGAAAGCCCATTTGCAAGCTGGTCAGCGTGGCCAGCAAGGTGGTGGGGCCGACCAGCATGACCTTGTGCTCGCGCTGCAGCGCCTCCAACAAACCCGGCCGGCGCAGCGCCTCGGCATACAAGCCTTCGGTCGGCAGGAACAAGATTCCGAAATCGGTGGTGTGCGGCGGCGCCACATACTTTTCTCGAATCGTCTTCGCCTCCAGACGCAATCGGGCTTCGATGGCCTTGGCCGCAGCCTCCACGCCCGGCGCATCGGCGCGCTCTTGCGCGTCCAGCAGGCGTTCATAGTCCTCGCGCGGGAACTTGGCGTCGATGGGCAGCCACAGCGGCGCGCCGTCGGCTCTTTGCCCCGGCAACTTGAGGGCGAACTCCACCCGCTCGGCGCTGCCGGGAATGGTGGCCACATGGGTCGCGTACTGCTCGGCGGTGAAGACTTGCTCCAGCAAGCCTTGCAACTGCACCTCGCCGAATACACCGCGGGTCTTCACATTCGTCAACACCCGGCTGAGCGAACCGACATCGCGTGCCAAGCCTTGCATTTCACCCAGGCCTTGGTGCACTTGTTCCAGACGCTCGGCCACCTGCTTGAAGCTCTCACCAAGGCGCTGCTCCAGCGTGGCATGCAGCTTTTCATCGACGGTGGCGCGCATCTGTTCCAGCTTGGCTTCGTTGCCCTGCTGGATCAGCCCCAGGCGTTGTTCCACCGTTTGCGCCAAGGCCTTCAGGCTTTCATTCAAGGCTTGGGTCTGGCGCTGTGCCGCTGCATCTTGCGCCTCCCGCGACGCCAGGGCTTGCAGGGTCTGCGACTGGTTGTTGCTCTGCAAACCCTGGCTCAGGGCCTGCTGAAAACGCGCCAGGCTTTGTTGCAACTCTTGCCGGGTCGCAGCCGCGCTGCGGCTCAGCTCATCGCGCAGCTCACGCTCCAGCCGCTCATTCGATTGCTGCGCCTGCTCAGCCTGCGCCGCCCAGGCGTCGCCGCTCTCCTGGGCTTTGGCTTGCCGCCACAGCAACAAGACACCAACACTCAACAGGGCCAAGGCCGCAAGAATCACCGCATCAACAAGACTCATGACGCGATTGTGTCAGCAGCCCGGAGGCAGCGGGCTTCGTAAGGGCGACAAGCGGGCGGCAGGCGAAGTTGCCTGCGCCAGCCAGCCCCGCGCGACTAGGGCCCGACCGGCGTCAAGACCTGACCCCCGGTCAAGGCGGCGATCAGGTTGTCGACGGCCAGATTGCACATGGCCCGGCGGGTCGCAATCGAAGCGCTGGCGATGTGCGGGGTCAGCACCACATTGCTGAGCGCCAAGAGGGCCGGGTTTAGCTGCGGCTCGCCCTCGAAGACATCCAGGCCCGCCGCGGCCAAGCGTCCGGCTGCCAGGGCTTCAGCCAGGGCCGCGTCATCGACCACACCGCCGCGGGCGATATTGACCAAGGTGGCGCTGGGCTTCATCAGCGCCAACTCCGGCGCTCCAATCAAGTGATGCGCGGCCGGGGTGTAGGGCACGACGATGATCAGATGGTCGGCCCGGCGCAGCAACTCGGTCTTGTCCACCCACTGCGCGCCCAGCGGTGCTTCCAGTTCGGGGGCCAAGCGGCTGCGATTGTGATAGATCACTCGCATACCAAAGCCCAGGGCCGCGCGGCGCGCAATGGCCTGGCCGATGCGCCCCATGCCCAGCACGCCCAGGGTGCTGCCATGAACATCGGCCCCGGCCAAGAGGTCGATATTCCATTGCTTCCAGCGACCGGCACGCAGGTAATGCTCGGCTTCGGTCACCCGTCGGGCTGCGGCCAGCAGCAAGGCAAAGCCAAAGTCGGCGGTGGTTTCGGTCAAGACATCGGGCGCGTTCGTCACCACCACGCCGCGCGCCGCGCAGGCGGCCAGATCGACATTGTTGTAGCCCACGGTCATCAGGCAGACCGCTCGAAGATCGGGGCAAGCCTGCAGCAAGGTGGCATCGATCAGCTCGGTGCCGGTGGCAAAGAGGCCGACCTTGCCTTGCAGGCGGCGGATCAACTCGGGCTGCGGCAGCGGCTCATCATCCAGCGGCTCTTCGACCTCGAAATGCTCGCGCAAGCGCTGCACGATGTCCGGAAAAATACGCCGGGCGACCAGCACGGAAGGACGTGCGCTCATGCCTCAGTCCTCCAAGAAGCGGGTGAATTCCTGCACCGGCGCGCGCTCGGTCTGCAGGCTGTTCTCCACCGCGCTCGGATCGGCATAACCCAGGGCCATGCCGCAAACCAGCATCTGCGTGGGCGCCAGCTGCAGTTCCTCGGCAATCAAGCGATGGAACTGCGTGAAGGCGGCCTGCGGGCAGGTGTGCAAGCCATGGCCGCGGGCCGCAATCATCAGGCTTTGCAAAAACATGCCGTAGTCCAGCCAGCTGCCTTGCTGCATGACGCGGTCGATGGTGAACATCAGCCCCACTGGCGCGTCGAAAAAACGGTAGTTACGGCCATGTTGAGCGTGCATGCCGGCGCGGTCGGTCTTGGCCAAGCCCAGCAAACCATAAAGATCCCAGCCGACCTTGCGGCGGCGGTCGATATAGGGCGAGGTCCACTGCTGCGGGTAGTAGGCGTACTCCTCGGTGTGCGTGGCCAGCGCTGCCGGGTCCTCATAGACGGCCAGGATGCGCTCGCTGAGCCGGGTCTTGGCCGCACCGCTCAAAACATGCACCTTCCAGGGTTGGGTGTTGGTGCCGGAAGGCGCACGAGCGGCCACTTGCAAAAGCTGCTCGATCAATTCACGCGGCACCGGGGTGGGCAAAAAAGCCCGCATCGAACGGCGCGTCGCTATGGCGGCATCGACCGCGGCGCTGGCTTCGGCGCTTGGAGACTCAAACAGATTCACGGCATCAGTCCTTCAGGGAATCAAAAGAGCAGAGGAAAACTTGGCATCGAGGGCGAACAGAGCCCCCTCATGCATCACATTCTTTCATCGCAGCAGTGTGCGCGTTTTGCCACTGCCACCAGCTGTGCGCGGCTTCGTTCAAGGTGTTGACCTGGCAAGCCAGCGTGGTGGACAGATCGCGTCCATAGCCGCCGGCCATGCTCAAGGCCACCGGAATGCGCCGCTCGCGCAAGGCGGTCAAAACGAGGCTGTCTCGTTTCAACATGCCAGCGGTACTGAGCTTCAATCGGCCCAGCCGGTCGCCTTCATGGGGATCGGCGCCGGCCAAGTAGAAAGCCAGGCCAGGCAGGCGCTCGCCATAACCGGCCCAGATTTTCGCCAAGGCCTCATCCAATGCAACCAGGTACTGCGCATCGCCACAGCCATCGGGCAGATCCACATCCAGATCGCTGGCTTCCTTGCGGGCGGGGAAGTTTTTGGCGCCATGCATGGAAAAAGTGAACACGCTGGCATCGTCACGAAAAATGGCCGCCGTGCCATTGCCCTGGTGCACATCCAAATCGATCACCAGAACGCGCAGCAACTGATGATGACTGCGGTGCCATTCGGTCTGCATCAAGCGAGCGGCCACCGCTACATCATTGAAGACGCAGTAGCCCGAGCCGCGGTCGGCATAAGCATGGTGGGTGCCGCCCGCCATATTGGCAGCCACGCCTTCCGCCAACGCGGCGCGGGCCGCCATGATGCTGGCCCCCACCGATCGGCGTGAACGCTCGGCCATCTGCGGCGACCACGGAAAACCAATCTCGCGCTGCGCGGCGGCGCTGAGCCGCCCGAGCAGCACCGCGTCGACATGGTCTTGCGTATGAGCCAGTATCAGCTCGGCCTCGCTGGCCGGCTCGGCCGGCTGCATGCGCAAGAAGCCCGGGTCGCGCTCGAAATACTCACGCAACAAACGGTACTTGGACTGCGGAAACGCATGACCCGGTGGCAGCGCCAAACTGTAAGCATCGGAGTGAAAGGCCAACATGGCGCGCAGCGTACCCGTTTTGGCCAATGGCGGCTGTCATGAGGGCGTCATCGGCTTCGTTCAGCCTGAACCGGTGCGCGCTTGAGCAAGACCCCTGCTCTTGCGCCACACCCGTCTGACCCCCTAGTTTGCTGCGCCGCAGCAAATTTTCCTTGCAAAGCAGTTTCAGGTCTCTATACTCACAATTGTTGCAGTGCAACATTCTTTGCCGCTGATTGAGTTTCAACAGAAATCAAACGGGGTTGCCCCCGAAACCAGGAGTGCTACGCCATGCTGACCGCTGAACAAATCCTCGCCGCCCACAAAGCCAATGTCGAAACCCTGTTTGGTCTGACCAACAAGGCCTTCGAAGGTGTCGAAAAGCTCGTCGAACTGAATCTGCAAGTGGCCCGTGCGGCCCTGAGCGAAGCTTCGGAATCGACCCAAGCCGCCCTGTCGGTGAAGGACGCCCAAGAGTTGTTGAGCCTGCAATCGGCCCTGCTGCAGCCCACCGCCGAGAAGGCCGCCTCCTACAGCCGCCACCTGTACGACATCGCCACCGCCACCAACGCCGAAGTGGCCAAGGTTGCTGAAGCGCAATTCGCCGACCTGCAAGCCAAGTTCTCCGCCGTGGTCGAGAACGCCGCCAAGAACGCCCCAGCCGGCACCGAGAACGCGGTCGCTTTTGTGAAGACGGCCGTGGCTGCCGCCAACAATGCCATCGAGTCGGTGCAAAAGGCTAGCAAGCAAGCGGTTGAAGTGGCCGAAGCCAACTTCGAAGCCGCCACCAGTTCCGCTGTCAAGGCCACGCAGACCGCCGCTCGCAACGCCAAGCGCACCGCCGCCTGATTCAAAGAGTCGACTGAAAAGACCCAGGGGCTGAACCGGCCGAATGACTCGGCCGGATGCCTCGGCAAACCGGCCTTCAGCCCTGAAACGGGTTCAAGAACGACCCCAAAGCCCGCGGCTCAGCAGCGGGCTTTTTTCATTCCGAGTCGGCCCGCTGCAGCGCCACTCGTGCAAGGCTTCACAGGCCCAAAGCGCACTTTTGCTGCGCCGCAACAAAATTCACTTGCGTTGCCCAATCACTCCCGTATACTCAATTTTGTTGCAGTGCAGCAATTCACCGCAAGATTCGATTTCATCGTCATCCACCCGGGGCAGAAGCCCCACCAAGGAGCTCTCCATGCTGACCGCAGAACAATTCTTCGCCGCCCACAAAGCCAATGTCGAAACCCTTTTCGGCCTGACCCACAAGGCCTTTGAAGGCGTTGAAAAGTTGGTGGAACTGAATATGCAAGTGGCCAAGACCGCCCTCGGCGAAGCCGTGGAGTCGACCCAGGCCCTGATGTCCGTCAAGGACGCGCAGGAACTGCTGAGCCTGCAATCGACCCTGCTGCAACCCAGCGCCGAGAAGGCCGCTTCCTACAGCCGCCATCTGCAAGACATCGCCAGCAGCACCGGCGCCGAAGTCTCCAAGGCTGCGGAAGCTCAGATCGCTGAACTGCAAAGCAACTTCGCCGCCGTGGTCGAGGCCGCCGCCAAGAACGCGCCTGCCGGCTCCGAGAACGCGGTCGCCATCGTCAAGGCCGCCATCGCCAGCGCCAACACCGCCTTTGAGTCGGTGCAAAAAGCCAGCAAGCAAGCCGTGGACGTGGCCACCAGCAACCTGCAAGCCGCGACCAACACCGCGGTCAAGGCTTCGCAAACCGCCAGCCGCACCAAGCGCGCTGCTTGAGTTTGCCTGATTGAGTCTGGCCGGCGTTCGCGTCGGCCCTGCGACTCAAGCAGCGAGCTTTGAATGAAGAAGGGCCCAAGGCAACACTGCTTCGGGCCCTTTTTCTATTTCCAGACTCCGCTCACACCGGCCGAATTTGCAGCTGATCGAGTTGGTCGGCCACCAGTTCCAAGCGCAGCAGCGGGTTGTCCAATTGCATCAGGCGCTGACGCGCCTGTGGCGGCAAGGGCAGCAACTCGCTCCAGCGATTTGATAGCCAAGCGCAGTCCGACCAGTGATACGGCGGCTGCAATGGCAGATCCACGGCCGCTGCACCTTGTTCCAAGTTGTGCAGCAAGGTGCGCAGCAGCTCGGCCGTGGGCTGCAGGTCGGTGGGCACCGGGACGGCTGCGTCCTCGGCCAGCAACTCCCCCTCCCCCATCCAAAGCCCGTGCGGCAGACATTGGCTGCTTTTCAAGCGAAAGCGCTGGCCGCCACGACAGCGCAATTGCAGCAAACCGGCTTGCACCGACTCCAAGGCCTGGATATGGGCCAAGGTGCCCACCGCATTGAAACGCTCTTGAACAAAGGCGCCATCGGCTTGAGGATCGCGGCGCCGCACCTCGCCACCTTCGAGCAAGCTGACCACGCCAAAAGGCTGGCCCGCCTTGTGGCAGCGCTGCACCATCTCCAGATAGCGCGGCTCGAAGATCCGCAACTGCAAATAGCCATCGGGAAACAGCACCGACTGCAGCGGGAAGATCGGTGTGCTGGGCAGCGGCTGGCTCATCGGGTGCATCATGCCAGCCGGCCGAGCGGCGTCAACGGGTCTTGCTTTCGATGCGGGCGCGAATCTGCGACAGCATTTGTTGCGCCACATCGCGACCCGCTTGAATCGAACGCTTGCGGGCGGTGAAGTCGGCACTGCCGATGCCGTCCAGCTTGGGCCGCAAGACCACATCGGCATCCCGCAACTCGAAGTTGTTGATGCTGCGACCCATGATGGAGAAGGTCTGCAAAAGCATACGAATCGCATCGCCGCCGGGCTTTTCATCCGGTGGCGAGCTGATGTCGACCGCAATGATCAGCTCCGCGCCCATCTGCTTGGCATAGCGCACCGGCACCGGCGCCACCAAGCCCCCATCGACATATTCGCGAGTACCGATCTTGACCGGCTGAAACACCGCCGGCACCGAACTGGAAGCTCGCACCGCCGCGCCAGCGTCGCCGCGCTGGAACAAGACGCCCGAGCCGTCTGACAAGTCGGTGGCCACAATGCCCAGCGGCAGCTTCATCTGCTCAATCTGGCGCCCGCCGGTTTTCTCCCGCACATAGCGCGCCAACGCCTCGCCACGGATCAGCCCCCGGGTGGGGAAGGCCCAATCGGTAATGGCCCCCTCATCCATGCTCTCGGCCAGATTGGCCAGTTCGCGCCCATTCATGCCGGAGGCATACAAGGCCGCCACCAAGCTGCCCGCCGAGGTGCCCGCGACCAGGTCCACCTTGATGCCCGCCTCTTCCAGGACCTGAATCACGCCAATGTGCGCAAAGCCCCGCGCCGCGCCACCGCCCAGTGCCAAACCAATCCGAGGCGGCACGCGCGGAGGCGCCGGCTTCACCAGCGGCAAAGCCGGCTCCGCCACAGGCACGGACGCCGCTGGCGTCGACCCGGACGGGGTTGAACTCACCAAGGAGGGGAGGCTGCTGCAGGCCGTAAGAAAACTCAGCGCCAGCAGCACGGCGCTGCGGCGGGCCCAAAACAAGCCGGCCGCGGGGAAACGATCACAAGGCATGGACGGATTCTAGGGCGAGCGCATGGAAGTGCCGGCCGCCCGGCGAATGACCGCCAGCCACGACGGGAAACCCCCATCCCGAGGTGCCCGAGGCGCGGCCACAATCCGCGCCATGAAACAGAACGTCTCGTCCCTTCGCCGCTGGATGTTCCGGCTGATCACCGCCCTGTTGACCCTGGTGCTGCTGACCGTCCTGAGCGTTTGGCTGTTGATGCGAGCCAGCCTGCCGCAATTGGACGGCACGATCACGCTGAAGGGTTTGAATGCGCCCATCAGCCTGCAACGCGATGCCCTAGGCACCGCCGTGCTGCAAGGGCAGAACCGGGTCGACCTGGCGCGAGGTCTGGGCTTTTTGCATGCGCAGGAACGCTTTTTCGAGATGGACCTGACACGCCGCTCCGCCGCCGGCGAGTTGTCGGCCTTGTTCGGTGCCCAAGCCCTGCCGCGCGACAAAGAGCGCCGCGCCCATCGCATGCGGGCTCGCCTGAGTCAGCGCTGGCAGCAGATGCCGGCGAACGAGCAAGCCCTGTTGCAAGCCTACGCCGACGGCGTCAATGCCGGATTGGCAGGCTTGCGCGTCCGGCCCTGGCAATACCTGCTGCTGCGCGCCGAACCGCAGAACTGGAACCCGGTCGATTCCTTGCTGGTCGTGAGCGAGATGTTCTGGATGTTGCAGGGCCAAGGCTTTGAGGATGCCTACGCGCTCAGCCACTTGCGCGAGCGAGCCGGTGACGCTCTGTTTGACTGGCTCAACCCGCGCGGCAGTTCTTGGGACGCCGCCCTCGACGGCAGCCTGCTGGCACCCCCCACGATGCCCACGCCCGAGCAGCTTGATCTGCGCGCCATGCCCGGTGCCAAGCAAGCCCTGAGTCGGCACAACAGCGGCCTGGCCGCGCCGGAAGAAGCCGTTTTGGTCGGCAGCAATAACTGGGCCGTGTCCGGCAAGCGGACCAGCAACGGCCGGGCGATTCTGGCCAACGATATGCATCTGGGCTTGGGCGTCCCCAGCATCTGGTATCGCGCGCAATTCGAGATCAGTACCCCCAAGGGTTCAAATCAGAAGGGTCAGGTCTTGCGCGCGGCGGGCTTGACGCTGCCGGGCATGCCTGGCCTGGTGGTGGGCAGCAATGGCAAGGTGGCCTGGGGCTTCACCAATGCCTACGGGCAGTGGTTTGACTGGATCAAGCTACCCAGAGACTTTCCGCTGGAGCGGCTGCAAAAACATCAAGAAACCCTGGCCATCAAAGGCGCAGCCGCGCAGACCCTGGAAGTGCTGGAGTTTGATGGCGCCCCGCTGCTGCGCGAACATCAAGGCGCGCAGTATGCGCTGCGCTGGGTCGCTCATCAGGGCGAGGCCTACAACTTAGAACTGGCCCGCATGCTTGAAGCCCAGAACGTCAAAGAGGCCTTGCTGATCGCAGCCAGGTCCGGCATGCCGCAGCAGAACTTCGTGGTGGCCGACGCGCAGGGTCAAATTGCCTGGAGCTTGGCCGGTCGCATCTGGGCGCAACGTGACACAGCCAGCAGTTATACGCGTTTCCAAGCCCCAGACTGGCCTGCAAGCCCGTGGTTGGCGCCTGCCGACTACCCGCAGATTCTCAATCCCGCCAGCGGCCAGCTTTGGACCGCCAACAACCGACAATTGGGCGGTGAACTCGGCGCCCTGATCGGCGACGGTGGCTTTGGCTTCGGCGCGCGGGCCCAGCAGATTCGCGAGCGTCTGAGCGAAAAATCGCGCCACGACCAAGCCAGCATCACGGCCATTCTGTTTGACGATGAAGCACGCTTGATTCAAAGCTGGGCTCAGCGCATCCAGCCGCTCACACAAGCCAGCCCCGCCCATGCTGAAGTGGCGCAATTGCTGCAGGCCTGGAATGGTCGCGCCGATGCCGATCAGGTGGGCTATCGCCTGCTGCGCTCGATCAGGCTACACACCCTCAACACACTCTGGGCGGCCTGGAGCAGGCCCTTTGTGAATGCAGAGGCGACCCAAAGCCAGAATCCCAAAAAGTCGGCATGGCGGGCGCACTTTGAAACCAGCGCGGTGCAGGCCTTGACGCAGCGTCCTGCCCATTTGCTGCCCGCCGGCTTCAAGAGTTGGGACGATTTGCTGCTCGCCCAAGTCGACGCCGCGGTCAAGGAGATGAACGGCGGCGGCAAGCAAGCGCTGGCCCAAGCCACCTGGGGTCAATACAACAGCAGCCGCATCCAGCATGTCCTGTCCAAGGCCATTCCCGCCCTGGGCTGGTGGCTGGACATGCCCTCGGTGCCGCAGAGTGGCGACTCGAACCTGCCTCATGTCGCCCACCAGGACTTTGGGCAATCGCAACGCATGGTGCTGTCACCTGGGCAAGAGTCGGAAGGCATGCTCTCAATGCCGGGCGGGCAAAGCGGCCACCCGCTCTCGCCCTACTACGGTGCCGGACATGCGGACTGGGTTGGCGCGAAAGCCACCCCCTTGTTGGCCGGCGCTTCAAAACATCACATCACGGTCAAGCCCGCACCTTGAGCGCATTGGGGGCGTGTTCAAGCACCAAAGCCTCGAAGGCATCGAGCGGCACCGGTCGGCTGAAGAGATAGCCCTGGTAAGCCATGCAGCCTTGACTGCGCAAGAAGTCGCATTGCGCCTGCGTCTCTACGCCCTCCGCGATCACCGTCAGCCCCAAGCTCTCGGCCAGCACCACCACCATGCGGGCGATGGCCGCATCATTGGGGTCGACCAAGATGTCCCGCACAAAGCCTTGGTCTATCTTCAGCTGATCCAGTGGCAAGCGTTTCAGATAGGCCAAAGAAGAGTAGCCGGTCCCAAAGTCGTCAAGTGAGAACCCCACCCCGGCGTCCTTCAGGGCCTGCATCTTGGCCGTCACCAAATCGGCATTGACGACCAAGACACCCTCGGTCAACTCCAACTTCAAAGCCTGCGGCCGGGCACCGCTGCGGGACAGCAGAGAAAGAACCATGTCCACGAAGCCCTCTTGGTGGAACTGCTTGGCGCTGACATTGACCGCCAAACTCAGCCCCGCCAGTTCGGGCTGATCCGCCCAGCGCGCCAGTTGCTGGCAAGCCGTCTCCAGCACCCAGGCCCCCAAAGGCACGATCAGGCCGGTGTCTTCGGCCAAGGCAATGAACTCCGCCGGCGACACCATGCCCATCTGCGGGTGATGCCAGCGCAGCAAGACCTCGGCACCGATGATGCGACCGGGCTGACCCGGCTCGCCATGCGCCACCTGAGCTTGGTAGTGCAACAAGAACTGCCGCTGGGTCAGCGCCAGACGCAGCCCTGCCTCCATCGCTGCACGGGCGTTGACCAGGGCCTGCATCTGGGGGTCGAAGGCACACAAGGTGTTCTTGCCTGCCGCCTTGGCCTGATACATCGCCAGATCGGCGCGCTTCAAGGGCTCGTCCAGCCCCTCGTGCACCAAGCCAAACAGCGTCATGCCGATGCTGGGCGTGCTGTGGAACTCATCGTGGTCGAGCTGATAGCTGTCACCCAGCACCGCCAGAATCTTGCGCCCGACCTGTTCCGCATGTTTGGCGGCCTCGCCCACATCGGCGCTGAGTTCCAGCAGCATCACCACAAACTCATCGCCGCCCAGACGAGCCACGCTGTCACTCTCGCGCACACAAGTACTCAAGCGCCGCGCCACCTGCACCAGCAACTGGTCGCCACGCTCATGGCCCAAGGTGTCGTTCAAGGTCTTGAAGTTATCCAAGTCGACAAAGAGCAAGGCTCCCAGGCTGCGATGCCGCAAGGCCGTCGCCTGCGCCACGGCCAAGCGATCCATCAGCAAGCGCCGATTCGGCAACTCCGTCAAGGGGTCATAAAACGCCAGTTGCCGGATCTGTTCCTCGGCCTGCCGGCGCGTGGAGATATCCCGCACCACCGCCTGAATCAAGACCTGACCCTCAAGGTCCACCCGGCTCAGTAGAACCTCGGCGATGAAGGTCACCTCATCGTCCAAACGTTGATGCAACCACTCGAAGGCATGCTGGCCCCGCTGCACCGCCAATTCAATGCAACGCGTCGCCGCCGTACAAGAATCTTTATCGTCAAGCTGAACCGAGGGGGACAGGTCGGAAAGCTGGCGCCCCACCAAATCTTCACGCCGCGGCGCGCCAAACAAGAGCCGCGCCGCCGGATTGCAATCGACCACCACCATGAAATGATCCAGGACCAGCACCGCATCTGGGTTGGTCTCAAACAAGGTGCGGTGGCGGGCTTCAGAGTGTTGCAACTCGGCGGTGCGAGCTTGCACTTGTGCCTCCAAGCCCTGCTGGGCTTGCTGAACCGCGTCGGCCATCCCATTGAAGGCCAGCGCCAGTCCCTGCACCTCACGGCTGTGGGTGCCCTGAAGGTCCGCCCGCGCATCGCGCTCACCGCCGCCCAGTTGCTGGGCGACGCCGGCCAAACTCTTCAAGGGTCGCGTCAAGCGATTGGCCATCCACCAGATCAAGGGCAAGGTCAGCGCACTGATCAACAGCGCGACCCAGGCCAAGCTTTCGGCCTTGTCCTGCAGCCCGGCCAAAAGCTCGCTTTTGGCGCTGACATGCACGATCGTCCACCCCGGCAAGACGGCTGGGTCCACAGGCATCAAGGTCAACACCAGATCTTCACCTTGGCGGCTGGTTTGCAGCATGGTGCCTTCAAAGCCGCTGCGCAAAAACGGCGCAAGCAGAGTCGGGCCCAAGTCCGGCCACCGGCTGGCATGCCCCGCGTAAGCCAGCCCTTGACCCGACTGATCAAACAAAAAGGCTTGAGGCTTCACACCCGAGCCTGCGGCTTGGGCCTCGTCGCCGCTGCCCAAAAACTGCTGCATATGCATCTGCACGACCAGAATGCCCAACCCCTGATCGCTAACATAACCGTCATCGTCAACAGATCTAATCTGCCGAACAATCGCCAAATGCTCAGGACGACCCGGCATGGGCAGCACCAACTCGCTGACCCCCGCTTGACGCGCTCTCTGCAATAAATCGGATTGATCCCAGACCTGCCCGCGTTGAGCCGTTTCGCTGCTGGCCAAAACACGAGCCGTCAGAGGATCGACCACGCTGACTCGGTGAAATCGATCCGGATAGGCTCGCTGCCACCGAACAAACAAACGCTGCACCGAGGCTTGCAACTGAGGGTCGCCCGCGGCGACTTGCTGCACCAAGGTCCCGTTTTCTGCCATGACCAACACATCCCCGCGGAGCTCGCTGATGCTGTCGTTCATCAAGGCCTGCCATTGCCTCACTCTCGCTTCCTGAACCCGAATGCCTTGAGCAAGGCGGCTTTCTTGCTCACCGACGATTCCCGCGCTGGGCAGGCCAAAATACCAGAGCCAAAAAAGCAGCCCAAGCGCCAGCAGAAACAAGGCCGCAAAGTTGAGGACGATGCGCCCAGCGAAGGAACGGGTCATGCGGATCCTCACACTCAGTCCTCGCGGCTTGGCGTATCCGAATAATCGAAGCGCCGCAGCCCCAACTCTCGTGCCTGCGCTTGAACCTGAGCCAGGCCGGGATAGGTCAGCGCCGTCTGCACCTGCTGCCAGCTTGCACCGGCAGGCAAGCGGCCCAGTTGAGACAGAAACTCGAACTCTCTCTGCAGGGTTGGCGCCGCAGGGTCCACCACAATCATCGGCGCCGAGGGCACATCGAGAATTTCGCGCCGGGTGATGGCGACAATCTGCGCCACCGCGATGCCGCTGCCCCCGCCGGTCTTGGTCGCTGAAGCAAAGCTCTGGGTATCGGCCAAAGCCCAACGCGCCGCACGCTCCTGGTTGAATTGGGAGCGGCGCAGCCATTCAATCCCCCGCAGGTAAGCGGCCAGCAACTGCTGGGCGGCCTGCGGCGACTGCTGCGGCAGATCTCGCCTGAGCACCAGATAGTCTGTGCTGTGGCTGCGAAACACAATGCGATTCTGGGGGCTTTGCGACAAAGCGATCGTGGGCGCCGGCTCCCAAGCGGCAAAGGCATCGATCTCACCTCGCTGCAGCGCCGCGGGCATCTCGCCCACCGTCATGGGCACCAGCGTGAACTGCTTGGGCGCCAAACCGGCGGCGGCCAAACCTTGCAACAAGGTCAGGTGTGCGCTGGAGGCCTCGACATAGGCAATCCGCTTGCCAAGCAGGTCTTGCAGTGTCAGGGACGTGCGGGCCACGATGGCCGTGGAGGTCTTCTTGACCAGGCCCGCGATCCAAATCTTCCCTTCAGATGCGGCCAGCAAGGTGGGCATATCCCCCAGCAAGCCGGCCTCCAGTCGGCCATCGGCCAGCAAAGGCAGCATGTCGGCGCCACGCTTGAACGGATGAACCTTGAGCGGCCGTTTCAGATCCTGCAAGGCACGCGCCAAGATCCTGTCGCGTGCCATCACGGCCGAGATCACGCCCGAGGGGTAACCCAGCGGCTGACTGCCCAGGTCCAAGGCGGCCGAAGCCGACGACAGTCCATAACTGTCAAAGTACTCGGCTGCTGGCAATCGCGTAGTACTGACGCTCACTGCCACAGCGAGCAGCAGCTTGCACCAAGGCCAAGCCTGGCGATTGATCCGCTTCGTTTTCACCATCTGGGCCTCTCCCTGCGAGCAGCACCGGCGCGGCGTTATTCAGGGATCTTAAGGGCAGCGCTGCGCCCATGGCCACAGATTCAGGAGACTTTGTAGCTCTGGAGATGAATGCTGGTCTCAGTGGCGCCGATGCCCTTGATCAAACGCACCCGCTCCAGCACCTCGGCCAGTTCGCCCAAGGTGGCGGCGCGCAACTCGGCCAGCAGATCCCAGCGGCCATTGGTGTCGAAGAGCCCCGACACGCCGGGTTCGCCCAGCAAGATGCTGATCACCTCGCGCGTCTTGTTGCCCTCCACCGCAATACTGGTCCAGGCGGTGATCTCATTCGGCGTCACATCCGGCCGCAGCTTGACGGTGTAGCCAACGATCACGCCGCTGTCTTCCAGCTTGGTGATGCGGTTGCTGACCGTCCCGCGCGAGACCTTCAGCTTGTGGGCCAAGGTGGCCACGCTGGACCGAGCATCCAGGCGCAACAGCGCCATCAGTTGTTGATCCAGGCTGTCCATGCGCGTCCGTTTCTGAGTTGACCTTGATCCAGGGCCAAGTCGCCCCAGGCTCGGGCGAGCCTCGCCCAAATTTGCTCAAATTCTGCCATATTGGCAATTTATCCTGACGAAATGGCAAGTTTCTATCAATTACTGATCATTTTTTGCTCTTCTCGCTAACAGCCGGCTTGGCAAGAATCTCCCCAAGGACAACTACGGAGACTTTCATGACCACCTTGCTGACCACCCAAGACGTCGCCCGCATCACCCAGACCCTCGGGATCGCCGAAGTCTTCAAGCGCATGGTGAGCTATCTGGAAGCCGACTATCTGCGCTGGGCCGAGTTCGACAAATGCGCCCGCGTTGCCAGCCACTCCGAGGACGGCGTGATCGAGCTGATGCCCATCGCCGACGGCGAGCTCTACAGCTTCAAATACGTCAACGGTCACCCAAAGAACACCAAATCGGGCCTGCCGACCGTGATGGCCGTGGGTCTCTTGGCCGAGGTCGCCACCGGCCGACCCGAGCTGGTCAGCGAACTGACGCTGACCACCGCCATCCGCACCGCCGCCACCTCGGTGATGGCCGCCAAGGCCCTGGCCCGCAAGAACTCGCGCAGCATGGCCTTGATTGGCAATGGCGCGCAAAGCGAGTTCCAAGCGCTGGCCTTCCACTACCTGCTGGGCATTGAAGAGATCCGCCTCTTCGACATCGAGCCCGCCGCCACCGCCAAGCTGCAGCGCAATCTGGCCAACATCCCAGGCCTGAAGCTGATCCCCTGCCAAAGCACCGCCGAAGCGGTGCGCGGCGCCGACATCATCACCACGGTCACCGCCGACAAGACCAACGCCACCATCATCACGCCGGACATGATCGAGCCCGGCATGCACATCAACGGGGTTGGCGGCGACTGCCCCGGCAAGACCGAGATGCACCGCGGGGTGCTGGAAGCGTCCAAGGTCTTTGTCGAGTTCGAGCCGCAATCGCGCATCGAAGGTGATCTGCAGCAGATGCCGGCCGACTTTGCGGTGACCGAGTTCTGGCAGGTGCTCCAAGGCATCAGCAAGGGCCGCGACACCGACCAGGAAATCACCTTCTTCGACTCGGTCGGCTTTGCGCTGGAAGACTTCTCGGCGCTGCGCTTGCTGCGCGACTGCGCGCAGGAACTGGGCCTGGGGCAAGACGTGGCCCTGATTCCTTCGATGGCCGACCCCAAGGATCTGTTCGGCCAGCTGAGCGCAAGCAGCTCAGCGCCGCTGAAGCCGGCGCCCTTCATAACGCATCAGCTCAACGGTCAGGATCGCTGGGCCGCCTGAATCAGCCCGACCATGTTTCATCCTGGGGCGGCTTGAGCTTGCGTTGCCGTCTTTGCTCGCGCAAGCCGCTGATGACTTGGTCCAAACGTGCCCGGTCGGCCTCGGCCAAGGCCTCAGCAATGCGCGTGCTCAATTGAGGCAATTGCGCTTGCGCCGCTTGAGCGGACTTCTCCCGCCGGTCCTGCCTTGCGGCCAGCCCTTGCTGCGCCACCTTGGCCAAGTCTGGCTGTCCTGAAGCCAGATACAGACGCTCCAAAGCGCGGTAGGTGGGTATGGCCACCACGTCCCTGACGCGCAGATCGCCCGGCTCAAACACACAGGTCAGCAACTCCAGCGCGACCGGCCCATCCCCTTGTGCATCCGCCATCAAGGCCAACTCCAGCAAGACGGGACGCCGCACGGCATACCAGCCCGCCGACTCTGACTTGGCCAGCACCTCCAGAAACGCACCGCGGGCCAGTTGCGAGCGCCCACAACGGCGGTGCCAGCGCGCCAGATTGGCTCGCATCATGTAGCCCATATAGTCGCCCGCCAGTTCAGGCCTCAAGGCCTCGGCCTCCGTCACAAAGCCATCCACCTTGCGCAAAATCGCCGACGCCAAATGTTCTAGGCCGGATTGCAGATACATATCGTGCAAGCTGCAGCACAGATGCAAGGCATTGGAATAACGCCGAACCCGCTCATACATCGGGCTGTGCTGATCCATATAGCCGAGCGCCTCAAACATAAATCGCTCGGCGGACGCCCCATCCCCGATAGCGAAGTAGGTCATCGCCAAGCGCTCCAAGGCCTGCGCCGTCAGCAAACGATCCTTCAGTTGCAGGCCGTCTTGCAAAGCCACGTGCGCCGCCCGCAAGGCCTGTTCCGACATGCCGCACTGGGTGTAGGCAAAAGCCAGATGCGTCATCAACTCCGCGCGCTGGCTGGAGGGATGATCGAGGGCCAGCAGGTCCATCATTTTCGCGCCCTCGCGCAGCATCTCATCGAAGCGATCCAACTTGGCCAAACCAGAGATGCCAAGCATGCGCGCCCGGAACTCCAACACCTGAAGACCGACATCGCCGAACACGCCCACGCGATCCAAGTCCTTCACGGCAGACTGAACGCGCTCCAGCCCCGCCTCCAGACTGCCCTCTTTGAATAAGGTCTCGGCCTGCGAGATCTGTTGCTCGATATGGGCTAGAAACTCTCGGGACGGGAGCTTTGGGGTCGAATCAGGCATCGCTCACACCTCTTGATGGACAAGGTTCGCCAGCGCGACGGCGCAGGACAAAAACTCGGCTAGAGGTGCTCACCTGAAAGCTCCCTCGTCAACCGTCAAAGTAGTGCCGCCGCAGCTTGGCGTATCGCCCGTCACGCCGGAGCCCGTCCAACGCTGCTTGCAAACGCTGCCTGAGGGCTGGATCAAGGCTTGGGTGCAGGCCATACCAATAGCTCAATCGTGTATCCAGTTCATGCACTTGGGTCAGCGCCGAAAAAGGCAGCTTGAGCTGACGCATTTGCCAGGCCGCGGCCCAGTCCAGGATGACCAAAAACTCCATGCGGCTGGCGAGCAACTTGCGTACATTGCTGGCGTCGTCCTGCGCCCACTCGATCTCCTCCTCAGACTTCAAGCCTTGCGCCAACAACTGCTTGCCCGACGCAGAATCACGAACCACGCCCAGGCGACCTCCGCGCAGCGGCATCAGGCCCTCGAAAACAAGGTCTTTTCGCTTGCTCAGCCGATAGATGACGATGCGGCGTTCGCTGATCGGTCCCAACCATTGATACAAGGGCTCGCGCTCAGGCAGGCGCGCCAAGGAGAAGAGCACCGAGTCCCGCGTCTCGGCGGCCGAGCGCATCGCACGCGTCCAGGGCTGGACCTCGATGTCCAGTTTGACTTTGGCCTCATTGGCCATCATGCGCAGCAGCTCCACGCTGAAACCCGCTGCACCCGTGTCGCTGGCATAGTTCAAGGGCGGCAAACTTTCGGTGAAGCCCTTCACCACAGGCATGGCTTCGGTGCCGAGCACCGGCCTGGCATTCGCATTTGCCACCGCTGCAACCGGTACACCCGCGGGCAGCAAGCAGCTCAGCAGCATCTGACTCAACTCTCGCCGCCTCAACATCCGCTCGGCTCCAACAGATTCGACCCTGAGCTCAGTGTAAGCCGGCAGTGTTTCTATGGCGCGCATCAAACGCACTCAAGCACTCAGTTCAGCAAGCGCTTGGCGGACTCGCTCATCCAGTTCCGCCAAATCAAGCGCCAACAGTTGAACGGCAGGGACAGCGAGGCTGCGCAAGGGTGTGCCCCAAATCGGATTGGGGAAGTGGCTGTCCCAGTCAAAGCGCGCCACCACATGCCAATGCAGATGCGGCACCACATTGCCCAAGGTGGCCAGATTGATCTTGGTGGCTTGCAGCGCCGTTCGCAAAGCCCTTTCGATGCCGGTCACGGCTTCCATGCAGGCCTGCCGATCTGCGGCAGACAGGTCGCTGAACTCCGCCACATGCGATTGCCAAATCAAGCGATAGAAAGCCGGAAAGGCGCTGTCCTCCACACGCACGACGCGCCAGAGAGGCGTGCTGTACACCTCATGCCCCCCCGTGTCTGTGCACAAAGGGCAGGCCGTCGCGTCAGTGGCATGGGTGGGGTTGATGCTGCTCATGAAGGCGGACTCGCGTGACTAAGATGGGCGCAATGTAGCAAGCTCCCACACGCAGCCACTGACGATCTAAAGAAAGTAAGCCATGACAAGCAGGAATCACCCAGGCCCGACTCCCTCACCGCGTCGCCAACTCCTCTGCCTTGGCGCAGCCGCCTTGTGCGCTTGGTCGGGGCTGAGCCACGCCGACACCTGGCCCAGCCAGCCGATCAAATGGGTGGTGGCCTATCCCGCGGGCGGCGGCTCCGATTTTCTGGCTCGCCAAATCGCCCCACAACTGAGCAAACAGCTCGGACAGACCGTCATCATCGACAACCGCCCGGGCGCGGCCGGCAGCATTGGTACGAGTTTGGTGGCCAAGTCTGCGCCCGATGGCTACACCCTGCTCAGCGGCGACAACGGCGCCATGGTGTTCAACCACGCGATGTACAAGAAGCTGCCCTATGCCGTGAACGAGTTTGCGCCGATCGGCCTGATGGCCCGCTTCCCTTTGATCCTGACCGTCAATACCAACTCGGGTTTCAACAGCGCCCGTCAGTGGCTGGCTGAGGTGAAGGCCAATCCAGGCAAGTTCAGCTATGCCTCACCCGGGATCGGCAGCCCGCATCATCTGGCGATGGAGCTGATCAAGGAACGCACCCAGACCTTCATCGTCCACGTTCCCTACCGAGGCACCGCTTTTGCGATCCAAGACCTGATGGGCGGCGTGGTGCCCATGGCCATCATCGACAGTGCCGCCGGCCTGACCCAGATGCGCACAGGGAAACTGCGCCCACTGGCGGTCTTGAGCAGCAAACGAATCGCGCAACTGCCCGATGTGCCGACCTTTGAAGAGCTGGGAATCAAGGGGCTGGATGTCTCGGCCTGGCAAGGTTTGTTCGTCCCCAAGGGCACGCCGGAAGCCATCACCTCACGCTTGAGCAGCGAGATGCTCAAAGCCCTGTCCATGCCAGAGGTGAAGAATCGATTGGAGGATTTCGGCCTGGAAGTCACCCCCAGCGATGGCCCAAGCCTGAGCCGTTTCGTCCAACAAGAGACGCAGGCCTGGCACGCCTTGATCAAGGAGCGCCGCCTCTCGGCGGAGTGAGTCAGGGGGCCGGCGGCGTGGCCAGGGCCACGATGTCGGCAGCCAAGGCCCGCATGCTGGCGCTGTTGTCGGCGATGGCCTGCGCCAAGCCGGCTCGCCAAGCTGCATCGGGCGCATCTGCGGCCTTGAGCATCGCCTCGCCCTGCCCGCCCAACTGAGCCAGCTCGTTCGCACCCAGGGTGGCCGCCAAGCCCTTGAAGCTGTGCAGCGCCATCTGGGCTTCGGGCAATTGCCCCAGCGCCAAAAAGGTGTCGAGCTGGGCCGGCAGGTTTTCTGCATTGCTGCAGAAGGACTTGACCATGCGCTGATACAGCTCGGCCTTGCCCATGAAACGGTCGATGGCGGTCTGAGCGTCGATGCCGCAGGCCTGCGCCCGGGCCTGCAGCTCGGCCGGCAGCGCCAGCGTGGCGAACTCTCGCGGCGCGGCCGCACCCGACTCCGGTCGCTCCGTCATGCGCAGCACCACCCGCACCAGCTGATCAATCTCAAAGGGCTTGCCGACATGATCGTTCATGCCGGCCGCCAAACAGTCATCCCGGTCGGAGGCCATCGCATTGGCCGTCATCGCCACAATCGGCAGCTCTTTCAGCCCCAGGCCCTCGCCCGCCTCGGAGCGAATCAGGCGCGCCGCGGTGAAGCCATCCATCACCGGCATCTGCACGTCCATCAACACCAGATCAAAGGCGCCGGGTCGCTCGCGCAAGAGCTCAACGGCCTGCCGACCATCCCCGACCAATTGCAGCTCGGCCCCGGCCTGCTGCAGCAGCTCCTTGGCGACTTGTTGATTCAATTCATTGTCTTCCACCACCAACAGCCGAATCCCCTTCAAGGCCTGCCGTTTGGTACCGCGGGCACGCGCCCGGTGCCGCACATTGGAATGCCCGGCGCGCACGCTCAGCACCATGTCATGCAGCATGGCCGCGGTCACCGGCTTGACCAAAATGCCGTTCAGACTGGCCTGTTCTTGATCGCTGCGTTCGGCCAAACGTTCGCGGCCATGGGCCGTCACCATCACCGTCACCGGAGCCTGCGGACCCAGCGCTTCGCGCATGCGCGCAATCGTCACCCAACCGTCCATGCCGGGCATTTCCCAGTCCATCAAGACCGCGTCGAAAGCACCGCCGCCCTCATCCCGGCGCGCCTGCAACAGAGCCAAGGCCTCGGCACCGCTGCCCGCCACCTGCGCCTCCCAGCCCAGCGACTCCACCATGTGTTGCAACAGCTCTCGAGCCAGCGCGTTGTCATCGACGACCAAGACCTGCAGATGCTCGTGTTCAACGGCGCCGGCGGCTTGTTCCGGCGCCTCGGCCAGTGCCGTTCCGATCGGCAGATCGAGGGTGAAGAAAAAAGTGCTGCCGCGGCCCAGCTCGCTTTCAAGCCCCAAAGCGCCACCCATCAGATCGACCAGCCGTTTGGAAATATTCAGGCCCAGGCCGGTGCCGCCAAAGCGACGTGTGGTCGACACCTCGGCCTGCGAAAAACCCTCGAAGATTTTCTTCTGGTTCTCTGGTGCGATGCCGATGCCACTGTCGCGTACCGAGAAGCGCAGCCGCGCCTGGTGTTCCTGCCGTTGCAACAGCTCGATGCGAATCAAGACCTCGCCTTCGGCGGTGAATTTGATGGCGTTGCCGCTCAGATTGATCAACACCTGCTGCAGCCGCAAGGCATCGACGATCAACACCCGCGGCACTTGCGGATCAATGTCGAACAAGACCTCGACCGGCTTTTTGCCGACATTGGTGGAGACGATCACCGACAGGTCGCGCATCAACTGATCCAGCGCGACGGGCTGCGGGTCCAGCGTCATCTTGCCGGCATCCATTTTGGAAAAATCGAGAATGTCGTTGATCAAGCCCAGCAACGATTTGGCCGCGCCGGACGCCTTGACCGTGTAGTCCAACTGACGCTCATCCAGATCGGTGTTCTGCAAGAGCTTGAGCATGCCCAGCACCGCGTTCATCGGCGTGCGGATCTCGTGGCTCATATTGGCCAGGAGCTGGCCCTTGGCGGCGGTGGCGGCCTCCAGCTGGCGATAGGCGTTGGCATTGTCCAGCGCGATGGCGCCGTAGCCACACAG
>NZ_JBMLSK010000215.1:0-2319 GCF_049240545.1 Roseateles sp. | reverse complement strand
CGCTCGGTGTCCTGGCGCACCTGCAGGGCGATGGCCCGTTTGTGACCTTCGGCCACGCGGCTGCTTTCTCGGGTGGCCGTTGCCTGCATCGCATAGTTGTAAGCGGCACCAAAAGCACCGATGCGGGCGTTCGCCCGCGCCAACTCATCCAGCAGTTCGGTCGGCGCCGACAAGCCACTGACCGCAAGCACCCGGTTCAGGGCCAGCTGCAAAAAATGCAGTTCCGCATTCTCATGCTGCATATCAGGCGGCGCCGGCAAGCCGGGCTTGCGATAAACCTCGGCCATCACCCGCAAGACCTTGATCTGCTCCTCGACATTGCTGTGTTGCTCGGCCAACGCCTGCGCCAACTCGGCCTTGGCCAAAGCCTCGGGCAAGAGCCCCAGGCGTGACAGTGTCAAGGCCTGACCCCGGAAGCAACGCAGTTGCAACATCGGCTCGCCCAAGACCGCGGCCGAGGCCTCGGCCTGGGCAAAGCGCTGCTGGGCTTCTTGCAACTCACCCAGGTCGAGCAACAACTCACCCAGGTTCTGCAGGGTCATCACATAGTTGTTGGACTTGTTCAGCGCGCTCAGCACCGACAAGGCTTCCTGCAGATTCTCCCGCGCGTCCTCACGCCGCCCGAGCAGGCGCAGCACATTGGCCGACTGCGTCAGGGCCAAGCCCAGCATGCCAGGCCAGCCGGTACGGCGCGCCAATTCCAAGGACTGGGCCGACCATTCAAGCGCAGCATCGAAATCACCCAGCGATGAAAAGGAATCGGCGCCATTGCCGGCGGACACGATCGCCAGCCGGGTCTGCCCGGTACGGATCGCGCAATCTCGAGCGATGGTGAAGTGTTTGATTGAGCCGGCCAGATCATCGGTATAGCCGGCCACCACGGCCCGCACGCTGGCCAGCATGGCCGTCACCACCGGACCATAGTCATGCGCGGGATCAAACTACTCGGCCACCCGCACGGCGGCTGCCTTGGCATCACGAAAGGCGGCATACAAGAGCCGCCGAGCCGAACTCGCTTGGACCCGCTCCTCATCGCCGCCGGCGCGAAAGTCTTCCTCGGCGGCGCTGAGCAGCTCATCGCGCAGTTGTGGTTGGCCACGCTCGATGGCCAAGGAAACCAGCAGCCCGCGGCCATCGCCGGCACCGACGCGGTCGCCGAACTTTTCGAACATCTCGATGGCGCGGCGCAAACGGGGCTCGGCCAGATCGGGCTTGCCCTTGAGCCAATCCGACTCGGCCCGCACCAGCAGCAAACGAGCGGCCCCCCGGTGGGCGGCCTCGGGCTCCAAATCCAGCCCGACCATCAAGGCTTCGGCCTCTTCGACCAGTTGCAAGGCGCGAACGCAATCACGCTGGCGCAAATGCCAGGCCAGCGGCACCAAGATCGCCAAGCGCATGGATCCCGACCACAAAGCCAAGGCGTCATCCAAAGCCACCACCTCAGCGTCATCGACGAACTGCGCTACGGTTGGGTCGAAGGTCCTCACAAGTCGCTTGCTCAGAAATGGTCTTGGCCGCGTGTTCAGTTGAACACATATTCAAAACCTCACCAAGCCGGCAAGAAGGACAAGTTGCTGCAAAAAAAGGGGGAATTCGGGGCATCGCTGCCGGCCCGCATGAGACACCGACCGGCAGCCCCCGAAAAGGAAAGCGTTAAACCAGCACGCGCTCGATACCGCCGTTATTGGCCTGGGCCACATACTCCGGCATCCAGTTGTCACCCAGGATCTTCTTGGCCATCTCGACGACGATGTAGTCGGCTTCCAGCAGGCCGTTTTGCAGGTCGCCGCCGTAACGCGACAGGCCTTGCAAGCAGCTTGGGCAGCTGGTCAAGATCTTCAGGTTCTCGGCCGCCGCGACCTTGCCGCTGTCGCGCAGCTGTGTCTCGGTCTTGCGCAGCTCTTCTTCCTTGCGGAAGCGAATCTGGGTCGAGATATCCGGCCGGGTCACGCCCAAGGTGCCGCTCTCGCCGCAGCAGCGCTTGCTCTCGACCACGTTGTCGCCGACCAAGGCCTTGACGGTCTTCATCGGCTCCTGCAGCTTCATCGGTGTGTGGCAGGGGTCGTGGTAGAGATAGCTCTTGTCGGAACCGAGCGTGATGCCCTTTTCCAGCAGGTATTCGTGGATGTCGATGATGCGGCAGCCGGGGAAGATCTCCTCGAACTTATAGCCCTGCAGCTGGTCGTAGCAGGTGCCGCATGACACCACCACGGTCTTGATGTCCAGATAGTTCAAGGTGTTGGCCACGCGGTGGAAGAGCACCCGGTTGTCGGTGATCATCTTCTCGGCCTTGTCGAACTGGCCCGAGCCGCGCTGCGG
>NZ_JBMLSK010000214.1:0-1570 GCF_049240545.1 Roseateles sp. | reverse complement strand
CAGTCCGTGTCAAAACACGGATGTTGAGTCGGATGAAACGAGCGCCCCACGAGGGGGCGCTCGTTTTTTCTGCCGCAGGGTCCTCAGGCCGCTGCCAGCCTCCGGCCCAGTTCGGCCTCGCCCAGCACCTTCATCGCCCGCTTCAGGTTCCACACCAAGGTCGCGATCGCCATCTCCGCCCTCGCCCCGGCAATTCCCCTCATCAGGAACCGCGGGTGCCCGAAAATCCGGTACTTCAGCGCCGCGAACGGATGCTCGACCGTGCAGCGCCGCCGCCGCATCGCCTCCGGCGTCGCCCGACCGTCCATCCGCTGCAGCGCGTCCTCGTGGTCGTAGCGGGTCAACAATCGCCGGGCCGCTGACGTGCATTGGGATTTCAGCGCGCAATCCCCGCAATCCTCCATGCGCGCGGCGTACATCACCACGTGGTCGCGATTCATCCGCTGCTTCCGCACCAGCGTCTGGCCGGCAGGGCAGCGGTAGGTGTCGGTATCCGTGTCGTAGGTGAACCGGCTGCGGTCGAACAGCCGGCCGTCGCCTTGGTTGTTGATCGACCGGTTCGCCGGCACATGCGGCTGGATGCCCTGGGCCTCCAAGGCTTCGGCTTGCACGCCGTTGGAGTAGCCGGCGTCGGCCAGAACGTCCAAGCGATCGGCCCCAAGCGCGTCCCGTGCGGCCTCGCCCATCGGCTGCAGCTGCCGGTTGTCGGCCGCATCGTTCACCACCTCATGCGCCACGATCAGCGCATGTGCGCCGTCCACCGCGGTCTGCACGTTGTAGGCCGGGCCGTGCCCCGGCATCGAGCGCGATTCCGGCTCGCTGTCCACCCGGTGACTGGCGTCGCCCAATGCGGCTTCCATCGCCTGCACGGCGCCCTGTTCGTCCTGCAGCAGGGCCAAGGCCTGCCGCACCTCCGCGCCGGAAGGCGCCTCGGACTCGACGCCATCGGTGGCGTCCAGCGCGTTCAGGTAAGCCGCGATCTGCTGCTCCAAGGCCGCCTGTCGCCGCGCCAGGTCCTTCTTCCACACCACCGCCTTGCGGCTCGCCACCGCCTGGAACTTGCTGCCGTCCACCGCCACCCAGTCGCCGCGGACCAGCCCTGCGCCCTGGCAGAAGCGCACGAAGGCCGCGCCGGCTCGCTTCAGTGCATCGCCGTTGTCCTTGCGGAACTGCGCAACGGTCTTGTGGTCCGGCGACAGACGCCCCAGCAGCCACATCACCTCGACGTTGCGCTGGCACTCCTGCTCCAGTCGCCGCGACGAGCGCACCTGGTGCAGGTAGCCGTACAGATAGAGCTTCAGCAGGTCGGCCGGGTCGTAGGGCGGACGACCCGTCGCCTTCGGCGTGGCCTTGCCAAAGCCCAAGCCGGCCAACGGCAGGTGCCGGACAAAGGCATCGATCACCCGACAGGCGTGGTCCGACGGGACCATTTCCTCCAACGACACCGGAAACAGCGCGTTCTGCTGCCGGTCCTCTCCACGCACAAAGCCCATAAGCAGCAATGCCCGCAACTCACGTTGCGGGCATTGTGCTTCACATCCAACCCGAACAGCTGTTTTTACACAGCCTG
>NZ_JBMLSK010000213.1:0-90720 GCF_049240545.1 Roseateles sp. | reverse complement strand
CGCTGCGCGCGCCTGACCCGCTTCGCTGCGCCCTCGGCCGCGCACAAATCGCCCGGCGGCGGGCCGAGCCAACTTCGGAAAGGGCGGCAGGGACGAGGGCATGGGGCACGCCGTTCGCGATGCAAGCGCACTGCGGCTCGGGTTGCAGTGCCTCCCGCAGCAGAACGAGCGTCTGCGCCTCAGGCGCCGGTGGCCTCAGTCACTCACCCAGACACGCCCGGCCAACGGGGCCATTTGCAGCGATACATGACCTTGGCGGTCGACTCTGAGGCGCTCGCCGCTGATGGCGTCTTTCCAGCGCAATCCGCGCAGTTGGGCGGGTAGCTTGAGCTTGTGGCTGCGGGCATCTGTTCCGTTGTAGAGAGCGGTGAGGGCCGCGCGCTTGCCGCTCTGCCGCGCCAGGACGATCAGTTCCGCGTCCAGATGCAGCGGGGCTGAGAGGCTGCCGTGGCGCAGCACCGGGTGCGCATGGCGCATGGCAACCAAGGCCTGTGTGTCTGCGAGCAGGGCCAGATCCGGCTGTCCACCCAGGTCCGCCCAGGGGTAGGGTGCGCGGTTGTAGGGGTCCTCGCCGCCGGCCACGCCCACCTCGTCGCCGTAGTAAATGGACGGCCCACCGGGGAAGACCATTTGAAAGAAAACGGCCAGGCGCAAGCGGCGTTTGGCCAGTTGCAATGCCGCTGTGTCGCCTTCATCTTGGTAGCCCAGTGCATGCAGCGCGCGCGCCTGGTCATGCGAGGACAGCAGATTCATCAGCGCGTAAAAGGCTTGCGGCGGATAGGCCTCGCGCATCAGCTCGATATTGGGGTAGAGCTTGCGGGCGTCGCCACCGGCGGCAAAGTCCAGCACCGTGTTGCGGAAGATGTAATTCATGGTCGAGTCAAAGCTGTCGCCCAGGAAGTACTTGCTGGCGTCAAACCAGGTCTCGGCAATCGTCAGTGCGTCGGGTTTGTGGGCCTTGATGGCGGCGCGCCACTCGCCCCAGAAGGCGTCCGGCACCCAGGGCGCCACATCCATGCGCCAACCGGCGGCACCGCGGTCCAACCAGAGCTTCATCACCGAGTCCGGCGCGCCATAGGCAAAGTGGCGAAAGGACGGTGAGCTCTTGTCGATCTCGGGCAGATCCTTGACGCCCACCCAGCCTTGGTACTGGTCCTCAGGCTTGGTTTGGCTGGGGTCGAGCTTGAACCAACTGGCATAGGCCGATGCGGGGTTCAGTTGCCCGTCGTCAAAAGCGCCGCCGGCCGGGTAGTTGCCAAAGCGGTTGAAGTAGGGTGAGTCGCTGCCCACATGGTTCAGCGAGGTGTCGGGAATGACGCGGATGCCGCGCTTGGCGGCCTCTTGGCTCAGGCGGACAAAGTCTTCATTGCGGCCAAAAGCGGGGTCGACTTCTCTGTAGTCGGCGGTGTCGTATTTGTGATTGCTGGCGGCGCGGAAGACCGGCGTCATGTAAATCGTGTTGGCGCCGAGCTGCTGGATGTAGTCGAGTTTGTCGATGATGCCGGCCAGATCGCCGCCGTAGAAATCGTTGTTGTAGACCTCGTCCGAGCCGTCGGCGCTGCCCGGCTTCCAGGGCTTGTCCAGCCAGTTGCGATGGAACTCGACATCGTGGTTTTGGTAGCGGTCGCGGCCCGGGCGTGGGTCATTGTCCGGGTCGCCATTGCGAAAGCGATCGGGGAAGATGGCGTAGTAGACCGCGTCCTTGGCCCAGGCTGGCACCTTGAAGTCTTTGGCGTAGACGGTTTGGCGGTAGCGGCGGATCTTTTTGTCGGACTGGGCTGGCGCGGGCATGGGGTCGATTTCGCTCGGACCCATGCTGCCTTTTTCCCGCGTCCAGAACACCGCATCGCGGTTGTTGTGCAGCACAAAGCTCTGGCCCTTGATCTGCAGCTCGAAGTGATAACCGTAGATGGCGGGCGAGTCAAAGCGGTGGCTGGCGCTCCAGCGCTCCAGCTTGCCTTGCTTGGACTTGACCATGGGCAGGCGCTTCAACTCGGTGTAGCTCAGCACTTCTTGGTTGCCTTCCAGCCGGCGCTTGGCGATCACCAGCGTGGCTTTCTCAACGCCAGGCTGGGCGCTGAAAGCGTAGTGCACCGGCGTGTTGGGCGTGATGGCGCCAAAGGGCGACTTGTCGGCCAGCCTCCTGGAGTCGAAACGCGCACTCAAGGCGACCGGCTCGCTCACCGTTGGCGCTGCGACCCGCGTGAGGATCTCCCCCGCGTAGGGCTTGACGCTGAGTTGAGCGGGCCCTGCGTCAGGAAAGCTCAGCAGCACTTGCACCCCACCACCAAAGCGTTCGCTCAAGGCGCCGCCTTTCAAGGTTAAGGCGCTGGCCGTGCCGCCGAAGTCGGCATCGGGTGACCAGTCTTCATCGGCGATCTTGAAGCTCTGCTCGCCGCTGATCTTGGTGACCAGCTCATAACGGTTGCACACATAGACAAAGCGGTGCTCGTCCGTGGTGCTCCAGTTGTTGAAGGTGCCGCGCAAGAACAAGTCGCGCTCGCCGAGCGGGCTGGGTTTGCATTTGGCTTCTTCGGCGTGGGCCAGGCTCAGGGCGGCGAGCGTCAAGGCTGCGAGCAGCCAAGCCGGCCAACGCTCAAGGGAGTCGGTCATCTGCATTTCCATCAGCCCTTCACACCGCCGGCCGTCAGGCCTGAGACGATCCAACGCTGCGCCAGCAAGAAGACCAGGGTGATGGGCAGGCCGGAGAGCACCGCCGCAGCGGCAAAGTCGCCCCACAAAAAGCGCTGGTCGTGCAAGAAGTATTTGGAGCCCACGGCCAGGGTCAGATTGCCTTCCTCGCGCAGCAGCACCGAGGCCACCGGGTACTCGATGATGGTGCCGATAAAGGCCAGCACAAACACCACCATCAGAATCGGCACCGCCATCGGCAGCAGCACCCGGCGGAAGGCCTGCCAATGGCTGGCGCCATCGACTTTGGCGCATTCCTCGATCTCGACCGGAATGGTTTCAAAGTAGCCCTTGATGGTCCAGATATGCGTGGCCACGCCGCCCAAGTACGCCAGCACCAGGCCGCCATGCGTCTCGATGCCGAGTGCCGGGATGAAGTTGCCAATCGTCTCGAAGATGGCGTAGATGGCCACCAAGGCCAGCACCGGCGGGAACATTTGCAGCAGCAACATGCTGTTGAGAATGGGCGCCTTGAAGCGGAACCTCAGGCGCGCAAAGCCGTAGGCCGCGGTGGTGGAAATCGCCACGATCAAGAAGGCCGAAATGGTTGCGACCTTGATCGAGTTCCACAGCCAGGTCAGCACCGGGAAGGGCGGCTGCACCAAGCTGCCATCGGCCGCTTGGTAAGGGATGCCCAAGGCCAGTTGCCAATGCTCCAGGCTGATTTGCGTGGGAATGATGCTGCCGGTGGCGAAGTTGCCGGGCCGCAGCGAGATGCTGACGATGGCCAGCAGCGGGAACAGCGTCAGCGCCAGAAACACCCACATCAGCGCATGCGCCGCCCAGATTCGCCAACGTGCTTGTTTGCCTCGAACGATTGCCATGGTGTTCTCTCGTTCCTCAATCAGTTGGACTGTGCTTTTTTCATCAAGCGTAGATTGATCAGCGACATGGCCGCGACCAGGAAGAAGATCAGCGTCGAGATCGCCGCTGCAAGACCAAAGTCCGAGCCCGAATCCTTGAAGGCGATGCGGTAGGTGTAAGACACCAGGATGTCGGTCTGGCCGGCGGGAATCTTGGTGCTCAGGTAGTCGGGCCGGCCATCGGTCAGCAGCGCGATCAAGACAAAGTTATTGAAGTTGAAGGCGAAGGCGCTGACCAAGAGCGGCGCCAGCGGCTTGATGATCAAGGGCGCGGTGATCTTGAAGAAATTGGTCAGCGGCCCGGCGCCGGCAATCGCCGAGGCCTCGTACAAGTCCGATGGAATCGACTTCAAAAGGCCGGCGCACAAAATCATGATGTAGGGGTAGCCCAGCCAAACGTTGACGATCAGCAGCATCACCTTGGCCAGCAGCGGGTCGGCAAACCAAGCGGGCTTGACGCCAAAGAGCGCATCCAAAATGGCATTGATCTCGCCGAAGTTCTGGTTGAACAGACCCTTGAAGACCAGGATGGAAATAAAGCCCGGCACTGCATAAGGCAAGAACAAGAGCGTGCGGTAGGTGGTGCGGAACTTCAGGTCCTCCCAGTTCAGCATCACCGCCAGCAGCATGCCTACCGCAGTGGCAATCGCCACCGTCAAGGCCGAGAACATCATCGTCCAGCTGAAGATCGAGAGGAAGGGGCCGCGGAACTCGGCGTCCATCACCATGCGGCGGTAGTTCTCCCAGCCCACCGTGACCTTGAAGCCGGGCTGTTGCACCTCGCCGGCGGCGCTCTCGAAGTAGCCGGTTTTCAGATTGGGGCTGAAGACGGTTTGATCACTCAAGCGCGTCAGGCTGCCATCGGCTTGGGCCTGCCAATGGCGGGTGATCGGCCCGAACTCACGCAGGCCCAGATAGCGCAGCTCGCGCTCGGCGGCGCTGCGGCCTTCTTCGGGCGGCAGTTGCAGCTTCAGCCGCATCAAGGCCTCGCGGTGCTGGATCAAGTCGCGCAAGGAGAGGGCGCTTTGCAGCGGGGCGGCAAAGCTTTGATTGGGCGATTGATTGGCCTGCGTGGCACTGAGCATCTCCACGGGGAGTTCGGCCTTGGAGGGCTTCAGGGCCAGTGGCGGCGAGATCCAGCTGGGGGCGCCGTCCTCGTTGCGCAGCACCAGGCGGAACTCGGGGCCATCGGCATGCAAGGTAAAGGGCTGGATCTGCGCTTGCACCGCTTCATGCTGGTCCAGCAAATACTCGCGCACCCGCTCTTGGCTCAGCAAATGCGCCGAGGAGTAGTTGGTGAAGCCAATCTGCGCGGTGTAGATCAGCGGAAAGGCGATGAAGACCAACATGCCCGCAATGCCGGGGAAGAGGTAGCGGTAGGCAAAACCGGCGTTGCTGACATAAACGTAGAACGCAGCGGACAGCAAGGCCAGCACGCCCATGGCCCAGGCGGCTTGGCCGGCGGCATAGATCATGAAGACCAGATAGAGCGAGGCCAGCATGGCCAGGCCGGTCAGGGGCCAGCGCAGCTGCCGTGCGATGCGCTCCAGCGGCGTGGCGGGCAGCTTGCTGTAGGCGCTCAATGCGCCCAAGGACGCTGAGGAACCCAAAGAGGGTGAATGGCTTGCACTCATGAGTTTGGCTTCTTCATCATCACTTGTTCAGCAGCATGCGGGCGGCGGCGCCGTCCAGTGCGTCTTTGGGGCTTTGCAAGCCGTTGGTGATGGCCTCCAGGGCCGCGTCCATGGCGGTCCAGAAACGCCCCACCTCGGGGATGTTGGGGATGGCTTCGCCCAGGCGCGCGTTCTCCATGCTGGCGCGGATCAGGGGGTTGACCGACAACTCGGCGTAGAAGGCCTTGTTGGCGGGCACGCCGATGGGCACATCGGCGTCCAGCACCTTCAAGGCCTCGGGTCGCATCAAATGGTTCTCGATGAACTCGCGGGCGATGTCTTTTTGCTGGCTGGGGGCGGCGATCATGCAGCCGAGCACGCCGACAAAAGGCTTGGAGGGCTTGCCCGCGACCACGGCCGGAATCGGCGCCACGCCGAAGTCGATCTTGGCCTTTTTGGCGTTCTCCCAAGCCCAGGGGCCGGAGATCATCATCGCCACCTCGCCTTTGGCGAAGCCGCTTTCCATCTCGGCGTAGCGGGCGCCCTTGGGCATATGGCCGCCTTGCAAAAGCCGCGCAATCATCTCGGCGCCGGCCAGAGCGCCGGCATTGTTGACGCCCACCTGGCCGGCATCAAACTCGCCCTTGGCATCGCGACCAAAGATCTGCCCGCCCGCGCCGGCCAAGAGCGACCAGCTGAAAAAGCTCTTGTTGTAGTCCCACAAAACCGCGTGCTTGCGGCCGCCGGATTCGGCTTGCAGCTTCTTGTCCAGGGCGATCAACTCTTCAAAGCTGGCCGGGGGCTTGGGCACCAGGGCTTTGTTGTAAATCAGGCCGGTGGTTTCGATGGCGATGGGGTAGCCCCAGAGCTTGCCCTGGTAGGCAAAGGCCTTCCAGGCTGTTTCTTCCACTTCGGCATAGAGCTTTTTGCTGGGGCGCAAGGGCGTTAGCAGGCCGGACTTGGCCCATTCGCCGACGCGGTCATGCGGCCAGCAAAAAATGTCGGGGCCTTTGCCGGCGCCGGCGGCTTGTTGGAACTTGTCGGTGGCGTCTACCGGGTGCTCGACCACCACCTTGACGCCGGAGGCTTGCTCAAAGGCATTGCCGACTTTTTGCAAGCCGTTGTAGGCCTTGTCGCCATTGATCCAGACCAGCAACTTGTGCGGTGTGGCGGCGTGCGCTGCCCAACTGGCGCCCAGGCTCAGCAGCAGCGCCGCTCCAAGTTGCGTGGGCCTCATGCCGGCACCCCGGCCAGGCGGGTGAAGGCCAGGCCCGCCGCATCGAACACATAGCAGGCCTCGGGCGGCATGCTCAGGCGAATGTCTTGGCCGGCCTTGATGCGGGTGCGGCCGTCGAACTCGCAGGTGAGCGCATCTTCCACGCCGGGGTAGGCGCAGTAAGCATGGGTGGCGCTGCCCAGCGACTCGACAAAAGTCACCGTGCACTGAATCGGGTTGATCTCGCCGCCGACCACAAAATGCTCAGGCCGCAGGCCCAAAGTGACTTTGTCTCCGGGCTTGCCGCGCGCGGCGTTGACGGCGGCGCGCACCACCGCGCCGCTGGCCAGGCGCAGGCTGGCGCCTTCGGCGCTGGCTTCGACCAACTCGGCCTGCAAGAAGTTCATCTTGGGCGAGCCGATGAAGCCGGCCACAAACAGATTGATCGGGTGCTCGTACAGCTCCAGGGGCGTACCGACCTGCTCGATCTTGCCGGCCGACAAGACCACAATGCGGTCCGCCAGCGTCATCGCCTCCACCTGGTCGTGGGTGACGTAGACCATGGTGGTCTTCAAGTCTTCATGCAGCTTCGCGAACTCATAGCGCATGCGCACCCGCAGCGCGGCGTCCAGATTGGAGAGCGGCTCGTCGAACAAAAACACCTCGGGCTTGCGCACGATGGCGCGGCCAATCGCCACGCGCTGGCGTTGGCCGCCGGACAGGTCTTTGGGCTTGCGGTCCAGCAGATGTTCGATGTGCAAGATCTTGGCCGCGCTCTTCACGGCGGCGTCGATCTCGGCCGGCGGCACCTTGGCCAGCTTCAGGCCGAAGGCCATGTTGTCGTACAGATTCATATGCGGGTAGAGCGCATAACTCTGAAACACCATGGCAATGCCGCGCTCGGCCGGCGGCACTTCATTGACCAGGCGGCCGCCGATGCGCAGCTCGCCGCCGGTGATTTCTTCCAGGCCGGCAATGGTGCGCAAGAGGGTGGACTTGCCACAGCCCGAGGGGCCGACAAAGACCATGAACTCGCCGTCGCGGATTTCAAGGTCGATCCCATGCAGGATCTTGACGTCGCCATAAGCCTTGGCCACGCCGCTCAGCTGAACATCTGCCACATCGGTCTCCGTGCGAAGGCGCTGCTTGCCGCGACTTCGTCTGTTTGTTTGTGTGCTGGTGATTCTGGGTGCAGCGCTGTCGACCCTGGGTGGGCTTTGGCGCCATATTTGTAGGCAATATACCGTTGAAAATGTAGTTCAACAACAGCATTAACACCCAAGTTGTGGCTTGAAAAGCCCAAAAGACATGGGTGAATCAAAAATTCAGGGCTTTCCATATGTAGTCAAACTACACAAATTGCAAAGACTGGGCGATACTTTGCATCAAGCGACAGACGATGCGTCGCAAGCAGACCCATTTGGCCTTTTGCGGCCACCCGACCATGTTCAATGTCTTTGCAAAAAAACCAGCCACGGCCATGAATCAAGCTCCTCGCTCCGCTCCGGATTCTTCAGCCTCCCATCAAGCCCTGGTGGCGCAGTTTGAGTCGGCCTACCAGCGCGAGCTGGCGCAAGCGGCGCAGCCGCAGGCCGGCGCATCCGCTGCGTTGGCCTTGCGTGCAGCGGCCACGGCCGCGCGCTCGCTGCTGGCCGAGCGTTGGGCGCAAACCCAGGCCGAAGATGCGGCCCGTGGCAGCGCGCATCCGGTGCGGCGGGTGCACTATCTGTCGATGGAGTTCTTGATGGGCCGGGCTCTTTCTAACGCCTTGGCGGCGCTGGGCCTGGAAGCCGACTTGAGCCGCGTCTTGTCGGCTCAAGGCCAAAGCCTCGGCCAGGTGCTGGAGCGCGAGCCCGATGCGGCGCTGGGCAATGGCGGCTTGGGCCGCTTGGCTGCTTGCTTCTTGGATTCATTCGCGGAACTGGGTCTGCCGTCCTTTGGCTACGGCCTGCGTTACCAGTACGGCATGTTTGCCCAGGCGATTCAAGACGGCCGCCAGGTGGAGGCGCCCGACGACTGGATGCGCCATGGCGCGCCTTGGGAGGTGCCGCGCGCTGAGGTGCGCTACAGCGTCGGCTTCGGTGGCCGGGTGCAGGTGGACGAGGGGGGCCAGCGCCGCTGGTTGCCCAGCGAAATGTTGGAAGCCCAGGCCTATGACTTCATCGTGCCAGCGCATCACAGCCAGCGGGTCTCGACCCTGCGCCAATGGCATGCCAGCGCGGCCCAGCCGATTGATTTCAAGGCCTTCTGCCAAGGCGACTATGCCGCCGCAGCCCGCCACCGCGTTACTGCCGATGCCTTGAATTGGGTTTTGTACCCCGACGACAGCAGCGAAGCCGGCCGCGAGTTGCGCCTGAAGCAAGAGGCCTTCTTGGTCAGCGCATCCTTGCAAGACGTGATTGCGCGCCATCTGCGCGAGGCCGGCAGCCTGCAAGGCCTGGGCTTGGCCAATGCCATTCATTTGAACGACACCCACCCGGCGCTGGCGCCGGCTGAGCTGATGCGTCTCTTGATGGATGAGCAGGGCTTGGGCTGGGATGATGCCTGGACCATCACCCGTCAGGCGGTGTCCTACACCAATCACACCTTGATGCCCGAGGCGCTGGAGACTTGGCCGGTGCGCATGTTCGAAGCCTTGCTGCCGCGTCACTTGGAAATCATTTACGAGATCAACAGCCGCTTCCTGGCCGAGGTTCGCGTCAAGTTCCCCGGCGACGATGGGCTGCTGTCGCGTGTGTCTTTGATCGATGAGGGGCAGCAATATGGAGGCGAGCGCCGCGTGCGCATGGCGGCCTTGTCCATCGTGGCTTCGCACCGCGTCAACGGCGTGGCCGCGCTGCACTCCGAGCTGATGGTGCAAACCATTTTTGCTGACTACGCCGCCATCTTCCCGGACCGTTTCCATAACGTCACCAATGGTGTGACGCCGCGTCGCTGGTTGGCCCAGGCGAACCCGCAGCTGGCCAGCCTCTTGGATGCACGCATCGGCCAGGGCTGGCGCCAGGATTTGGCGGAGCTGCGTCAGCTGACGCCGGCGGCGTCGGACGCCGCCTTCCAGCAGCAATTCAAGGCTGTCAAGCGCGCCAACAAGCAGCGACTGGCGGACTTGATCCGCCGTGAGCTGGGCATTCAGGTGAATGTGGACAGTCTCTTCGATGTGCAAATCAAGCGCATCCACGAGTACAAGCGCCAGCTGCTCAATATCTTGCATGTGGTGGCGCGCTACCAGGCCATTGTTGCCAATCCGGATGGCGTGGACGGCAAGCCCTGGGTGCCGCGCACCGTCATCATCGCGGGCAAGGCGGCCTCGGCCTATGTCACCGCCAAGTCCATCATTCAGCTGGCTCATGATGTGGCGCGCGTGGTCAACAGCGACCCGCGTGTGGGCGACAAGCTCAAGCTGGTCTATCTGCCGAACTACGGCGTCTCGCTGGCCGAGGTGATCATTCCTGCGGCTGATTTGTCGGAGCAGATTTCCACCGCCGGCACCGAGGCCTCCGGCACCGGCAATATGAAGTTCGCGCTGAACGGCGCGCTGACCATCGGCACTTGGGACGGCGCCAATATCGAGATGGCCCAGGCCATGGGCGTGGAGAATATGTTTGTCTTCGGCCTGCGCACCGAAGCGGTGGCGCGGGTCTTGGCCTTGGGCTACGACCCGCGCCTGTATGTGGAGCAAAACGCGCAGCTGCAGCGCGTCATCCAGAGCATTGCCAACGGCGAGTTCTCATCCGGTGATGCGCAGCGTTATCGCGCGCTGACCGAGATGCTTTTGAATCGCGACGTCTACCTGCTGATGGCCGACTTTGCCGCCTATGTGGACAAGCAGGCCGAGGTGGACGCGCTCTATCGCCAGCCGGAGGCTTGGCTGCAGCGTGCGGTCTTGAATGTGGCCGGCATGGGCGACTTCTCCAGCGACCGCACCATCGCCGAGTATGTGGAGCGGGTCTGGTCCGTGAAGAGCTTGGGCCTGAATCAGCCGCGCGCCTGAACCCATGTTGAGCCCGGCCGAAGTCGATGCGCTGTTGGCGGCGCGGCACGCAGATCCCTTCTCGGTCTTGGGTCTGCATGCCGATGCGTCTGGCCGTTTGTGGCTGCGCGCCTTCTTGCCGGGTGCCTTGTCGGTCGAGGTGATCGACGCCACCAGCGGCAAGCCGGTCGCGGCCTTGAAGCTTCGTCATGCCGAAGGCTTGTTCGAAGCGCCCATGGGGCGCCGTCGCAAGCGTTTTGACTATCGACTGGCGGTGCGCTGGTCGGCCGATCATGCGGAGCAGATCCTTGCAGACGCCTATGCCTTCGGCCCGCAATTGGCAGAGCTGGATCTGCATCTCTTTGCTCAAGGCCAGCATCCGCGCCCCTTCGAGCTGCTGGGCGCGCATCCGCTGACGCAGACCGATGCCGGCGGTGAGGTGGCCGGTGTGCGCTTTGCTGTTTGGGCGCCGCATGCGCAGCGGGTCAGCGTGGTTGGTCGCTTCAATGCCTGGGACGGCCGCCGCCACCCGATGCGCAAGCGCCATGAGGCGGGTGTGTGGGAGATCTTTGTGCCGCAGGCGGCCGTGGGCGATCTCTACAAGTTCGAGTTGCTAGGCCCGGCGGGTGAACTCTTGCCGCTGAAGGCCGACCCCTATGCCCGCGCCGCCCAGCTGCGACCCGAGACGGCCAGCATCGTGGCTGCGCCCTTGAATCCCCCACAGCGCCTGCCGGCCGAGCGCGCGCAGGCGAACGCGCGCCGGGCGCCGGTGTCCATTTACGAGGTGCATGCCGCCTCCTGGCGGCGCGGCGCCGCGCAGTTCCCGACATGGGATGAACTCGCGGCCGAGCTGCCTGCCTATGCGGCGGACCTGGGCTTTACCCATGTGCAGCTGATGCCCATCAGCGAGCATCCTTTTGATGGCTCCTGGGGCTATCAAACCCTGGGCTTGTTTGCGCCGAGTGCGCGCTTCGGCCCGCCCGAGGGCTTTGCGCGTTTTGTGCAGGCCTGCCATCAGCGCGGCTTGGGCCTGCTGCTGGACTGGGTGCCGGCGCATTTCCCCAGCGACGCCCATGGCCTGGCACGCTTTGACGGCACGCCGCTGTTTGAACACGCCGATCCGCGCGAGGGCTTTCATCGCGACTGGAACACGCTGATCTACAACTTTGCCCAGCCGCAGGTGCGGCAGCTCCTGGCGGGCAATGCCCTCTACTGGGCCGAGCGCTGGGGCGTGGACGGGCTGCGGGTCGATGCGGTGGCCTCGATGCTGTACCGCGACTATTCGCGCCCGGCCGGGGAGTGGCTGCCGAATGTGCATGGCGGCAATCACAACCTGGAGGCCATCTCGCTGATGCAGCGCATCAATGAGCAGCTCGGCCTGGATGCGCCGGGCGCCATCACTGTGGCGGAGGAGTCGACCAGCTTCCCCGGCGTGTCGGCGCCGACCTCGGCGGGCGGCCTGGGCTTTCATTACAAATGGAATATGGGCTGGATGAACGACACCCTGCGCTATATGCAGGAGGACCCGATTCATCGGCGCTGGCATCATGACAAGATGACGTTTGGCCTGGTCTATGCCTTCAGCGAGAACTTTGTGCTGCCGATCTCGCACGACGAGGTGGTGCATGGCAAGGGCTCTATGCTGGGCAAGATGCGCGGCCCGGCGGACGACGCCAGCCAGTGGCAGCAGTTTGCAAGTTTGCGCGCCTACTACGGCTTTATGTGGGGCCACCCCGGCAAGAAGCTGCTGTTCATGGGCCAGGAGTTCGCGCAGAGCAGCGAATGGAATCACGACGCCGAGCTGCCCTGGGCCTTGCTGGACGACCCGCGCCACGCCGGCGTGCAGCGCCTGATTCGAGACCTCAACCAGCTCTACCGCGCGCAGCCGGCCTTGCATCGGCTCGACTGCGAGGCTGCTGGCTTTGAATGGCTGGAAGCCAGCGACGCCGAGCAATCGGTGTTGGCCTGGTTGCGCAAGGATGAACAACACGGAGAAGATTCCGCGGCGCCGGTGCTGGTGGTTTGCAACTTCACGCCGGTGCCGCGTATCGGCTACCGCCTGGGTGTGCCTCTGACGCCGGGCCAGGGCTGGAAAGAAGTTTTGAACACCGACTCCGCCCACTATGGCGGCAGCAATCTGGGCAATCTGGATCAGGTCTTGCGGCCCGAATCGGTGGCCGCGCAGGGTCATGCTCAGTCCATCAGCCTGAATCTGCCGCCGCTTGCTTGTCTCTTCTTGATGCCTACTGCTTTGAATCTCTGACCATGCCCACCGATTCACTTTTGCCTGCTTCACTGGCGCCGGGTCGCCATGAACCCTTAGGCGCCACGCCGCGCGACGGCGGCGTGAACTTCGCCGTCTTCTCCGAATCGGCCACCGCCATCGACTTGTGCATTTTTGATGGCTCGGGCCAGCGCGAGCTGCGCCGCTATGCCTTGCAGGGGCCGGATGACGGGGTCTTCCACGGCTTTCTACCCGGCTTGGGTGCGGGCCTGGTTTACGGTCTGCGTGCCCATGGGCCGTACAGCCCCGAGCATGGACATCGCTTCAATGCCCACAAGCTCTTGCTCGACCCCTATGCCCGCGAGATCGTCGGCCACTTCGCCTGGGCGCCCGAGCAACATGGCTATGAGCTGGGCCATCCGGATGGGCCGCGCTCTTTCGACACCCGCGACAACGCCTTGCAAGCGCTGAAGGCGAGGGTGGCGCAAGCCTTGCCCGCCGACAGCAGCCCGCGCTTGAATGCGCCGCGTCATGCCACCGCTGATTTGGTGCTTTACGAAGTGCATGTGAAGGGCTTTTCTCAAGCCTTGCCGGCGGTGCCCGAGGCGCTGCGCGGCAGCTACGCTGGCCTCGCGCATCCGGCCTCGGTGGCGCATTTCAAGGCCTTGGGCGTGACGACCTTGTCTTTGCTGCCGGTGCACTTTCATATCGACGAGCCGCATCTGGCCGATCTGGGCAAGCCGAATTACTGGGGTTACAACACGCTGGGATTTTTCAGCCCGGACCCGCGTTTGGCGCAGCGCGCGCACCGCGAAGATCCGGCGGCCGTGCGCGAGGAGTTCCGCGCCATGGTGCGCGAGCTGCATGCCCAAGGCCTGGAGGTGGTGCTGGATGTGGTCTACAACCACACGCCCGAGGGCAATGAGTTTGGCCCCACGCTGAGCTTCAGGGGCCTGGACAACCGCAGCTACTACCGTTTGGTGTCTGACGATAAAAGCCGTTATGAAAACGTCAGCGCTTGCGGCAACACCTTGAACTGCGCGAATCCGCGCGTGGCCCAACTGGTGCTGGACTCGCTGCGTTACTGGGTCAGCGAGATGGGCGTGGACGGCTTCCGCTTCGATCTGGCGCCGGTGCTGGGGCGCACGCACCATGGCTTTGACCCGCAGGCCGCTTTCTTCACCGCTTTGCGCCAAGACCCAGTCTTGGCCCAGGTGCATTTGATCTCCGAGCCCTGGGACGCCGGCCATGAGGGCTACCAAGTCGGCCGCTTCCCTGGGCGCTTTTTGGATTGGAACGACAAGTTCCGCGACGCGGTGCGCTGCTATTGGCTGCGCTCGCATCAGCCCAGCGTCAGCCGCGGCGAGTTGGCGCGGCGCTTCATGGCCTCCAGCGACTTGTTCCACCATGGCTCGCGTCGGCCCACCGCTTCGGTGAACTTTGTCTCTGTGCATGACGGTTATGTGCTGGCCGATGTGGTGAGCTATTCCACCAAGCACAACCATGCCAATGGCGAGAACAACCGCGACGGCCGCGACGGCGAACTCTGCGCCAACTTCGGCCATGAGGGTCCGAGTGAAGACGCCGCCATTCGCGCCACCCGCCTGCGGGTGCGCCGCGCCATGCTGGCCACCTTGGCTCTGGCCCAGGGTACGCCCATGCTCTGCGCCGGTGACGAGATCGGCAACAGCCAAGGCGGCAATAACAATGCCTACTGCCAAGACAATGCCATCACCTGGCTGGACTGGGCGCAGGCTGAAAGCGACACTCAAGCCTTTGTCGCCTCGCTGCTGGCGCTGCGCCGCGCCGAGCCCTTGCTGCGACATGAGCAGTGGTTTGCCGCTGCTTCTGCAGACGCGGCGCAGGCCTCGGCGCCCAGCTTGCGCTGGTTCTCGCCGCGCGGTGCGGAAATGCAGCAGCATGACTGGTTTGATGCCTCGCAGTCGGCCTTTGCTGCGGTATTTTTTGAAGTGCGCAAGCCCGCAGAGGCGGCCGCTGCGCCGCGACTGATGGTCTTGTTCAACCCCGAGCCCGAGGCTCAGGCTTTTTCATTTAGCCTGGGGGCTTGGCGCCTGGTTTTAGACAGCAGTGGCGACTTGCTGCCTGATCCGACGGTTCAGTCTGATTCACCCGTAGTCACCCACCTGAATGTTCCCGCGCGCAGCCTCTTGGTGCTGCGCCATGTTTGAGAAGAAAGCTCTGAGACGATGAACCTCAATCAACGCTCCGCCGGTGTGCTCTTGCACATCACTTCGCTGCCTGGCCCGCATGGCATGGGTGATTTCGGGCCCGAGGCCTTTCACTTTGTCGATTGGCTGGCCTCGGCCGGCCAAAAGATCTGGCAATTGCTGCCGACCACGCCCATCGGCCCCGGCGACAGCCCTTACCAAGGCGTCTCGGCTTTTGCGGGCAGCCAGTGGATGGTGGCCCTGGAGCCGCTGGTCGCCAAGGGTTGGCTGGCCGCGCCGAGCGCCGCTGACTTGGCTGGCTTTGACGCCAAGCAGGTGAACTACGGCCAGGTCTTGCCTTGGCGGGAAAAGCAGCTGCGCGCAGCGGCGGCAGGCTTCTTCGCCAAAGCCAGCGTGGCCGATCAAGAGGCTTTTGCCGCCTGGTGCGCGGAGCAGGCCAGCTGGCTGGATGACTATGCCTTGTTCATGGCCATCCGCTCGCCGCTGGGCGGCCAAGCTTGGTGGACTTGGGCGCCAGCCTTGGCTCGACGTGAGCCCGCAGCCTTGGCGCAAGCGCGAGTGACGCATGCCGAGGAATATCGCTTCTGGCAGTTTGTGCAGTGGCAGTTCGATGTGCAAAGCGCGGCCCTGAAGGCTTACGCCAACAGCAAGGGCGTGGCGCTGATGGGCGACTTGCCGATCTTCGTGGCGCATGACAGCGCGGATTGCTGGAGCCGGCCGGACCTGTATGAGCTTGACGATCAGTTCCAGACCGCGGTGGTCGCCGGCGTGCCGCCGGATGCGATGTCGGTGGCCGGCCAGCGCTGGGGTAACCCCTTGTACAACTGGGCCCGTATGGCGGATGAGAACTACGCCTGGTGGACGGCTCGGGTCAAGCGCGCCTTGAGCCAGGCCGATGTGTTTCGCATCGATCATTTCCGCGGCTTTGCCGGCTACTTTGAGATCCCCGGCAGCAGCCCGGATGCACGCCAGGGCCAATGGCGCACCGGCCCCGGCAAGGCCTTGTTTGACGCGATTGAAAAGGCCCTGGGTCAGCTGCCCATCGTGGCCGAAGACCTGGGTTTCATTACCGAAGATGTGCATGCGCTGCGTGATGGCTGCGGCTTCCCGGGCATGAAGATTTTGCAGTTCGCCTTCGGCGTGGACGGCGCGCAAGTGGCGCAGGGTGCGGTGGCCGACCATGAGTTCCTGCCGCATATGTGGCCGCGCAACTGCGTGGCCTACACCGGCACCCATGACAACGACACGGTGCGCGGCTGGTGGGACAGCGCCTCGCCGCAAGAGCGCTCGTTCGCGGGCTCTTACTTGGCTTGCGGCGCGCACGATGTGCACTGGGCCATGATCCGTGCTTGCTGCAACTCGGTGGCGAATATGGCGGTGTTCCCGCTGCAAGACGTCTTGGGCCTGGGCAGCGCTCACCGCATGAATGTGCCGGGGGTGTTGGGCGGCAACTGGGGCTGGCGCTTCAGCTGGGACATGGTGGGTGCAGAACCGACTCGGGTGCTGGCTTTGATCACCGCTGCGAGCGGGAGAGCCCCAATGGCGATGATGCAATTGCCGCGCTGATAATCCGCGCAGTTTTGTAGCCAAGGGCGATGCCGGTGTTGGCCGGTGTCGCCCTTTTTCATTGTCGATCTGAGCCTGTGATGAACACGACCGAGATTTTCTTGATTGCCATGCTGATCATCCTCAGCGTGCCCTATCTCATTTGGCGGCTCGGTCGCACCGAGTATTTCGCGCCCTTGGTCGTGGTGCAGATCGTCACCGGCATCTTGCTCGGCCCCGGCGTGCTGGGGGCCATCTTCCCGGCCTACTACCAATTCGTTTTCAACCCGGCGGTGATTCAGTCCCTCAATGGCGTGGCCTGGTGGGCGGTGATGCTGTTCGTCTGGATCGCGGGCATTGAGCTGGACCTGAAGGCGGCCTGGCAGCACCGACGCGAGAGTGGTATCACGGCGGGCTTGGCGCTCGCTGCGCCGCTGCTCTTGGGTTGTGCTGCGGCCTTGGTGATGCTGAGTTCAGCCGTGGGGGCGGCTTGGGTCGGGCCTAAGGCCTTGGACTGGCAGTTTGTGCTGGGCGTGGGCATGGCCTGCTCGGTGACGGCGCTGCCGATCCTGATCCTGCTGATGGAGAAGCTCGACATCCTGCGGCGGCCCTTGGGTCAGCGGGTTTTGCGTTATGCCAGCGTGGATGACGTGGCCATTTGGGCCGTGTTGGCCCTGATCCTGATGGACTGGCATCGGGTGGGCCGCCAAGCAGCCTTTATGGCCAGCTTTGTCTTGATTGGCCTGGCGTTCCGTTGGTTGATGAAGCGCTTGCCTCAGAGTGACCGTTGGTTTGTCGGCCTGATCTGGCTGGCGGCCTGCGCCCTCGGGGCCGACTGGGCGGGCCTTCACTACATGGTGGGCGCCTTCTTGGCGGGCGCCATCATGGATGCCGATTGGTTCGATCAGAAGCAACTTGATGGTCTGCGCCACCATGTTTTGCTGGTCATCATGCCGGTGTTCTTCCTCAGCACCGGCTTGCGTACGCAGTGGAGTGTGGGTGGGGCGGCCGTGTTCATCGCCGCCGCCTGGCTGCTGTTGGCCTCGGTGGCCGGCAAACTGATCGGCGTGCATCTGGCGGGCCGAATTCTGGCTTGGCCCAGGGGGGAGGCGCGCTTGATTGGTTGGCTCTTGCAGACCAAGGCGCTGATCATGATCATCTTCGCCAACATCTTGCTGGACAAGCAGATCATCACCAGCGAGACCTTCACCGCCTTGCTCTTGATGGCGGTGGCCAGCACCATGCTGACCACGCCCATGGTCAAGCCCCTGTTGCAGAAAATGGCCGGTTTGAGGGACCGGCAGGCTTGAGTTGCTGCTCGCTTGCCATGTGGCGCCAGGCTATCGCTTCACCCGGAATACGCGTACCGATTGGGCGTCCACGCTCAGGCTGACCTGGCCAGCTGCATCCGTGCGCAAGGCCGCTTGCCCGCTTGGATAGCTGCCGAGCAAGCTGGCGCGACGGGGTAATTGATGCACGGTGACCGAACGGGCGCTGTCCCCGTAATTGATCACGATCAGATCGTGGGCCTGCGGGTTCAGGCGGCGTTGAAAGCTGAGCGTTTGGCCATCCACCTGTGGATGCTCGTAAGCGCCTGAGGCGATGGCCGGATGGCTGTTGCGGAGCTTCAGCATGGCTTTGTAGAAGTTCAAAATCGAAGCCGGATCGCGCTGCTGGGCCTGGGCATTGTGCGTGACGGCATTGGGCGAAACGGGCCGGAAGGCGCGGGCACCCGAGGTGAAGCCCGAGATCTGCGGGGTCCAGCTCATCGGTGCTCGCAAAGGCTCGTCGCCCGGCAAACCCTTGACGCCGGCCATGCCGATTTCTTCGCCGTAGTAGATGAAGGGCGTGCCCGGCAAGAGCAGATAGGTGGCGGCCGCCAGCTTGTAGCGCGCCTCATCGCCGGCCATCTGATCCCAGACTCGTTCGCCAGCGAAGATGTCATGGTTGGCCAGCATGGTGGCCATGCTGCGTGGGGCCGTCAAGAAATAGTTCGCCACTTGCTGAATGGCTGCGGGCTCACCCTTGGCGGCTTTGAGGATGTGCTGCTCCAGCCCGAAGGCAAAGGCGCTGCCGCAGACCTCGGGTGCGGCATAGGCTTTGGGTTCGGCGGTGGCCTCGCAGACTGTGTAGCGCTGTGGGTAGCGCTTGATCAGGTCTTGAAAGTCTTTCGTCAGGCGGCGGCTTTCGGCTTGGTCATTCCAGTTCACCGCGTCGTTCTCGATCAGGTGTGGCACCGCGTCGAGCCGGAAGCCATCGAGCCCGCGATTCAGCCAGAAGCGCAGGCTGCTGCGGTGGTAATCCACCACCGCAGGGTTGCGCAGATTGAAGTCCGGCATGTGGGGTCCGAACGTGCCGAAGTAATGGCTGGAGTCGCCCGCTTGGGCCGGATACCAAGGGTTCTTGCCCCAGATGTCCCAGCCGACGGGGGCCGGGTCTTGCCAGACGAACCAGTCGCGAAAGGGGCTGCTTTCGCTGTGCAAGGCCGCTTGGAAAAAGGGATGCTGCGCGGCGCTGTGGTTGAGGATGTAGTCGATGATGACGCCGATGCCGCGTCGGTGCGCTTGGCGAATCAATTCATCAAAGTCGTCCAGGCTGCCGTACTGGGGTTCCAGCGCGCGAAAGTCGGTGGTGGCATAACCATGATCCCGGTCGGCGCTCGCCGTGATGGGCATCAGCCAGATGCCCCGAATGCCCAAATCCTGCAGATAGTCCAGTCTTTGAATCAGGCCGCGCAGATCGCCGATGCCATCGCCATCGCTGTCCTGGTAGCCGCGCACAAAGATTTCCATGAACGCGCCGTTCTGCCAGTGGGCGGGAAGGGGGCTGCGCAAAGCTGTTCTGGCTTCGATGTGATTCAGTTCGGGCGCTGAAGTGTCCTTCGCATGGGCGGCCCCGTTCAGGCCGCAGGAGAGGCTCAACAACAGGCTGCCGAGGCAAGTGGCGTGATGCTTGAAAAACTCTGACATAACGTGTAGCAAAATTACCTTGCACTTTGTGTTTTGTTTCTAAGATTAGGTGAATCGTGGGGCTTATGGAATACCTGTGAACCATTGTGGTGTAGTTTTGCTACTATCTTTGCCTTGATTGAAGGGGGCAAGATGGTGCGGTTCGAGCAAAATCAAGAGGTCTTGACGGCGGCGGCAAGAGGGCGGTGGCAGGGTGTGCTGTGGCCACTGCTAGGCCTGGCCTGCTTGCCTGCCATGCAGGCTCGGGCCGCAGCCGTTGATGCGCCTTGGTCAGCGACTTCAGCCTATGCCTACACGTTGGAAGATTGCAATCGCCCCGAGCCGCAACGGCTTTTGCAGGCGGCGGCGATGCCGAGCACGCAAGCGCGTGCCTACTGGTTGAATGCCCGCTGGATTCAATGGCCCGGCGTGGCTGCTGCGGATGCCGTCGATCTGCACTACAAGCTCTACTTTTCAAGCCAGGGCAAGCTGCAGGCGCGCCCAGGGCAGGCCGTGCAGGGCGCTGATGCGCATATGAGCTTGCTCCCCTTCGATCAGACCTTGCCGGCCGAGGTGCAGTCGCGCTTCAAGTTCATTGGCGAAGGCCCCCGGCTGCAACTGCCTCAAGAGCTGGGCCGGGAAATTGCACATTGGCTTCGGGGTCAGGTCTTGCTGGTTCAGGAAGACGGAGCTGGGCGCGTCCTGGCCAGCACCGCGGTGCAAGCCCCCGGCGCTTTGGATGATTTGTACGCGGCAGCGCAGCAGCATGAGGAACTGGGGGTGACGCTCAGCCCAGCCCCTGGCACCCAGCGCCGGGCTGTACCCGGCGCGACCCGCTTCAAGCTTTGGGCGCCGACAGCCCAGTCGCTTGCGCTGTGCCGCTACCCGAGCGGTCACAGTCCTGCTGCTGTGGCGCCTCAGCCGCTGAGCAGAGATGATCTCAGTGGCGTTTGGCAGTTAGAGCTTGCGACCTCTTTGAGGGGCCAGTACTACAGCTATCTGGTCGATGTGTGGGTGTCGGGTGTCGGCCTGGTTCGCAACCGGGTGACCGATCCCTATTCGGTCAGCCTGACCACCGACTCGAAGCGCAGCTATGTGGCGGATCTCAGCGATGCTGCCTTGAAGCCCGCGGGCTGGGACCAGACGCGGCGCCCGCAGCGGGTCAAGGCGCAGACCGATATGGTCATTTACGAGCTGCATGTGCGCGATTTCTCCATCAACGACGAATCGGTCAGTGCGGCCCGCCGCGGCAAGTATCTGGCCTTTACCGAGCGGCAATCTCGCGGCATGCGGCATCTGCGGGCTTTGTCTGCGGCGGGGCTGACCGATGTCCATCTGCTGCCCATTTTTGATCTGGCCTCGGTGCCCGAATCCGGCTGTGTGACACCGGTGGTGCCCCCGGCGGCGGCCGACAGTGAGGTTCAGCAAGCGGCCGTGATGGCGGTGGCGGCCCAGGACTGCTTCAACTGGGGCTATGACCCCTTTCATTTCAATGCGCCGGAAGGCAGTTACGCCAGCGATGCCAGTGACGGCGCGCGTCGCATTCTGGAGTTGCGCCAGATGGTGCAGGCGCTGCACAGGGAAGGGCTGCGGGTCGGCATGGACGTGGTCTACAACCACACGGCCGCGGCCGGGCAGCATCCGCAATCGGTGTTGGATCGCATCGTGCCGGGCTATTACCAGCGCCTGGATGCTCAAGGGGCAGTAGAGCGTTCGACTTGCTGCGACAACACCGCCACCGAGCATCTGATGATGGCCAAGCTGATGATCGATTCGGCGGCCTTGTGGGCGCGGGAATACCGCATTGACTCCTTCCGCTTCGACCTGATGGGGCATCAGCCGCGCACGGTGATGGAGACGCTGCAGACAAGGGTCAATGCCGCGGCGGGGCAGCCGGTGCAGTTGATTGGCGAGGGCTGGAACTTTGGCGAGGTGGCCAACGGTGCCCGTTTTGTGCAGGCCTCGCAGCTGTCGCTGAACGGCTCGGGGATCGGCACCTTCAGTGACCGTGGGCGGGATGCGGCGCGCGGCGGCAGTGCAGGGGACAGCGGTGATGCAAGCATTCGGAACCAGGGCTGGCTGAATGGCTTGGTGTATGCGCCCAATGCTTTGGCGCCGCAAAGGCCGCTATCTGACTTGATGCAGGCTGCAGACCTGATTCGCGTCGGGCTGGCCGGCTCGCTGCGGGACTACACCCTGCAGACTTGGCGTGGCGAGCAGCGCCGCTTGGCGGAGATCGCCTATGGCGATCAGCCGGCAGGCTATGTCTCTCAGCCCGGTGAGGTGGTCAATTATGTGGAGAACCATGACAACCAGACCCTGTTCGATGTCCATGCACTCAAGCTGCCGCGTGAGACCTCGCGCGAGGATAGGGCGCGGGTGCAGGCGCTGGGAGCTGCATTGACCGCCTTCAGCCAGGGCGTGGCTTACTTTCACGCCGGGCAAGACCTGCTGCGCTCCAAGTCCCTGGACCGCAACAGCTACGACTCGGGCGACTGGTTCAATCGTCTGGATTGGTCCTATCAAGACAACTTCTTTGGCAGTGGTCTGCCGCCCAAGCCGGACAACGGTGCCTTCTACGCGCGACTGCGTGAGCCCTTGAGCGATGCGTCCATCAAGCCGGGACCGGCCGAGTTGAGCTGGAGCCGAGATGCTTTCCGCGACCTCTTGAAGATTCGGGCCAGTTCCACTTTGTTTCGCCTGCGTAGTGCTGAAGAGGTGATGCAGCGCTTGCGTTTCTTGAATACCGGCCCAACGCAGAATCCCCGCTTGGTGGCGGGCTTGTTGGAGGGGCAGGGCATGGCTGGCGCCGGCTTCGCGCGGCTGCTTTATCTCATCAATGTTTCCCCCCAGGCGGAGTGGCTGAGTTTGCCGCGCGATTTGCCGGCCGGCTGGGTTTTGCATCCGGTGCACCGGGCTGCAGGAGCCGCGGACAAACGCCCGCTTCGTGATGTGCGCTGGGCGGCGGATGGGTTGGCCTTGAGCGTGCCGGCGCGAACCGCCATGGTGCTGGTGCAGCCGATGCCCAAGCAGCCCTGAAGCGAGGGCCCAGCGCTGCATGTGATGAGCGGCGGGAAAAGGGTGTCGATCGGCATATGGCGGCGGCGGCGACTCAGCAGTAGGATCGAGACAACTCCCGCACTCGACACCATTGCTGGAAGGCCGGGGCTGGAGTGACATCCACTGCCAGGAGTTGCCATGAGAGCTGGGTGCACATCCTTGACCAGTTTGTTGCTGAGTCTTCTCTTGGCTGCTTGTGCTGCGGGTCCGAGCCCGCTTGTCAGCGCCCCCGTGCAACTGTTCCGCGATGAGCTCTTCAAGCCGCCGACGGAACCGATCGATCCGTCCCGCATCTTTGCGCTCAGTCCGGCGATGGAGGAGTATCTGGAATTCGACATCGCACGGCATTCGCGCAACAAAGGGGCGCGCCAAGGCTTGCTGGATGCGCTCTACAACAAGAGCTTGTTGCAACTGGAGTACGACGACAGCGTGACCCGAGACGCCGCGCAGGCTTTCGCCGAGCGCCGTGGCAACTGCTTGTCGCTGGTCATCATGACCGGGGCTTTTGCCAAGCGCATGGGGGTGCCCGTGCGTTATCAAAGCGTCTATGTGGATGAGGTTTGGAGCCGCAGCTCCGACCTGTATCTCCTGTCCGGCCATGTGAACTTGGGACTGGGGCGGCGCATGGCGGAGGGGCAGGGTGCCACGCTGGGCAATGAAATGATGACGGTGGACTTCTTGCCCCCCGAGCGCGGCAAGAGGCAGTTCTCCCGCGAGATCAGTGAGCAGGCCGTCATGGCCTTGTTCCTGAACAACCGCGCTGCCGAGAGCCTGAAGTTGGGGCAGGTGGATGAGGCCTATTGGTGGGCCCGCGAAGCGATCCAGGTGGACCCCAAGCAACTGGCTGCTTACAACACCCTGGCGGTGATCTACCGCCGCAAAGGCCACTCCGATCTCGGCGAGCCGGCGCTGCGCCACGTCTTGTGGGAAGAGCCCGCCAACACGCAGGCGATGTCAAACCTGGTGCTGTTGATGGGTGATTTGGGGCGCACCCAAGAGGCGCAGGTCGTCGCCAAGCGCCTGGCGGAGTTGCAGCCTTTTCCACCCTTCAAGTACTTCAATCTGGGTGTTGAGGCGATGAAGTCGGGCGACTTCGCCCTGGCCAAGCAGCTGTTTGCCAAGGAGATCGAGCGTTCGGCCTATTTTCATGAGTTCCATTTCTGGTCGGCCTTGGCCAATGTCGGACTCGGCGATTGGGCCGCAGCCCGCCAGCAGATGAGCTTGGCCAAGGACAACAGCACCACGGTGCAAGACCGAGAACGTTACAGCGCAAAGCTGGATTTGCTCAAACTGAAACGCTCGCCTTACCCGTGATTGGCTGGGCCATCGCTGGCTCTTGGCTCTTGGGCTTTGGGTCCTGGATTTGGCCTTGCTAGCCCCATAGGCGCGTCGATTCCTCGGGCCAAGCGTGGGCCCAGCCTGCCGCACTTTCTTTAGCTCAGAGGCACCAAGCCGTGTCGAGCGCGGGCGCGCGTGCATGCCTCGTCGCCAATGCCCATGGGCGCGCGCAAGCCAAATTCGCGGCAGGGCGCCGGGCGCCATTCGTAGATGCCGCAAGCGGCCTTGACGCCGACCTGGCCGGTTAGCGCAGCGCAGCGAGGCTGGGCATGGTCGGTGCCGCGCATGCGGGCCAGACTGTCGTTCAAGTCGACGGTCAGGCCATCCGGCACACAGCCGCCTTGGCTCAGTAGTTCTTGGCGTGCGAAATCGACACGAAAGCTGGCGCAACAGGCGCCACAGCGCACACAAGGGTTGTCAGAGTCGCTCATCGATCGGCCTTTATTGGGTTCGGCTGGCTTCACGCACCACGGTGACGCTGCAGCTCGACTGGGTCACCACCTGGGCGGAGACGCTGCCCAAGTAGCGACGCAAGGTCGACGCGCCGCGCGCGCCCATGACGATGTGGTCGGCGCCGTTCTTGCCGGCGAACTCGATGATGGCGGCGGCCGCGTCGGGGGCCTCCAGCACATGAAAGGTCAGGCGTCCGTCTTCCAGGTTCAGCGCGCGGCTGATCGGGCGGGCCCAGTGGCGCAGCGCGATCAATTGCTTGACGTGCACACTTTTCCCTTCTTTATCGGTCAACTCATCCATGCCGATGCGGTTGGTCTTCATCACGCTGACGCAAGCCAAGCGTGCGCCCGGCTCGGTCTGGACGATGCGGCGCACGGTATCGCGCAACTGTTCCAGTAGGGCGGGGGTGGCGTGCTGGATGTCGACCGCTGCCATGATGATGGGGCTGCGCGCGACCTGCTCGGTGGCTGTCGCCTGCAGGGTCGGCTCGGCGCCGAGGGCGAAGAACCAGCGCTTGAGTGTCTTCAAGCTGCCACTGGTGTTGACCTTTCTGGCCCGCGCGGTCAGTGTGACCCCCTCGGGTTGCTGCAGATCCAGGGCCAGTTGGGCAGCGCTTTGATAGCGGCGCTCCGGCTTGACCTCCAGGCAATGCAGCACGATCTCTTGAAACCATGGTGGCAACTCGGCATCGATCGCAAGCGGCGGCACCGGCTCGACATACAGTCGTCGACGCAGGCCGCGCACCGATGAGGGCTGACCGAAAGGACGCTCGCCGGTGGACAGGTGATAGAGCATCACGCCCAGCGCAAACAAATCGCTGCGTGGATCATTGCGCACAAACTGCACCTGCTCGGGCGACATATAGGGCCCGGTGCCCATCGGCAGCGAGAACTCTTCCTCCAGCAGGTCGGGCAGATGGTCGTGCCGCGACAAGCCAAAGTCCACCAGCACCGCTGTGCCGTCGGGGCGGAACATGATGTTGCTGGGCTTGATGTCGAGGTGCACCACATGCTGACGGTGCAAATCCTGCAGGGCGGTGGCGACCTTGATGCCGATGTCGATGACCTCGTCCAACGGCAGGGGCGCCTCGTCGAGGCGTGGGCGCAAGGACTGTCCCTCAATCCGCTCCATCACGATATAGGCTTGGCGTGTCCAGTCACCGCGAGCCACGAACTTGGGAACATGCGGGCCTTTGAGGGCCGGCATCAGCATCTGTTCGACCTCGAAGCCAACAATGGTGGCGGGGTCTTCACCACCCTTGATGCGCGGCACTTTCATGATCAAAGGGAATGCCTCGTCCGGCCGAGGTTCGATCCGAGTGATACCCCATAGATTGGCCATGCCGCCTTGGTGCAGACGCTCCTCCAGTCGAAAACCGTCCAGCTCCAAGCCGGGCTCCAACGCGGCGGGAGGAGGCAACAACGTGCTGAGGGGGCCGGCATCCGATTGAGGCATGGGTAGATTCCTGGTCAGGGGGCGAAACAGGCGCAGCAGGGGGCAAGACCTGGCACCGTTGATCCTACTCGCCCTGTAGCAGTCGCAGCGCCAAGCGCTCAGGCAAGCCCGCTGCCCGAATGCTCGCGGCGGCGGCTTCGACGTCATAAGGCACGCGTTGAAAGCTCAGCTCGGCGCTGATGCTGTCAAACAGGGCGTAGCAGGCGGCTGGGTTGCCGTCACGCGGCTGCCCGCAGGAGCCCGGGATCACCAGCCATTGCCGGTTGGGCAAGAGCGGGATCGTCACATCGGCAGCCGGAGTGAACTCGCCTGCCTTGCCGGTACCCGAGAGGTGGTACAGCATCGGCTCATGCATATGGCCGCAAAAAGTAAAGCGGGCCTGCGTGGCATGCAAGCTCCGCATGGCCTCGATGCGGCCTTGGATGTAGTCCCAGCCGGCTGGATCGTAGGCATTGGCATGTACGAACAGACGATCTTCGCGGCTCACGGTCAGCGGCAACTCGGAGAGAAAAGCCAGCTGCCGGCTGTCCAGCCGCGCGTGGGTCCATTCGACGGCCTTGCGAGCCTCCTCGCGCATGTTGGGCGCCGTGCCCTGAGTCACAGCGACATCATGGTTGCCGCGCACCGCGACAGCGCCAGCGGCGACCAACTCCATGACCTTGTTCAGCACCCAGCCGGGGTCCCCTCCGTAGCCGACAAAGTCGCCCAGCAAAGCGTAGTCGGTGGCGCCGTTGGCCTGTGCATGCTCAAGCACGGCCGAAAAGGCCTGAGCGTTGGCGTGAAGATCGGTGATGAGGGCAATTTTCATGGCACGCGGAGCATGCCATGTTTGCCTGACGTCGGGCTGATGCCGATCTCGGGCCTAGCCTGCGCGCATGCCTTGCTGGCGGGCCACCAAGCTCAGCAGGCCGAGGCCGGCCAGCAGCAGGGCGTAGCTTTCGGGTTCCGGGACCGGCGCTTGGATCGACAGTGCAACGAATTGCGTGAATTGCGTGGCGCCGAAGTTGTTGTCCGACACCAGGATCAAGGTCTGCTTGCCGTCGATGACGGGGCCCAAGGTGATGCCCTCGATATTGTCCAGGGCCAGGGCGGAGCCGTCGTCGTTCTTCAAGGACGACAGGTCCAGCAGCAGTTCTTTGCTCATGGCGGTGAAGGTTTCGCCCTTCAGGGAGTCCAGGCCGGACACATCCGTCGCCTGGCGTGCATCGACGTAGTACAGGCGAATGGTGTTGCCTGTGGGATTGCCGCTTGGGGACGTACCGGGCGTGACCGCTCCCGCACTGAATGAGCGTTCGATGGCGATGAATTGGCGATCATCCAGCGCCAGCAATTCGGTCAGACCGTTGGTGGCAAATCCGCCAGCGGGTGTCGGGGGCAGGGCCACGGCATCGACTTGATAGACGTACTCGGCGCCCGCCTTGCCCGTGCTCAGATCGAAAGACAGCAACCGTGCGTTGCTGCCCTTGCCCACAGTCGCGGGCAGATCGTCTTGGCTCAGCGCGTTCTCGGTGGCGGTCCACAAGGTCTTGCCATCCTTGGACAGGGTCAGGCTTTCAAAAGCCAGATTGTTGTAGATGCCGCGGTCGCCAGCGTTCAAGCCGCTGTTCGAGCCGCTGGGCTTGAAACGCTCCGGGATGCTGAATGCCCCGGCGTAGCTGCCGTCCAGATTCATGCTGCGCACGGTGGGGTCTTGGAAACCGGCCGCGGCCCGTTGGCCCTCATTGCTCCAGTAGATGCGATTGCGTGCCGCATCCAAGCGCAGGCTCTCGGGGTCGACCTGGTTGGCGGCAAAAGGCTTGCCGTCGATGTTGACAATCGTGGTCACCGCATTGAAGCTGACGCCGGCGCTGTTGGCTGTGGCGCTGCGCTGGAACTTGGAGATGTCCAGGCTCAGTTCGTAAAAGCGCGCCGGGTTGATGGAACTGCGGTCGTCGCTGATGGCCAGATAGCGGCCCGTGGCGGCGTTGTAGTCGATGCCTGAGAGGCCGCCGACGGTGGTGCCGGCATAACTGCGACCGGATTCAACAATCTGTTGGCCGATGTAGCTGAGCGAAAGCGCTTCGGCCTGAACGGCACCGATGCTGAGGAGTGCTGCGCTGAAGGCAAGAAGTTTCTTCATGGCGTGAGGTCCGAGAAGCAAACTCAAGCCCGGACTGGGCTTGATACGGCACTCAGCCTAACGGCGCAAAGTGACAGACTGCGTTTGCGCTTTTTCGAGGCCCTGATCCGGTTGGATCAGGGTGCGCGCCGAATCGCATCCGGCCCTGCCGGGCCGGGCGCGCCTCGGCTTTCAGCCGATGCGGCCGAGCAGAAGGTACTCCATGAGTGCCTTCTGCACGTGCATTCTGTTTTGGTGCGCACCCGCCGCTTGCGCGGCTTCACTTGGCTGCGTGCCAAGTGAGTGCGCCCCGAATCGCATGCGGCCCTGTCGGGCTGGGCGCGCCTCGGCTTTCAGCCGATGCGGCCTAGCAAAAGGTACTCCATGAGTGCCTTTTGCACATGCATGCGATTCTCAGCCTCATCCCAGACGACGGATTGGGGGCCGTCGATGACGTCGGCGGTGACCTCTTCGCCGCGATGAGCGGGCAGGCAGTGCATGAAAAGAGCGTCGGGCTTGGCCACGCCCATCATCTCGGCATCGACGCACCAGTCGGCAAAGGCTGTGCGGCGCTTGTCGTTCTCGGCCTCAAAGCCCATGCTGGTCCAGACATCGGTGGTGACCAGATCGGCATTGCGGCAGGCATCGAGCGGGTTCTTGAAGACCTTGTAGCAATCGCTGTTCTGGATGCCGGCCACCTGCGCGTCCACCTCGTAGCCGCTGGGCGTGCTGACATGGACGGTGAAGCCCAGGATCTCTGCCGCTTGCAGCCAAGTGTTGGCCATATTGTTGCCGTCCCCCACCCAGGCGACGACCCGACCCTTGAGGCAGTCAACATCGACGATGCCGCGCTGGTTCATGCCGCGCGCTTCGATGAAGGTGAACAAATCGGCCAGGATCTGGCAGGGGTGGTACTCATTGGTCAAACCGTTGATGACCGGCACCCGTGAATGGGCGGCAAAGCGCTCGATCTTGGTCTGCTCAAAGGTGCGAATCATCACCAAGTCAACCATGCGGCTGATCACGCGGGCGCTGTCTTCGATCGGCTCGGCCCGGCCGAGTTGGCTGTCTCCGGTGGTCAGATGCACCACCGAGCCGCCCATCTGGTACATGCCGGCTTCGAAGCTGACGCGGGTGCGGGTACTGGCCTTCTCGAAGATCATGGCCATGGACCGGTCGGCCAGCGGTTGGTAGCGCTCGTAGTTCTTGAAGCGGCGCTTGATGATGGCGGCGCGTTCGAACAGATAGGCGTACTCCTCGGCGCGGAAGTCCTTGAACTGAAGGTAGTGGCGCATCAGGGCCTTGCCGGGCTTCATGGTGTGGGCTCCGACAAAAAGGTCTTGATCAGCGGCACGAGGAGGGCGGCAATCTGGGCCGCTTCGTCGCTGTTCAAAATCAGCGCCGGCACCAGACGAACGACCTTGTCGGCCGTCACGCTGATCATCAGGCCGGCTTCGGCCGCACGGCCCAGCAGGACGCCACAGGGTCGATCCAACTCGATGCCCAGCATCAAGCCTTGGCCGCGCACTTCCTTGACGCCCGCCACGCCGGCCAAGCCCGCTTGCAAGGCGGCTTTCAACTCGGCGCCTACTTTCTCGGCATTGGCCAAAAGGCCGTCTTCGCTCATGATCTTGAGCGTTTCAACCCCGGCACGCATGGCCAGCGGGTTGCCGCCAAATGTGGTGCCATGGTTGCCTGGTTGCATGACCTTGGCCGCGCGCGGCCCGCAGACCACCGCGCCAATCGGCACGCCCGAGCCCAGGCCCTTGGCCAGGGGCATCACATCGGGTTGAATGCCGGCCCATTGATGGGCGAACCACTTGCCGGTGCGGCCGATGCCGCATTGCACCTCGTCCAGCATCAGGAGGATGTCGTGCTCATCGCAGACCTGGCGCAGCGCTTGCAAGAACTCGATACGCGCCGGGTTGACGCCGCCTTCGCCCTGGATGGTCTCCAGGAACACGGCGGTGATCTGGGGGTGGGCCGCCAAAGCTGCACGCACGGCCTCGATATTGTTCAAGGGGACGCGGACAAAACCAGCAACCAGCGGCCCAAAGCCGGCATGAATCTTTGGGTTGGCCGTGGCCGAAAGGGTGGCGATGGAGCGGCCATGGAAGGCCCCCTCGAACACCATCACCTCAGGTTTGTGATTGCCGCGGTCATGGCCGAACTTGCGGGCAATCTTCAACGCGGCTTCATTGGCCTCCAGGCCGCTGTTGCAGAAAAATGCAACATCCAGGCCGGACAACTCGCAGAGCTTGGCTGCGAGTTCCTCCTGCAAGGGCACATGGTAGTAGTTGCTGGTGTGAATCAGCTTTGCCACTTGTTCCTGCAGAGCCGGCACCAGCCTCGGATGAGCGTGGCCGAGGGTGTTGACCGCGATGCCACCGAGTCCGTCCAGGTATCGTCGGCCCTTGACGTCCCAGACCCAGCACCCTTGGCCGTGCGACAGCGCAATCGGCAGGCGGCCATAGGTTTGCATCACATGCGGTTCGGACGGCAATTCAGACGAGACTGCGGGGGCGTTCATCAACTCTCCATATCAAGCGGGGGTGTCAAAAACCAAGACGCCGGCCCCATGAGTTGGGGTTTGGGCGTCGCGGCATTCTACGGGGCGACCATTGGTAAGCATCTGACAAGGGGCTGACACGTGCGAATGTTCTTCCTTGCGTTCGGACCGGTGCTGCGGCGCAGCACAAGCAAGGCACAATACGGCTTGTCCAAAACCTTGTTCATGCCTTCAATCGGGTCGCTCAGACCGTGCGTTGAAGGTGCAGGAACGTGAGTCATTTCCCTCAGCATGAGTCAGCCTCCAGCCAAACCGCGTGAAGTCTTCATCCAAGGGGTGACGTTGGCGGGTCGTACTTTTCGACCCAGCGATTGGGCCGAGCGTTTGGCCGGGGCCATGTCTTGCTTTCGTCCCGGCGGCGTGCGCGGGGGCATTGGCGCCCATATCGGTTACTCGCCTTTGTGCGTGCCGCGGGTCATCAATGGCGTCAAGTGCGTCATCGTGAATGAAGAGTTGAAGAAGCTCGAGCCCATGGCCTGGGACTTTGTGATGAACTTTGCCCGAGACAACGAGCTCCAAGTGGCGGAAGCATGTCTGCTGCCCGAGCCCTCGTCGAACAGCAAGCCTTCCGCCTGAGGCTGGGTTCAGTTGCGGGGCTTGCGCGCGCGCAGCAGTGCCACCCATTCGATCAGCCCCAACAGCATGGCCCGACTCAAGGCCAAGCGTGAGCGTAGGGTGGGTTTGAACTGTTGAATGACGGTCTCGGATGGCATCGGGCAAACCTGCGCTGTTGATGCAGCAAAGAAGCGCGTGTCAGGCACTGTCCTTATTGAAGGAGCGAGCTTAGTTGCCGCGCGTGACGTTTTCGTGTCAGTGCATCGAGGTGAAAAGTACTGCGCGCTCATGCTTGGCCAGCAGCTATGCTCCGCGCCGTGCGCCCGGGGTCGGATTGCGCAAAACTGGGAGCGACGGTGGATCAAATGCCGGCCTTGGTCGAGTACTCGGTGCTAGAGCGCTTGTTGGAGCAGGGTAGCCCTTTTTTGCAACGGCAGCATCTGTGCGATGTTCCTGTTGGAGTGGGCAGTCTGCCGGTCCATGCCTATGTGATGGGGAATCCGGATCCTGGCGTTCCCGCAGTCGGCTTCTTTGGGGGGGTGCATGGCTTGGAGCGCATCGGCGCAGAGTTGGTGACCGCCTTTTTGGCCAGCTTGGTGTCGCGCCTGAGATGGGATAGCAGCTTGCACCAGATGTTGGAGACCTTGCGCTGGGTGTTCGTGCCTATGGTCAATCCGGGTGGCTTGTGGCTTGGAACACGCGCCAATCCCCGGGGTGTGGATTTAATGCGCAATGCGCCTGTTGATGCGGGGTCTGCGGCGCCACCTCTGCTGGGAGGGCAAAGACTAAGCCCCAAATTGCCCTGGTATCGCGGCCCAGCCAATGCGCCGATGGAACTGGAAAGTCAGGCCGTGGTCGACTTTGTCGAGCGCGAGATGCTGACTCACGGTTGCTCAATCGCGGTGGACTGCCATTCGGGCTTTGGCTTGGCGGATCGGATCTGGTTTCCCTATGCACATACTGCCAAGCCGATTCCCCATCTGGCCGAGATGCATGCCTTGTGCCAGATCTTGGATCAGACTCATGCTCAGCATCGCTATGTGTTTGAGCCGCAGAGCCGCCAATACTTGACCCACGGCGACCTGTGGGATCATTTGTATCGTTTGGCTTGCGATCGTGGCAGCAGTTTGCTGTTGCCACTCACTTTAGAGATGGGGTCTTGGATTTGGGTGAAGAAAAATCCGCGGCAGCTTTTTTCGCGCAGAGGCATGTTCAATCCCTTGATCGAGCATCGACAGCAGCGTGTGTTGCGCCGCCATATGGCGTGGTTGGACTTCGTGATGCGAGCGGCCGCGGGCATGCCGCGCTGGCTGCCGACTCGGACTCAGCGGGCCTGGCATGAGGAGCGAGCCTTGAATCGTTGGTACAGACAGGGAGTGCTGGCGGCATGAAGGCGCCGGCTTCGTCTTCGGTCGTGGCCCCTACGCCTGCCACCTGGGTGCTGCTGCGCGGCCTGGCGCGCGAAAGCGGGCATTGGGGTGAGTTTCCGGCGCTCCTTGGTCAGCAACTCGAGGCCGAGCAGGCGGGGGTGCGGCTCCTGATGCTGGATCTGCCGGGCAATGGTTTGCTGCATGCAGAAACCAGCCCGACTTGCGTCTCGGATATGGTGGAGTCATGCCGCGCGCGCCTGGTGCAAATCGGCGTCAGCGGTCCGGTGCATCTATTGGCCATGTCTTTGGGTGCCATGGTGGCCAGCGATTGGGCGGCGCGCTATCCGCAAGAGGTCAGTGCTGCTGTCTTGATCAACACAAGCCTGCGTCCCTTCAGCCCGTTCTATCGGCGCTTGCGGCCGCTCAATTATCTGAAGTTTCTGGTCTTGAGTTTGTCGAATCTGAGCTTGCGTCAGCGCGAGGCCAAGGTACTTCGCATGACGGCCAATTTGCAGACAAAGCCAGCAGAAGTCTTGGACCATTGGGTGGCTTTGCAGGCCAAACATCCGGTGAGCCTTCGCAATACGGCGCGGCAATTGCGGGCCGCTGCTCGCTTCAAAGTTGGCTTGCGCCGGCCTGATGCGCCTGTATTGCTGTTGTGTAGCAAGGCGGATCGACTGGTGGATTGGCGTTGCTCGCAGGCGATCAGCCGAGCTTGGGGCGCGCCTCTGCGTCTACACCCGGAAGCGGGGCATGACCTGCCTTTGGATGATCCGGCCTGGGTGGCTCGTGCCGTCGCAGAGTGGTTGCATCTGCGTCATATGCAGGGCTTGGCTCAAGGGCAATGGCATTGAGCTCTTCTTGAAAGTGCGGTGTGTGTTGCGGAGCGGAAATGAAAAAGCCCGCTGAACAGCGGGCTTTATCTTTGCACCAGAACTGGTATTTAGGCGGCCAGCGCCTTGATTTTTGCCGACAGGCGGCTCTTGTGGCGAGCGGCCTTGTTCTTGTGGAAGATGCCCTTGTCAGCGACCGAGTCGATGACAGCTTGAGCAGTCTTGAACAAATCAGCTGCCTTGGCCTTGTCGCCAGTCAGGACAGCTTTTTGCACGTTCTTGATGACCGTACGGAATTTGGAGCGCAAAGCCGTGTTGGCTGCGTTCAGTTTGATGTCCTGGCGAGCGCGCTTGAGGCCCGATGCCGAACGGACGGTCTTCTTAACTTTTGAAGAGGATGCCATGCTGTGATTCTACCCAGTTGGTGCAAAGACCGCGAGTATAGCACTCAAATCAAGGTGATTCAATTGATATGTGCGGCTCGAATGCATTTCTGTAATGCGCTGCCATCATAATGCGCCCCCTGCGCTTTGAACAATTGGCGCCCACGTCCGCTTTGTCGCGCTGAAACCAGTCGGCCTTTATTCATGAATCTGCTTCGTGCCGCATCCCTCATTTCGATACTGACTTTGGCGTCCCGCATCACGGGCTTGATGCGCGAACAGATGCAAGCAGCCATGTTCGGTGCTGGCGCGATGTCGGATGCCTTCTTGGTCGCGTTTCGTATTCCGAACATGCTGCGCCGGCTGTTTGCTGAGGGGGCTTTCTCTCAAGCGTTTGTGCCGGTGCTGGCCGCAACCTACGCCAAGGAAGGTGAGCAGGCCACCCATCGCTTGATTGATGCCGTGGCCACGGTTTTGCTTTGGGCCTTGGTCGTCACCTGCGTGATTGGCGTGGTGGGCGCGCCTGTTTTGGTCTGGTTGCTGGGTTCTGGCATGCCGGACGAGGGGCAGCAGGCGTCCGTGGTGATGACGCGCTGGATGTTCCCCTACATCGGCTGCATGTCGATGGTGGCGCTGTCCGCAGGCATTTTGAACACCTGGAAGCGCTTCTTGATCCCCGCTGCGACGCCGGTCTTGTTGAATATGTCGGTGCTGGCGGCGGGGTGGTGGTTGACGCCGTATATGGAGCGCTGGGGTTATCCGGGCATTTATGCCATGGCCCTGGGCGTGATGCTGGGGGGCTTGTTGCAACTGGCCATACAGATCCCCGTGTTGCGGCGCATTGGCGTGCGCCCGCGCTTGGCGTTCACGCCGGGCGGTGTGCGGGCCTCCGCTGAGCATCCCGGTGTGGGGAATGTGCTCAAGCAGATGGGGCCGGCCCTCTTGGGTGTGGGTGTGGCGCAGCTGTCCTTGTTGATCAACACGCAGATTTCCAGCCACATCGCCGTCGGGGCGACCTCGTGGTTGAACTACGCCGATCGCTTGATGGAGTTTCCGATGGCCTTGCTTGGGGTGGCTCTCGCTGCGGTATTGACGCCGCAACTGTCGGCGGCTCAAGCAAAGGGAGACGAGGCCCAGTATTCGGACATGCTGGACTGGGGTTTGCGCATGGTGCTCTTGTTTGGCCTGCCTTGTGCTGCTGCCTTGTTGCTGTTTGCGGAGCCCTTGGTTGCGGTGCTCTATCACCGCAAGGCCTTTTTGCCTGCCGATGTGGTGGAGACTGCGCGCGCAGTGATGGGGTGGGGCGTCGGCTTGTTGGGCTTGCTGGCGGTCAAGGTGTTGGCGCCCGGGTTTTATGCGCGGCAGGAGACTCGTACGCCCGTGCGAATTGCCATTGCGGTCTTGGCCTTGACCCAGGTTTTGAATGTGTTCTTTGTGCCTCTTGTGGGGGTGGCTGGTTTGGCCTTGTCCATTGGGGTGGGGGCGCTTGTGAATGCCTTTTGGCTGATGCGCGGACTGCGCAAACTGGGTAGCTACAAGCCGGCGCCGGGTTGGGTTCGATTCAGCATCAAGGTGGTGATTGCCAGTGCTGCCTTGGGCGCTTTGCTGCAGCAGCTGTCTTGGCGCGTTGATTGGATCGCTTTGGCCGCGACAGAGGGCCAGAGGGCTTTGCTCATGGCGGCCAGTTTGGGGGCTGCCGCCTTGCTGTACTTCTCCTTGCTGGCCCTGATGGGCTTGCGCTTGCGGCAGTTCATTCGCCGCGTTTAAGTCTTTACAGCCCGCCTAAACTCAGGTCATGAGCCTTTCTTTGCGATGGCAAGCGCCGACACCGCTAGAGTATTTTTCAAGCTTGGTCGCGGAAGATGCCGGCCTGAGTCTGCTTGAGGCGGCGGTTTCGATTGCGCAGGATGACTACCCGGCCCTGGATGTGCAGTCGGTCTTGGCTGAGGTCGATGCTCTGGCGCAGCGTCTACGCAAGCGACTGCCGGCCGACGCTTCGGCGCGCCACAAGCTGCAAACCCTGTTGCACTTTTTCTATCAAGAATTGGGTTTTGCCGGCAATCTGAACAATTACTACGACCGGGACAACAGCTTGGTGCACCGCGTCTTGGAGACCCGGCGCGGCATTCCGATCACCTTGGCCGTGATTTTCTTGGAACTGGCGACGCATCTCGGTTTGCGGGCTCAGGGTGTTGCTTTCCCAGGGCATTTTCTGGTCAAGCTGAGCATGGGCAATGGCGAGTTGATCCTGGATCCCTTTACCGGCGATTCTTTGTCGCGCTCACGCTTGGATGAGTTTTTGCAGAGCTTTCGTAGCAATAGCGGGTTTCAGGGTGATTTGGATCTGCCGGTGGACTTGTTTTTGCAAACCGCCAAGCCGCGCGAGGTGTTGGCTCGCATCTTGCGGAATCTGAAGGAGATCCACCGTGCGGCATCCGATGATGCGCGTCTTCTTGCGGTTCAACAGCGGTTGGTGGTGCTCTTGCCTGAGGATGCCAAGGAGCGGCGCGATCGAGGATTGATGTTGGAGTCGCTGGCGCATTGGAGTGCGGCGGCCGATGACTTGGCTTTCTATCTTGAGCAAACGCCGGGTGCGCCGGATGCCGAGATGCTGCGCAGTCGATTGAGTCAATTGCGCCAGCGCGGCGCGCCGCCGCTGCATTGAGGGGGCGGTCTTGCTGCCCACTAGAATCGCGCCCGCTGATTTGAATAAGCCCGCTGTGTGGATTTTGGGTATTTGTAGGGGAGGCGAGCGCGTCAAGGCCGGGGTTTTGCTTGCGTGCCTTCCTGGATCTGGGATGTTTGGGTTTTGAAACAAATACCGCTTGCGATTGGTCCCGAGCCAATCTTCACTTTTGAAAACTTCTTGCCCGGGGCCAATAGCGCGGCCTTGGCTCATGTGCAAGCGCTCAAGCCGGGCAACGTCGGCGAGGCGCCTGTGTTTCTTTGGGGTCCGCCGGGCTCGGGCAAGACGCATGTGCTGCGTGCTTTGGCCCAGCGTTGGCAAGATGGTGGTGCCCAAGTTGGATGGTATGACGCCGAGACCGCATTGCCCTGGGAGTTGCCCAGTCAACCCAGTTTGCTGATTCTCGATGACTGTGAGCGCTTCGATGCGGGTCAGCAGCATGCAGCCTTTGCCCTGTTTGTCGAGGCGGCTACGGATGGCTTGGCCGTGGTTGCAACCGGCAGTGCTCCACCCACTGATTTGCAATTGCGCGAAGACCTCCGGACCCGTTTGGGTTGGGGGCCGACCTTTGCCCTGCAACCGCTGTCCGAGCTGGAAACGCGCGCCGCGCTGCGGCGAGAGGCTGACCGGCGTGGCATCTTGCTGGGTGATGAGGTGATGGACTATTTGTTGACCCGTTTCGCTCGCGATCTCAAGCACTTGATGCGCTTGCTCGATCGCTTGGATGAATTCGCGCTAGCCGCCAAACGAGCGGTAACGGTGCCCCTGCTGCGCCAGATGTTGGCCGATGAAGGACTTGTTGGATGAATTTGACTCTGTTTGATCTCGACGGCACGCTGATCCCCAGCGATTCTGACCATGCGTTTGGTGCTTTTATGGTCGATATCGGCTGGGCTGATGGCGAGCAATGGCGGCGGCGCAATGATGAGTTTTATGCACAGTATCAAGCGGGGCGGCTCGATCTTGACGAGTACATCAACTTCGCTACGGCGGTGTGGCGTCGTCGGCCCTTGGCTGAGGCGCATGCGGCGCGTGAACGCTTTATGCAAGAAGTGATGACGCCGATGTTGCAAGACAAGGCGCGAGCCTTGGTACGCCAGCACCAGGAGGCCGGAGATTTGGTGGCCATCGTCACAGCCACCAACGAATTCGTGACCGAGCCGATTGCTCGTGCGTTTGGGGTAGAGCACCTGATTGCGGTTGAGTTGGCGCGTGATGGGGCAGGGGGTTACACCGGCGCGGTGCAAGGCGTGCCGTCGTATCAGGCGGGCAAGATCAGTCGGGTGCAGGATTGGCTGGCGGACTTGGGGCGACAATGGCAGGATTTCGAGCGCGTCACCTTCTACAGTGATTCGGTCAATGATTTGCCACTTCTGGACTTGGTCAGCCACCCGGTGGCGACCAATCCGACCCCAGCTTTGGCGGACATTGCGTCCGCGCGCGGCTGGCCCATTCTGAATCTGTTCGCATGATCAAAAAATTCATAGACAAGCTGCTGGGCAAGCCCTCGCTGGCCAAAGTGGCCAAGGCGGTCAAAGTCGCCAGCGCGGGCAAGAGTCCTCTGGGCAAGCGAGTTGAAGTGCAGCTTGCCGAGCATGGCATCGACCCGAGTTTGCTGGATGAGCGAGCCGTGCGAGTGGTGCAGACCCTCACCGATGCTGGGTTTGAGGCCTATATCGTCGGTGGTGCGGTGCGCGACTTGTTGTTGGGCATGCGTCCCAAGGATTTTGATGTGGCGACCAATGCCACGCCGGAGCAGGTCAAGGGTTTGTTTCGGCGCGCTTTCATCATTGGCCGGCGCTTTCGCATCGTTCATGTGGTGTACGGGCGTGGCCGCGAGCACGAGGTCATCGAGGTCTCGACCTTTCGTGCCCTTTTGGTCAACGAAGGTGCCGAGCAGGTAGCGGGCAACGAGAAGACCTCCAAGTCGGAGTTGGCCGGCAAGTCCCATGTGGTGGATGCCGCCGGCCGGGTCTTGCGCGATAACGTTTGGGGGCCACAGATCGAAGATGCGGCGCGCCGTGACTTCACGGTCAACGCCCTGTATTACGACCCTCAGCGCCAGTTGGTGGTGGACTACCACGGCGGGCTGGCTGACGCCAAGAAACGCGTCTTGCGCATGATTGGCGACCCCGAGGTGCGCTACCGCGAAGACCCTGTTCGCATCGTGCGGGCGGTTCGGTTTGCGGCCAAGCTCGGCTTTGAGCTCGAGCCCAAGACTCGGGCCCCCATCAAGAGCATGGCTGAGTTGTTGGCGAACGTGCCGGCATCGCGCTTGTTTGATGAAATGATCAAGCTCTTGCAAACTGGGCATTCGCTGGCCAGCCTGGACGAGTTGCGCAAGCAGGGCCTGATCCCTGGAGTGTTCCCCATTCTGGATGCGATGCTTGACGAGAGCGGTCAGCTGGCGGAGGGCGTGCGCGGTAAGTTTGTACGACAAGCGTTCGAGGATACCGATCTGCGCGTTTCCGAGGGGCGCGGTGTATCGCCGAGCTTCATGCTGGCCTGCATGTTGTGGTTTGAGGTCCTGGAGCGCTGGACGCGTAATCGCGAGGCGGGTGAGCCTGCAATTCCGGCTCTGCAACTGGCCATCGACACCGTGTTTGATGCTCGCATTGGCGACATCTCGGGGCGTGGCAAGTTGGCGACCGATATGCGCGAGATCTGGATGATGCAGCCGCGATTCGAGCGGCGCACCGGCAGTGGCGTCTACACCTTGGTGGATCAGCCGCGCTACAGGGCCGGTTTCGATTTTCTGCGTCTGCGGGCCGACGCGGGTGAGATTGACCCGGCGCTGGCTGATTGGTGGGAAGACTTTGCGCTCGGCAGCGATGATGAGCGCGAGGCCTTGCTGGATGAAGCTCGCGCGGCCGAAAAACAACAGCGCCGCACCGGGGGCAAGGTCCATCAATTGCCTCGCAAATCGAGTGCGGCATCTGCGCTCAAGTCCGATGATGCTGAAGACTCTGAAGTCGAGGCATCGAGTGAAGCGGAGCCCAAAGGCGAGGGCTCGCCAGCCAAGAAGCGCCGTCGTCGCCGCAAGCCGTCGGGCGCGAAGCCCGTGGCTGCGAGCGATAGCGTCAGCTGAATGGACCCAGGTCTCGGCGCCGGCTCGGGTGAGGCTCCGGTGCTGGCATACATTGGTCTTGGTGCCAACCTGGGGGACTTGGCGCTCACGCTAAGGCAAGCCCTGCGCAGCATGGCGGCTCTGCCTCAATGTCGCTTGGTGGCGGTCTCGGGGGCTTATCGCAGCGCACCCATTGAGGCGGGCGGGCCCGATTATCTGAATGCGGTTGCCTTGCTCCATACCACGCTGCCCGCGGTGGCCTTGTTGCAAGCCTTGCAATTGATCGAACTTCAACATGGACGCGAGCGCCCCTATGTCAACGCGCCCCGCACTCTGGATCTGGATCTGTTGTTGTACGGGCAGGAAACGATCGACTCGGCCCATTTGACGGTGCCGCATCCAAGGCTTTGCGAGCGCGCTTTTGTCTTGCATCCCTTGTTGGAGCTTGCCGAGGATCTGCGTGCCCCGGGCTTTGGGGCTTTGGCCGCATTTCTGCCGGCGGTGGCTGGGCAGATCATCGAGCGCCTGCCGCTGTCTTTGAGCGATGCTTAGGCTAGGGGGGGGGTAGAGGCCCCGGATTTGCCATGACTGGTAAATATGATCGTCTGACGGCCTCCCGCTGAAGCCCTTGGCGCCGCTTGAACAGAGAGAGTCTTTGGCCCCCGACGCTACTTCTTGTCGGGGCTGGCAGGCCTCTCTGGGTTTGGTGTTTCGGCCGGGGCCGGGCTTTCGATCTGGCTTTCAAAATAGCGTTGTGCGCTGAAGGCGATGGTGGACATCAAGCAGATGCCGCCAATCATCACGCAGGCCACGATCGCGATGATGACCGCCCAACCGCTGGGTCGGATGGTTTGACCGGGGTTGTGCTTGGCGTTCCAGTCTGCGTCTGAGTTGAGGCCATAGACGATGCCGGTGATGGTCGCGTTGACCAGCATCAGCCCAAGAATCGGCATCAAGACCCAGGCGAGTCGGTCATCTTGCCCAATCAGGTCCATGCGTTGGACGCCATAGAGCCCCAGGAGCGTCGGCCAGGGGTGCATCCAAGCCCATTTGTCACCCAGGCCATAGAGGTAGAAACGATGCAGGCCCAGGCTGCCCAGCAGCAATGCCAGCCAAGTGGCGATGGTTTTTGATTTGTAGCTAGTCATGCCTTGACTCATTCCGGTTGGCTTTGATCGCCTGGGCCCAAGGTGCGCTGCATCATCACAACATCCAGCCAGCGGCCGAACTTCCAACCGGCGCTGTGCAGGGTCCCCGAGGCCTGAAATCCCAGTGCCTGGTGCAGGCCGATGGACCCTTTGTTCTCGGAGTCTCCGATCACAGCCAGCATCTGACGTGCGCCCGCTTGTTCGCAACGAGCGATCAACTCGGCCAGCAACAAGCGACCTAAGCCCTTGCCTTGTTGGTCGGCATGCAGATAGATGGAATCCTCGACACAAAAGCGATAGGCCAGACGAGGGCGGAAGTAGTTGGCATAGGCGTAGCCCGCCACCTTTCCTTCGACTTCTGCGACCAGCCAAGGTAGTTGTCGACTCAGAACCTCGGCGCGACGCTTGGCCATTTCTTCGATGGCAGGTGCTTCGGTCTCGAAGGTCCCGGTTCCGTGCACAACTGCATGGGCATAAATCGCCTGAATGGCGGGTAAATCAGCTTCGCGACTCGGTCGAATCAGCACTTGGGCTGGAAATATGGATTTTTCTGTGTTCATGTCTGTGCCGAGTTGAATGTCCGAGTTTATAATGCTGGGTTTTGGACCTGGTCGAATAGTCATAAATTCTGCAGAAATTGCGGGTGAGGGGCGATTCGGCGTATCTACAGGTCCAACCACGGCGGCTGCGGTTTGAGTGCTTGTTTGTGCATTGCTTTGGGCTTTGCGCGCGGGCTTTGGGCTGAGGCGCTACCCCGATCTATTCGCCCTGAGTGTCTCCTGGTGCGATGGATGCAAGAGATTCATAGGAAACATCATGGTTGTAATTCGTCTGGCTCGCGGCGGCTCCAAGAAGCGCCCCTTCTACAACATCGTCGTGGCAAACAGCCAAATGCGCCGTGACGGCCGCTTCATCGAGCGCGTGGGTTTCTACAACCCCGTGGCTTCCGGTGCTGCTGAGCCGCTGCGCGTCGCTATGGACCGCGTCAACTACTGGATCGGTGTCGGCGCCCAGCTGTCGCCCACCGTCGAGCGTCTGGTGACCCAGGCCAAGAAGGCTGCCGTCTAAATCGACGTCAGGCATTCTGCAATGACAAGATCACCCGCCGATATACGCTCCACACCTGCCGCCTCAGAAGAGTTGGCTTGGCCCGAAGATGCGGTTGAAGTCGGGTGCATTCTTGATGCCTGGGGCGTCAAGGGCTGGTTCAAGGTGCAAGCCTATTCCAGCGACGCCCAGGCGCTGTTCTCCTCGCGGCGCTGGTTTCTCCGTGCGCCCGAGGGCAATGGCCCTGTCGTGGCACGCGCCAAGCCGCTGCCGCGATTGCTAAAGATTCTGTCGGTGCGCGAACACGGCGAAGGCATTGTGGCCAACGCCCAAGACATCGCGGACCGAAACCAAGCTGAAGCCTTGCGCGGTGCGCGCATCTTCATCTCGCGCTCGGCTTTTCCCAGCGCCAACCCAGATGAGTATTACTGGGTCGATTTGATTGGCCTGACGGTCATCAATCGCCAGGGTGAAACCTTGGGCGTGGTGGAAGGCTTGATTGATGCCGGCCCGCACAGCGTGCTGCGCATCACCCCTCCGGGCCTGGATGCACCGGTGAAGCCGGACCAAGAGCGTCTGGTGCCTTTTGTGTCGGCCTTTGTTGACGATGTGGATCTGGAGCAGCGCCAGATCACCGTTGACTGGGGTCTGGACTACTGATTCGGGCCGGACTTCTTTCGGTTCAGCGCAGCATGCGCTTTGACGTCATCACCCTTTTTCCGGAACTGTTCGGGCCGCATCTGAGCCAGGGCGTGACACGCCGTGCGTTCGAGTCGCGCCAGGTGGATGTGAACCTGTGGCAGTTGCGTGACTTTACCGATGACAACTATCGCCGCGTCGATGATCGTCCCTACGGCGGCGGCCCGGGCATGGTCATGCTGGTGGAGCCTTTGGAGCGTGCACTGGCTGCGGCCAAGTCCGCTCGTGTCGAGGCGATGGCCGAGGCCGGTGCGCCCGCCATCATCCATTTCAGCCCGACCGGTCGGCCCATTACCCAGGGCCTGGTTGAGGAAATGGCGGGCGGGACCGGTGGTGTCCTGCTGTGCGGCCGCTACGAGGGCATAGATCAACGCTTTCTCGACCGCCATGTCACGCTGGAATTGAGTCTGGGTGACTTTGTCCTGTCGGGCGGCGAGCTGCCTGCGCTGGCCTTGTTGGACGCTGTTGCGCGGCTGCAAGAGGGTGTGCTCAATGATGCGCAATCGCATCAGCAGGACAGCTTTTCGGAGGGTCTCTTGGATTGCCCGCACTACAGTCGGCCCGAGGTCTTGACTGGCATGCCGGGGCAAACCGAAGCGCTGCCCGTCCCTGAAGTCTTGCTTTCAGGGCATCACGCCAAGATTGCGCGCTGGCGGCGGGATCGTGCGCTGGAAATCACGGCGCGGCGCAGGCCTGAATTGATCCAATTGGCCCGCGCGGCCGGCCGCTTGAGCAAGGCTGATGAGCGTTTTTTGGCCGATTTGGCGCAGGCCAAGCCCGAAACCTAGGCGAAACCAGCGATTCGGGCTATACTTGCGGGCTGTCCGATCCTCTGGTGGGTGGGTTTAGAGCCGATCGATAGTTTATTGATGGGTTCAAAAGCACTCAGTTTGATTCCCGTGTTTGGGGATCAACGCCCGCGCCGCCATGATCACTAGGAGAACTCTGTGGACTTGATCCAAACCCTTGAGCAAGAAGAAATTGCTCGTCTGAACAAGACATTCCCGACCTATTGCCCAGGCGACACGGTCATCGTGAGCGTCAACGTCGTTGAAGGCACACGCAAGCGCGTGCAGGCTTTTGAAGGCGTGGTGATCGCCAAGCGTAACCGTGGCCTGAACTCCAGCTTCATCGTGCGCAAGATCTCCAATGGCGAAGGCGTGGAGCGTACGTTCCAGCTGTACAGCCCGCTGATCGCTTCGATCGAAGTCAAGCGTCGTGGCGATGTTCGCCGCGCCAAGCTGTACTACTTGCGCGACCGTTCGGGCAAGTCGGCTCGAATCAAGGAAAAATTGGGCTGATCTTCGGATCACCCGGATGGCGCTTGGTCGCCATCCCTGTTGGCGGCCTACTGCCAACAAGCAAAGCCGCCCTCGGGCGGCTTTGTCGTTTTCGGGTGCAGATGTTTCGGCCCCGAGTGGCGGCCACAACGGGAATCGTTGAACAAGCCCTATGCTTCGCCCATGAGTCGTCCTCCTATTCTTGACCCCAAGGCAGTCCCAGTGACCGCCGTTGACAGCCATCTGCCCCCGCTGCCGGCCGAACGATTGCAACTCGACTTTTTGCGCCAGCGCTTTGCCCATCCACCTCTTTGGCAAGTCGAGATTGCGGGGGACGGCGCACAGTTTGCGCAGCGCAGTCCGGCGGCCGCGGCCGTCCTCTTGCCCTTGGTCATGCGTGAGCAAGGCCTGAGCCTGCTGCTGACGCGTCGCTCTGAGCAACTGCGGGACCACGCGGGGCAGATCAGCTTTCCGGGCGGGCGTGTCGAGCCGGACGATGAGTCCAATGAAGCGGCCGCCCTGCGCGAAGCAGAAGAAGAGATTGGCCTGAGCCGGGCCTACGTCGAGGTCTTGGGCCAATTGCCGGTTTACAGCACGGTCACCGCCTTCCAAGTCACACCGGTCGTGGCCCTGGTGCGTCCCGGCTTCGGTTTGAAGTTGGATGGGGTGGAGGTTGCCGAGGCCTTCGAGGTGCCCTTGCAGTTTTTGATGACGCCTGCCCATCATCAGCACCATCGTTTTGAGTTTGCCGGCGGACAACGTCAATTCTTATCGATGCCTTGGCGCAACAACCAGCATCCAGGCGAGCCGCGCGAGTACTTTATTTGGGGTGCTACCGCGGCCATGCTGCGCAACTTCTATCGTTTCCTTTCAGCTTGAGCTGCGCTGCCCGCTATCATCCTCGGCCATGAACTTCTTTGCGGTCCTTTTGGCCTTGCTGTGTGAGCAGCTGAAACCTTTACGCCATGGCAATGGCATCCACCACGGTGTGATCGGCTGGGTCCGATGGACGGGCCGTAACTTCGATGCTGGACGGGATCATCATGCCATGGTGGTCTGGGGCATCACCGTGGTCGCTCCGGCCTTGTTGGCCGCCGTGATCTACTTTGTCGTCGGTCGCTTCAGTCTGATGCTGGCCTTGGCCCTTGATGTGGTGGTGCTTTATCTGACCTTGGGCTTCAGGCAGTTCAGTCACTACTTCACCGATATTCGCGATGCACTGGAACGCGGGGATGATCTTGAGGCGCGCCGCCTTTTGTCTGAGTGGCGGCATCTTGACGCCAGCGAGTTGCCGCGCACCGAATTGGTTCGGCATGCGATTGAGCATTCATTGCTCGCCGCCCATCGGCATGTTTTTGGCGTGTTCTTTTGGTTTGTCGTTTTGTCCACGGTGGGCTTGGGGCCTGCAGGTGCGGTGCTGTACCGGATGGCTGAGTTCGTGAGTCGGTATTGGGCCTTCAAGAGTCGTACATTGGAAGCGCCGACCAATATGCGCTTGATGACTTTGTCGCGAATGCTGTTTGCGTGGATTGATTACATGCCAGCGAGGTTGACGGCCACAGGTTTCACCATTGTGGGTAACTTTGAAGAGGCGGTGAACGGATGGCGCCGTGATGCGGGGCTTTGGCTGCATCCCAACGAGGGCATCATCTTGGCCACGGCGGCAGGTGCGCTGGGGCTGCAACTGGGGGGCGCTGCAGCACCCGGTGTGACGCCTGATCGCAGCAAGACCTTCAACGCGGGCATGGATGGGGACGAGACGCTGGCCGAGGGTTCGACGCCAGGTCAATTGCCTCAGTTGGGGCATTTGCAAAGCGTGGTGGGTCTGATCTGGCGGTCGGTGGTGCTGTGGATGCTCCTGCTGTTGCTGCTGACTTTGGCGAATCTGGTGGGTTAGAGGCCTTTCTGGAGGCGAACAGGCAGAGGGTGCCTAGCACTGGAGGCCGACAGGGTTTAAAGTTCGCCATGAGGATGTCGAAAATATCCTCATGATCTGTGATAAAAGGCTTGATCGCTGCCCTTAGCTATGAAGCCATCGCAGCCCTGCAAAGTCTCTCATGTGGAGGTTTGCCATGATGAATTCCGTCACGGGCGCAGCCGAGCGGGCTCTCGGCTCTGCAGCCCGAAGCAATGGGGATGAGGCGTCCAGGCGCGTTGACTCGGTGCGCGTGAACAGGTCTTCGACACCGTTTGAGCGCAAGCCTGAATCAGCCGTGGTCGAGATTTCTAGCGAAGGAGCGCGGCGTGCGGAAGAGCAGCGCGAGACTCGGCCGCCAACTTCGGTGCCCAGAGTTGCTGCTTTAGGCGCAGAGGCTCAGGCAGGCGGGGTTGGACCTGACCCAAGCCCATTGACAAGCCAGCCCCAGACGGTGCCTGCGATCCAGAGTCAGGCTACTGATGTGCCGGCTTCTGCCGCTGAACAGGGCGCAGCAAACTCGGTTGCGGTGCAGGAAGATCCACTCAGTACCGTCAAGCAGTTTGATGACGCTGACACCAACCAAGATTACACAGTCAGCGTCTTGGAGCAGCGTGCCTATGACTTCCTCCATCCGACCTTGAAGAGCTTGGCCGAGGCGGAGCAGGAGGGCAATCAGCCCGCACAGATTTCCCGCGCGGTCGATGCCGAGTTGAAGGCCTACGCAGAAATTGCCAAGGCAGGGCGCTCAGTCTGAGCTAGTACTTTTCAGCTTGTCACATGAAAAAAAAGGCCCGCAGAGCGGGCCTTTTCTTGTGGCGGTCGTAGTGACCTTAGCGTCCTTGAGACATTCAGTTGCGGGCCTGGATGCCTGCAATCGCCCATTCGCGGCTTTCGTCGATGGGGCGCACCAAGTGCCAGACTTCATCGAAGTTTTCAGCGGCCGCACCGCTTTGCTCGCGAATCAGACCCCAGAAGCGCACGCTGACGATTTGCTGCCCATCTTCCTGGACACGTTCCACGACGGCTGCGTCCAGTTGCAACACCTCGGTCGACTGGGTGGCACCCTTGCGGTCGAGCAAGTCTTGCTGAATCACGCCGTACATTTCCGGTGTCGTGAAGCGGCGCAGGTCGGCTTGATCGCCGGCATCATTGGCGGCTTGCAAACGGATAAAAACGCGCTTGGCCAACTGCTCGAAGCCCGAGGTATCAAAGCCATCGTTTGCAATGGGCGCAGCGGCGGCAGGAGACACGGGCGCCATCCCGGACGAAGCGTTGCTTGAAGCCACGCTCGGTGGCGTTTGCGTTGCGGAAACCGGCATTGGCGAAGGCTGGTAAGACTGCGCCGCCTGGTTCGGGAAGGGGGCGCCGGCACCGGCATACTGCATGCCGTTTGGCATGCCGCCTTGCATTCCGTTCTGCTTGGCCTTGTTGGCAGCCATGCGGCGCAACACAAAGCCGATCACGAACATCAAAGCCACACCGATCAAGAGCATGGTCATGATATTGGCCAGCGCTTCGCCGAAGCCGAAGTGGCTGGCCAAGGCTGCAAGTCCGAGGCCGGCCGCCAAGCCTGCGACGGGGCCCATCCAACTGCGTTTCGGGGCTGCGGCAGCGGCTGGCGCGGCAGCCGCGCCAGCGGTGGCTGGAGCCGCTTGTTGTGGGGACGGTGTAGCCGCCTGCTGGGGCGGTGTTCCCTTGCTGGCATCGTGCGTTTGCTGTGGCGCGGCACGCTTCATTCCTGAAGATCCACCGTTACCCAAGCGCTTGGCTTCGGCGTCAAACGAAGTCAGGCTCATGGCCAGAAAGGCGACGGCTGCACTCAACACAAAGAATCGTTTCACTACAAGCTTCCTCCAGGCCACCATTGGCCTCTGCGCATATTTTGGGGCCGACCAAGCTTTCACAAGGCCGGTTTGACAATTAACAAAACGTGAACGGACGATGAATTGCATGAATGGCATCGTGCCTTGTCACGCATCGCCATGCGGCCGTGTTCAGGCATCTCTCACATCGGCCAGAACCGTCGAACCAAAGTCATCGCGTGCGAGGTAGCGCAAGACCTTGCTTGCGGCCTCTTCCGGGCTCATCAATTGGCCGCTGTTTTTCAGGGTGGCAAACACGGCCTGGTCGGGGAACTTACCTGGGTCACCGCTGCGCAATTGTGTTTGCATCTCGGTGTCGATGACGCCTGGTGCTAGCGAAACCACGCGAGCTCCTACCGGCTTGGCGGCCTCATCCAAAGCCATGGCGCGTGACAAATTGTCCATGCCTGCTTTGGCGGCGCAATAAGCGGCGCTGCCTGCCATGGCACGCCGGCCCAGGCCGGACGAGATGTTGAGGATGCGACGCTGTGACCCCCAGTGGGCGGTGCCACGAAGAAACGCGCTGCTGAGCAAGAGGCAGGCTTCCAGCCCGACCCGAATTGCGTTGGACAAGTCCTGCAGCGAGGTTTCATTGATCGGCCCGGGTTCTGTGACGACCCCTGCGTTGTTGATCAAGATGGCTTGGCTGAAGCGCCCCTGCGGCTGGTTGATCAACCAATCTTCCAGGCGCTGAGCGGCGGCAAGGGGTTGCGCCAAGTCTTGCTGCCACTGTTCAAGCGGCGCGGAAAGAGACTGCGCTTCGGCCGTCAACTCTGGACTGCTGCGGCGCGAGATGCCAATCACCAGATGCTGAGGTGAGAGCAACTGGCACGCCATCGCTTGGCCCATGCCGCGCGATGCGCCGCTGATGATGTAAAGGGATTGAGTCATACGAATGCTCCAGCAAGTTTCATTCAAATAGCCCCCGGTTTTGGGGATGCCGGCTTCGCGCGGTTGGCGCGAGCGAACACCAGCAAGAGGTTGTTGGCCGGCATTCTCAGCGTTTGCTGTAACTGTAGCCCCGAGTGCTGGGCGGCGTCAGAGACCTCGCGCAAGGAGCGCAGGCCCCAGGCGGGATCGCGTCGCCGCAAATCGGCATCGAATGCCAGATTGCTAGGTGCTGTGGACTCACCCGGCACGATGAAGGGGCCATAGATGATCAGTAGGCCTGCTTGGCTCAGATGGTGGGCGCTGCCGCGCATCAGCGCCGCCGTATTGGACTCTGGCGAGATGTGCAACATATTGGCGCAATAAATCAGGTCAAGCGTTTGGTGGCTCGGCGGCAGCGCCCAGTCTTTTTGTGCCACGTCCAGTTTCAAGGGCTTCGGGCCTTGGGGGTGCCATGCCTCAATGGATGCGAGCGCTGCATCTGAGGGGTCAGAGCCTAACCAGTTCCACCCGGGCAGTGCTTGGCTGAAGTGGGCCAAGTGCTGCCCGCTGCCGCTGGCGATCTCGAGCGCCACACCTTGCTGAGCTAGCAATTCCAACAAGGCCGCCAGAATCGGTGTGCGGTTGCGCTCGGCAGCAGGCGAGTAGAGCTTGGTATCAAAGGGCGTCATGGCTTGCGTTTTCGCAGAGTCTTCAGAAATCGGGCGGGCATTCAAAAGCGAGATTCAGCGCCGGAAGCTGCAAGGAGCAGGCATGGAGATGAAGCCGAGAAGCCTTGTCCAGTGCCGGGCCGTAAAGCGAGTCGCCCAGAATCGGATGCCCGAGCGCCAGCATGTGGACTCGCAGTTGATGCGTTCTGCCGGTGACGGGCTCCAGCAGCACCCGGGTGTGGCTTGCCGGGCTTGAGTTCGGGAGGACGGGTCGGTAGCGCGTTAGCGAAGGCTTGCCATTCTGGGGGTCGACTTTTTGACGGGGTCGGTTGGGCCAGTCAGTGATCAAGGGGAGCTGAATCTCTGCCCAATCCTTGTCGGGTGTGCGCAGCTCGCCGTGTACGACGGCGACATAGCGTTTGTGCACTTGGCGGGCTTCAAATGCCATGCTGAGTCGTCGCTGCGAGGCCGCGCCCCGGGCCAGCAAAAGCAGGCCTGAGGTTGCCATATCGAGGCGGTGGACGATCAGCGCTTCGGGAAAGAGCTTTTGGATTCGGTGGATCACGCAGTCTTGTTTGTCCGGCCCACGGCCAGGGACGGACAGCAAGCCACTGGGCTTGTTGACGACCAGCACATCCTGATTGGCAAACAAGACCTCGATGGCGAGCGGCGAATCCGGGGGCTGCGCGGCATGTTCGCTGTTGCCGGGCGAGTCCGTGTCCGTGTCCACCGAAGTCAAAACCGATCAATCCAAGTCGATTGCACGGCAGACTGTGGATTGGCGCCAGCAGCTCTGACGGCTGACAGCGCTTGATCTCGACTGGCCCCCAAATGTTTCAACACACAGGCCGCGACGGTGCCGGTGCGGCCAATTCCAGCGGCGCAGTGCAGCAAAACTTGTTCACCGAGGATGAGGCTGTTTCCAATCTGCTCCACGCCGAGTCGAAATGCGGCGGGATCAGCTCCCAGCCCAAAGTCGCGCATGGGCAGGTGTTGCCAGCGAAAGGGCAGGCGGCCTTCAGAAATGGCCTTGTGATAGGCCGGTGACAACTGCGCCACCTCCTCCAGCGGGTTCAGGCAGACCACCAAGTTCAGCTTGCGTCGGCGCGCCTCGTCCAAGAAGCCGCTCCATGATTCGAGCCGCCCCGGCATGGATTGAAGCCATAAGCGTGCTTCAACTGTGTTGGGGCTTTGAAGTGCGGAAGGAAGGGGCAGTGGACGAAATGGCATGGCGCTATTTTGGGGCAGAGCTGAAAACCCGGCTTTGAGTCTGGTGCTACCTAGCGGCTCATTCGGCGTCTGTCGAGCTGGTCTTGGCCTGCTGCCGCCCACGCCAACGCAAGCCCACGGACAGCAACACGATCAGTCCCAAGACCAGCAACAGCGCGGGCCAGGCCAGATCCTCGGGATGCTGGAGCCAAGCCAGTATCCAATCAGCGAAAAAGGCCATCGCCAACATGCTCGGTGAGATGCCAATTGCAGAGCCCAAGAGCAAGTCCCTGAGCCGGATGTGAGTCGCCCCGGCGACCATATTGACCACGGCATACGGTGCGATCGGCACCATGCGAATGGTCACCACGGCCCAGAAACCTCGCCGACCCAAGGCCTGACTCAGCAGCCGCACCTTGGGGCCGGCCACTCGCTGTAGGGCTTGGTGCCCCAGCAGATGCCCGAGGGCGTGGCTGATGCTCGCACTCAGCAGGGCCCCGATGATGACCGCAGCAAAGCCTGTCCAAGGTCCCAGGGCAGCAATCATCAGCAGGGCCAACAGGCCCAGCGGTACCGCCAGGGTCAAGGCCAGCGTGAACAAGGCCAATAGCCATAGCGGTCCCGCCTGCAGGGCCGTGGCTTGCAGTTGCGTCAGGCTTTGCTTCAAGTCCGGGCCGCTGAAACTCCAGTAAACCGCCATGCCCAAGAGAGCCAGAAGACACAGGCCCAGCATCAGCAAGCGCATCCACGGGTGGTGCAAGGACCGAAAAACGGCACGCAGCGCGCTTCGCGTAACCGGGCTGGCTGGATCAGACGGCCGCGCTGGATCCACAGGAGGCAAGGAATCGTCCTGGCTCATGCTGGCGCTTGCTTCGAGGGCTCAAGCATGAACTGACGCATCGCGTCGGCCAACTCGTCTACATGGCTGGGCTCAAAGATCGACCCATGCAGACCGGTCACCACGCAGGTGCGGAGTCTGTCGGGCAAGAGTCGGTGCCAGGCCTGAAATAGCAGACGGTTCCAGCCCGCCAGACCGCTGGATTTGAGCAAAAGCACCGGGCCGTCGAAAGCCTGGCAATGGTGGCCGCGCAAAGCCATCACCTGGCTGATCAAGCCCGGATCGCTGAACATGGCGCTGAGCCTGCGCCCATTCATGCTGAGCTCTTGCATGTGCAGTTTGCGCACCAGCCAGCCCAAGGTGCGCCAAGAGGCGGCGCCGCCGAAGACGGCTTCAGGGTGAATGGTGTCCAGCAACATCAGCCCCAGCGGCGGACGGCCACGCCGCTGCAGCTCCCGTGCTGTTTCCAGGGCCGTCACGCCGCCGACCGAGAACCCAGCCAGCCAGACGTTTCCAGGGGCCTGTGCTTCTATCGCGTCGGCGTAAAGGGAAGCGAAATCTTTCATCTTGGCAGGGGGCGGCTCCAGCGGGGCTTGCAGCATGAACAAACGGGCGTCGCCTTGGAGCGACTGCGCCAGATTTTGCAAGCGCAAGATGTCACCCAATCCAGAGGCCACCAAAAACACCGAGGTCTGAGAGGCCGCGGGGCCCACCTCATCCAAGCTGGCGCCTCCAAGAGGCTGGACAATGCCGGGCCGAGCGATAGGCTGGGAGAGCGCGCTTGCCAACTCGGCAATGCTCGGATGCTCGGCCATCAGATGAAGGGGCAGATGGCGGCCCAGTTGCTCCTCCATCGCGCCAAGGATGGACAGGGCCGCCAGCGAATCACCGCCCAGATCAAAGAAGTTGACATTCACGCCCAAGGGCACCCCGGGTTTCGTGGTGTCGGCCTGGAGCGCCGGGCTCAAGGCTTGGCGCCACAAGGCGTGAAGGGTCTTCTCCATGGCAGTTGTCGGCGCCTGGATTGCTTCGCCTGGGCGGGGCTGTACCGGCCCGTTCAATTGGGGCAGGGCTTTCAGATCGATCTTGCCGTTGGTGGTCAAGGGCAACTCGGGCAAGCAAATCAGACGGCTGGGCCGCATGTAGTCGGGCAGACGCAGGCGCAAGCCGGCTTGAAGCGTGGTCGGATCGAGCGATGCGCCGCCCAACCATGCATGCAAAGCCGGTGCTTGTCCTTCGACGCGAATCAATTGCACCAAGGCCTGCTGCACCCCAGTCTGAGCCAGACAAGCGGCCTCCACATCGCCCAATTCGATGCGGTAGCCCCGCAGTTTGACCTGGCGGTCGGCCCGGCCGCTGAAATGCAGTCGACCTTGGGTGTCCCACCAGCCCCGGTCTCCGCTGCGATACATCCGTGCAGGCGCCTGGGGGTCAGTGCTGGTTTGGAATGGATCGGGAAAAAAAGCGTGTGCGTCCAGATCGGCGCGCCCCAGATAGCCGCGAGCGAGGGCATTGCCCCCGATGAAGATGTCGCCAATGACGCCATGCGGCTGAACCTGGAGTTCAGGACTCAGGACGTAGATGCGGGTGTCGTCCACAGGGTAGCCAATGGGCAGATCGGGGTTGGCCTCGGCAGCCATGAGGGGGGCGCCGGTGCTGTTGGCGCTTCGCGGCGCGTCCTCAAGGGCAATGACCGGCTCCGACACAGGCATCAACTGCGCGGAGACAGGCCAAGCGCTGGCAAAGATGATGGCTTCGGTGGGGCCATAGACGTTGTACAAACGAGCACCGGTTTCCCGAACGAAGCGTTCCGCCAATGCTGGCGCCAAGACTTCGCCTCCGCAGCAGGCGACGCGCAACTTGAGCGTGCAGCCCGACTTCGCCATCGTTGTCGCGGCCGCGCCGCGCCAGCCGGCCAGCAGACCCGGCAGCGCAGACGGCACCAGGGCACTGAAGGTCGCACCATGACGCAAGATGAACTCCGCGAGCTTTGCCGGATGCAAGCGACCCGGCGTGGGCAGGGCGATGCTGGCCCCTTGGGTCAGCGGCAGCAATAGCTCGATCATGGCCGGATCAAAGCTCAGCTGTGTGCCTTGTGCAGAGCGATCGTTGGCATCAATGGCCCAGGTACGAGAGAGCCAGGCCAGTCGACGCGACAAGGCGCCATGCTCGACCATCACCCCTTTGGGTCGTCCGCTGGATCCTGAGGTGAAGAGCACATAGGCCAAATCGTCGGCACCGGCTTTGGCCCAGGACCACAGGGCGGGCGCATCGTGAGGACTTGGCTCGGCATCTCCGTCGGCGCCCAGCAGATCCAGCGAGAGCCGCAGGCAGCGTTGGTGCAAGTTTTGCAACTCAGGTGTTGCCGAAGGGGCCAGCAGCAAGGCGACGGCGGCACTGTCAAGCAAGACACCCGCCAGTCGGGCCAGGGGCGCCTGCGGATCCAGCGGAAGAAATGCGGCTCCCGCGCGGGCAATGGCCAGGATTGCCACCACCATCTCAGGCGAGCGCTCCAGGGCCAAGGCCACCACCTTGTTGCGTGCGGCGCCCAGACCGCGCAATTGGCTTGCCAGGCGCTCGGCGCGGCGCGCCAATTCACCATAGCTCATCTGCCCATGGTCCCAGACCAAGGCACAGCGTTCCGGCCAAAGGGCGGCCTGGTGCAGGAAGAGATCGATATAGGGCTGAGGCGATTCGAGTTGCGCCAGATCTTTGTGAGGGCCTTCCAGCAGTGCCCAGCGCTCTTCGGGCGGCACGATATCAAGCCGGTCCAGCTGCAACTGCGGATCGGTCAGCATCGTTTGAGCCAGATGCCAGATGCGTTGACCAAGCAGCACGGCCTCCGAGGCGCTAAAGCAGTCTTTGCTGGCTTCGAGCACCATGGCTGTATCGATGTTGGCACCGAACTCACATAGCGTGATGGCGAGTGGATACCTGGCTTGGCCTGCAAACAGTTGGCAGGGCTCGCACAGATGGGCCTCACCAAAGGCAAAGTCATAGTCTTGTCGTTCGAAAGACAGCAAGACGTCGATAAGGCTGTCGCGTCCACTTCGGAGTAGGTTCTGTTGAACCATGACATCACTGAAGGGGAATCGTGCGTGTCGCAGGGCGCTTTGCATCTGCAGCGCGACATGGCGTAACAGTTCTGTGACAGTGTTCGTCCGATCCACATTGATCCGCACCGGAAGAACGCCAGCAAACATGCCGGGCGTCGTCAGAAAGCGACGACCCGATCGGTTCAGGCTTGGCACGCCTATCAAAAGGGAGTCAAGACCATTGGCTCTCGAAAGATACAGCGCCAATGCGGCCAGCAAGCAGTTAAAAGGGCCAAGGCCAAGAGACTTGCTTGAGTGAGAGAAATCCTCGTAAGCCGCACGTGCGATGCTGAATCGAGTGACGCTTGCGATTGGCAGACCTTCTTTGGGTGTGTTTGAGCTCCTTCGGGTGGGCGCGGCCTCAGGTAAGTTGCCGATATGCCCCCGCCAGAACTCAGCATCTCGTAGGTACGCGGCCGATTGTTTGTATTCATTGGACTCTGCAATGAAATCGACATAGCTTGGTTTCGGGACTGATTCAGAAACGTACGGACCGGGATGAGCCAAGGAATCGTAGATCTCAGCCCATGCGCGCAAGATCAAGGTGGTTCCCCAACCGTCCATGATCAGGTGGTGAAACTGAATCGAGAGATCATGCAGATCGGGGCCATAGCGAAGTAGCTCGAAGCGCCAGAGCGGACCACCATCGAGCTTGAAAGGTGTGCGAAGTCTCTCGCGCCACTGGGCCCGTGCTGCCTCAAGTGACGCTTGTGCCGGTTGTTCGAGTTCAATCAGAGGCAACTGCGGTTCGAAGGGCTGCAGTAAAACTTGCTCCCCATCAGGGAGCAGGGCGAGGCGTAGCGTCTCGTGGCGCTCAATGAGTATTCGGAGTGCGTGGCGCAGCCGGGCTAGGTCGAGAGGACCATTCAATGAAACAGCGCCGCCGATGTTCAGGTGAGCGCTGTTGGGCCAAGCGCGCTGATCGAGCCAGACTTCGCGCTGACTCAGGGACAGCGGGATTTTTTTGGCGGACTCTAGGTTTGTTTGTTCTCGAGATGCCATTGGCCGATCTTTTCCAACGCGTACTGATAGCCGACCTCTGCGATATCGGCGCCACGCCCGTAGGCCATAAGCCCAAAGTTCGCCACAGGGGGCTCGAGATACAGATCGGCCTGTGACAGGGTGCGAGACCGCTGACTGATGCTGCCGACATGGCCGGCGCTGTAGAGAATTGAGGCGATGCCAGGTGAGACAGGGGCCTTCTTGAACACCATATGTTTGAACGTGCTCCAGGTGCTCAGGCGTTCCAGGGACTCGTCGGCGCACAGGTGCTCGCGAACGTCCACATCAATGGCGATGATGGAGCCATTGCCACGTCGACGTTCATGCTGTGTGCCCAGGCGCAAGCGCATTGCTTGTACCGGCACATTGTCAAGAATCGCTCCATCGACCAGCAGCGAGCCTTTGTGCAGCACCGGCGGCAGCAGGCCGGCGGGTGAATTGCTGGCCAGCACGGCGTTCCACAGCGGGCCCTTCTCCAGCACCTGGGTGTTGCCCTGGCTCAGATTGCAGGCCGCAGCGAAATAGGGCTTCCACAGTTGTTCGATCAACTGCTCTCCAAACAACCGGTGCAAATCGCGGGCGACGCGTCGGCCTCGAACCAAGGACACCAAGGGTAGGGCAGGCCATTCGCCACCGCTCGCGAAGCGCTGTGTTTGGCTGAGGATCTGCGTCAACTCATGGCCGCAAGCGAACTGAGCACCAATCAGGGCGCCCATGCTGTTGCCTCCGATCAGATCAACCGGGATGCCTGATTCCTGCAAGGCCCGCAACACGCCGAGATGAGCGAAACCGCGTGCACCGCCGCCACCCAGCACCACGCCGACGGCGCTGCCGGTCAGGAACCGTGCCAGTCGCTCCGCATCCCGCCGGCGGCCTATTCGCATCGGGTACAAGCGCTCAAGATCGCGGCCTTGCAGCCAGGGGGCAGGTAGGACTGGCATGCGGGCATCGTCGGCATGCAGCAAGGCCAAGTGTTTGCGCTTGAGCGCATAGCCGGTCTCTTGGGCCAAGGCCAATTCGACCGGCTGAATGTCAGGCCTTGCGTCCGCCCGGGCAACAAAGATCAACTGGTCGGCCTGACGAAAGGCCAGATGAGTCCAGGCCTGCTGCGGTCCTTCTGCTGGGGTACCGGCTTCGTAGACGATGAACTCATGCTCATCTTCCAGCCGGGCCAAATCGTCGCTGGCGATCGGGGCGCGAAGCAAGACCACGCGCCCCTGTTGAGAGAGCGCCTGGGTCAGTTCCCGTGCCAGGGCTTCGATAGGCACGCCTTCCTGCAACGGGATCAGGGCGAAGGTCTGGGCCATGCGGCGCTCTCCGCTCTCGTTCACATTGCGCAAACGGTCATAGACCGCTTGCAAGAAGACCTGTGACAAGGCCAGGGGATGGCGTTGGAGCAGGGCCTCATAGGCCTGGCGGCTCAGCAAGGCAATCCTGGAGTCCCGTACCGCGGTGACGTCTTGCGCCCGTGCTTGTCCTAGGATCAGGCCCAACTCCCCAATGCTCTGACCCGGCTGAACCTGGTTGTACAGCAGCACTTGGCCATTTGCATCTCGGCGCGAAACTCGCAAGCCGCCGCTGACCACGAAAACAATGCTGTCGGACGTCGCGCCTTCGCGAATGATCTGCTCGCCCCCTTGGACCTTGCGCAACTCCATCGCATCGGCCAAGGCCAGCAGGATGTCTTGCGGCAACTTGCCGAAGACCGCGCTGCCCCGCAGGACATCGATCACGCGATTTCGTTGTGCGCTCGGGGGCTGGAGCTCCATGCCTTCAGTCTATCCGCGGCAGGCATGCCGATGCACAAGAAAAAAAGGCCTGCGTCTTGTGCACGCAGGCCCGCTGTTCGGCATGAACGCCCGCTGCAAGGGGCGGGCGTTTATGCGAGCGTTGAAGGGTCAAATCAGTTGGGCACGAGGGCCGATCCCAGGGCCTGAACGGCCTCATCGAGCTTGGTGGAGGCCAGGGCCTTGCACTGCTCGATGGAGGCGTTGGTCAAATGACCAAAGGTGGTGGCGCTCTTGGCCGGCTTGAACACCAGATCCTTGCCGCGCACAGGCAGCATCAAGGTGCGGGCGGTGATCACACAAGTTTTCGTGGCGTCCATGCCGCCCTCGACCTGGCTCAGAAAACCCCATTTCTTGGCCGGATAGAGTTTGACGAACTTGGCCGATGGCTTCTTCAGCCAAATGCTCTCGGCGGTCGCTTGGTCCATCCAGGGCGTTGTCGAATGATCGATGATGATGTACTGGGCGGGTGTGGGTGCTGCAACGGCCATCGTTGCAAAAGGCAAGAGCATGACAGCGATCAGCTTGGCGAGTTTCATGGTTTTCTTTCAGGCAATGGGTTTTTCGACGTCCCGACCGTGGGGGGCCGATGGCGCATGATTGTAGAGAAGCGAGAACTTCAATTGGCCTGTGATTGGGCGGCCGATCCGTCGGAGAAACCCTAGCCTTGCAGCTCTTGCTTGCTCATCAATGCGGCCATCAGCTCAGCAGCCAGCTGCTGATTCTGAAGGTTAGAAAAGACGCCAGATAGGCCAAGCCGAACAAATAGCACGCCATCAGCAAAGGCATCTTGAACCCACCGGTTTCACGCTTGACCGCTGCCAGGGTGGCCAGGCATTGCGGCGCAAAGACAAACCAGGTCAGCAAGGACAGCGCGGTGGGCAGGCTCCAGCTGTCGGTGATCAAGGGGGCCAAAGCCTGCGCGGTGTCCTCCACCGTGGACGATAAGGCGTACACGGTTCCCAGGGCGCTGATGGCGATCTCACGCGCAGCCAAGCCAGGCACCAAGGCCAGGCTGATTTGCCAGTTGAAGCCGATGGGCTCAAACACATGGGCCAGCGCGCGGCCCAGCATGCCGGCAAAGCTGTGTTCGATGGGCATGCCGCTAACGCCCTCTGGCGGGGCCGGAAAGCTGGACAAGGCCCAGAGCAGCAAAGTCAGCACCAAGATGATGCCGCCCACGCGCCGCAAGAAGATGTCGGCGCGCTGCCATAGACCGATCATGATATTGCGTGGATGCGGCCAGTGGTAGTTCGGCAACTCCATCATCAATTGCCTCACCTGCGTGCCGCTGGTGAAGCGTTTCAGCACCCAGGCGACCGCCATGGCCCCGACAATGCCCGCCAGGTACAGGCCAAACAAGACCAGCCCCTGCAGCGACAGCCCGCCCATCACCTCGCGCTGGGGAATGAAGGCGCCGATCAGCAGCGCGTAGACGGGCAAGCGGGCCGAGCAGGTCATCAGCGGCGCAATCATGATGGTGACCAGGCGGTCACGCGGATTGGCAATGCTGCGGGTGGCCATGATGCCGGGAATCGCGCAAGCAAAGCTGGACAGCAGCGGAATGAAGCTGCGCCCCGACAGGCCGACGCTGCCCATCAGCCGGTCCAGCAAAAAGGCCGCGCGCGGCAGATAGCCGGACTCCTCCAGCACCAGGATGAAAAAGAACAAGATCAGCACCTGCGGCAGGAAGACCAGCACGCCGCCGACCCCGGCAATCAGGCCGTCGACCACCAAGCTGCGCAGCCAGCCATCTGGCAACAGCGGCCCGACCGTTTGGCCAAGCCAAGCCATGCCGGACTCGATCAGATCCATCGGTGCGGCTGCCCAAGTGAACACAGCCTGGAACAATAGAAAAAGAATCGCGGTCATGAGCATCGGCCCGAGCAACGGATGCAGCACCAGGCGATCCAGTTGGTCGCTGGGTAGATTCGGCAGTTGTCGATCCAGCTTCAGCTTTTGCAGCGTCTGTTTCACCACCAAGTGATCGGTATCGGCCTGATCGGCCAGCTGCGAACGCTCGGGCCATTCGCGCTCGGCGGGGACCCAGACCTCGCGCTGATCGAGCAGGGTCTTGAGTTCCGCAATGCCTTCACCGCGGGTGGCGACGGTGCGTACCACCGGCACGCCGAGCGCTTCGGCCAATTGCTCCGTATCGATCTCGATGCCGCGTTTGGCCGCCAAGTCGGCCATGTTCAAGACGACCACACAGGGCAGTTTCATGCGCTTGACGGCCAAGACCAAACGCAAGGTGCGGCGCAGATTGGTGGCATCCAGCACGCAGATGACCAGATCCGGGCGCTTTTCGCCGCGGGCACGTCCGGCCAAGACCTCGCAGGTCACCCGCTCGTCAGGGGAGCGCGGATGCAGGCTGTAGGTGCCCGGAAGGTCGAGCAGGCGCAGCATCCGGCCTGCGGCACTGTGCAGGCGTCCCTCTTTACGTTCCACCGTCACACCGGCGTAGTTGGCCACTTTCTGGTGGCTGCCGGTCAAACGGTTGAACAAGGCGGTCTTGCCGCAATTGGGGTTGCCGACCAGGGCCAACAAGGGACCTTGGGGGTGCACATGAATGATGGATTCACGCATGGACGGCCCCTGTGCGGCTAACTGAGACGCACTCGGCCTCGGCGCGGCGCAAAGCGAAGGTGGACTGTCCGATGCGCACCACCAGCGGGTCGGCGCCGGGTTGCCCGCGCGCCATCACATGAACACTCTCCCCAGGCAAGAAGCCGATCTCCTCGAGCCAGGCCGTCCATTCGGGGGCGAAAGTGGGCGCGGTGACACCCAATACGTGCAAGGTCTCGCCAATCGCGGCCTGGGCCAGATTGGCTGGGGGTTCGGTCTTCATCAATGGGGCGCCCTGGCAATCATGCGTCGCCCAAGGCGGACGCGAGGTTTAATCGAGAATGATTCGCATTATAGTCTCGCTGGCGGCATCTGGCAGGGTTCCTGGGCGGGCTTCTTCAAGGACAGCAGGCTGAGCTGCCCCTTCGGCGTGGCTAAGCCCTGTGCTTACTCCAGTGAAAACATCTGCTGATGCAATTGCTGGCGAATCTCACCCAGACACTCCGGCACGCATCGGGCCGGGCTGTCTTCGGCCGCGAAGCGGCTCAGCAATTGGCTGGCCCGCCACAGCCCCAGCGTGGCGCAATTGGTTTGCAATGCAGCCATTTTTTGTCGCAGGCTCTTGTTGGCCAGGGCCGCAGAGCGCCCACCCGTCTCTTCTAACTCGGCCAGCAGCTGGCCAATCTGTCTTTGCATGCCGCTCAAATAGGCCCGGTAGCGGTCTGGGGGCAGCTTCAAACGGGACATGGTGTGCGTGGGCCGCTCCACACCTTTGCCATGCGCCATGGACAGGAGCTTTCTCAAGCGGTTGCGCGCCTCTTCTTGGATGAAGGGCTTCACGAGATAGCCGCTGACGCCCAACTCCATGGCCTCCTTGATCGTCGTCGCTTCATTGACCATGGAAATGAGAACGAAAGGCAGATCTTTGCCGCTGGGATGGGCTCGTACCTTTTGCAGCAAGTCCAGGCCCGACATGCCCGGCATGCGGATGTCGCAGCAGACCAGCATTGGCGGGACCTCGGTGCCACTGATCTGTTGCCATGCCTGTTCGGCCGTTGCCGCCTCGGCAATGCGGTAGCTGCCGCAGTCCGCAATGGCGCCGATCAAGGCCATGCGCGACACCTCCTCATCATCAACCACCAAGACCTTCAAGTCAGCCCCTCCGTTGCGTCGCTGATGCCCAGACTGGCCTGCAGTTCACGCTTGAGTAAAGCGTAGCTTTCGATGCACTCGTCCTCTTCCTCGCTGTCGGCCATGCGCTCCAGCCAGTCGCTCAATTCATAAGCCAATCCCGTGGGGGCGATGAAGGCCAGGCAGCCCTTGATGCCGTGCGCCAAGACGGCAACGCTGTGCCAGTCTTTGGCCGCTAGGGCGGTATCAATCTCCCGGTACCGCAAGGGCGCTTGCGCCCTGAAGGCGCTCAGCATTTGTTCCTTCAAGGCATTGACGCGTTCGGTGCCGTCCAAGCGGCTGGGCACCGGAGCGGCCTTGGCTTCGGTATCGGCCGATGCAGGTGCCAGCCATGCATCCAAGCCAGCCAGATCGGCAGCCCCCGCCGCGTCGGTCGGCGTCCGCGGCTTGAGCATCAGTCCTTCGGCCCTGCGTTGCTTGATGACGCTGCTGAGTGCATGGTGCAGCGCCACCTCGTCCACGGGCTTGCGCAAAAAGTCCGTCATCCCGACCGCGAGGAATTTGGCTTTGTCCAGCTCGGACGCATTGGCGGTCAGCGCGATGATGGGGATGTTGCGCTCGGCAAAGACCCAGTCTCCCCAGAAGCCCGCACGAATATGTCGGGTGGCTTCCAAGCCATCCATCACCGGCATGCGGCCGTCCATCAGGATCAGATCGAAACTTTCTCGGGTGAGTGCTTCCAAGGCCTTCTCGCCATTGCTGACCAGGGTGTGGGTGTGTCCCATCTCGGTCAAGACGGCCTTGATGATCAACTGATTCGTTTCAGCATCCTCGGCCACCAGCACATGGAGTTGATGCTCATGCGGGCTCAGTTCGTCTGGGCTGAGCTGCTGTGGCTCTTGCCCTGGCTGCAAGGGCACGTCGAAGAAAAACGTGCTGCCGCTGCCCACCACACTGTGCATGCCGATGTGGCCCCCCATCAACTCGACCAACTGTTTGCAAATGGACAGCCCCAGTCCGGTGCCGCCGAAATGGCGGGTGGTGGACGTGTCGGCCTGTTCGAACTGCTGGAACATGCGCCCCTGCGCGTCCTCGCTGATGCCGATCCCTGAGTCCTGCACCGAAAAGTGCACCCAAAGTGCTGGCGTCTGGCCCTGAGGAGACTCGACCTCGGGGGAGGATTGCAGACGCACATTCACGCTCACGCCGCCTTGCTCGGTGAACTTGATGGCATTGCCGACCAGATTGAGCAGGACCTGACGCAGTCGCGTGGGGTCGCCCTTCAAGAACTGCGGCAGCCGTGGGTCGACATGCAGCGCGAAGTTGATGCTCTTCTGACTGGCTCGCTCATGCAGCAGTTGCATCGCATCGTCGAGCAGGGGATGCAAGGCGAAGTCCACGCATTCCAGGCTGAGCTTGCCGGCCTCGATTTTTGCGCCATCGAGCAGGTCATTGACGATCTGCAGCAAGGCATTGGCGTTCTTGCAGGCCAGTTCGACGCGCTCGCGCACAATGGGTTCCATCTGCCCGCGCAGGCCGAGCTTGAGCATGCCCATGACGCCGGCCATGGGGGTGCGCAGTTCATGGCTCATCAAGGCCAGGAAGGCGCTCTTGGTCGTAGAGGCCTGTTCAGCCGCTTCCTTCAGCGCCAGCAGGCGGCGATTGTTGTCTTCGAGCAATTCGTCTCGTTTGACGATCTGATCCAACATGTGGTTGAACACCAGGCTCAGGTCGCCTACCTCGTCGTTGGCCACCAAGGCTGCACGGACGGTAAATCGTTCCTTCTGGGCCACTTCGTCCATGACTTGCTTGAGGCCAGACAAAGGCTCCAAGGCGCGGCGCAAGAAGCGCCTGGCCAACAGGGCCGCGGCGATGCCGGACACCCCCAGCGCCACAATCAAAGAGATACCGAATCTCAGCACCGAGCGCCACATGGGGGCGAGATCAATCTGAGCGACAACGGTGCCGACCTGTTCATGCGAGAGCCACACCGGCGTCGCGATCAGCAGCGATCGGTCGAAGTAAGCGGATCTGGGTAATTGCTTCAGCGCGCTGGCAGCCAGGGGCGGGTGCAAATCGTCCAGGTGGCGGGCCATGATCGAGCCGTCCGCACGCAAGATGTACGCCGCCTGCAGTCCTGGGTAGATGCTGGTGGCGCGCAGGATCTCGGTAGCCGCTTTGGCGTCATCAAAGACCAGTGGCGAGGCGGCTTGCACGGCCAAGGTATTGAGCCAGGCTTGGCTGCCATTGGTGACGGCGGCACGCTGGCTCACCACCTCCTGGCTGCCGATCAACACCAAGGCAATCAAGAGTGCGGCTCCCATGGCCGTGGTGAGGATGCGCTCGAGCCGACTGACCAAAGACTGGCGACGGCCGGCCAGAGGCGTGCTGATTTCGGCAGCGGGAGGACGGTCGGTGTCGGGAAGCTGGCTCACTGGGAAGATGAAAGGGGAGAAATCGAAAGGAGTGCGTCAGTCGCTTCGGCTGCAAGCCGGGCCCATCAGTTGGTGCTGCGCGCCAACTGCAAGACCTTGGACGACATGGTGATGCCCAGCTTCTTGACGCGTTGAACATTGATGTCGAAGACCAAGCGGTTGCCATCCACCGACAACATCACGGCTGCGCCCACGGCCAAGGGCGAGTCGGCCACGGTCAGCACCGGGGCTTCACCGAGCGAGTTCTGGATGGAACTCATATTGGGCGCCTCGCGTTCGGTGATGAAGAGCAGGTGGCACTTCTTGACGCCGGGTAGATGATTCATTCGCATCACATTCAAGCGGCGCCCGTTGACGTTCTTGCCTTCCAGATTGGACAGTGCCGGCCCAAAGTTGTCCGGGCCGAATACACAAAGATTGAGGCTCTCTTTCGCGACAGCACCGCCCTGCGGATCTGCCTGCGGCCAATCGGAAAACACCATGAAGTTGTACAGATAGGTGGCCTTCATCACGTACTCGGGCACGGGCTGCGCCTGCGTCTGAGCCTGGCTCGGCGCAGAAACCGCGCAAGCCAAAGCCAAGAAGAAAGCAGGGCAGAGACCGGGCAGACGCATCCCTATCTCCAGAAGTCCAGGCTCAGTTGCAGCCAGAAGGTGCGGCCATCCATCGCCATGGTGTCGAGCACCCGGTCCGTGCCGGCATATCGGGTGTCGGCTGCCGGGACCTCATAGCGTCGATCCAGGGCATTCTTGACGCTGAAGGTGGCGCCCAGGCCGTACCAGGTGCGGGTCGAACTCAGGGTCAGGTTCAGCAGGCTGACGCCGCCAATCGGGCGTCCCTCGCGGATCACCACCAGATTGCTGTCGCGCAGAGGCAGGGTGAGGCGATTGCCGATGTATTGGCCCTCGACCCCGATGCGCAGGCTGTCTTCCAGCGCCAACCAACTCAGGTTGAACTTGGCCAAGAGCTTTGGAGAGTTGACGAGCCGCTTGCCTTCGACACCTTGCGCCGACTGCCAGGCCGCACTGGTGCGCAGCTTGAGCTGATTGCGCCAACTCTGATCGAGTTGGAGTTCCAGCCCACGGGTCTTGCTCAGACCATGGAACTGACGCAGCCCGGTCTGGGAGGAGCGATAGCTTTGGTCGGACAGCCGGTAGTCGTACACCGCGCCGGTGATGCGCAGGGTCGGCGTGAAATCTTGCTGGAGCACCAATTCGGAGGCGCCCACTTTCTCCGGTTGGAACAGGGTCGAGGGCACCGGAGTGTTCACCTCATAGGGGTTGGGCAGACGAAACGCTTGGCTGTAGGAGGCCTTGATCGTGGTTCTGGGGTCGGGCATGTAGACCAATGCCAGCCGCGGACTGAGCGCGGCCTTTTTCGCGTAGCTCACACAGGGGGAAACGCTGCAGTCGCGTGCATTCGGTTGGTCGTAGCGCAAGCCGAGGTTCGCCGAGAGCGTGGGGCTGACTACGAATTCATCGCTGGCATACAGGCTGTAGGTCTTGTTGCTGAACGGCGACCTGAGGTACTCGAACTGTTCTTTTTGCTGTGCATCCAAGGCAACGGCCCTGACCTCTTGCTTGAAGTCATTGCGGAACTCAAAGCCAAAGATAACGGTATGCCCCTGCAGCGCGGTCAAGGCAAATTTTTGGTCCAGGCCCCACCATTTGCCATGCGTTTTGTTCAGGCGGAAATACTCGTTCGGATCCGGCTCACCGTACTCCCGAAGGGTGTTGTCTTCGTAATGACCGTAGTAGAGCCTCGAAACCGATTTCAGCTCATTGACGATGTTGAAGTCGTATTGCGCACTGAGGTGGGTGGAGGCGTCGGCCAGCGCATAGGTGCGATTGAAGGCGTTTTCTCTTCTCGGAACCGGCGTTGCCTTGGTGCGGGAGGCCTTGGCTGCTTGCAGGCTGAGGCCCTCAAACTCCAGTTTGGCGAAAAAGCGTTGGCTGTGCTCGTAGTCTTGGCCGACGGCGACGCCATTGTTCTGCTGGGGGCTGTCGAAATAGGGGATGTAGAGCGATTGGCCATCGCTGCGTTGCCGCGAGGCTGAGACTAGAAAATTGCTGCCGTTGTCCAGTCGCTTGCCAACGCTGATTCTTTGTTTTTGGCCCCCATGGCTGGCTGCTTCTGAGGCGATCTGGGCGGAATTAAAGTCGCTGCCTTTCTTGCTGATCACGTTGATGATGCCCAGCAAGGCATTGTTGCCATAGGTCACCGACCCGGTGCCCGGCACATACTCCACGCGGTCAATCAACTCCAGATCCAGCAGGCCTGAGTTGTCGATATAGGCCTGGTTGTAGATGTTGTCTTGAACCGAATTGCCGTCGACCAGCACCATGATGCGGCCGACGTAATCGCCAGGTGCACCAAAGCCTCGCCCACCCAGGTATTCGTAGCGGCGGTCATAGGTGGTGTAGAGGCCGCGCATGCCGTTGATGACATCAGCCAGCGTGCGGTAGCCGTAGCTGCGAATATCTTCGGCGGTCACGATGGAGACCGCAGAGGGCGAGTCACTGACTTGCTTGGCCAGCTTGGATGCGGTGATGACCTCCGTCTGCGTGAGCTTCTCGAAGGGGATTGAGGTCAGGTCAAGGCCGCTTTCCTGTGCCTTCGCTACCGTGCAAAGCGGCAAACTCAGCAAACCCAGCAGTATCAGTAGCGCTTGGCTGCCGAGGCCGGCTCGGCCAGACGGGTCCGGGAAGGCTTGGCGAAGCAGGGGGTGGAGAGCCTGAATCATGTCCGTGAGGTCGAAGCGGCAGGAAAGAAGAGGCGCATGGAGTCGATGCGCCACTGCGAGACTGCAGCGCAAGAGTATCTGCGCTCGCGCAGCGGGCGATTGAACGCAATCATGGCGATTCCTGCTTCTTTTGTTGCTTTAGCGTGGGAGGTGGCCGGCGGCATGGTTCTTTTTGGGTCGCCGCAGCCTGACAGCGAGTTGCGCGCCGACTTTACTTGATTCAAAGCAGGGGGCAGAGTCATGCGCTCAGGCTTGATTCGCTGGTCGGTGCTCTCGGCACGGAACTCCATCCGCGCGATCGCCCGCAGGGAAGGTCGACTTGACTCCATGCTCTAAACGGTGGAATGCCCTGAAAAACGCACTAATTGATGCGAATAATGCCTGCGCAAACGTTTAGCGTTTTCCATTGTCTGTCGATACACTGGAAGTTCTTACAATGCCGCCCAATCCCGAGTCGGACCTCAGCATTCCGGCACCCCACCCATTTCCGCCATATTTTTCAAAAGCCATGACGATTGCCTTCTCGCCGTTTGCTCGCGCCGCTGCCTCGAAGCTTGGCGCGCCTCTGGTTTCATTGCCGCTGGCGATGGTTCTGCTGGGCCTCTCGACTGCAGCGATTGCGCAAAGCAGACCTGCTGTCATCTTCGATATGGGCGGCAAGTTCGACAAGTCTTTCAATGAGTCCGCCTACCGGGGTGTCGAGCGTTGGAAGAAAGAAAGCGGCAAGCCTTATCTCGAGTTTGAGATCAGCAATGACACCCAGCGGGTGCAGGCCATCCGCCGCATGGCCGAGCGTGGCGCCAGCCCCATCATCAGCGTCGGTTTCGCCCAGGCTTCGGCGCTGGAGCAAGTGGCCAAGGAGTTCCCGAAGACCCAGTTCGCCATCGTGGACGCCGAGGTGAAGTTGCCCAATGTGCAGTCGCTCTTGTTCAAGGAGCATGAGGGCAGCTATTTGGTCGGCGCTATGGCAGTCTTGGTCAGCAAGACCGGCAAGGTCGGCTTTGTGGGCGGCATGGACATCCCCTTGATCCGCAAATTCCAATGCGGTTACGAGCAGGGCGCCAAGGCGACCAACCCCAAGGTGGAGGTCTTCGCCAATATGACTGGCACCACCTCCAGCGCCTGGAACGACCCCACCCGCGGTGGTGAGTTGGCCAAGGCTCAGTTCGCCAAGGGCTCCGACGTGGTCTTTGCTGCTGCCGGCGGCACCGGTTCTGGCGTCTATCAGGCCGCCAAGGATGCTGGCCGTTTGGCCATTGGCGTGGACAGCAATCAAAACCATCTGCAGCCCGGCACCATGCTGACTTCCATGGTCAAGAACGTCGACGTGGCGGTCTACAACGTGCTGAAGGGCTGGAAGGCCGGCACCACCGTGCTGGGCCTGAAAGAAGGCGGCGTGGAATATGCGCTGGATCAGCACAATGCTAAGTTGGTGACCCCCGCAGTCAAGAGCAAGGTCGAGGCCATCAAGGCCGACATCATCTCGGGCAAGGTCAAGGTCGCCGACTACATGGCCGACGGCGCCTGCAAATACTGATCGCGCGTTCGACAGAAACTTCCCCATTCATCATGAAGCAAGTTGTGCAGGGCGCTGGGCCTGACGCGGCGCCCGGCTCGGGTCGGCCTGCTGTTCAGTTGTGCGCCATCTCCAAACGATTCGGCGCGGTGCAGGCCAACCGCGAGGTCAGCTTGAGCGTGGCCGCGGCCAGCGTGCATGGTTTGGTGGGCGAGAACGGTGCCGGCAAGAGCACCTTGATGGCCATTCTCTATGGCTATTACCAGGCAGACGACGGCCATATTGAGATCGATGGCCAGCGCGTTGAGATCGCCAATTCACAGCAAGCCATCGCACTGGGCCTGGGCATGGTGCACCAGCATTTCATGCTGGTCGACACCCTCAGTTGCCTGGACAACGTGATGCTGGGCGCCGAGCCGGCATTCTTCTTGAATGCGGCCAAGCGCAGCGTTCGCGCCAAGCTTGAGGCCTTGATGCAAGACACCGGCCTGCATGTGCGGCTGGATGCCTTGGTGGGCGACCTGCCGGTGGGCGAGTTGCAGCGTCTGGAGATCCTGAAGGCGCTCTACCGCGGCGCCAAGATCCTGATCTTGGACGAGCCCACGGCGGTGCTGACGCCGCAAGAAACTCTGCAATTGTTTGAAACCTTGCGCCGGCTGAAGGCGCGCGGCACGACCATCATCTTGATCACCCACAAGCTCAAGGAAGTGATGGCCTTGTGCGATGAAGTTACGGTGATGCAGGCCGGCCAAGTGGTGCAGACCCGCGCTATCGCGGACACCAGCCCGGAAGATCTGGCCGAAGCCATGGTCGGGCGCAAGGTGAATTTGGGTCGCAAGGCTGGAGCCAAAGCCGAGCAGGCCGAGGTGCGTCTGCGAGCCGAGGGCTTGAGTCTGCGCGCCGCGAACGGCGTGCCCGTGCTGACTGACTTGGGCTTGAGCCTGCATGCCGGCGAGATCGTCGGCGTGGCCGGCGTTTCGGGCAATGGCCAGAGCGAGTTGCTGGAGATCCTGTCCGGCATGTTGGCGCCGGATGCTGGGTGCATGCACTTGGGCGCGACCGAGTTTGACGCGGCTGCGGGCGACTGGTTGAACCCGAAGCGTGCGCGTGAGTTGAAGCTGGCCCATGTGCCGGAAGACCGCCATGCCTGCGCCATGGTGATGGGCTTCCCGGCCTGGGAAACCGCCGTGCTGGGCTATCAAAACCAAGCGCAGTACCGAAGCGGTCCGGCAGACCTGGGCATGAATCAAGCCTTGATGCGCGAGCAGACGGCGCAAATGCAAGAGCGCTTTGATGTGCGGCCGCGCAATGTGGAGTTGGGTTCCTCCAAGTTCTCCGGCGGCAATCAGCAAAAGCTGGTGATGGCGCGTGAGATCGGTCAGGCGCCGCAAGTCTTGCTGGTCGGCCAACCGACCCGTGGTGTGGACATTGGCGCCATCGAGTTCATCCACAACCAGTTGCGTGCCATGCGAGACGCCGGCTGTGCGGTGCTGGTGGTCAGCAGTGAGTTGGATGAAATCCTGGCCTTGGCCGACCGGGTCATTGTGATGAACGGCGGCCGCATCACCGGTGAATTGGCGATTGAGGCCTGTGACGAGAAAACTTTGGGAATGATGATGGCCGCTCAAGCGGAAGCAACGGGGGTGTCGGCATGAGCAACGGCCAAGCCATTGTCTTGCCGCGTTGGATCGATGTCGGCTTGTTGCCGCTGTGGAATCTGCTGGTGGCCATGGCCGTGGCCGGCTGCGTGGTGCTGGCGATCGGGCAAAGCCCCGCGCAGGCCCTGAGTGTCTTGCTGCAAGGCGCCTTGGGCAGTTCGCGCGGTATCGGCTACACGCTGTACTACACGACGACCTTCATCTTTACCGGCTTGGCGGTGGCGGTGGCCTACCACGGTGGCCTCTTCAATATTGGCGGCGAGGGCCAGGCCACGCTGGGCGGCATTGGTCTGGGGCTCTTGGCGCTGGCCTTGGGGCCAAGTTTGCCGGCCGCTGTTTTGCTGCCGCTGCTGGTCGTGGCCGCCGCTTTGTTCGGCATGGCTTGGGCTTTGGTGCCGGCGGCGCTGCAGGCTTGGCGCGGCAGCCATGTGGTCATCACCACCATCATGTTCAATTTCTTGGCGGCAAGCCTGAATGTCTATTTTCTGGTGAATTGGCTGCGCCCCAAGGGCTCGATGTCGGTGGAGAGCGAGAACTTCGCCGACTCGGCGCGCATGCCGGGTCTGCATGAAATCGCCGCCAAGTTCGGCTATGAGCTGCCCTCGTCGCCGCTCAATCTGAGCCTCTTGCTGGCTTTGCTGGCTTGCCTGTTTGTCTACTGGTTTCTGTGGAAGAGCGGGGCGGGCTATGCCTTGCGTGCGGTCGGCAGCGCGCCGCGAGCCGCCCATTACGCCGGCATCAAGCCGCGCATGCAGGTGCTGGTCGCCATGGGTTTGTCGGGTGCCTTGGCTGGCTTGGTGGCGGTGAATGAGATTTCCGGCGTGCAGGGCAAGCTGACCCTGGATTTTGTGGCCGGTGCCGGTTTCACTGGCATTGCCGTGGCCTTGATGGGCCGCAACCATCCGGTCGGCATCATCCTGGCATCTTTGCTCTTCGGTGTGCTGTACCAAGGTGGTGTCGAGGTTTCCTTTGAATTGCCCGGCTTTAGCCGTGAAATGGTGGTGACGGCCCAGGGCCTGATCGTGCTGTTTGCCGGCGCCATGGCCAGCGTCAGTGCGCCGACGTTTGCGCGTCTGTACGCGCTCATCGCCACAAAGAAGAAGGAGGCCAGCCATGGATGAAGTCATGATCGGCTCGGTGCTGGCCTCGACGCTGCGGGTCAGCACGCCGCTGCTGCTGTGCGCGCTGGCTGGATTGGTCAGCGAACGTGCGGGCGTGGTGGACATCGGCCTGGAAGGCAAGATGCTGTTTGCTGCCTTTGCTGCGGCCGCCGCCGCTAGCGTGGCCCATTCCACCGGCTTGGGTGTGTTGGCCGCCGTGGGCGTGGCTTGTTTGATGTCGCTGATCCATGGCTATGCCTGCGTCACGCATCGCGGGGACCAGGTGGTTTCGGGCGTGGCTTTGAATATGGTGGCGGCGGGACTCACCGTCGTCTTGGGCATTGCCTGGTTCGCCCAGGGCGGGCAGACCCCGCCAGTCGCCGCCGATGTGCGCATGACGGGGCTGATCCCAGGCTGGAGCGAGTTGGACGCCGCCGTGGCCGATCTGGGGCCTTGGCTCGGCGCCGTCGTCGGCCATGGCTTGCTGAGCCACAACCTGCTGGTCTACCTGGCCTTTGCCTTGGTGGCCGGCGTTTGGTTCTTTCTGGAGCGCACCAAGCCAGGCCTGCGTCTGCGTGCCGTCGGTGAGAACCCGGCCATGGTGGACGCGGCGGGTCTGTCCGTGCCGCGCTTGCGTTATGCCGCTTTGATGATCAATGGGCTGCTGTGCGGTTTGGCGGGCAGCTATCTGGTGCTGGCGCAAAACGCGGCCTTCTCTCCGAATATGACAGCTGGCCGTGGCTATATCGCCCTGGCGGCCATGATCTTCGGCAAGTGGAAGCCGGTGCCGACGATGTTGGCCTGCCTCTTGTTCGGCTTCTTGGACGCGGTGGCGATTCGCATGCAAGGCGCCGTCATTCCGGGTATCGGAGAGGTGCCGGTGCAACTCATTCAGGCCTTGCCTTATCTGCTGACCGTTGTTTTGCTGGCCGGCTTCATCGGCCAAGCGCTGGCGCCCAAGGCCTTGGGCCGCCCCTACGTCAAAGAACGCTGAGTTCACAAGAACCGCAAAGGAAGCCCTTTGAGTCTGAGTCCTGATTTGATGCAGCAACTGCTGCAGGCTTCGCTGGCCGCGCGGGTGCATTCGCATTCGCCATATTCCGGCTATGCCGTGGGCGCGGCCGTGCTGGACGAGCAGGGCCGCATCCATGTGGGTGCGAATATGGAAAACGCCGCCTATCCTCAAGGCTGGTGTGCCGAAGCCACGGCGCTCAGTGCCATGATCATGGCCGGCGGGCGCCGCGCTCAGGCGGTGCTGGTGACGGGCCCAGGCCCCGAAATCATCACGCCCTGCGGCGGCTGCCGACAAAAGCTGCGCGAGTTTGCAGGACAAGAGCTTGTCATCATTGCCAGCGATCCTTCGGGGATTCGCCAGCAGTGGACCCTGGGCGAATTGCTGCCTTTCAGCTTCGGCCCCGAGCATCTGAGCCGCAAGGCTTGATGCGTTTTGAAGAGTCATCCCAGTTTCAGTGGAGTTTAGAAAAATGATCAATCACGCCATCCTCAATCCCGCCATCGCCAGCACCGTGGCCAAGCTGAACGAGCTGTTCGGTGCCGCCCCGGCGGTTGCCGTGGTCTTGGGCTCCGGCTGGGCCGGCGCGGTCAGCCTGGTGCAAGACGCCAAGCATTTGTCCTACGCCGAGTTGCCGGCCTTCCCGCAGCCCAAGGTGGAAGGCCATGTCAACGAGATCGTCGTCGGCACGATTGGCGCCCAGCGCGTGGTGATGTTGCGCGGCCGCGCTCACACCTATGAAAGCGGCGAATGCACCGGCATGGCCGGCGCTCTGCGCAGCTTGAAGGGCTGGGGCGTTCAAGTGCTGCTGCAGACCAATGCCTCGGGTTCTTTGCGCAGCCATATGGCGCCGGGCAGCCTGATGCTGATCAGCGACCACATCAACGCGCCGCAGCGCTCGCCCTTGGTGGGCGAGCCCGGCAGCGAGCGTTTTGTCGACATGAGCTGCGCCTATGACCTGGAGCTGCGCCAGCACGCCAAGAAGGTGGCTGAGTCGCAAAACCTGACGCTGGGAGAGGGCGTGTACTGCTGGGCGCTGGGCCCACAGTTTGAAACCCCGGCCGAGATCCGCATGTTCGCCGCTTGGGGCGCTGACGCCGTGGGCATGAGCACCGTGCCCGAGACGATTTTGGCCCGCCACGCCGGCCTGCGCGTCATGGGCTTGGCCTTGATGACCAATATGGCGGCTGGCCTCTCGGAGGAAGCCTTGACCCATGCACTGACCTTGCAGCAAGCTCAGTTGTCGGGCGAGCGCGCGGCCAGCTTCCTGGGCGCCGTGGTGGCCGGCTTGGCCGAGTTGCCTTCACTGCAAGCGGGGGCATGATGACTGAGCTGAAACATGCGGCGCAGTTGGCGCTGCAATGCCTGGATCTGACCAGCCTGAACGAGGCCGATACCGCTGCCGATATCGGGGCGCTTTGCGCTCGGGCTCAAACGCCGTTTGGCAATGTGGCCGCGGTCTGCGTCTGGCCGCGCTTTGTGGCGCAGGCACGCGCTGCCTTGCCCGCGACCATCCGCGTCGCTGCCGTGGCCAATTTCCCTGACGGCGCGCTGGACCTGAACCGCACGCTGGCCGAGGTGCAAGCGATTGCCAGCGCCGGCGGTGACGAGGTCGACGTGGTCTTGCCTTACCGTGCCTTGATGCAAGGGCAGAGCGTTGAGTGCGCCGAGTTCCTGGCCGAAGTGCGCCACGCCACCCGGCCGCTGACGCTGAAGGTCATCATCGAAAGCGGAGAGTTGGCCAGCAGCGAGCTGATCGCCCAGGGCGCGCGTTTGGCCTTGATGGCTGGCGCCGACTTCGTCAAGACCAGCACCGGCAAGAGCAAGGTTTCCGCCACGCCCAAGGCGGCCGGCGTGATCCTGCGCGAAATCGCGGCGAGTGGCTTCCGCGCTGCGGGTTTCAAGGCTTCCGGCGGCATCCGCACCGTGGCCGATGCGCAGGTCTATCTGCAACTGGCCGAGCAGCACTTGGGTGCCTCCGCCTTGAACCCGCGTCGCCTGCGCTTCGGCGCCAGCGCCTTGCTGGGTGATATCGAAGCTATCTTGTCCGGCGCGCAAGCGGTGGTGACCGACGCCGCCTACTGATCGCCTCGATGCTGGCTCAGGAAATCATTCGCGCCAAGCGCGACGGTCAAGTCTTGGGCGAGCCGCAGATTCAGGCCTTTGTCCGTGGCTTGGTGGATGGCAGCTGGAGCGAGGCGCAGATCGCCGCCCTGGCCATGGCGGTGTTTCAGCGCGGCATGGGGCGCAATGAATGCGTGCAGCTGACGCGCGCCATGATGCTCTCCGGCCGCACCATGCGCTGGCCCGAGATGCCGGGCCCGGTCTTGGACAAGCATTCCAGCGGCGGCGTTGGCGACAAGGTCAGCCTGATGCTGGCGCCACTGGTGGCGGCCTGCGGCGGCTATGTGCCGATGATCTCCGGCCGGGGCCTTGGCCACACCGGCGGCACGCGCGACAAGTTCGATGCCATCCCCGGCTACAAGGGCACGCCGACGCCCGAACTCTTCACCCGCGTGGTGCGCGAGGTTGGCTGCGCGGTGATCGGCCAGACCGGCGATCTGGCCCCGGCCGATGGACGCCTCTATGCGATTCGGGATGTGACGGCCACCGTCGAAAACGTGCAGCTGATCACCGCCAGCATCTTGTCCAAAAAGCTGGCCGCCGGCCTGCAAGGCCTGGTGATGGACGTCAAATGCGGCAATGGCGCCTTTGCCGATTCGCCGCAGATGGCGCGCGAATTGGCCCTCAGCATTGTCGAAGTGGCCAAGGGCGCCGGGCTGCCAACGCGGGCGCTGATCACCGATATGAACCAAGTGCTGGGCCGCGAAGTCGGCAATGCACTGGAGATGGACGAGGCGATCCGCTATCTGACGGGGCAGGGCGTGCGCGAGGCGCGGCTGCATGAGGTGACCTTGGCGCTGGGTAGCGAGATGTTGCTGCTGGGTGGCTTGGCCAGCGATACGGCAGACGCCCGACGCCGGCTGCAACAGGCTTTGGATAGCGGTGCTGCCGCCGAGCGTTTTGCGCGCATGGTGGCCGGCTTGGGTGGCCCCAGTGATTTGCTGGAGCGCCCGCAGCACTATCTGGCGCAGGCACCCGTGCGGCTGCCGGTGCCCGCGCTTCGCAGCGGTGTGTTGACGGCCATGCGCACCCGCGACATCGGGCTCGCTGTTGTGGAGTTGGGCGGTGGTCGCCGTTGGGCCTCGGATCTGATTGATCCCCGCGTCGGCCTCTATGCCATGCGCGCCTTGGGCGAGGCGGTCGAGGCGGGCGAGGTCTTGGCCTGGGTGCATGCGGCGGACCCGGCCGCAGCCGAGCGCGCGATTGAGCAAGTCCAGGCTGCCTGCACCATCAGCGATATGGCGACCCCATTCATCGCAAGCGCTGTCGTGCTCGACCATCTGAGCTGATTCTTTCCCTACTGGCGGCTCGGGGCCAAGTGTCCCCCCAGCCGGGGCGGCTAGACTCGGGTCGGATAGACTTGCCGCCCCTCGCCAGCGAGTCTTTCTCTTTTTTCTCTTACTCATTCCAAGCCTATGTCAGAACTTCCCGAGCAGCCGGAGCCCCTCGCCCCCGCCGAATCTGCAGCGGATGCCCATAAACATCGGCCGATCAAGAGCTTTGTGGTGCGCGCCGGGCGCATGGGCTCGGGGCAGGTCAAGGCCTTGGCCGAGTTGGGCCCCAAGTTCGTGCTGCCTTTCAAACCCGAGCGACTGAATCCGGTCGAAGTATTCGGCCGCGAGGCGCCGCTGGTGTTCGAGATTGGCTTTGGCATGGGCGACGCTACCGCCAAGATCGCCCAGACCCTGGCCGACACCGATTTCATCGGCTGCGAGGTGCACGAGCCCGGCGTGGGAGCCTTGCTCAAACACATCGACGAGCGTGGCTTGAACAATATCCGCATCGTTCAACACGACGCCGTCGAGGTGTTGGAGCAGATGATTGCCCCGGCCTCGTTGGCCGGTGTGCACATCTATTTTCCTGACCCTTGGCACAAGGCGCGTCACAACAAGCGCCGCCTGATCCAGGCGCCGTTTGTGGCCAAGCTGATCCAGCACATCCGCCCCGGCGGCTATTTGCACTGCGCCACCGACTGGGAACCCTATGCCCAGCAGATGCTGGAGGTCTTGTCGGCCGAGTCGGGCTTGGAGAACACCGCCCAAGGCTTCGCCGAAAAGCCCGACTACCGCCCGCTGACCAAGTTCGAAAACCGTGGTCTGAAGCTCGGCCACGGGGTTTGGGACGTGGTGTTCCGTCGCCGCGCCTGAGCGGGGCTCTGAGCTAGAGTGCGCGCATGAGTGAACTTCAACATCTGGCCGGCAAGCACATCTTGCTGGGTCTGTCCGGCGGCATCGCCTGCTACAAGTCCGCTGAACTGGTGCGTCTGCTCAGCAAGGCGGGCGCTACCGTGCAGGTGGTGATGACCGAAGCTGCCGAGCAGTTCATCACCCCGGTGACCATGCAGGCGCTCTCCAACCGGCCGGTGGTGAGCAGCCAATGGGACGCGCGCGAACCCAACAATATGGCCCACATCAACCTCAGCCGCGAGGCGGACTTGATGCTGGTGGCGCCGGCCAGCGCCGACTTCATTGCCAAATTGGCACAGGGCCGTGCCGATGATTTGCTCAGCTTGATGGCCCTGGCGCGCCCGATCGAGCGCTGCCCACTGGCGGTTGCGCCGGCCATGAACCGCGAGATGTGGGCGCACCCGGCCACCCAGCGCAATCTGGAACAGATTCGCGCCGATGGCGCCTTCTTGCTCGGCCCCGGCAACGGCGATCAGGCTTGCGGTGAGGTCGGTGACGGCCGCATGCTGGAGGCTGCCGAACTGCTGGACGAAGTGATCGCCTTGTTCCAGCCCAAGCGGCTGGCGGGGCTGAAGCTCTTGATCAGCGCCGGGCCCACTTTTGAGCCCATCGACCCGGTGCGCGGCATTACCAATCATTCCAGCGGCAAGATGGGTTTTGCCATCGCGCGCGCCGCACGTGAAGCGGGGGCGGAGGTCACCCTGGTGGCCGGCCCGGTGCATCTGCCCACGCCGCGTGGCGTGAAGCGCATCGATGTGCAGACTGCGCAGCAGATGTTCGATGCGGTGCTGCCTCTGGCGGCCTCGCACCGCGTTTTTGTGGCCACCGCCGCTGTGGCCGATTGGCGCCCCGCAGCCGCAGCCGATCACAAGATCAAAAAAGACGGCAGCGGCCAAGCGCCCAGTATCGCGATGACGGAGAACCCGGACATTTTGGCCGCCGTGGCCGCCTTGCCGCAGGGGCCGTATTGCGTGGGCTTTGCGGCCGAGAGTCAAGACTTGGTTACGCATGGCCGCGCCAAGCTGATCCGCAAGGGCGTGCCGCTGATCGTCGGCAATATCGGACCGGCCACTTTTGGCCGCGATGACAACGCCTTGCTTTTGATCGACGCCGAGGGCGAGCGCGAGATTCCCCATAACGACAAGCTCACACTGGCGCGCGAATTGGTGCGCGGCATTGCCGAGCGTTTGCTACACACCCAACGCCCATGACCACAGTTGATCTGAAAGTGCTCGATGCCCGCATGGCCGAGCAATTGCCCGCCTATGCCACCCCCGGTAGCGCCGGCCTGGACCTGCGCGCCTGTCTGGATGCAGCCATCACCTTGGAACCCGGCCAGACCACGCTGATCCCGACCGGCTTGGCCGTTCACATCGGCGACCCGGGTCTGGCGGCCATCATCCTGCCGCGCTCCGGCCTGGGTCATAAGCACGGCATCGTGCTGGGCAATTTGGTGGGTTTGATCGACTCCGACTACCAGGGCCAGCTGATGGTCAGCTGCTGGAATCGGGGTCAGAGTGCCTTTGTGATCGAGCCGATGGAGCGCATCGCTCAATTGGTACTGGTGCCGGTGGTGCAGGCCAGCTTCCGGCTTGTCAACGACTTCGATGCCACCCAGCGTGGCGAGGGCGGCTTCGGCTCGACCGGCAAAGCTTGAGCCTTGCCCTTGAAGGCCTAGCGCTCAGTGCAACTGCGCATCCGGCGGTGCGCCGCTGGGCAGCTGAAATACCGCTTCACCCAGGCTGCCGGCTTCTAGTTCTTCGGCCGTGGCTTCGCGCACATCCAAGACCTTCAGATGCATGCGCAGGCCCACGCCGGCCAGCGGGTGGTTGCCGTCCAGCACCACATGCTCGGGGTAGACCTCGGTGACGATGTAGATGGCGTCGCGCGGCATGTCTTCGGTCACCGCGCCCTCGGGCAGTCCTTCGACTTGCATGCCGGGCTCCAACTCGGCCGGGAAGAGGCTGCGTGCTTCAAAGCAGACCAGCGAGGAATCGTAGTCACCGAAGGCATGCTCCGGCTCTAGGCCCACAATGGTTTGAAAGCCAGCTTCCTGGCCTTCCAGCGCCTCTTCAACCTTGGCGAACAGGTCTTGCCCGCCATAGAAAAACTCAAGGGCTTCGGTCAACTCATCGATCAGATGGCTTTGGGCGTCTTCTAGTCTCCAGCTGAGGGAGACGATGCAGGGGGCAGAAATTTTCATGCCGACATTGTTTCACAGGGCTTGGTGGCCCCAGGGGTCGCACCAAGAACACATCAAGGCCTTGCCCGCGTTCGCACGATGTCAAGGCTTGGGCGTCCGTTGAATCTGCGCTCAAGGCGCATGTAAGCTGCGTGTTCATCGCGTTACAGCGCAAACAAGAAAGCCGTGCCGAAGCTCGACCTCAGCGGCCTGGACTGAAGAGGGGGCGACGAGCTCTGCGACCCAGTTCCATCGGCAGCGGCTCAAGCGACAATGTGGGCATGAACATCCAAGAAAAACTGCCGCTGCTGGGCGGCCTGACGCCCGAACAATTCATGCGCCGTCACTGGCAGAAGAAGCCTTTGTTGGTGCGCCAAGCACTGCCAGGCGTTCGGTCGCCGGTCACGCGAAGCGAGTTGGCTCAGTTGGCCGCAAGCGAAGACGTTGAGTCCCGCCTGGTCAGTGCGTTCAAGGATCGTTGGGCGCTGTACCCCGGTCCGGTAGCCAAGCTGCCGCCGTACTCAAAAGCGGGTTGGACCCTGCTGGTGCAGGGCTTGGAGCAGCATGTGCCCGCCGCTGCCGAATTGCTCAATCGCTTTCGCTTTGTGCCCGAGGTCCGGCTCGACGATTTGATGATCTCCTACGCCAGCGATGGCGGCGGGGTCGGCCCGCATTTTGATTCCTACGATGTGTTCTTGATTCAGGTGCAGGGTCAGCGGCGCTGGCGCATTGGTCGCCAAGGCGTGGCCACCAGCGGTGCCTTGCGCGAGGGCGTGCCGGTCAAGTTGTTGGCGGACTTCGAGCCCGAAGAAGAGTTTGTACTGGATGCCGGCGACATGCTCTATCTGCCGCCCGGCTGGGCGCATGACGGCATTGCGGTTGGCGAGTGCATGACCTGCTCGGTGGGTTTTCGCACCCCTTGGCGCGCCGAGTTGGCCAAGGACTTGTTGAGTCGTTTGATGGACGACGAGGATCAGGCCTATGCGAATCGCATGTATGCCGATCCCAAGCAACCGGCCACGGTGACGCCCGGCTTGGTGCCCGATCAGTTGCTGGAATTCGCCCGTGATGCCGCCGAGCGTGCGCTGCGTGAACCCTTGGCTTTGGAGCGCGCCTTGGGCGAGGCGCTGACCGAGCCCAAGCCGCGCGTTTGGTTTGAAGCGGGTTCCGAGTTGCCGCCAGGGCAGGGCGTTAGCCTGGATCGACGTAGTCGCATGATGTACGACAAGGCGCATATCTTCATCAATGGTGAGTCCTTCCGCGCGGGCGGTCGTGACGCCAAATTGATGCGGGCCTTTGCCGACAGCAAGCAGCTCAGCGTCAAGCAAGTGGGGCAGCTCTCAGAGCCGGCGCGTGAATTGCTCAGCCAATGGGTTGAGGACGGCTGGGTTCAGCCCATGTCGGATCAGGCTTGAGATGATTGAGTTACAGGCTCGTCAGTTCGAAGGCCGGCGTGAGTTTCTCGACACGCTCAGACAGGCCTTGCTGCAGGCTTGTGCCGAAGATCGCACACAGCTGTATTGCTTGGATTCGAGCTTTTCTGATTGGCCCTGGTCTGATGTCGAGGTCTTGGCGGCATTGAAGCGCTGGGCTCGACCGGGCCGTCTCTTGCATCTATTGGCCGAGCAGTATGAAGATTTGGCGCGGCTTCAGCCTCGTTTCGTTCAGTGGCGGGCCACTTGGGGGCATTGCGTCCATGCCCGAGCTTATGGGCCTGAAGCGCTGGCGGCTGTCGGTCCAAGCGGTCCTGCCGCCTTGTTTTTTTGGTCTGAGGACGGGCGCCAGTTGAACGTTGCGTCAGCCTTCAGCATCAGGCTGCACGACAAGCGTCTGTGGCGGGGGGCGGCCTCGGTTGCCTTGTCTGAGGTGTCGCGCTCGAAGGACTACTTTGATGCTTTGGCGCAACGCTCTGAAGAATCCTTTGCCAGCACGACATTGGGCCTGTAAGGGCTTTCAAAAGCTAACGCTATAATTAGAGGCTAGGCGATGGAAGCGCTCGAGGTTTCCGCGTCTTGTCATGCAGAAGTTTGCAGTCTGTCGAAGCCCTTGGGTTTCGATTTGGTTGTAAAGCTTCAAAAAATTACCGGTAATTGCAATTTCGTTTAACGAATTTTGAGGATAAGTATGAACAAGTCGATCCTGTTGGCTGCTGTGTTGTCTGCTGTTGCTCTGACCGCTTGCGGCAAGAAGGAAGAAGCTCCTGCTGTCGTGGCTCCCGCTGTTGCTGAAGCCGCTTCGGCCGCTGCCAGCGCTGTTGACGCTGCTGCCGCTACTGCTGCTTCCGCTGTTGCTGCCGGCGCTGCTGACGCAGCTTCGGCTGTCGGCGCTGCTGCCGCAACTGCTGCTTCCGCAGTCAGCAAGTAATCAGACCTCGTTCTGATACTTGAAAAGCCACCGGGCGCAAGCCCGGTGGCTTTTTGCTTTTCTGGGGCCGGTTTTGGCTTCTCCGGCTCAGACGCTCAACCAGGGGTGACCTGACTGCTGATGACAAAGCAGAGCCTCGTGAGTCTCGATGTTCAGTACCTTTGCCAATGTTTGCGCGGCCAATTCGGGCCTGTTGTTGCGTTCGCTCAGATGGGCGCCCACCACATGCCGCAAGCCGGGGTGCAGGCATTGCCGCAAGAGCTCGCCGGCGGCAGTGTTGGAAAGGTGGCCATGGCTACCCAAGATGCGGCGTTTTAAGCTGGCAGGGTAATTGGAAGCACGCAGCAAGTCTTCGTCATGATTGAACTCAAGCAGCAGCGCGTGGCAAGCTTGCAAAGCTTGGATGACCCGAGTACTGGCGTGACCCAGGTCGGTGATCAAACCCAGGTGCCGAGCGCCATCGCTGCAGCGCAGATGCAGCGGCTCGTGCGCATCATGCGGCACCGCGAAGGCCTGCAGGCTCATGTCGCCCAGGCTGATTTCTTCCCCGTCGCTGAGGAAGTGCAACAAGGCCTTAGGGAAGTCAGGCTGTGCGATCGAGCGCCAGGTGCCGCGACTGGTCCACAAGGGGATCTTGTACTTCTCGGAGAGCTTCAGGGCGCAGCCGATATGGTCGCCGTGCTCATGGGTGATAAAGATGCCGTTGAGCAGCTCTGGGCTGCTGCCGGCGCGTTGTAGGCGCCGCGTCAGTTCGCGCAGACTGAAGCCACAGTCCACCAAGAGTTGGGTGTGAGTGATGCCTTGACTGGCCTCCACCAAACTCGCGTTTCCACCGCTGCCGCTTCCCAAATTACAAAAACGCATCAAAGCTTCGATTCAAAAAAGCGAGGCATGACAAAAGAAAAACGCCGCCAACCTTGCGGCTGAAACGGCGTCTTCAAGAGAGGCGGGGTCTACTCAATCAGCGCAGGTCATCCATCAGCAGATTGAGGATGCGCTTGGCATTCTCGCCGGTCTGCAGTTGGCCCTTGTCGTCGAGCACACTGACCGTGCTGCGCTCACCCTCGGACTTGACCGAGACGCGGTAGCGCGTGGCTGTCGGTGCGGTGTCCGAGCTGAAAAGACGTTGGAAGAAGTTGGGTTCTTCCTTGCCGGCCTGGTTGGGGTCGGCATAACGCAAGAAGAACAGGCCTTGCTTGCGATCGCGGTCTTCGATGGTGAAGCCGTGGCGATCCAGCGACTGGCCGACCCGGCGCCATGCGCGCTCGAAGCCTTCGTTGACCTGCAGGCTGTCCGGCACGTCGCTCAGCTTGCGTGCGACCGGCGCTGCAACTGCTGCGGCCGCGGCAGCTTGCCCGCTGGTCACCGCAGGTGCATTGGCGGCAGCGACCGCAGCCTTGGCTTGCTCTTCCTTCGCTCCCAACTTGAGCATCAGGCGAGAGAGCATCTCGGCTTCCAACTCGCGATCGGAGGGGCGTGCCTGCCAAGCCGTGTTGTCTTTTTGCGGGCCGGTGTAGACCTCTTGCATGCCTCGGTGACTGATGGTGATTTGCGTGCCGGTGCTTGAACGCTCCACGCGAGTGCGGAACATGTCCTTCTCGCCGGTGGAATAGAAGCCGTCAAAGACCTTGCCGATGGTGGCCCGAATTGCGTCTTGCGGCAGCTTGGCGCGGTTCTCGTTCCAGCTGGTTTCCATCACGCCGATCTCGGCGACTTCCTTGGTCAGCTCAAAACCACGTTCTTGCCAGAACTCGCGCAGCTGAGGCCAGAGCTGCTCGGGTGTCAGCGAGGTGCGCAGCCAGCGGTCTGCACCGTCGCGCTCCAGCTGGACATCACCGGCCGCATTCAAGGCGACGCTGGGCTTGCCTGCGCCAGGCGTGGCGTTCGCTGCTGGGTTGCTGTCAACTTTCTTCTGGAAGGCCGCCGCGCTCACCGCGCCATCGGCGCTTTGCGTGCGGTTGTTTCGGGCCAGTTGAGTCAAATCGGGCGGTACGTCCAAGCCGGTGGTCTGACGCGCGCCGCTGCGATAGTCGACCTTGTCCGAGGAGAAGGTGTTGTCGAATGAGCTGCAAGCGGTCAGCGACCCCGCCAACACCAGGCAAGCCAAGCGCACCGGGGTGGCCAAGGGGGAAACAAAAGAAGAACGGGTCACGCTAGACATCTCCGTGGCTCGGGCCGCTGGAACGCGGCCCGCTGTACATGTGGGGCAAAACTCGATGGGGGGATTAGAGCAGACTGGCGGCTCGGCCAAGCTGCCCAGCGTTCAAAGCAATCCTGCTTCTTTCATGGCTTGACCCACCAGCGCCTGACCGGCTTCGGTCAAGGGGGTGATGGGCAGGCGCATCACGTTCTGGCAACGGCCCAGGCGCGACAGCGCCCATTTTGTCGGCGCCGGGCTCGATTCGCAGAACAAGTTCTTGTGCAGACCGAGCAATTCAAAGTGGAGGCGTTTGGCTTCGCTCACATTGCCAGCCAGGGCGGCACGGCAGAGCTCGCTCATGGCGCGGGGGGCGATGTTGGCAGTCACGCTGACATTGCCATGGCCGCCCAGCAGCATCAAGGCAATCGCGGTGCCATCGTCACCCGAGTAGATCGAAAAGCCCTTGGGCGCGTGCTTGATCAGATAGGCCGCGCGCTCGATATTGCCGGTCGCTTCCTTGATGCCAAACACACCCGGCAGCTGGGCGCAGCGCAGCGTGGTTTCGGGCTGCATATCGGCCACGGTGCGGCCGGGCACGTTGTAGAGCATCATGGGGATGTCCACGGCCTCGGCAATCGCCTTGTAGTGCTGATAGATGCCTTCTTGCGAGGGCTTGTTGTAGTAGGGCACGACGGACAAGGTGCAGTCGGCGCCGACTTCCTTGGCGTAACGGCTCAATTCGATGGCTTCGGCGGTGCAATTGGCGCCAGTGCCGGCCATGATGGTGACGCGGCCCGCAGCATGCTCGACCGCAGCGCGGATGACCTCGCGGTTTTCTTCCATGCTGACGGTGGGCGACTCACCGGTGGTGCCGACCACGCAGACGCAGCTGGTGCCCTCGGCGATGTGCCAGTCGATCAGTTTGCGCAGCGTGGGGTAATCGATGCTGCCGTCTTCTTGCATCGGTGTCACCAAGGCGACGATGCTGCCAACAAGTCCGTTCATTGCGAGTTCCTATTTATCCGACGATTCTACTCAGGCCAAGGAAGTCTCGGCCTGGTCGAGCGTGTAGCGCTGGAAATCCCCGTCCGGCGTCTCTCGAACCGCAGCAACGCGCTGCACGAAGCGGGGGTTGACCGCCATCGCTTCAAAACCGTCCTCAAAGGCCACGATGCTGAGCCCGGCGCAAGCATCGAGCAACTCGCCGGTCTTCAGCAAGAACTCAGGCCGGGCCGGCCGGCCTATGCTTTGTTGGCCTTGCGCAAAGGTTTCGTAAATCAGCCAGCCGCCGGGAGCGACAGCCGCTTTGATGCGCGGGATCAGCGGGCGCCAGAGGTAGTTGGTGACCAGCACCAGGTCGAACTGGCGTTCGCCCAGCGGCCAAGGGCCGGACTCGATATCGGCCGTGATGATCTCGGCCAGGTTTTCCAGCCCGGCCGTGGCCTGAGCATCGATGTCCACGCCGGTGACCCTCATGCCTTGGCCGGCCAGGTATTTCACATGGCGGCCGCTGCCGCAGGCCAGATCCAGTGCGGTGGCGCCTGGGCGCATCGCTTGCGCCCAGCGCAGCAGCCATTTGGAAGGGGGAGTCGAGGTACTCATCAATTTCAGAAACAGGCCCAAATCTGCTCAGACAGCTGAACCATCAGGCCGGGTTGAAGATAGGCCACAAACACCAGGGCCAGAGCCAACAAGCAGAGGCTCCAAATCAAGAAGCGAAGGCCTTTGCCGCGCATATTCTCGTCCTGGCTAGTTAGAGCGGCCACCCTACATGGCGGGCGCAGCGCCGCGGGTCGGCCTGACGATGGCCGTTTCGCGCACCGGCAGATTCACCAAGGCCGCTATCACGCCCAGCGCCACGGCCAACCACCAGACCACGTCATAGCTGCCGGTCGTGTCAAAGAGCCGCCCGCCCAGCCAGACGCCCAAGAAGCTCCCAATCTGGTGGCTCAAGAACACAAAGCCACTCAGCATGGACATGTGCTGCAGGCCGAACATCTGGGCCAACACCGCATTGGTGGGCGGAATGGTGGAGAGCCACAGCAAGCCCATCACGCCAGAGAACACATAGACCGAAGCAGGCGTCAGCGGCAAAACCAAAAACAGCACGATGGCGACCGAGCGCAGGGCGTAGATGCAAGACAGGATGTAGCGCTTTGGGAAACGCTGCCCCAGGGCGCCTGCGGCATAGGTGCCGAAGACATTGAAGAGGCCGATCAAGGCCAGGGCGTAGGTGGCCACCTGCGGGCTCAAGCCTTGGTCCTTCAGGTAACTGGGCATGTGAACGCCAATGAAAACGACCTGAAAGCCGCAGACAAAATAGCCCGCCATCAAAAGCTGAAAGCTGCGGTAGCCAAAAGCCTCGCGCAGGGCTTGCATGATGCTTTGCGAATGACCCTGCGGCGCTGCTGCGCGCGCCGGTTCGCGCAAGCCAAAGGCCAGCGGCACGATGATCAAGGCCGCGCAGGCCAGAATGAACAAGGCGTTTTGCCAGCCGCTGCTGGCGATCAGCCAGTTTTCCACCGGCACCATCAAGAATTGCCCGAAGGAGCCAGCCGCAGCCGCCACCCCCATGGCCCAGCTGCGTTTTTCGGCTGCCACATTGCGGCCAATCACGCCGTAAATCACCGCATAGGTGGTGCCCGACTGCGCAATCCCGATCAAGAGCCCAGCGCTGCCGGTGAAGGCCAGGCCCGAGGTCGAAAGCGCCATCAAGACCAGGCCCAGGGCATACAAAACGCCCCCGACCATCAAGACGCGGAAGGGCCCAAAACGGTCCGCCAGCATGCCGGTGAAGGGGCCGGCAATGCCCCAGGCGATGTTTTGAATGGCCAGCGCAAAGGCAAAGGTCTCACGCGTCCAGCCCCGGTCCATGGTGATGGGCTGCAGCCACAGGCCAAAGCCGTGGCGTATGCCCATGGACACGGTCACGATCAGGGCGCCGCAGAGCAGCACCTGGAACATCGACAGTGTTGCTCTGTCCTGGCCTTCGGTCTTTTCCATGCTTTGCAATGTAGCCAAGTTCTGCCGGGTCGGTCGGTCGATGCCGTCAAGGCGTGCTCAAAACCCGTCCTTGCTTGACGCGCAGCTGAATGCGATTCAGCACGTCCAGATCGTTCAAGGGATTGCCTGCCAGCAACAAAAAGCTGGCTTCGCAGCCCGATTCAAAGCAACCCAGGCGACGTTTGGGGAACAGGGCATGCGGCGTCTCGATGCTGGCGATGCGCAGCAGGGTGGCGCGGTCCAGTGCCGCCAATCCGTCCAGATGGCGCAGCTCGGCCAAAGCCGTGCCGTTGAAGAGGTCTGAACCCAGCAGCAGGGGCACGCCGGCGGCTTTCAGTGTTTGCAAGTTCTCGGCTTGCAGGCGCCGCACCGCCGCTTGGCTGTCGACCGGCATTCGGAACAGGGTGCTTGAAACGGTGGCGGTGATCACCGCCACCTTGCGTTTTGTGGCCTCGGCGGCCGCCTCCGGGCTGATTCGGTAGGCCTCGGGGCTCACGCCCTCGTGGAAGACATAGCCCGGTAAATGGGCCAGCCAATCAACCCCGGACTGCACCGCTAGGCTGAAGTCGGCCGCCGTGTCTACATGGGCCAGCACACGCAGACCGTCCTGGTGGGCGCGCTTGGCAATGGCCGGCACCAGCTCGGGCTTGAGGCCCAGGCGACCCAGCTGCTTGGGGTCGTTGCGCAAGTCGGGGCTTTCGCTGCGGCTGATCATCAGCTTGACTAGATCAGTCTTGCGCGGCGCCACCAGCGGCCACTTTTGGTTCAGCTGCTCGGCTGTGTCGATCAGCAGCAAGGCCTTGTCGGCGAAGTCTTCCAGTTTCGGCTTGGGCGCCCCAGCGCCTGGGTCCTCGGCCAGCAACTGAGCCAAGGGCATGCCGTCGGACGAGGTGATGCAAGCGCTGGTGAACAAGACATCCGGGCCGGGCGCTTGCGCGGCCAGGCTGCGCGCTGCCGCCACGCCCTTGGGTTCGCCGCATTGCATGGCGGCGTAGAACACGCCGTCGCGCAGGTAGTTGTTGGCGTAGCGCCCCCAGCCCCAGGCGTTTTGCAAATTGTGGTTGTGCGCCTCAGCCAAGGGCGGCAGCAGGAACTGGCCCTGCAAGTCCATGCGCCGCTGTGGCTTGGGGATTTTTTGATTCGTGAACTTGCCTTCCTTGACGTAGAGCGTGCCTTTGCGAAAGCCCTTGCCGTCAAACCACTGGGCGTTTTTCAGCTCCATGGTCAGGGCTGGTCCTGCGGTGTAGCGGCTGGCGTCGGCTTGAGCGCTGGCTGGCGTGGGCGCCAGGCTCACAGTCATGGCAAAGGCCAATATGGCCATGGGACCCGCCCAGGGGTGCCGAGGTTGTGAGGAAAGTTCAAAAGCAAGACTCATAGGCTCGTCATGCTAGCGGGTGTTGGGGAGGGGCCCCGGTGCAGCCGCCTAGAATCCCGCCCCATGGCGACCAGCAAAGCATCCTCTTCCTCCTCCAGCAATACCCCGACCCTCGGCTCCTATGGCGAGGGTTCGATCCGCGTGCTCAAGGGCTTGGAGCCCGTCAAGCAGCGGCCGGGCATGTATACCCGCACCGACAACCCCTTGCACACGATCCAGGAAGTGATCGACAACGCGGCCGACGAGGCCTTGGCCGGTTTCGGCAAGCGCATCGACCTGATCCAGCACAGCGACGGCTCGGTGTCGATTGCCGACGATGGCCGCGGTATTCCCTTCGGCCTGCACCCCGAAGAAGGCGTGCCGGTGGTCGAGATCGTCTTCACCCGTCTGCATGCCGGCGGCAAGTTCGACAAGGGCTCGGGCGGCGCCTACAGCTTCTCGGGCGGCCTGCACGGCGTTGGCGTCAGCGTTACCAATGCCTTGGCCAAGCGCTTGGAAGTGACCGTCTGGCGCGGCGGCGAGGTGGCCACGCTGGCCTTTGAGAACGGCGATGTGGTCGAGGCCGTGGCGGTGCGCAAGGCCGAACGCGGCGACCGCAAGCAGGGCACGACGGTGCGCGTCTGGCCCGATGCCAAGTATTTTGAGAGCGCTGACCTGCCCAAGAACGAGTTGGTGCATTTGCTGCGCAGCAAGGCGGTGCTGATGCCGGGCGTCATCGTCACGCTGACGAATGAGAAGTCCGGTGATGTGCAGACCTGGTCTTACAAGGGCGGCCTGCGCGACTATCTGCAGCAGACCTTGACGGCCGAGCCGCTGATCCCGCTGTTCGAAGGCGAACAATATGCCGGTCGCAGCGAGACCGAGAACTTCGCCGAAGGCGAGGGCGCCGCCTGGTGCGTGGCCTTCACCGAAGAGGGTCAGACCATGCGCGAAAGCTATGTCAACCTGATCCCCACGGTGGCAGGCGGCACGCATGAGTCGGGTCTCAAAGACGGCCTGTTCGGTGCCATCAAGAGCTTTATCGAGCTGCACAGCCTCTTGCCCAAGGGCGTCAAGCTGATGCCCGACGATGTGTTCTCGCGCGCTTCCTTTGTGCTCTCGGCCAAGGTGCTGGATCCGCAATTCCAAGGCCAGACCAAGGAGCGCCTAAACAGCCGCGACGCGCTGCGTTTGGTCTCCACCTATGTGAAGCCGGGTCTGGAGCTGTGGCTGAACCAGCATGTGGAGTTTGGCAAGAAGCTGGCCGAGCTGGTCATCAAGCAGGCGCAGACCCGCCAGCGCGCCTCGCAAAAAGTCGAGAAGCGCAAGGGCTCCGGCGTGGCGGTGTTGCCCGGCAAATTGACCGATTGCGAAAGCCGCGATCTGCTGCACAACGAGATCTTCCTGGTCGAGGGCGACTCGGCCGGTGGCAGCGCCAAGATGGGCCGCAACAAAGAAACCCAGGCCATCCTGCCGCTGCGCGGCAAGGTGCTCAACACCTGGGAAGTGGAACGCGACCGTCTGTTCGCCAATAACGAAATCCACGACATCTCGGTGGCTCTTGGCGTGGACCCGCATGGCAAGAACGACTCGCCCGATTTGAGCGGCCTGCGCTACGGCAAGGTCTGCATCCTCTCGGACGCGGACGTGGACGGCTCGCACATCCAGGTGCTGCTCTTGACCCTGTTCTTCCGTCACTTCCCCAAGCTGGTGGAAGCCGGCCACATCTTCGTGGCGCGCCCGCCGCTGTACCGGGTGGATGCACCGGCCCGTGGCAAAAAGCCCGCCGCCAAGATCTATGCGCTGGACGAGGGCGAGCTGACCGCCACGTTGGACAAGCTACGCAAGGAAGGCGCCCGTGAAGGCTCCTGGAGCATCAGCCGCTTCAAAGGCCTGGGCGAGATGAGCGCGACGCAGTTGTGGGACACCACGCTGAACCCCGAGACTCGGCGACTCAGCACCATCACCTACGGTCAGCTCGATTTGGCCGAGACCGAGGTGGCGATCAACAAGCTGATGGGCAAGGGCGAGGCGTCATCCCGCCGGGAGTTGATGGAGATTCACGGCGACTCGGTGGAAGTCGATATATGAGCACGCCGCGAGTCCATCTGCGTCCGACCATGTTGTCGGACCTGGACTTTGTGGTCTCGGTGGAGCAAGACGGCAGCAACCGGCCCTTCATCACGCCTTGGGAGCGCACCCAGCATGAAGGCGCGGTGCGTTTTCCAGACTTTCGCCACTTCATCATCGAGGCGGGGCCGGACTCGGCGCGCGCCGGCTTTGTGATCTTTCAAGGCTGCCGCAATCCGCATGGGTCGGTTGAACTGAAGCGCATCGTCTTGGCACCCAAGGGGCAAGGCCTGGGCCGGGCCTGCGTGCGCTTGTTGAAAAAGCTGGCCTTCACGCAGCTGCATGCCCATCGCTTTTGGCTGGATGTGAAGGCGCTCGATACCCGAGCACTCAAGCTCTACGCCAGCGAGGGCTTTGTGGAAGAGGGCCGTTTGCGCGAAAGCGTGCGGGTCAATTGGGATGGCGCCGATGGTTACGACAGCCTGATCGTCATGTCCATGCTGGACCGCGAGTACCAAGCCCGCCTGGCCTTGGGCGAGGAGGGCGAGTGATGTCGGCCCGTTATGCGATGGCTGCCGCTCTTCTTTGGTTTGCCTTGCCGGTGCAAGCTGAGCTTTGGGGTTATGTCGATGCCCAAGGCACGGCACATCTGGCCACGCGCCAAATTGATGGCGCTTACAACTTGGTGCTGGGTTCGGCCGAGGCTGGCCACGGTCGTGTGCCGGGCAAGCAAGACAGCAGTCGTCATTTGCTGACCTGGCTGGAGATCGCCCCCGAGGTCAAATCGGTGCAGCCTTATCTGCGCGAGGCCGCTGCGCTAACCGGCGTGGACATGGCCTTGCTGAAGGCGGTGATCACGGTGGAGTCGGGTTACAAGCGCGATGCGGTGTCGCCGCGGGGCGCCATCGGGCTGATGCAAATCACGCCCGCAGCGGCGACCCGCTATGCCAGCCTGAGCGAGCGTCTTCGCCCGGTGGAGGAACGATTGCTAGACCCGCGCATCAATGTCTTGACCGGCGCGCGCATGCTCGCCGATTTGATCAAACGATTTGGCCGCATTGACGCGGCCTTGGCGGCTTGGAACGCCGGCGAAGGCGCGGTGCGCCGCGCGGGTGGCGTGGTGCCGCCCTATGACGAAACCCAAGCCCATGTTCATCTGGTGCTGGAGCTGTACTGGGTCTTGCTGCAACACAGCATGCCCGCTCGAGCCCAGCACCTGTCGATTCACTCTGACAAACCATGACTCAGCAGACCTCGATTTTTGACGCCCCGCCGCCCAGCGATGACCCCGATGCCTTGACTCTGGGCCATTACGCCGAGCGAGCCTATCTGGAGTACGCCCTCAGCGTGGTCAAGGGCCGCGCCTTGCCCGATGTCTGCGATGGCCAAAAGCCGGTGCAGCGCCGCATTCTGTATTCGATGGAGCGCATGGGCCTGGCCTTTACCGGCACGGCCGGCGCCAAGCCGGTCAAGGGCGCCCGTGTGGTCGGTGATGTGCTGGGCCGCTTCCATCCGCACGGCGACCAGTCGGTCTACGACGCCTTGGTGCGCATGGCGCAGGACTTCTCGCAGCGCTATCCGCTGATCGACGGCCAGGGTAATTTCGGCAGCCGCGATGGCGACGGCGCGGCGGCCATGCGTTACACCGAAGCGCGCTTGGCGCCGATTGCGCGCCTGCTGCTCGATGAGATCGACGAAGGCACGGTGGACTTCGCGCCCAACTACGACGGCTCCACCGAAGAGCCACGCCAGCTGCCGGCGCGCTTGCCTTTTGTGCTCTTGAACGGCGCGAGCGGCATTGCCGTGGGCATGGCCACCGAGGTGCCCAGCCACAATCTGCGCGAAGTGGCGGCGGCTGCCGTGGCCCTGCTGAAGAACGAGAACCTCAGCGACGAAGACCTGTTCACCTTGCTGCCCGGCCCGGACTATCCGGGCGGCGGCCAGCTGATCAGTTCGGCGGAAGACATTCGCGCAGCCTATCAAAGTGGGCGCGGCAGCATGAAGTTGCGCGCGCGTTGGAAGATCGAAGACCTGGCCCGCGGTCAGTGGCAATTGATCGTCACCGAGTTGCCGCATGGCACCAGCAGCCAAAAGGTGCTGGAAGAGATTGAAGAGCTGTCCAACCCCAAGGTCAAGGCCGGTAAAAAGGCGCTCAGCCAAGAGCAACTGCAGCTCAAGGCCAGCCTTTTGGCAGTCTTGGACGGGGTGCGCGACGAGTCCAGCAAGGACGCGCCGGTGCGCCTGGTCTTTGAGCCCAAGAGCCGGACGGTGGAGCAGCAAGACCTGATCACCACGCTTTTGGCGCACACCAGCTTGGAGACCTCGGCCTCGATCAATATGACCATGATCGGCGCTGACGGCCGGCCCACGCTGAAGAGCATGCGCCAGATTCTCAGCGAATGGCTGGGCTACCGCCAGCAGACCGTGCTGCGCCGCACCCAGCATCGCTTGGCCAAGGTGCTGGATCGCATCCATGTGCTGGAAGGCCGGCAGCTGGTGCTGCTCAATATCGACGAGGTCATCCGCATCATCCGCAACAGCGATGAGCCCAAGGCCGCGTTGATCGAGCGCTTCAAGCTCAGCGATCG
>NZ_JBMLSK010000212.1:0-1058 GCF_049240545.1 Roseateles sp. | reverse complement strand
CAGCCAGTTCGCCCGCCCCAGCGCGATCGGCCGGATCCGGTTCTCGATCCAGTTGTTGTCGGCCGGCAGATTGCCGTCGCCCAGGTAACGGGTCAGCGCGGTCCAGCGGTTCAAGCTGTAGTCGATCGCCTTCGCGGTCGCCGACCCTTCCGGCACTTTCTGCCGCTGCGTGATCAGCCACGCCTGCAGGGCATCGGCCACCGGCTTGGCCTTCAGCTGCCGGATCCTGCGTCGCTCATCGACCTGCAGGTCCTGCACCTCGCGCTCGACCGCGTACAGGTCGCGGAAATACCCCAGCGCCTGCTCGGCCACCGCGCTCTGGTGGTTGGCCCACAGGTCGAAGAACTTGCGCCGCGCATGCGCCAGACAGCCCGCCTCGACGATCTGGCCGCCGAACAACGCCTTGTAGCCGGCGTAGTCATCGCACACCAGCGTGCCGCGCCAGCCGCTGCTGCTGCCGTTGCTGCTGGCATCGGCACGGTCGGTGCCGAGAAAAGCCTGCACGTGGCGCCCAGCGCGGGTCTCGGCGAAGTCGAACACGACACCCTTGATCGGATCGAAGGCCGTCGTGCCGTAGCTCCACAGATACGCCCGATGCGTCTTGCCGTGGCCCGGCTTGAGCATCGCCACCGGCGTCTCATCGGCGTGCAGCACCGCTCGGCTGAGCAGTGCGGCCTTCAGCGCCCCGACCAGCGGCTGCAGCTCGACGCCGCAGGCACCGACCCACTGCGCCAGCGTGGAGCGCGGCAGGCTCATCCCGGCGCGTTCGAAGATCGCCTCCTGCCGGTACAGCGGCAGATGGTCGGCATATTTGGCCACCAGCACCTGGGCCAGCAGCCCGGTGGTGGGCAGCCCCTTGTCGATGACGTGCGCCGGCACCGGCGCCTGCACCAGGGTCTCGCACTTCGCGCACACCCACTTGCCGCGGATGTGGTGCTCGACGGTGAAGATGCCGGGCACGTAGTCCAGCTTCTGGGCCACGTCCTCGCCGATGCGCTTCATGGCGCAGCCGCAGCCGCAGGTGGTGCTGTCGGGTTCGTGGCGGATCTGGCGGCGCG
>NZ_JBMLSK010000211.1:0-63519 GCF_049240545.1 Roseateles sp. | reverse complement strand
GCAGCACCCGGATGTGCATCTTGTAGGCCTTGCTCTCCAGGTACTCGAAGAAGCGCATGACCCCGTACCACTGCTTGTTCCAGTTGCCGGTCCAGTTCGGCGAGCCGTGGATCACCCAGTCGCGCTGGGCCTGCGAGAGCTGGTTCCAGGGCGTGTCGCGCGGGATGCCAGCCTCGCCGGCATAGCGAAGCAAATCGTCCTGGCTGTCCTTCCAGGCTGGGGTGGAGAGCGTCTTGATCGCGCCATTGCGCAAGGTCTTCTTCTCGTCCGGGATCACCAGGCCCAGGTCCACGCCGATCACGCGACCGAAGCCCCGACAGGTCTCGCAAGCGCCCATGGCGGAGTTGAACGAGAAAAGTGCCGGCTGCGGCTCCTGGTAGCGCAGATCGCTGTCGGGGCAATGCAGGCCGGTGGAGTAACGCCACAGGACGGCGTCACCGTCTTCTGCCGGAAGAACATAGACATTGAGACGGCCGCTGCCGCGCTTCAGGCACAGCTCAATCGCTTCCATGGCGCGCTGCTTGTCGGCGCCCTGCAGGCGGAAGCGATCCGCCACCACATCCAGCAGCTTGCGCGGGCCGGTGGGCGTGGCCACTTCACGCTCGGCTTGCACGCGCGTGAAACCGCTGGCCGACAGCCACTGCGTCACTTCCTCGCTGCTGGTCGTGGCCGGCAGCTCGACCGGGAAGGTCAGCACGATGCGAGGGTCTTGCTCCTTGGTGCGCTCCAGCAGTTCCAGATAAATCGTCTGCGCCGTGTCGTGGCGCACCGCCTGGGCGGTCTGCTTGTCGAAGAGCTGGGCCGAGCGGGCAAACAAGAGCTTAAGGTGGTCGTTCAGCTCGGTCATGGTGCCGACCGTGGACCGGCTGGTGCGCACCGGGTTGGTCTGGTCGATGGCAATCGCTGGCGGCACGCCCTCGACCTTGTCCACCGCCGGGCGGTCCATACGGTCCAGGAATTGGCGCGCATAGGCCGAGAAGGTCTCGACATAGCGGCGCTGACCTTCAGCGTACAGCGTGTCGAACACCAGGCTGGACTTGCCGGAACCGCTGGGCCCGGTCACAACGGTCAACTCCCCCGTATGCAGGTCCAGATCAAGATTCTTCAGATTGTGTTGACGGGCGCCGCGGATGCGGATGGTGCCTTCGGAGGACATAGAGGAGTGCCTGCTGCTGCGCTGGGAGCGGACATTCTAGGGAGCGGGCGCCCCAAAGCTGTCAGTAGGGCTGAGCCGGCGCCAGTTTCAGCGATGCAAACACAGGCCACAGCGGTTTGAAGGCAGAGGCCGCGGCAACTATCGGTTTCACGCCGGTCAAGCCCGGACTTGAGGGGGCATGCCCATGCGGAGGCGATTCCTGCGATTCTTGATTGCGCAGGATCGCATCAGCGGCAACAATGCCGATCCACTTCCGCCGCACAAGCGACCCGCAGGGTTTGGCCCGATCTTCACGCGCCCGGTCTCACGCAGACCAAGGCGGCGATAGGGCCCAGCAGTTGAAGTCGAACAATCGTTGAAGGCATCGAGGGGGAGTCGGCGCAGCCATCTGTTGATATGGCTCGCCGCTGACATCACCGGCCTTGTTTTGCAGTCTGGAGGGGGAGCAGGATGATCACAAACAGCTCAGTAGGCGCTGACGCTGACCGCAGCTTGCCCCTGCAGAACCCTCGGTACGCGATCAGCAGCGCCCCCATCGGCAGCGACCAGCCGCCCGAAGAGAAGGAAGCGCCAAGCGCGGGCGCGGCTCAAGCCACCCCTGTCGTTCTTTTGGTCGAAGACAACCACATCAACCAGGTCGTGGCCTTGGAGTTTCTCGCCCTGATGGGACTGCAAAGCCGTCTGGCCAAGAATGGGCTGGAGGCCCTCGATCTGTGTCATAGCCAAGCGCCCGACCTGGTCTTGATGGACATCCAGATGCCCGGCATGGATGGCCTGGAATGCACCCGCCGTCTGCGTGAATTGCAGCGCAGCGGCACCATGCCCAGCTTCCCGATCCTGGCCTTGACCGCTCATGCGCTTGAAAGCGATATCGCCGCCAGCCTGGCTGCCGGTATGGATGAGCATCTGACCAAGCCCTTGGACTTCATTGCCTTGAAGGAACGCTTGGCTCGCTGGCTGCAGCTGCCCGGCTTGAGCGGCTGAGAACCGCGCTCGACGCGGGCGGCAATATTCACCTGCGCGCGACAACAGTGCGGCCCCGAGCCATCTCGCAAAGAAAAGGCAAAGCAAAGGCAAGGCAAGACCGAGCCCAGCCCGACAGACGGGATCCACAGGGGGCCCCGTCACGCCTAGATGCAAGCTCAGTCCGGCACGCGCAAGGTATTGCCGCTCATGGTGATGGCGTCGGCCGCCGCCGGCGTTGCTGCAAATGCAGGCACATGAGCCGCGGTGATGGCCGGCGCTGAGCCCGGTGCGCCGCCACGCGGTGTGGTGCGCACCACCTGGCTGGGCGGCAGCGACTTGCCGGTCTTGAGCTTGTCATAGACCGCATCCAGGGCGCGGTTCAGATACACATGCAGCGGGATGTAGCGGCTGTCGTAGCCCGGTAGCGCAGCAGGCAGGCCGATGAAGGTGTCGAAATGCTGGGCATTGGTGACCTCCATATAGCTGAGCTGGCTGGCCGCGCCCTCCACCGTCTTGTTCAGCGCGGTATAGGGCCGCGAGGTGTGGTTCACTGGCAGCAAGGCGTCATTGCGGCCATGCACGATGACGGCCGGGCGGCCCCGCAAATTGCCATTGCGGCGGGTTTCGTCCACACCGGTTTGCAGCGCGCGGGCTGCGGCATCGGTGCCGGTCAGCAAGTCGCGCAGGCATTTGGCGCCATCGGCATTCAAGTCCGGCACGGTGTTGCTGGCCGAAATCGAGAATTGATTGCGGGCCGGGCCGCCAAGGGCGTTCTCGTTGATCAGCGTGACACCGGCCGAGGGCGGCACGCCATTGCCTTTGGCAAACATATCGGCCAGGGCGGCCGGTGCCACCACGGTTGGCAAGCCCGCCGCCGTGGCTGCGGCAAAGCCATAGCCGCAGAGCTTGTCCTTCACGCTGGCGCGTGAATAGGCCATGGCGTAAGTGGCCGCAACAGCCGCCGGCACCTCGTAATCGGCGTGCGAAGCGTGCAAGGCGTCGGACTCGGCCTCCCAGCCGTGGTCACGCAACTTTTGCAAGGCGTCGGCCGCCAGTTCGGCGGTGTTGTTGCCGCTGATCAAGCCCTTAGCCTTCAGCGCCGCACAGCGATTCGCGTTCCAGGCCGCGTAGGCACCCACCGCGCCAGGCGAGCCAGCGGTCGCCAAGCCGGCGCAGTTCTGGAACAGATTGGCCTGGGTGATGTAGTCATAAAGCGGCTTACCAAAGGTCTTGGGCGTTGTGCTGCCGCGCTGCACTGACACGGACAAGCTGCTGGGCATTTGCACCGCTGGCTCGGAGACCGCCACGCCGTCGATCAGGCCGGCGCTGTCCATTTCAGCGGCGGCAATCGCGGCGCCGCCACCGTTGGACAGACTGGAGGCGATCACCAGCGTATTGCTAGGCTTGATCACGACCTTCTTCTTGCCATCGCTGAGCGATTCACCGTACTTCTCATTCAACACATAGAACGCAAACTGCACGGCATGCAGGGTGAAGGTGCCCCAGTCTTTCTCGGGATTGCGCTGCGAGTGCGCATGCTTGAAGGCAAGACGATTGGGCGTAGCGGCATTGATCGCAGCGAGTTCCGCGGTGCTCAACTTCGCCTTGAATGCGGCCGTGTTCCCCGCCGCGGCGGCGGTGCTTCGGGTGCCATCCACCAGAGGCACGGTGTCACTGGCCAAATCATGTCCTGCCGCATGGGTTCCCTTGTCGGCATAGGCCACGGCGCAGCCCTTCTTCAGGCCCCATTCACCGGTGGAGATGGCGCCGTACATGCTGCGCGAGCCGCTGGAGGTGGCGGTGATGATGCAAGGGTCGGCCGGATTGAAGTTGGCTGGCACTTGCACCATCAAGGTCACATTGCGCTCGCCGCTGCCATCGTCGCTGACTCCGATGACTTCGGTGCCGGCAATCTTGCCCTCACCGCTGCCGACGGTGCCATCGAGGCCTACATTCGGCCCGTACAGCAGGCCGTAGCCGCCGTTGGCCGTCATGTCGACGATGGCTCGGTAATTGGTGTGAATGGCGCTGCGTCGCAGCTCGGCCGCGGTGGGCTTGAGCGGGTCGGCATAGGCCGGCGGGACTGCAGCGGCCAGCCCCGTCTTGCCCAAGCCCGCGGTCAAGAGATCGTCACTGTTGCCGTCATAGTCGCTGGACTTCATGCTGACGAGGAAGTCGGGCTTGAGATTGATCTCGATCGACTCGTCGCTCGTGGAGCAAGCGGCCAAAGCCGCAAGGGCCAAAAGACTCAGCGGGATCAGACGTCCGCCTTGGCGAGTCTGGGCGCGGGAGAAATGCGATGGACTCATCTTCACAGCGTGCTCCTCATCAGGGTTTCAAGAAAATCAGAGCGCCCAAGACGGCCCCAAGAAAGGGCGTCTGGGCGGCGCGACCATGCTGCTTGCACGCAAAGAGCGTGCCTCAGAGCGCTGTCCTGGTGCAAACACTGAGCTTCAGCGGTGACAAACAGATGACAGGACGGCGCCCTGCCGCATCTGCACCATAACGGCACAGCAAGACGGCGCCGCCGAGTCCGGAGTCGCTCGGATTTCAGACACCCCTAGAGTCAAGACTGTCTGTCTTTTGGGCACTGTCTGTTTTTCAGACAGCAAAAGAATCTTGCGCCAGCTCCGGCCAGCGCGCCAGCCGCTGGTACAGCGACGCACGCGAGATCTGCAGCAACCGTGCAGCCGCCACACGATTGCCCGCCGTGGCGCTGAGTGCCTTGGCGATGGCTTCACGCTCGACCCGGTCGATCAGCTCAGGCAAGGCCCGCAAGGAGGCATCGCCAACACACCCAGCGGGTGGCACGGACGGCGAGGAAGCCGGGCCGCCCGTCTGCAAACGGCAGGTCGCGGCTGAGGCAGAGAAAGCGGCAAAGCAGGCTTCGCTCAGCTCGGCCTCATCGCTCATCAAGGTGGCCTGCTCCAGCGCATTGCGCAACTCGCGGATATTGCCCGGCCAGGGCTGCTCGGCCAGCCAGCGCAAGGCGCCCGGGCTCAAGAGCTTATGGGGCAGGCCACTGCGCCGGGCGATGTCTTCGCCAATGGCATCGACCAAGACCTCGATGTCTTGCGCGCGCTCACGTAGCGGCGGCACATGGATGGGCACCACACTCAAGCGGTAATACAGATCCGCCCTGAACTGCCCGGCCGCCACCATCGCCGCCAGATCGCGGCTGGTGGCGGCGATGACCCGCACATCCACTTGCACAACCTGATTGCTGCCCAGCGGCTCCAACTCCTGCTCCTGCAAAACCCGCAAGAGCTTGCTTTGCAGCGCCAGCGGCATATCGCCGATCTCGTCCAGAAACAGAGTGCCGCCATCGGCGATCTTGAACTTGCCGTCGCGGCCCTTGCGCTCGGCGCCGGTGTAGGCGCCCGGCGCGACGCCGAAGAACTCGGCCTCCAACAAGCTGTCCGGCACGGCGGCGATATTGACGCTCACCAAGGGCTTGTGGGCGCGCCGCGAAGCTGCATGGATGGCGTGGGCCAGCAACTCCTTGCCGGTGCCGGTTTCACCCAGCAGCAGCACGCTGGCGTCGGTCTGCGCCACCCGCCGCGCCTGGCGCTTGACCTCCATGGCCGCCGGGCTGCTGCCGATGAAGCTGGCAATCGTGTGCTTGGGGCGGCGCTGCGCGGCCAGTTGTTGCCGGGCCTCGCACAACTCATTTTGGAGCGCCGCGAACTTGCCCATCAGCGGCTGCATGGTGGTCTCCGGGTGATCCAAAAGCACCAGGCCCACGGCGCCCACCACCTCACCCTGCGGATTGCGCAGCGGCAAGCGGCTGACCAAGAAGGTGCCCGCCTTGTTGCTGAGCAGATCCACCAAGATGGCCTGCCCGCTGTCCACCACTTGGGGCATCAAGGAGTTGGGCACCACCTCGACGATCCGGCGGCCGATGATCTCGCGCACATCGGCAAAGCCCAGGGCCGGCAAGAGGCGCTGATAGCCCTCGCTCATCCAGACGATGCGGTGCGCCCGGTCCACCACCAACATGCCCTCGGTGCTGCGGGCAAAGGTGTCAAACATGGACTGCGCCGCCAGGCGCAAAACACCATCGACGTCAAAGGGCAGCTGTGGCAAGCCAGAGGTGGAATCCATGATCAGAGGCAGCCTCGCGAAGTGAGTCGAGCAAAGCAAACATGCAGGCCAGCGCAATGTAGCAGCGCCCTCGCAAAGCGCGCTCCGCTGAATCCCGAAGTCAGCATCCTGGCGCCCCCACGCTTGGAGACACAATCGGGGCTGAAACCCATTGCCAAAGCACAGAACACCTTTCGCTTCCCGCCATGAACGCCAATCTCTTCGCCGCCCTGCAATCGGCCTTCCCCCAAGATCTGGACGCCTGCGCCATCGAATGCGCAGACGGCGCGGAGCTGCGCTACAGCTGGCGCGATCTGGAGCGCGGCACCGCCATGCTGGCCAATCTGCTGGTCTCGCTGGACCTGCCGCCCGGCAGCCGTATCGCCGCGCAGACGGAGAAGAGCGTCGAAGCCTTGATGCTCTATCTGGCCGTGCTGCGAGCCGGTTATGTCTACCTGCCGCTGAACCCGGCCTACCAGGCGGCCGAGCTGAGCTACTTCATCGAGAACGCCGAGCCCGCCGTGCTCGTTTGCTCAGGCCAGCATTTCGGCTGGGTTTCCAAGCTCGCCTTTTTGGCGGGCACCCGCTATGTGTTCACGCTCAACGACGACCGCAGCGGCAGCCTCTTGGACCGCGCCGCGCAGATGAGTGACCAGCACACCGTGGCGGAAAAGGCCCCGGACGATTTGGCTGCCATCCTCTACACCAGCGGCACCACCGGGCGCAGCAAGGGCGCGATGCTGAGCCACCGCAATCTGCTCAGCAATGCGCAAATGCTGAAGGACTTTTGGGCTTGGCGCAGCGACGATGTGCTGATCCATGCACTACCGATCTTTCATGTGCACGGTCTCTTTGTCGCCTCACACGGCGCGCTCTTGGCCGGCGCCAAGATGATCTGGTTCGCCAAGTTCGAGCCGCGTGCGGTGATCCGTCGCTTGGCCGAGGCCAGCGTCTTCATGGGCGTGCCCACGCTGTATGTGCGCATGCTCAACGAGCCCGCGCTCAGCTCCGAGGCTTGCCGCCACATGCGCTTGTTCATCAGCGGCTCGGCGCCTTTGCTGATCGACACCTTCAGCGACTGGCAGACCCGCACAGGCCACACCATTCTGGAGCGCTACGGCATGAGCGAAACGCTGATGCTCAGCTCCAACCCCTGCCGCGCACTGGACGGCGAGCGCATCGGCGGCACCGTGGGCCCGGCCCTGCCCGGCGTGGAGATCCGTGTCGTCAATGACGAAGGCCGGCCCTGCGCCAGCGAGGAGATCGGCCATGTGCAGGTGCGTGGGCCGAATGTCTTCGCCGGCTACTGGCGCATGCCCGAAAAAACTCAGGAAGAGTTCACCGCCGATGGCTGGTTCAAAACCGGCGATGTCGGCCGCTTCGATGCGCAGCGCTACCTGACCATCGTCGGGCGTAGCAAAGACCTGATCATCTCCGGCGGCTTCAATGTCTACCCGGCCGAGATCGAGTCCTTTTTGAACGAGATGGAGGGCGTGGCCGAGTCGGCTGTGGTCGGCGTACCGCACCCGGACTTTGGCGAGGCGGTGGTGGCCGTGTTGGTGGCCCAAGCGGGCGCACAGGTGGACGGCGCCGCCCTGATCGCCACGCTGAAGCGCCAGATCGCCGGCTTCAAAGTGCCCAAGCAGATCTTTGTGGTGAGCGAGTTGCCGCGCAATGCCATGGGCAAGGTGCAAAAAAACCTGCTGCGCGAGCAGCACCGAGGCTTGTTCGTATGAACGACTCTTCAGCCTTGAATCCAGTACTGGACGACCGTTGCCCACGCTGCGGCGGCAGCTTTCATTGCGGCGCCGCCGACGCGCATTGCGACTGCTTTGACCTGCATCTGAGCCCCGCCTTGCGCCAGCAATTGGCGGCAGAGTACAGCAGTTGCCTGTGCATCGCTTGCTTGAAAGCGCTGTCCGCCGCAGCGGCTGACCAAGCCGAAACCTAACTGCGACCCAACAGACCCAGTTCGCTGGCCGCCAAGGCCGCCACGCAAGCGCAGATCAGGCCGATGCTGATCCAAGCCGCCAGGCTGGACAGCCAGCCACTGCGCGCCTCGCCCATCACCCCCGCATCCCGCGCCAGCAATTGCAGCGCGATCACATGCAGCGGTAGCAGCACTGCATTGATGACCTGGCTGCTGTAGATCAGCGGAATCAAAGGCAGGCCCGGCAGCGAGACCACAGCAGCAGCGGCCACCGTCAGACCGACAAAGGCGGCGTAAAACCATTGGAAGTGGCGTGAGTCCAGATCCAAGGAAGCGGGTTCACCAACCCCTTCGGCGATGGAGTAAGCCGTTGCCAAAGGCACGATGGCCGCCGCCAACAAGGATGCACCCAAGAGCCCGGCACCAAAGAGCACGGTGGCAAACTGGCCGGCCAACGGCCGCAGCGCTGCAGCGGCATCGCTGGCATCTTGGATGTGCACGCCAGCGCGGTGCAAGGTGGCCGCGCAGGCCACCGCGATGGCCAGACCAATCACCCCGGTCAAGACCGAGCCGATCACCACGTCGACGCGTTCCCACCTCAGCTGCGCCACGCTGATTTTCTTGTCCACCGCATAGGACTGAATGAAGGCCAGGCCCCAAGGCGCCAGGGTCGTGCCCAAAGTGGCAGCAATCACCACCCAGCCGGCCGGGCTTTCGGGCAGATGCGGCACGAGCGAGTGATGCCAGACCAAGCCCCAGTCCGGCGCAGCCAGAATGCCGTCCACGATATAGAGCGCCAGCGTCGAGGAGATCAGCAACAAGACCCGCTCGACCCGGTGGAAAGAACCCAGCACCACCAGCAGCGAGATCAAGACCGCAGCGATGGGCGTGCTCAGCCAGTTCGGAATGCCAATCAGCGAGCCAGCCGCGGCAATGCCGGCGTACTCGGCGCAGATGGTGCCGAAGTTAGCGAGCAGCAGGCCCAAGACGGCCAGGTAGGCCATGCCCTTGCCCCAGCGCTGCCGAATCGCCCCCACGAAACCCAGGCCGGTGACCGCGCCAATGCGCACCGCCAGCAGATGAAACTGCACCAGCAGCAGCGTCGATGCGGGCACGATCCAGAGCAGGCGATAGCCAAAGTCCGTCCCCAGGACGGAGTAGGTGGTAATGCCGGCCGGATCATCATCCGACAGACCCGCCAAAAGCCCGGGGCCCAGAACCGCCAGAAACGCAGCCCAAGCCCCGGCACCGGCGCTGCGGATACGCTCAAAGCGCTGCGAGATGCCTCGCCTGTGATGGGCCACGCCATGCGGCGGCGCCCCAACGCGCCGACGCTGACGCACGGTCGCCTGATGCAAGGGATGGGATTTGGGCGCCTTGTGGTGGCCGCTCATGATCCAGCGCCGAGTCCGCCGCCCCCGCTTGCGAACCGATCAGGGACGCGGAGGACCTGAAGCAGCCGCAGGCTCATCAACGCGATGGGCTTACTTGACCACCAAAACTGGCGGCGTCGCCAAGGTCAGCACCTTCTGCGCCACGCTGCCCAAAAGGACCGCATCCAGACCGCGGCGGCCATGCGAGCCCATCACGATCAAATCGCAAGCATTGCCTTGTGCATAGGCACAGATGGACTGAGCCGGCCCATGCTCACGCAGAACCCGGCTGGCAAACTCGACACCGCCGACTCGGGCAATCCCTTCGGCGCGGGCAATGCCTTCAGCGGCGGCCTTCTCGGCGGCATCCAGATAGAAGGACAAGGCCTCCCCCCCAGAAAACGACACAAAGGGCATGGGATCAATGATGCTGACAATCTCCAGCGTCGCGTGATAGCGCTGCGCCAGATCCACAGCCATCTGCGCCGCCCGACCCGCAGTTTCTGAACCATCGGTGGGCAAAAGAATTTTCTTGATCATGGTCAGCTCCTAGCTTAGGAATTTGGCATCATCATCACTGCCAGCGGCCACGCTCGACTTGTCCCAAGTCAAATCGGCCCAAGCCCGCAATGCTGACTCCTGAATGATCGAAACCGAACCCTCCACCCCGTCCGACACCGGCATGTTCACCCGGCAGGGCCGCCTTGAGAGCTTCGGCCCCTTTGCTGCCATTGGACTGGTGCTGCTCTTGCTATGGAGTCTTGTCGCTTGGTTTGTTTGGGTCTACCCGGAGGAGTTGCTCAGCCGGCAGCGGCAAGAATTGGCCAGCGATACCGAAACCGCTGCCGTTCAGACGGCCACCGTGTTGCACCATGCGGAAGACAGTCTGCGAACCATCGATCTCTGGCTGCTGACCCGCGGGCGCAAGGCCGCTTTGCAAGATGTATCGCTGGCGCAGTTGGCCGAGACCCTTCGCGAAGGTTCTCGTGGCTTGATGGACGTCATGTTGGTCGATCAACAGGCCCAGGTCTATCGCATCCCTTCGATCAATGGGCAAGCCTATGCCAGCGTGGCCGGGCAAGAGTTGTTTGAATTGATGCGACTGCCTTCGACCGAGGGGCTGCATATCGGCGTGCCCTTCAGGCTTCGGGAAGGCACGCCCTTGATGTTGCCGCTCGCCATGCGACTGAGTGCGCCCACCGAGGGGCTGGAGCTTGCACTGGCTCTGATCGATCTGCGGCGCTTGGGGCAGATCCATCAACTCTTCGCCCAAGACCATGCCGGCGCCGTGACCCTGCTGCGTGGCGACGGCGTGGCCCTGTCGCGCGTCCCGGAGTTACCCAACTTCGTCGGGCGCGATGTGTTTGCCAAATCTGCGCCCGGTCGCCGAGAAGCCTTCAACGGGCCCTCGGGCTGGTTCGTCACCGACGGCAGCGCGACCGATGGCATTCGGCGCATCGGGGCCTTTCGAGCGTTGGAGGGCTACGGCGTCAAGCTGCTGATTTCAGAAGCCGAAGGGGCGGTGCTGGCGGACTATGTCGAACAACGACGCGCCGTTTTGCTCTTCAGTGCCCTGGTCAGCGCGGCCGCTTTGGCCTTGACCTGGATGCTGGCGCGCCTGTGGAAGCGCGCACGCGTCGAAGAAGCCCTGCAAGCGGCAGCGGCCAATGCCTCGCCACTGGGCCTGTTTCGCTGCAATCCACGGGGCGAGGTGATCGATTGCAACCAGACCTATCTGGATCTACAGACCCTCCGCCCGGAGGAGAAAGCCTGGGGCTGGTTGCAGGTCACCGCGGAGCAACACCGCGAGTCGGCCAAGGCCAGGTGGCAAGAATCAGTGGCCAAGGGCGAGTCCTTCAGGAAGGCCGGTCGCATCACCCGCCGCGACGGCGAGACGCGCCTGCTGTTTGTGCGCAGCGCGCCATTACGTGTGGACGGTCGGCTCTTGGGTCAGGTGGGGACGGTTGAAGACATCACCGAACTGGCTGCGCAGCAAAGCGCCGTGCGAACCCTCAACGCCATCCTCGACCTAACGCCCGAGTTCGTGGCCCAGTTCGACCACCGGGGCAACCTGACCTATCTGAATCCCTCTGCCCGCGCGCGTTTCGGCGTGGCCGCCGATGCCGCCGTGAGCAGCATTGACTTCAAGCGCTTCCTCCATGAAGAAACGCTGCAGGACTTCCAAGAGCAACTCGCCCTCAGCGCCAGCCAGCAAGGCCAGTGGAAAGGTCGCCGCACCCTGATTGACGACCAAGGCCAGACCCTGGAATGCGATTGCACGGTGCTGCGGCATCGCGGCGCCAGCGACCAGACCAGCACGCTGTCGGTGATTCTTCGCGACATCAGCCAAGAGTTGCAGGCCCAAAGAGAGCGGCAGCGTAGCGAAACGATTCTGGCCGCCATCGCCCACACCTCGGACGCGATGATCTCGGTGATCGATCTAAAAGAGCGCCTGCTCTTCATCAATCAGGCCTATCAGCGAAAGTTCAAGATCGACCCTCAAGCCTGGATCGGCAAGCCCCTGCGGCACATGCTAAACGAAGCCGGTTATGAATCCAACCGCGAAAGCATCCAGCGCGCCATGACGGGAGAAACCGTCGTTGTCGAACGCGAGTACGGCGAGCGCGAGGAGCAACAGGTGTTTGAGGTGCAGTTCGCACCGCTACACACCGAAGGCAGCCAGATTGAGGGCGTGATCTGCATTGCCCGCGACATCACAGCGGTCAAGCGCGAGGAGCAGCGCCTGCGGGACGCCTCAATGACCTGCCCCTTGACCCATCTGCTCAATCGCGCTGGCTTCGAGTTGCATGTGCGCGAGCAGATCGAGCTGGCAAGGGAAAGCCAGCATCTGGTCGCCTTGCTCTATCTGGATTTGGATCGCTTCAAGCCCGTCAATGACCAGCATGGCCACCCGGTGGGCGATGCGCTGCTGCGGGCTGTGGCCGGGCGTATCCGCAACGCTTTACGCCCGCAAGACCTGATTGCACGAATCGGCGGCGACGAATTTGCCGTCCTGCTGTCGACCATTCATCAAGCCGAAGATGCCGCGGTTGTGGCACACAAGATCGTGCACGCCATCGGCCTGCCTTTCATGATCGACACCCTGGAGCTGCACATTGGCGTCAGCGTTGGCTTCTGCGTGCGCCACGGTGCCGAGGCCGAACTGGAGTCCTTGATCGAGGTGGCTGACGCTCAGCTCTATGAAGCCAAACGCGCGGGCCGCAGTTGCGCAAGAGGAAGCGTGCCAGAACTCTGATTCAGCCGCCGGGCATCAAGCCGCACCGCGCATTGCCTGGGCCTGGGCCTGGGCTTGCTTGACCCTTTGCAAAGTCAGTTGCAAGACCATGGCATCGCTGCTCGCGCGGTGGCGACGCAACTGCATCTCGGCGCGAACTTGATCGAGCACCGCATGCCACAACTCGGCCTCCGCTTCGCTGAGCAGCGAGCGCATATCGGCGAGGCGGAAACTGGGTGTCATCTCGACCGCGTCAAATAAGCGGCACAGCCAGGGATAGTCATGGCCCCAAGCGTCGCAATACACCGTTTGCCCCGCCAGACGGCGGTTGATCTGCTCAGCCACCCACAAGGGCGGCTTGCCATGGCGCTTGAGGATCTCGCGGGTGATGCCATGCAGCGACTCGGCGGATGCAGCCCAATGCTGCCACTCGGGCTCCGGCTGAATCAGGCAACAAAAGGCCGCGCCGGTCGAGTCAACGAAGCCAATCTCGATCGGATAACTCCCGCGCCCGAAGCCGGAGGCTTCAACATCAAGAATGGGGGGCGGACTCATGAGGGCTTGCGGCGGTCTCGGCTGTTGCCCAAGTGTAAGCGCCGGTAAGTATCAAAAAGCGCCCGACAGCGCCAGATTCACGCTCACTCAGTCGGGGTTTTCGATGATTTGTTCGCGCTCGAACATCTCGATGGCCGCCTTGGCCACCTGCTGGGTATCGTAGTAGGCATAGGCGCTGACCGCGGCCGCGCCCACCATGGGCACCCAGCGCGACACGCTCTTGCCCAAAACTTTTTGGCTCAGTTGCACGCCCACTGCGCCCACCACTTTTTGCATCAAGGCCGTGGTGGCCGGACGCACCAGCATGCGCTCACCCACACGCACCGCCAAATCCCGCACCGCTTGGGCCGCCGTGTGGCGAAACAGGCAGTACAGCATCTGCGTCTGGCCTAACTCGGCGGTACGACCGTAGAGGGCCGCAATATCTGCCACCAGCTGCGACTGAATCCGCCAGACCGCAGCCATCTCGGGCACGATGGTCAGCCAGCCCAAGGGCCCGGGCGGGAGTGCCAAGGCACCGGCCGCCATCGCCGCTTTCTTGGCCGCATCGTGAGCGGCGACCTGTGCCGCCTGCGCCGCCAAAGAGAGTGTGGCCCGCGCCGTCGCTTTGGACTCGGGCCGGCTGCCGATCAAGCCGAGCAAGGCGTTCGATACGCGCTCGGACATATGCGCCTGGACGGGCAGCGCGGGCAACATGGCATCCGACTTAGACATGGACTCAGGGCCTGTTGGATTCAACCGCACTGCCCCACATAGCCACAGGCGGTGCAGAAATCGCAGCCGTCTTTGTGGATCATGGTGCTATTGCCGCATTCAGGGCAGGGCTTGCCGGCCATCGCGGCAACGCTGGCGCCGGTCTTGGCCTTAGCCGCCGGCGCCTGCAACAGCCCCATCTCCACCAAGGGCAAGCCCTGCTCATCCAGCACACCCAGCATGGCATAGCGATGGATGATCAAGCGCGCCACATAGGCCACGGTCGAGGGCCAGATTTGCTGGCGGCGTTCGCCGGTGAGGGTCGGCACCGGCGCCATGAAGTGGCCCAGCGGCTCGCCCACATTGAGCAGCTTGCGCAGCTTCATGCCGATCCAGGCCGGGTCCATCACGCGCATGTCCAGGCTCAGCAATCGCGCCATACCGTCGAGCGCCTTCGGGTAGTTGCCCGAGAAGCCCATGGCACAAGGTCGGGTGACAAAACCACCGTCGGGCCTCGGCAGGCTGACCTCTTTCAGGGTCAGTGTGAATTGTTCGTTTGTGGCCGGATTGTCGACATCCACCGCCCAGGCCAGGGTGCCCATGGTGCTGGTGCGCGGCTCTTCGCGGCTGAACATCGCATCCATCACCGGCGTGGCCCCGCCCTCCTGCAAGGCCCCGAGCTGCTCGCAGCGCCAGCGGATGACGGCCGCCGTGGCCGCCACCACACCGGGGAACAGGCGCGACTCGCCACCCGGCGGCATCGGCATCTCGAAAGCGCGCTCTTCCGCGACCGTCGCCAAGGCATCCAGCTTCAGACGCAGCCAAGCCGCATCATTGGTGCGCAAATCCATCGACAGCGTTTTGGCCACGGCAGCCAAGCCGCGCGGCTGTTCGGCGCCATTGACCCAAACCTCAAACGGCAGGTTCTTGCCGAACAGCCCGGCATCCGGCCCCACCGCCGGCAACTCGCCGACGAAGAGGGCAAAGTCCCCATGCGGGTGCCGGATCATGTAGCTCCAAGCCGGGTTGCCGCCGGGCAACTCGGGGCGGCTGGGCCAGCGCAGCGAGGCCAGCACCGCATTCGGCAGACGCGACACCAACATGCGCTGGTTGCTGCCGTCCGCCGGTACCGGCTTGAGCGGCTCGGGCTTTTGCACCGCCGCTGGTTCCACACTCAACACCGAGCCCAGAATGCTGTTGGGCCGGTAAGTGGCCAAGCCCTTCAGCCCGCTCTTCCACGCTTGGGTGTAGAGGTCTTGGAAGTCCTCGTACAGATAGTCGGCTGGCACATTGACCGTCTTGGAGATCGAGGTGTCCACAAAAGGCGCTACCGCCTCCACCATGGCCGAATGGTCGGCCGCGCTCAATTCCAGCGCGGTGACGAAGGCAGGCGTCAGCGCCGCATCGCTGCCAAAAAGATGACGATACAAGCGCCAAGCATGATCCTCGACGGCGTATTCCTTGTAGCTGCCATCGGCCATGCGTTTCTTGCGGGTGTAGCTCCAGCTGAAGGCGGGCTCGATGCCATTGGACGCGTTGTCGGCAAAGGCCAGACTGATGGTCCCTGTGGGCGCAATCGACAGCAGATGCGAGTTACGCAAGCCCTGCACGCGGATCTTGTCTTTCAAACCCTGCGGCAAGCGCGAGGCAAAGTTGCCGCCGGACAAATACAGATCGGCATTGAAGAGCGGGAAGGCGCCACGCTCCAGGGCCAGATCGGCCGAGGCCTCATAGGCCGCGTTGCGCATCACTTCGCTCAAACGACGTGCCACATCGCGAGCCGCCTCGGTGTCGTAGCGCTGGTTCAGCATCACCAAGGTGTCGCCCAGACCGGTAAAGCCCAAGCCGACACGGCGCTTGTTGCGCGCCTCTTGCTGCTGCGCGGGCAGCGGCCAGGGCGTCACATCGAGCACGTTGTCCAGCATGCGGGTGGCGACGCGGCAGACCTCGGCATAGCCCTCTTCATCGAAGCTGGCGTTCGGGCCGAAGGGGTCGCGCACAAAGGTGGTCAGATTGACCGAACCCAGGCAGCAGCAGCCATAGGGGGGCAGCGGCTGCTCGGCGCAGGGGTTGGTGGCGGCAATCGCCTCGCAGTAGTAGAGATTGTTGTCGGCGTTGATGCGATCCAGAAACAGCACGCCCGGCTCGGCATGGTCATAGGTGGAGCGCATGACCTGATCCCAGAGCTCGCGTGCGCGCAGCTTGCGGTAGACCCACAAGCCATCGCCGCGCTGGTAAGCGCCGGCAGCGCGCTGCTTCTGGCCGGGTTCGGCCTTGTGAGTCAGCTCAATCTCAGCGTCAGCTTCCACCGCATGCATAAAGGCATCGGTCACGCCCACCGAGATATTGAAGTTCTTCAGATCGCCCTTGTCCTTGGCGTGGATGAACTCTTCCACATCGGGGTGATCGCAACGCAGCACGCCCATCTGCGCACCGCGCCGGCTGCCGGCGCTCTCCACCGTTTCGCAGCTGCGGTCAAACACACGCATATAGCTGACCGGGCCCGAGGCACTGCTTTGCGTCGAGCCAACCCAGGCGCCGCGCGGGCGAATGCGCGAAAAGTCATAACCCACACCGCCGCCGCGCCGCATGGTTTCGGCCGCCTCGGTCAGGGCGGTGTAGATACCGGGGTGGCCGTCTTCATCGGAGGCGATGGAGTCGCCCACCGGCTGCACAAAGCAGTTGATCAGCGTGGCCGACAAATCGGTGCCTGCAGCCGAATTGATGCGACCTGCTGGCACAAAGCCGCGCCGCTGCGCATCCAGAAAGCGCGCTTCCCACTCGGCACGCGCTTCCGGCGCCTCGGCCTGGGCCAAGGCGCGGGCTATGCGCTGACGCAACTCATCCAGCGTTTGCTCTTCGCCCTTGGCGTATTTCTCCAGCAGCACCTCGGCGCTGATTTCTTGAGCCGGCAAAGCCGAGGCCGGCGCGAGCGCCACACGCGGGCTGGGGCTGCTGAAAATATCCCCTTGCAAGGCAAGTTCGGATGCGTTCTTGGCAGGGCTGGGCGAGGTCATGCAGGTCTCCGCAAAAGGCTGAATCTGGGTCGGTGCGCGATGGTGCTGGCATCTTAGCGAGCGCCGCTTGACCTGGCTCAGAGCGAACACGCTATCAGCCGATCAGCAGCCTCGGCGACAGCCTCTCTTGTGAGCAGGTGCTCACAGGCTGAGTCTGGAAACGCTGCGCCTCTAGGGCCGCACTTTGGTCAGACTTGGGCGGCAAAAAAAGATCTTTTGACGCAGGCTTCAAGGCGACTCAAGCCTGTGTTAGGGCTGCCCACAATTCCTCGGGCCCATAGGGGTTTTGGCGCTGCGGCCACGCCTGAACCAAGGCCTGCATGCGCGCATTCAGCGGCGCCGATCGGCCCAGTTGCGCGGCCAAGCGGAGCACCTCGCCGCACAGCGCGTCGATTTCGGTTACGCGGCCCAAGGCCAGGTCATCGGCCATGCTGGAGCGGGCCTGGGCATCGATCTTCAACATGCGCGCCGCCAGCAGGCGAAACAGCGGCGTCGGCAGTCGCAACAAACCGGGCAGCCCGCGCGGCGGCAAAGGGGTCAGACGCGCAGGCACCAAACCGGCGGCCGCAAGCACATCCAAGGCCTCTTGTTGCAAGGCCGCCAGGCAGCGCCGATAGCCACGCTGCAACAATTGCGCGCGCAAGGCCAGCCCCGACAGGGCATTGACCGGGTTGTTCAAATTGAGCAAGAGCTTGCCCCATTGCAAGGCCCGCATGTCTTTGGGGTCGGCGAGCAATTCCAGGGCCAAACCCTGACTCGCCCAAGCCTTCTGCAGCGCCAACAAAGGCAGCTCGCGGCTCTGCCCTTGCACGACCAGCGCCCCTTGGGTACCACGATGAAAACGCCCCGGCCCCAGCTCGGCCACATTGTGAAGGGCACCATGCCGGCGCGCCAGTCCAGGTGCGGTGCCACTTGCCGACCACATTCGACATTCGCAATGCCGTTTTGCAGGGACAGCACCAAGCCGCCCACCGGCAGCACCGCGCCCAACTGAGCAGCCGCCTCGGCGGTGGCACCGCTTTTCACACACAGCAGCGTGACATCGGGGCTCGGCCCGGCCGGCAGGGCTTCATGCAGATGCAGGGTTTCGGCGGACAGATGCTGATGTCGCCCGTCCAGATCGCTCCAACGCAAGCCTTTGGCGCGCAAGGCTAGCAACACCCGTGGCCGCCCCACAAAGTGGACTTGCAGACCCGCAGCGGCCAGGCTTGCGCCCACACAGCAGCCGACCGAGCCGGCGCCCATCACCCAGACCTTCAAGGCCGCCATGGCAAGCCCCGGCGGGGGCGCAGCATGGCAAGCCCGCTGATTGAAGGCTCAGCCCTCAAGCGGCAGGATGGGCAAGGTCGCGCAAATGGGTGGGGCCGGCGCGGCGTTCGATCTCGCGCAAGAACTCGCGTCCCCAACCCAGCGAAAACAGCGCCTCGCCCACCACAAACATGGGCCCAACCAGCAGGCCCACCAAGTCATCCACAAAGGCTGGCTTTTTGCCCTCGTAATAGTGGCCGATGAATTGGATCACCCAGCCCAGCACAAAACTGCCCAGCCCAAAACTCAACCAACTGCTCAGGGTGCCTGCCGCCAAGGGCTCGGCCAGCGCCATCAACACACCGTTGGCCAAGCTGACGGCCAAGCCCAAAACCAAATTACCCCGGGTGAGGTACCAGGCCGTGCTGAGACCCCAAAGCACCCAGGCGGCCGTCAACGAAACCCCTCCGACGCTGAGCTCGGCACGCGCCAGCAAAACGCCAATGGCGAAGACGATCAAGGGAATGCCGACAAAGTGGGTCACGATATTGCGGCGATCGCGGTGATAGCTGGCGTATTGAGCCATCAAATCAATGGCGGGTCGAAAAGGGCTGGCGGCCATAAGAGTCTCCAATGGAATGGGGCGATTGTTTTGGCTTCATGCTAGTTCAGCATGTGTCGCCCTGGCTGTCAAAATTGAGACATATTCTGTGGCTCATTTTCCAACAACAAGGACCCGGATGACTTCTCCGAGCCTGCGGCCCGCCCTGGCGCTGCTGATCAGCGGGCTGGTCTTGGCCGGCTGCGCCGCTGCACCCGACCCGATCAAGGCCGAGCCGAGCCCCAAGTCGGCGATCTACAGCCCCGATCGGCCCTGGCCTGCCGACTTTGCCGGTTTGCGACAACAAGCACAGGCAAAGCCCGAGCAGTTGCTGGCGATTGACGCGGCGGCCTCGTCGGTGCGCATCCATGTCTTTCGTGGTGGGCGGGCGGCGCGGCTGGGCCACAACCATGTGCTGAGCGTGCCGGGCCTGCAGGGCTTGGTCCTGGCGCCACTCCAACCCGAAGACGATGTGCAGGGCACCGCCTTCGAGCTGGCCTTTCGGCTCGATGAACTGGTCTTGGACGAAGCGGCGGCGCGCGCGGCGCTGGGGCCGGGCTGGGCCTCCGCCTTATCGGCCGAGGCGATCGCGGCCACGCGCCAGAACATGCTGGGGGCGGCCGGCTTGCAAGCCGAGATGCACCCTTGGGTACGGCTGCGCTCGCTGGCCATCCGCGGGGCAGCGCCGAAGTTGGCCGTGCTGCTGGAGATCGAACTGCACGGCCAAAGACGCCAGCAATGGCTAGCCATGCACACCGAACTGCAGACCAAAAGCTTGCAAGCAAGAGGCGCACTGGTGCTGCGGCAGAGCGACTTTGGCCTGCAGCCATTTTCAATCGCCGGCGGCTTGCTGGCCGTGCAAGATGAATTGCTGATCGAGTTCGAGCTCATCGCCAAGCGCTGAGCTCGGGCCTGGGCCGCGCGCGCCTGTCCGTTCGCCTTGTCGGCGCATGTCCACCCATGTCCGCGGACACTCGGCGCCGCACGCGAAGTCGCGGAAGCCCATGCCGGTCGCATCGCACTGGCCAACCGTGAGGGGGAGGTGGGCCGATGGTGCGGCTGCTACTGCCCAGCAACCCAGTCACCCACAGTGCAGCCCCGCCCCAAGCGACGCTGTAAAGCGATACTCTTCGCGCTGGTGGCGTACCCTTGCCCCATCATTCACCCATTCACACACCGGCCACGGCATGCAAGCCCCCTCTTCCTTGCTCCCTCAAGACCCCAGCGTTGCGCCCTCAAGCCCAGCGGCCTTGCAGCGTGACATTGACTTGTTGGAAGCCCTGCCGCACCGCTCATCCCAGCAACTGGTGCGACTGGCACATGACTATGAAGCCCTCAGCGCGCTTGCCGAGCAAGCCGGCGACTGGGCGAACGCCTTGCGCCATTACCAGCAGTTTCATCGCCTCAGTCTTTTGGCGCTGGCCCCCGAACTGTTGACCCGCGATCAGTTGGGCGATCAGTTGGCCGCGTGGTTGCAAGAGCCGACGCGATTGGGCAGCGACTTTTGCCTGGTCGCCCTCAGTGTGGACGCCCACAGCACGTCAACGCCAGAGCAGACTCTGGCCCGCTTGTCGGCCCTCTTGCGCCTGCAATGCCGACCCGATGACCTGCTGGCGCAGTGCGGGCGCGGCGATGGCTTGCTGTTGGCACTGCCCGATGTGGATCTGCCCTCGGCGCGCAAAGTGTGCGAGCGCGTCCGCTGCGCCTGGGTCAGCCAGCAACTCGGCAGCCTCAGCATGGGCCTGAGCGCCTGGCGCGGCCCCATCGACGAGCCCAAGCGCCTGATCGAAAGGGCCGAAAGCGGCTTGGCCGCCGCCAAACAGTCAGGAGGCAACTGTTTGCGCAGCGGCACGACGTGACTTGCTGCACACACTGACGAACGGCACCCCGGCGCCAGCCTCCTAAACTTGCAGGCCTTGCTAGACCGAGTCCATCGCTTTCGCTTTCACTTCATCGACACATGAGCAGCACAGACACCGACCTGCCGCAACTGGCCATGGCCTTGGAGTATGCGGACTTGGCTGCCGCGCACTATCTGGCCGGCGGCAGCGACTATGCCGCCCGTTTGCTGGCCGCCGCAGCCGAACAGGTCTTGGGGGATCTGGCCCGACTGCTCGGCCCGCAACACGCCCAAAGCGATGAGGTTCAAACCCAGCTGGCGCGCATCGCCCTGCGCTACAAAGCGCCGGTACTGGAAGCACGCAGCCCGGCTCAGCGGCACAAAAGCTACTTGCCCAACATGCAAGCCCACACCTGCGTCGCCTTTGCAGGGAGCAATGAAATCCGCCAAGCCACGGCGGCTTATCTACGGGCGGCCTGGTACACGCTGGAGTCCATGGGCCTGGACGCCGTCGTACCGGTCCGGCTGCAAAAGGCCGTCGATCAAAGCACGATATACACCGGTAATGCAGCCTAAGAAGGCCTGACAGCACTGCCGCCCTCTGCTAGCATCGATTCCAAGCATCAGGAGCTTGCCATCAATACAGAACGCCGCCAGTTCGCCCGCGTCGCCTTCGGAGTCGAGGCCGAGCTGATCACCACCCAAGAGCACTTGAATGCCAAGGTGCTGGACCTGTCGCTGAAAGGCGCATTGCTGAGCCTGCCCGGCGCCTCACAGCTGGCCTTGGGGCTGCCCTGCCTGCTGAAGGTCAAGCTGACGGATCAAAGCACCATCATCGCCATGGCAGGCGAGCTGGCCCATGTCGAAGGCGAGCAAGCCGGCTTTTTGTGCCGCAGTATCGACATCGAAAGCATCACCCATCTGCGCCGCCTGATCGAAATGAATCTAGGCGACACCAGCCTGGTCGAGCGCGAACTCGCCGCCCTGATCAGCAACTGAGTCGCAGGGGCGCGAGCGCCCCTCGCTCAAGCCAAAATGAATTGGCGCAGCGCCGCAAAAGCGGCTTGCGGGTCATCTCGCCAAGCCCCGTGGCCCACGCCCGGAAAGCTCACCAACTGAGCCCATTGCGCCGGTAAAGCGGCCGCAATTTCTTGCGCATCCTGCAAAGGACACACCGGATCCTCCTCCCCGGCCATCACCAAGACCGGGCACTGAGCGCGCGCGAGACCGGGCAGCAAATTCAAACCCTGCTTTTCGCCCGCGACGAAGTGCAAGAGGATCTCTTCGCGGATCAAGGTGCGAGAACCCGCCTGCGGATCCTGCGGCGGACGGGTGTTGTAGAGGTGCCGGCAAGAGGTCCAGTAATCAGCCCAATGCTGCGGCGTGGGATCGGACCAAAACCGCAGGGCGGCCTCACGCGCCTCAGGTCCGCCGCGCTTTTCAAACATGGCCAGCTTGCGCTCCATCGCCATATGCGGCGAAGTGCTGGACAAAATCACCTTGGCCGCATGCTCGGGATGACGCTCGATATAGCGCTGCGCCACAAAGCCACCAAAAGACTGGCCCAGCACGATGGGCTTGCTGATGCCTAGTGCATCACACAAGCGCACCACATCGTCCGCCAAGGTATCGAGATTCCACTCAGACGAAGGCCGCGCGTCGCTGCGGCCGTGACCACGATGGTCGTAGTAAATGATCTGCGCGATATCGGCCAGCACTGAAAACCCAGGCTTGAAAGCACTGTGGTCAAAACCAGGGCCGCCGTGCATGCAGATCAGGGTCGGCTTCTCGCACATGCCCGCCCCATCGGGCACCAAGCCCGGTCCTTCCACGTCCACAAACAAGCGCACCCCGGCACCGATATCAATCCTCATTGCAGAGCCCCTTTCTTTGAAGACGCTTCAGTATCTCCGCTGCGCCGGCTGCTCCTTGTTGTCGAAAAACAAGGAGCACTCTCTATTCGGCTCCATAGATGCCGCGCGGATGCTCCGTTTATGTGTTACATTAGCCGCATAGATACGCACAAGACCGTTTCTTCAAGGTCTTCAATCTGCAGCCCCCGCGGCTGGTTCGATGTCCACATCGCACCCGACCGCAACAGTTCGCTTCAACACGCACTTGGGCTCGCTTCAGTTTCAACTCCCCGTTTGACTGTTCTTGAGTGTTTCTGTCTCCGCAGAGCCGCGCCTGTGTGCGCGTCGCGGAGTGTTTTTTTAATTGTTTCCAAAGGAACACATCATGACAACAATGCAAACCGGCACCGTGAAATGGTTCGACGACGGCAAGGGCTTCGGCTTCATCACGCCTGAAGACGGCTCCAAGGACCTGTTCGCTCACCACAGCGAAATCCGCAACAACGGCGGCTTCCGCACTTTGGCCGAAAACCAAAAGGTTGAATTCGAAGTCAAGCAAGGCCCTAAGGGTCTGCAAGCTTCGAACATCCGCGCTCTGTAATTGAGCTCGGGCGGCGCCCTGGTGGCGCTGCCAACCGATGGGTTGACGCGCAAGTGTCAACCCATTGTTTTTGCTAGACGCGTGAGCGTCGGCCAAAGAAGAATAAGAAACATTGCTAGGCAATTCATCGCGCCTTAAGCGCCGATCGATTGACCCAGCACACTGCAAATGCCTTGCCTCACCCAGGCAAGCCGGGACGGCCCGCCACGGCCGCGCATCATCCCGAAGCCAAGCCGGGCACCCAAGCCCAGCCCCGTGATCGATAGAGGCCTAGAAGACTCTCGATCCACTGCGTCAAGACCGCTATTGCCCGTCAAGCAAGCGGATCAACTCGCGGCAGCACAAGCCCTTCTCCAATCGCGTCTGGACCGCTAACGCTGCGTCAAGACGCACACCTCTTTGAAAAAAATGCAAACTACAAAAAGCATTGAGGTGGGCAAATATCTTGTCTCACCCATGATCAAACCGCAGGACGACGGCAGCTACGCCGCGTCCGTTTCTATCCGCTCTGGCCGCGGCATGGCCAGCCATGACCGGGTCATGCGCTTCACACCGCGATTCATCAGCCAACGTGCTGCGATTCGCTACGCGACTGCCGAGGGACTGGCCTGGGTGCGAGCGCACTGAAGCTGCTCTCGTTCACTAGCTGATCGCCCCCGGCCCGGGCTTTCAAAATCCAGGTCTCAGCGATTGCTTTGCTGATCGGCGGCGATCAGGCCACTTGGGGGCTCTGCGTCGCTCCTGTCCCCCGCCCCGGGCTAAGCCCGGGTCTCCTCCTTTACCTCGCGCCGCAAAGCCCCCAAGCGTCCTGATCCGACACGGCCGCGCTCCCTCGACGCGGACGCACACCGGTGGAACTGCCGAGTGGCGTCGGGGGTGTGATTCCGCGAGGTAAAGGAGGAGCCGGCGCCTGCAAGGCGACGGCGGGGGACTGAGCTCGGACTCAAGGCGTCCTGTGGACGGCTTGAGCCTAGCGAAGGGCTGGGCCACTGGACCAGACAGGAGCGGCGCAGAGCCCCCAAGCGTCCTGATCACCGCCAAACCATATAGCGCACGTCAAGTCGCAGTAAAAAAGGCGCCGTGTCTTTCGACACCGGCGCCCTGCATTGCTGAGCAAACTAGGCCTTAGCTCTTCGCCAAGCCTCCACCCAAGGCTTTGTAAAGCTGCACATGGTTTTGCAGCAGACCCAAGCGCACTTGCAGCAAGGCCTGCTGGGCGGCATAACTCGCACGTTGCGCGTCGAGCAGCTCCAGGCTGTTGGAGGCGCCATTGGCGAAACGCAGCTCCACCAACTTCAGGCGCTCGGCCTCGGCGCGAGCCTGGGCGGTCTGCGCTTGCAGTTGATCGCTGAAGGTGGCCTTGCCTGCCAAGGCATCAGCCACTTCGCGGAAGGCGGTTTGCACCGTCTTCTCATACTGCGCGACCGCAATGCCTTGCGCCGCCTTGCTGGCCTGCAAATTGGCTTGGTTGCGGCCTGCGTCAAAGATGGGCATCAAGGCCTGGCCGGCCACACTCCACACCGTGTTGGTGAAGAGATTGGACAGCTCGCTGCTGGCCGTACCCAAACTCGTCGTCAAGCTGATGGACGGGAAGAAAGCCGCACGCGCCGCGCCGATATTGGCGTTGGCCGCGATCAGCAATTGCTCCGCTTGCAACACATCAGGCCGCTTGACCAAGACTTCAGAGGGCAGACCCGCCGGCAAGTCCGGCGTGCGCTGCATCGCCAGGCTTTGCGCCTTGGGCAGGTCCTTGGGCAAGGGCTGGGCGATCAAAAGCACCAGGGCGTTCTCGCTGAGTTCGCGCTGACGCTTGGCTTGCGCCAGGCTGGCCTGAGCCGAAGCGGCAGCGGACTCTGCCGAGTTCAGCTCGAGCGAAGAGCTGGCGCCCGCATCAAAGCGCAAACGAGTCAGACGCAGGCTGTCCTCGCGCGCCTTGGCGGTTTGCGCGGCCAGGGCCAGCAGTTCTTCATCGGCCTGCAATGCAAAGTGCGCAGCGGCCACACCGGCGATCAAACTGATCTGCGCCGCACGGCTGCCTTCGGCGCTGGCCAGATAGCGAGCAGTGGCGGCATCGCTTTGGCTCTTCACCTTGCCGAACAGATCCAACTCATAGGCACTGATTTGCAGACCGGCTTGGTAGTTGTTCTGGCTGCCGCCCTTGCCGTCGGGCTGACGGCTGGCGTTCACGCCGGCGCCCACCGTCGGCCAGCGATTGGCATCGGCAACACCCGCCAAAGCACGCGCTTGCTCCACGTTCAGCAAAGCCACGCGCAGATCGCGGTTGTTGTCCAGCGCCAGCTGGATCAAGGCCTGCAAGCGTGCGTCGCCGGCATAAAAGCTCTGCCAGGCCAGATCACTGGCGGCCACGCCTTGCGCCGGGCCTGCCGAGTTGGACCACTGCTCGGCCATGGCGGGCACCGGCCTTTGGTGCTCAGGCGCCATGGACGCGCAAGCGCTCAGCATCAGGGCCGCCGCAGCGGCAATCAGGTTCTTGCTCATGCTTGTTCTTGTCATCATGGTTTACTCCTGCGCAGCCGGGCTCGTCACCGGGGCAGTCTTGCCCTTGAAGATGCGACGCACGACCAGGAAGAACACCGGCACAAACAAGACCGCCAAAACGGTGGCCGAAATCATGCCGGACATCACGCCGGTACCGATGGCGCGCTGGCTGGCCGAGCCCGCACCACTGGCGAAGACCAACGGCATCACGCCCAAGATGAAGGCCATCGAGGTCATGATGATGGGGCGGAAGCGCAGATGGCAGGCCTCCAGAATCGCCTCGACCAAGCCCTTGCCTTCGGCTTGCAAGTCCTTCGCGAACTCAATAATCAGAATCGCGTTCTTGGCAGAGAGGCCAATGATGGTGATCAGGCCAACCTTGAAGAACACATCGTTGGGCATGCCCTGCAGCGTTGCTCCGGCCAATGCGCCCAAGAGACCCAGCGGCACCACCAACAAGACCGACAGCGGAATGCTCCAGCTCTCATACAGCGCCGCCAAGCATAAGAACACCGCCAAGAGCGAGAAGACCAAGAGGATGGTGGCCTGCGAGCCGGAGAGTTTTTCCTCCCGCGACATGCCGGTCCACTCATAGCCAATGCCGGCCGGCAATTGCTTGACCATCTGCTCCAACTCGGCCATGGCCGCGCCGGTGGAGGCGCCCGGCACCGCGTCGCCCGCCAAACGCATGGCGGGGTAGCCGTTGTAGCGCACCGCCTGCATCTGGCCGGTGATCCAACGCGTGGACGCAAAAGCCGACAAAGGCACGCTCTGCCCCTTGGCATTGCTGACGTTCAACTTCAGCAGATCTTCCGGCTGCATGCGTGCGCCCGCGTCGGCCTGCACCACCACCCGCTGCAGACGACCTGCGTTCGGGAAGTCATTGATATAGGCAGAGCCCAGCTGGGTGCCGATCACATTGGCAATCGCTTCATAGCTGACGCCCAAGGCGTTGGCTTTGTCGCGGTCGATATCGACCTGCAGTTGCGGCGCGTCTTCCAAGCCATCGGGACGCATGCCGGTGATGACCTTGCTCTTGCTGGCCATGCCCATCAACTGGTTACGTGCATTCAGCAGCGCTTCGTGACCGAGGCCGCCGCGATCTTGCAGACGCAGGGCGAAGCCGGTGGCCGTTCCCAGTTCAGGAATCGGCGGGGGCGAGAGCGGGTAGATGAAGGCATCACGCACGCCCATGAAAGCCCCAAAAGCACGGCCGGCCAGCGCTTGCGCACTGTGCTCCGGACCCTTGCGCTCATCCCAGGGCTTCAAAGGCACGAACACCAGCGCGGCATTCTGGCCTTGGCCCGAGAAGGAGAAGCCGAGCACGCCCACGGTGGACTGCACTTCGGGTTGCTTGAGCATGAAGTCTTCCACCTGCTTGACGGCAGCCTGGGTACGATTCAGCGTCGCGCCCGGCGGCAGCTGCACATTGACGATCAGATAGCCCTGATCTTCATTGGGCAGGAAAGAGGTCGGCATGCGCGTGTACATCAAGCCCACGGCGCCAATCACCACGCCGTAAACCAGCATCATGCGGCCGCTGCGCTTGAGCAGCTTGGCGACCCAGCCTTCATAGCCCTTGGCGGTGCGCGAGAAGCCACGGTTGAACCAGCCGAAGAAACCCGTCTTGGCATGCGCTTCACCGGCCGCCACTGGCTTCAGCAAGGTGGCGCACAGGGCCGGCGTCAGCGTCAGCGCCATCAGTGCCGACAGCAGCATGGAGGCCACCATGGCCAGCGAGAACTGGCGATAGATGTTGCCGACCGAGCCGGCAAAGAAGGCCATGGGCACGAACACCGACACCAGCACCACGGTAATGCCGATGATGGCGCCGGAGATCTGACCCATCGCCTTGCGGGTGGCTTCCAGCGGGCTCAAGCCCTCTTCGTTCATGATGCGCTCGACGTTCTCCACCACCACGATGGCATCGTCCACCAAGATACCGATGGCCAGCACCATGCCGAACAGGGTCAAGACGTTGATCGAGAAGCCCAAGCCCAACATGATGGCGAAGGTCCCCAGCAGCGCGATCGGCACCACGATGGTCGGGATCAAGGTGTAGCGCCAGTTCTGCAAGAACAGGAACATCACCAAGAACACCAGCACCACCGCTTCCACCAAGGTGTGCACCACCTGGGTGATGGAGATGTTGACGAACTTGGACGAGTCGTACGGGATCTCGTAATTGATGCCTTCCGGGAAGAAGCGCTGCAGCTCAGCCATGCGCTCCTTCACGGCGGTCGCGGCCGCCAGCGCATTGCCGCTCGGCGCTAGCTGAATGCCGATGCCAGTGCTGGGCTTGCCGTTCAAGCGCGAGTAGGAGCCATAGCTTTGCCCGCCGAGTTCGACGCGCGCCACATCTTTCAAGCGCACGCTGGAGCCGTCCGCATTGGCGCGCAGCACGATATTGCGGAACTGATCGACGCTTTCCAGCTGACCCTTGACCACCACGGTCGCGGCCACGGTCTGGCTCGACAGATTCGGCAGCTCACCGATGGAGCCGGCCGGCACCAAGGCGTTTTGGGCGCGGATGGCGGCGTTGACTTCAGCCGTGCTGATGTTGAAGGACTGTAGCTTGGCGGGGTCCAACCAAATCCGCATGGCGCGCTCGGTGCCGAAAAGCTGTGCCTGACCGATGCCGGGCAGACGCTGCAACTCGGGAATGATGTTGCGCGCCGCATAGTCGCCCAGGGCCACCGGGTCGAGCTTGCCTTCCTTGCTAGACAAGGTCACAAACAGCAGGAAGTTATTGCCCGCCTTGTCGACACGCACGCCCTGCTGGGTCACGGCAGCCGGCAGACGCGGCGCCGCGCGGCTCAAGCGGTTTTGCACCTCGACTTGGGCGAGCTCCAGGTTGGTGCCCGGCTCAAAAGTGACGGTGATGGCGCCCGTGCCATTGGCCTGGCTGACCGATTCCAGATAGGCCAGCTTGGGCGCGCCATTGAGCTCCTGTTCGATGACGGAGATCACGCTCTCGTCCAAGGTCTTGGCCGAAGCGCCGGGATAGACCACATTGATAGACAGCGCCGGCGGCGCCACGGTCGGGTACTGCGCCACCGGCAGCTTGGTGATCGCCACCGCACCGAAGACCAGGATGAACAAGGCGATCACCCAGGCAAAAATCGGCCGATCAATGAAATAACGTGCCATTGTGAAAACCTCGACTTACTTCGATGCAGCGCTGGCGGCGGATGCCGTGGCTGCAGGCATTGCTGCAGCAGCGGAGGCCGGCGACGAAACGGACCAAGGCACCGGCGTGACCGGCGCACCGGGTACAAACATCTTTTGGAAACCGTCCACGATGACTTGCTCGCCAACCTTCAGGCCATCCAAGACCACCCATTGATTGCCGGCCGCCTGGCCGACCTTGACCACGCGCGGCACGGGCTTGTTGTCGGGGCCGACCACCAACACGGTGTCGCCCTGGCTGCCGCGCTTGACGGCTTGCTGCGGCAGCAAGATGCCGGCCGGCAACTCGCCTTGCGTCAGGCGCACCCGCACATACTGGCCGGGCAAGAGCAGCCCTTCGGCATTCGGCACCTCGGCGCGCAAGGTCACTTGGCCCGAACCGGCGTCCACGCTCAGGTCGGTGAACAAGAGCTTGCCGGGCTTGGCCAACTCGCTGCCATCATCCAGCACCACGCGCACCTCGGCGGCTAGGCCATTGCTGCCACCGGCCTTGCGCAGCTGGCCTGTGCTCAGGGCACGGCGCAGCTGTTGCACTTCATTGGCGCTTTGGGTGAAGTTGATATAGACCGAGCTGGTTTGTTGAATCAGCGCCAGCTGCGTGGCCTCGGCGGCGCTGACCAGCGCGCCTTCCGTCACCAAGGCGCGGCCGATGCGGCCGGAGATGGGGGCGCTGACATGGGCATACTCCAGATTCAGCCGCGCGCTCTGCACCGCCGCGCGGCCGGCGGCCACATCAGCCTCCGCCGCCTTGGCGGCAGCCACCGATGTCAGGTATTCCTGCTGCGAAATCGCCTTGCCCTCAAGCAAGGGCTTGTTGCGCTCGGCCTGGGCGGCCGCCTGAACCAAATTGGCTTGCGCCTTGGCCAGGGTGGCTTGCGCGCTGTCCAGCGAAGCTTGATAAGGCGCAGGGTCGATCAGGAACAAGGCCTGGCCGGCCTTGACCTCGCTACCCTCGGTGAACAGGCGCTTCAAGACCACGCCGTTAACGCGGGCGCGCACCTGCGCTGTGCGCTGGGCTTCCACACGGCCCGGCAATTCGGTTTGCAGCGCGACGGCCTGGCTTTGCGCCTGGACCACACCGACCTGCGGCGGGGGGGGCATACCGCCGGGGCCTGGGGCCGCTGCGGGCTTGGCACCGCCGCCGCAAGCCGTCAAGGTGGCAGCGATGGCAATCGTCAGAGGAGCCCAATACAAGAGACGGGCGCCTGCCCCCAGTTGGGGTACGGTCTTTGGCGTAGGAAGTGAATGCTTCATGGCTTGAATCACGTTGGGCTGCCCAGCAGGCAGAGTAAAGATGGCGCTCGATCCAGCGAGCAAGAGTCCATGAGAAACAGAGAAACCTCGAAGACTCAGCTTGGCGATCTGGCTTAGCAAAGGAGTGCCTTGGCTTGATCAGCACTGGTGCGAGTATACATACATTCGCGAATGTATGTTTTATGGCGTAAAATTGCGTCACGATGGCCAGGAAAACCAAACAGGAAGCCGAAGAGACCCGCGCCCGCTTGCTTGACGCGGCGGAACTGCTGTTCCAGCAACACGGGGTGTCGCGCTGCTCTTTGCAAGACATTGCACAGGCCGCCGGCGTCACCCGCGGCGCCGTTTACTGGCACTTTCAAGACAAGGCCCAGTTGTTCCACGCCATGATGGAACGCGCCACCATGCCACTTGAGGAAGGCATGCAACCCACCACACAGCAAGCCCAACACCTGAGTTTGGCGGAACTGCGCTGGGGCTTGGTCAACGTGTTCTATTCCGCCATGCACAACGAGCGCACCCGCCGGGTGTTTGAGATCGCGATGCAAAAGGTGGAGTACAGCGGCGAAATGCAGAGCTTGCAAGAACGCAAGCTGAGCTCGCATCGTGATTGGCGCAGTCAGAATCAAGACGCCTTTGATCACGCCGTGCGCATGGGTCAACTGCCTCAGGGCCTCAACACCCGGATCGCAGCCGTCGCTCTGGTGGCATTGGTGGACGGATTGCTCCATCAATGGATCATGGATCCCCACTCTTTCAATCTCCTGGAGGTGGGCCAGAGCGCAGTCGAGGGCTTCTTGAATAGCCTCGCCTTCAGTGGGGGCTCGCTACTCCCGCCGATGAGTGAAGAGGAACGCGCACGCTTAGGTCAAGAAGGCATTTGCCGACGCCGCGCGCCGACCACACAAGCAACAGCACCCCCGTTGCAAGCCTAGGCATCTGCTGAAGCGAAGCCGATCCGCCTGCCCATTCATGAAAAACACACGGCGCGCCATGGTTTCTTCGCGCGCCTAAGCCCTTGATTTTTGCCGGTATTCCCCGGGTTTGCCCCAAGTCAGGGACAATCGCGGGTTGCCCATCTCCCGAGCCGCCGCCGTGTCCGCACACCCGACCCTCACCGTACCGAAACCGAACAAAGCCCTGACGGCCTATCGCCCGTTCTGGGCCAAGCGCTTTGGTCCTGCGCCATTTCTGCCCATGAGCCGCGCAGAAATGGATCAGCTCGGCTGGGATTCTTGCGACATCATCATCGTCACCGGCGATGCCTATGTGGACCACCCCAGTTTCGGCATGGCGGTGATCGGGCGCACGCTGGAGGCCCAGGGCTTCCGGGTTGGCATCATCGCCCAACCCGACTGGCAAAGTGCCGATCCCTTCAAGGTGCTCGGCAAACCGAATCTGTTTTTCGGCATCGCGGCCGGCAATATGGATTCGATGATCAACCGCTACACGGCCGATCGAAAAATCCGCAGCGATGACGCCTACACGCCCGGCGGCCTGGGCGGTGCCCGCCCGGATCGCGCCACTCTGGTCTACACCCAGCGCTGCAAGGAAGCCTGGAATGATGTGCCCATCGTGATCGGCGGCATCGAGGCCTCGCTGCGCCGCATCGCCCATTACGACTACTGGCAGGACAAGGTGCGCCGCTCGGTGCTGGTGGACTCGAAAGCCGATCTGCTGGTCTACGGCAATGCCGAACGTGCCATTGTGGAAATCGCCCACCGCCTGGCGGCTCGGCAGAAAGTCGAGTCCATCACCGATGTGCGCGGTACCGCCTTCATGCGCCGCACGGATGACCCGACTTCGCATGAATGGTTCGAGCTGGATTCGTCTGAGGTCGACATGCCCGGCCGCATCGACGCCCACATCAGCCCCTACCAAACGATTGAAGAAACCGCCGAGAGCAAGGCCGCGTCCTGCGTGACCGGTCAGGTCAAGGCGCCCGAATCGGACGGCGCCAAGCCGATCAAAATCGTGCGCAATGCGGCCAGCCCGGCCGCGACTTCGGCAGCGATCGCCTTGGCCGGCAAGATTCAAATGCCGCCGCGCGAGCGCACCGTGGTGCGCCTGCCCGCTTACGAGCAGGTCAAGAGCGACCCCGTGCTTTACGCCCACGCCAACCGCGTGCTGCACCTGGAAACCAACCCGGGCAATGCCCGCGCTCTGGTGCAGCGCCATGGCGACCGAGACGTCTGGATCAACCCGCCGCCGATCCCGCTGAGCACGGCCGAGATGGACCACGTCTTCGACCTGAACTACGCGCGCTCGCCCCACCCCCGCTATGCCGACGAGAACGGCAGCCACGAGGGTGCGACCAAGATCCCGGCCTGGGAGATGATCCGCTTCTCGGTCAACATCATGCGCGGCTGCTTCGGCGGCTGCACCTTCTGCTCGATCACCGAGCACGAGGGCCGCATCATCCAGAGCCGCAGCGAGGACTCGATCATTCGCGAGATCGAGGACATCCGCGACAAGGTGGCCGGCTTCACCGGCGTGGTGAGCGACCTGGGCGGCCCCACCGCCAACATGTGGCGCATCGGCTGCAAGAGCCCCGAGATCGAGGCCGCCTGCCGCAAGCCCAGCTGCGTCTACCCCGGCATCTGCCCCAACCTCAACACCGACCACACGCCGCTGATCAAGCTGTACCGCAGCGCGCGGGCCTTGAAGGGCGTGAAGAAGATCCTGATCGGCTCGGGCCTGCGCTATGACCTGGCCATCAAGTCGCCGGAGTATGTGAAAGAACTGGTCACCCACCACGTCGGTGGTTACCTGAAGATCGCCCCCGAGCACACCGAGGGCGGCCCGCTTTCCAAGATGATGAAGCCCGGCATCGGCACCTACGACAAGTTCAAGCAGATGTTTGAGCAGGCCAGCGAAGAGGCCGGCAAAAAGCAGTACCTGATCCCCTACTTCATCGCCGCCCATCCAGGCACCTCGGACGAGGACATGATGAACTTGGCCGTTTGGCTGAAGAAGAACGGCTTCCGCGCAGACCAAGTTCAGACCTTCTACCCCAGCCCCATGGCCACGGCCACGGCCATGTACCACTCGGGCAAAAACCCACTGAAGAAGATCAGCCGCAATGCTGAGACCAGCGAAAGCGTGGACATCGTTCGCGGCGACCGCCGGCGCCGCCTGCACAAGGCCTTCTTGCGCTACCACGATGCCAACAACTGGCCAATGCTGCGCGAAGCGCTGAAGACCATGGGCCGCGAAGACTTGATCGGTAACGGCAAATACCATCTGATCCCGACCTACCAACCGGTAACCGATGGCAGTTACGAGAGTGCGCGCCGCAAGAACTCCACGCCGACCGGCGTCAAGACCTCGGTCGCCAAGCCCTTGGCCAAACGCAGCGGCGGCACGCCACAGCCAGGCCAGATCCTGACCCAGCACACCGGACTCCCTCCGCGCGACAAAGGCAATCGGCCCGCCCCGGCACGCAAAGCCTCACCGCTCGGCGGGAGTGGTCAGCGCAGCGGGGTGAGCAAGAAACCCGGGGCGCGTTGACTCACGAACGGGTGGTGAACAGACGAATCAGCCGCAAGGCCAGCTGAGTCCAACCCAGCAGCCTTGATACCCGTTCTGGGCGGCGCAAGCTGGTCAGAAGCAGGACCAAGCCTGCCGCGCCACCCGCCAAGCCCAGCCAACCCGTAGGGCGAGACAAAGCCCCGAAATCCGCCCGCAATTCGCCGCGCAGCTCAGTATTGCGCAGCTTCAAGGCGAGTTGGCGCTGCTTCAGTTCAGTCATTTCACGGCTGAACATAATCAAGGCTCCAAGCCACTGCGATCGCGCTCAAGCTCTGCCGCGGTGCCCGCGAACATGCCGCCCGGCTGACTCAGCTGAGTGCGCGCTTTGCGCCACAAACCCAGTGCAAAGCCAAGACAAAGCAGCCCCAAGCCCAAGGCGGTCAGCCAGCGCCAGCGCTCCGGTGTCAGCATCAGCAAGCTGGCGCACAGCAGCCCCAAGGCCGCCACGCCCAACAGCAAAGCCAGAAAGCCTTGCGCCAAGGCAGCAAACAAGCGCAGCTTTTCTGCTTCCAGCTCGGTCGAAAGCAGTTCAACCCGGTTCTGCAACAGCTCCAGCCCATGTGTCAGCATTCGGCGCGCCCTGCCCCCGAGACCCAAGCCATCGGCTGTGCCGCCAAGCTTGTCACCGCGCCCGTCTTCTTGCTCGCTCATACAACCCTCATAAAAGTCACATCTACTCTTTGATTGACAGACTGATGCTGATGCAAATCGTCTATAACCGCAAACATACCCGTCGGGAAAGGCACCACATAGGCAATTGCGCTTATAGCGACTCGGTGCACAATCCAATACCTTTACGCAATTGTCAATTCATCGGCTGGAGCACAGGCCCCTCATGCGCGAGACAAACAGTCCGGCATTGCCCGACCCGTCGGGTGATGATGATCTGCTGGAATTCCTGGATGGCCCAGAGCACGGCGATGCCGATGGCGATCACCCGATACGTCCATGGCGCATTCTGATCGTTGACGACGACAGCGATGTCCATAAGGCCACCGAATTGGCCATGCAAGGCCTGCAGGTCGAAGGCCTGCCCCTGAGTTTCCTGCATGCGACTTCAGCGGCCGAGGCGCGGCAGGTCTTGGCCTCCGAGCCCGACTTGGCGGTTGTGTTGCTGGATGTGGTCATGGAGTCGGAGGATGCGGGCCTGCAACTGGTTCGCTTCATTCGTACCGACTTGCGCCTTGGCGCCGTGCGCATCGTGCTTCGCACTGGGCAGCCCGGCTATGCGCCTGAAATCGAGACGGTGCAAGCCTATGACATCAATGACTACAAGACCAAGTCCGAGCTGACCCGCACCCGGCTCTATACGGTGCTGACCGCCGCGATCCGCTCCTACAAACAGATCTGCGCCCTGGAAGCCAACCGGCGCGGTCTTGAAATGATTGTCGACGCGAGCACCGAGTTAAGCGGCATGCGCGGCTTGCACCGCTTTGCTGAAGGTGTGGTCACGCAGCTGTGTGCCATGTTGGGCACCTTGCCCGAGGGCCTGGTCTGCGCTCAGGTGGAGCATGACGCGGATGCTGAGATACGCATCGTCGCCGCTGCGGGCCAGTACAGCGGCCTGATCAACAGCCCGCTGGCCGCCGTGCAAATCAAATCGGTGCGAGAACGACTGCAGCGCTGTTTGAGTCTGAAAGAAAACATCTACGACGACGGCACCTGCCTTTATTTCGGCTTGGCCAACGGCCGACCGATGGCGGCCCTGGTCGACATCGGCCGCGCGCTCAGCACCATGGACCAGCAACTGCTGCGCGCTTTTTGCTCCAATATTTCGGTCGGTTTCGAGAATGTGGTGCTCTACAGCAAATTGCTGGATCAGGCCTACAACGACCAGTTGCTGCACCTGCCGAACCGCAACCGTTTTGTTGAACTGCTCGACAAGAATCTGAAAGACCCGGCCGGCGTGACCTTGGCGCTGATCGACATCGATGATTTCTCCGACATCAACGATGCCTTCGGCCACCACTTCGGCGACCAAGTCCTTCAGGCGGTGGTCGTGCGCTTGGCGGCCAAGCTCGGCTTCAGCACCGCCATGGCTCGCGTTGGCGCCGACACCTTCGGGCTGCTTGGCCCGAACGAACAGGTCAGCGGAGAAACCATTGCCGATGTGTTCCTGGAGCCTTTTGAGGTCTCCGGCGAGCGGCTGCAGCTGTCGGCCACCACCGGCTTGGTGCGTTTAACAGAGTCTGCCGCGGTCGGCTCGGAGTTGCTGCTGGATGCTCAAATTGCCCTCAAGCAAGCCAAGCAACAGCACCGCGGCTCCTCGCAATACTTCTCGTCCGCGATGGGAACCGACGCACGCGAGCGCTTCAAGCTGCTGAAGGGCTTGCGCGCCGGCTTTGAAGAGAATCGGCTCTTTGTCGTCTACCAACCCCAAGTAGATTTGGCCAGCGGCAACACCATTGGTGCCGAGGCGCTGCTGCGCTGGCGCACCGAGGAAGGCGCTTTTGTCCCGCCGGACCAGTTCATCCCCTTGGCCGAGAAATCCGGCCTCATCATCAGCATCGGTGAGTTTGTCTTGCGCACCGCATGCCATCAACTCAAACGCATGTTGGAGCTTGGTTTTGCCGATTTCCGCATGTGCGTGAATGTGTCTTTGGCGCAGTTCAGGCATCCGGACTTCATCTCGGTGCTGACACGAGCCATGCAAGACATCGGGATCCTGGGCCGCAATTTGGAGTTAGAGATCACCGAGTCCATGGCCATGGAGGACACCGAGCTGGTGATGCTGGTGCTGGCGGATATCAAGCGCCTGGGTATCTCGGTGGCCATTGATGACTTCGGCACCGGTTTCTCTTCGCTGAGCCATCTGCGTCAGCTTGAAGTCGAACGGCTGAAGATTGACCGGGCCTTTGTGCGCGAGGCTCAAACCTCCAGCGCAGGCTCCACGATTGCCCAGATGGTGATCAATTTGGGCCGCGGTCTGGGCTTGACCGTGATTGCCGAAGGCATCGAGACCGAGGAACAACGCCAACTTTTGATCGACTTGGGCTGCCACGAAGGACAGGGCTATTTGTTCGCCCGCCCCATGCCCGCCGATCAATTGGAGCGCTGGATGACGCAGCCCCAAGGCAGCGCCGAGTAAAGGCATCGGCGCGCAGAGGCCGCAGTAGCCACAGACCCAAGCCGGCTTTTCTGGCCGACTTGGTGTCTCTCGGTCACCGACGGCTGATCAACATCCCCAGCAGCACGCCAACGCCTGCGGCCAGTCCGATGGCCTGCCAAGGCTTGTCATGCACATACGCATCGGTCGCACGGCCGGCCGCCTTGGCCTTCTCCACCGCGGCATCTTGCAGATCGGCCAAATTGTGCTTGGCCCTGTCCAAGCTGGCCTGCACCTTCTCGCGCAGCTCCGAAGCGCCCTCCCCGACGTGCCCCGCCGTGGCCCGCAGCAGCCCTTCGGCCTCCGCGACCACCGAGTGCAAATCCCTCATCAAACGATCCTTCTGAGCCTGGGACAGATCCGACATGGTGTTCTCCTAGCAATACTTGATTGGACTTCATGACACTAACGCTTTGCGGCGCCGGTGCAATGATCTACGTCAATGAGCCTGGGCACAATCCCCAACCCTGCGTGGAATAAGGTTCATTCAAGTCAGTCGAGCAAACTTTCTGCGGGCACATACTCATAGCCCAGATCACGCGCGACGGCCTCATAAGTGACCTGGCCCAAAGCGACATTCAAGCCCGAGCACAGGTAGGGACTGTCGTTCAAGGCCTGACGCCAGCCCTTATCGGCCAGAGCGACAGCATGCGCAATCGTGGCGTTATTGAGCGCGAAAGTGGAGGTTCGCGCCACCGCGCCCGGCATATTGGCCACGCAGTAGTGCACCACGCCGTCCACCACAAAGGTCGGGTCGGCGTGAGTGGTGGCATGCGAGGTCTCGAAGCAGCCGCCTTGGTCAATGGCCACGTCCACCACCACCGCGCCCTTCTTCATGCGCGAGACCATATTGCGGGTCACCAGCTTGGGCGCCGCCGCTCCAGGGATCAGCACACCGCCGATGACCAAGTCAGCCGCCAGCACCGACTCCTCCACGCTTTGCACATTCGAGTACAGCGTGCTGATGCGATTGCCGAACACCAGATCGAGCTGACGCAGGCGGTCCACGCTCTTGTCCAAGACCGTCACCCGCGCGCCAAGACCCACAGCCATCTGCAGCGCATGGGTGCCGACCACGCCCGCGCCAATGATCACCACATGGGCTGGGGCAACACCTGGCACCCCGCCCAGCAAGACGCCCATGCCGCCCTTGCTCTTCTCCAAATGCGCAGCACCGGCCTGGATGGACATGCGCCCCGCCACCTCGCTCATGGGCGCCAGCAAGGGCAGGCCGCCGCCAGGGCCGGTGACGGTTTCGTAGGCAATGCAAATCGCCTTGGACTTGACCAAGGCCGCCGTCTGCTCCGGGTCCGGCGCCAGATGCAGATAGGTGTAGAGGATCTGCCCTTCGCGCAGCATCGCGCATTCCTGCGGCTGCGGCTCCTTGACCTTGACGATCATCTCGGCTTGCGCAAAAACGCTGGCCGCATCGGGTGCGATGCTGGCGCCGGCCGCCACATAGTGCTCATCCAACAGACCGATGGCCGCACCGGCGCCGGTCTGCACCAGCACTTGGTGGCCGCGCGAAGTCAACTCGCGCACACTGGCCGGCGTCAGGCCGACGCGGTACTCATGATTCTTGATTTCCTTCGGGCATCCGATCTTCATGGCAGGTCTCCGTGGCTTGGTCAAGCCTTGTTGTGGTGGCAGTGGTTGTACGACCATCGCGGCGGGCATGCAAGCAAGATTCAAGACACTTCAGCATCATTAGATTCTCTTATGCTGCATCACCTCGTACGCGATTGCTAAGCCACAATCACCACGCATCGTCACGCATCCCCCTGACATCAGGAGCCCCCATGTCGAGCTGCAAGATTCTTGTCGCCCAGGGCGGCGGCCCCACCGCCGTCATCAATCAATCCTTGGTCGGCGTCGTGCTGGAGGCACGGCGACAACACCAGGTCGGCCTGGTCTACGGTGCCCGACACGGCGTGCGCGGCATCATCAACGAGGACTTCGTCGACCTGACCCAGGAGACCAGCCACAACTTGGAGTTGGTAGCGGCCACACCCTCCTCCGCCCTGGGCTCCACCCGCGACAAGCCAGATGCCGCCTACTGCCACAAGATCTTCAAGGTGCTGCAGGCCCACGGCATCACCCACTTCTTCTACATCGGCGGCAACGACTCCTCCGACACGGTACGCATCGTCAGCGAGGAGGCGGCAGCTGCTGCTTACCCGCTGCGCTGCATCCACATCCCCAAGACGATTGACAACGACTTGGTCGGCAACGACCACACGCCCGGCTTCCCCTCGGCAGCCCGCTTCGTGGCCCAGGCTTTTGCGGGCGCCAATCTGGACAACGCGGCCCTGCCCGGCGTCTATGTGGGTGTGGTGATGGGCCGGCATGCCGGCTTCTTGACCGCCGCCTCCGCTTTGGGCAAAAAATTCGCCGACGACGGCCCGCATCTGATCTACCTGCCCGAGCGCGTCTTCGAACTGGACCGCTTCTTGGCCGATGTGAAGACCATGTACGAGCGCCATGGCCGCTGCGTCATCGCGGTCTCTGAAGGTATTCATGACGCTTCCGGCCAAGCGATTGCGGCGCAGCTGGCCAAGGATTTGGAACATGATGCCCACGGCAATGTGCAGCTCTCAGGCAATGGCGCCTTGGCCGATCTGCTCTGCGAAGAGATCAAATCCAAGCTGGGCATCAAGCGAGTGCGCGGTGACACCTTCGGCTATTTGCAGCGCAGCTTCATCGGCTGCGTCTCCGATGTGGACCAACGTGAAGCACGCGAGGTGGGCGAAAAAGCGGTGCAATTCGCCTTCCACGCGGGGCGCGACGGCTCGGTGGCCATTCAGCGCAGCGGCACATACTCGGTGGACTATGCGCTGCTGCCGCTGGAAGCGGTGGCCGGCAAGACCCGGGTGATGGAAGACGAGTTCATCAGCGCCAGCGGCACCGATGTAACCGATGCTTTCCGGCTTTACCTGCGCCCTTTGTTGGGTTCAGGCATGCCCGATGCCTTCCGCCTGCGCCCCAATCCGGTGGCCAAGGTTTTGAATCCGGATTGAAAGCAACACAGCAATTCACATCAGCAAGATTGAAGCGGAGGATCTGCAATTGGGCCGAATGATGGAATACCAACGCCCCGACGTCGCACTCAGCCAAGCCTATCTGGCCGAAGCGGAAAGCACCGACGGCCTGAAACGCCCCGGCCTGATCCTGATCCAAGAATGGTGGGGGCTGAACTCACACATCTGCGATGTGGCTGAGCGTTATGCCGCAGCCGGCTTCACCACCCTGGCGCCTGATTTGTACCGGGGCCGCCAAGCCAATACCGCCGACGAAGCCACGCATCTGAAGCAAAACCTCGACTTTGCCGATGCCACCCACCAAGACCTGGCCGGCGCACTGAACTTCTTGCTGCAGCACTGCAGCAAAGTGGGCGTCAGCGGCTTTTGCATGGGCGGGGCGCTGACCATTGCCGCCGCTGTCCACTTGCCGGCCTTGAGCGCCGCCAGCTGCTTTTATGGCCTGGCACCCGCTGCACTCGCCAACCCCGCCCTGATCAAGATCCCCTTCCAAGGGCACTTTGCCGACCAAGACGATTGGTGCACGCCCGCGCTGGCGGACGCGCTGCAGGCCCAGCTGCCAGACTCAGCGGAGATGTACCGTTATCCCGCGGACCACGGCTTTTTCAATGATGCGCGCCCGGAGGTGTTTGATGCTGCCAGCGCCGACTTGGCTTGGGCGCGAACGCTGGACTTCTTGCACCGGCATCTCGAAAGCTGATTCGGGCAACTCATTGAGAACCTAACTCGTGGCGCCCGCCTTCAGACCGCCGCCCGCTTCGCCAACAAGGCGCGCCCGACCCGTGAGACCGGCAAACGACCCAACACACCGGAGATAAAAGCGCCAGCGTCGACCAGCTTGTCGAGATCGATGCCGGTCTCAATGCCCAGACCATTGAGCATGAAGACCACATCCTCGCTGGCCACATTGCCGGTGGCGCCCTTGGCGTAAGGGCAGCCGCCCAGGCCGGCCACGCTGGTGTCGAACTGATGCACACCCAACTCCAGGCAAGCATAGATATTGGCCAAGGCCTGGCCGTAGGTGTCGTGGAAATGGCCGCTCACTTCCACCAAGGGGTAATGCTTGAGCGCCCGCTCCATCGCCGCCTGCACCTTGCGCGGCGTGCCGACGCCGATGGTGTCGGCCACGCCCAAATGTTCGACACCAATCTCCTTCATCAAACGCACCACGCGCTCGACTTGATCGGCGCTGATGTCGCCCTCGTAAGGGCAGCCGACGGCGCAAGACAAGGCGCCGCGCACCTTGATGCCCGCGGCCTTGGCCGTCTCCACCACCGGGGCGAAGCGCTCGATGCTCTCGGCGATCGAGCAGTTGATGTTCTTCTGGCTGAAAGCCTCGCTGGCTGCGGCGAAGACCACGATCTCATCGGGCCGGGTTGGAATCGCCGCTTCCAGCCCCTTCATATTCGGCGTTAGCACCGCATAGCGCACGCCGGGCTGGCGCTCGATGGCGGCCATCACCGCCACGTTGTCGGCCATCTGCGGCACCCATTTGGGCGACACAAAGCTGGTGACCTCGATCTCCTTCAGGCCGGCCGCTTGCAGCATGTGCACCAGCTGGGCCTTGTGCTCGGTGGCGACCGGTGCCTTCTCGTTTTGCAGGCCGTCGCGCGGGCCCACATCGACCAGGGTGACACGGCTGGGAAAATTACTCATCGGGGCTCTCCTCGTTTCAGCCTGATCAAGCCGCGGCTTGCAAACGCAGCAGCTCGGCGCCATCGGCGATCTGGTCGCCCACGGCGAACAGCAGCTCGAGCACCACGCCATCACGCGGCGCGCTGATAGTGTGCTCCATCTTCATCGCCTCCATGACCGCCAGCGGCTGGCCCTTGGTGACCGTATCGCCCACTTGCGCCAGGAAGCTGACCAGCTTGCCGGGCATCGGCGCGGTCAAACGGCCACCTTCTGCGGGGCCGTCAACCGCGCGGGCAATCACATCAATCTCGGTCACCAGGCTGCTGCCCTGGGCGCTGAACACGGCCACCACCTCGCCATCGGCATAGGTGCTGACGGTGATGCGCTGCTGCGCCAAGCCCTGGCCCAAGAGCAGCTCATGCGACTCCAGACTGCGGGAGTTAACTGCGAAGGCGATGACCTCACCGGCCACCGTCAGCTGCATGCCGCCTTGGTGGTGGCGCGAGAGCAAGACTTCGTGATGAGTGCCCGTCACTTCCAAGTCAAAGCGACGCGCCGAGGCGCCATACATGCGCCAGCCGTCGCGGCGGCTCCAGGGGTCACTGCTCTGCAGCGTGGCCTCGGCCGCCAGCGTGTGCGCCACCACGGCAGCGGCACTGATGGTCAAGGGCAGACCGGGCTGCTCAAACAGCGCGGCACGCTCACGCTCGATCAGCGCGGTGTCCAGATCCGCTTGGGCAAAGGAAGCCGTGGCCGCGCAACGGCGCAAAAAGGCCACATTGGTTTGCAGGCCAACGATGTGCGTGTCGCGCAGCGCTGCGTCCAAGCGCGCCAGGGCCTGTGACCGGTCTTCGCCCCAGACGATCAGCTTGGCAACCATGGAGTCGTAGAAGGGGCTGATGGCATCGCCCTCGCCCACGCCCGCATCGATGCGGACCGCTCCGCGCTCAAACTGCACATGCTCGGGCCAGCGCGCCACATTCAAGGCACCCGTGGCGGGGAGGAAACCGGCGTCCGGGTTCTCAGCGCAGATGCGCGCCTCGATGGCATGGCCCTGCATGCGCAGTTCATCCTGCTTCAAGGGCAAGGGCTCGCCCGAAGCCACGCGCAACTGCCACTCGACCAGGTCTTGCCCGGTGATGGCCTCGGTAACCGGATGCTCCACCTGCAGTCGAGTGTTCATCTCCATGAAGTAAAACCGCCCGTCTTGCTCGCAAATGAACTCGACGGTGCCGGCACCGCTGTAACCGACCGCCTTGGCTGCTGCCACGGCCGCGCCACCCATCTGGGCACGGCGCTCTTCTGTCATGCCGGGGGCCGGCGCTTCTTCCAGCACCTTTTGGTGGCGACGCTGCACCGAGCAGTCGCGCTCGAACAGGTACACACAGTCGCCAAAATTGTCGCCAAAGACCTGGATCTCGATATGGCGCGGGCGCTGCACATAACGCTCGATCAGCACTGCATCGTCACCAAAGCTATTGATGGCCTCTCGCTTGCAAGAAGCCAAGGCCGCATCGAATTCCTCGGCGGCAAACACTGCGCGCATGCCCTTGCCGCCGCCACCGGCGCTGGCCTTGATCAGCACGGGGTAGCCGATGCGATCAGCCTCGGCGCGCAAAAGCGCCGGGTCTTGGTCGGCGCCGTGATAGCCCGGCACCAGCGGCACACCGGCCGCCTCCATCAAGCGCTTGGATTCCGCTTTCAAGCCCATGGCCTGAATCGCCCTGGCCGGCGGGCCGATAAAGACCAGGCCATTGGCCGCGCAAGCTTGCGCAAACTCTTCGTTCTCGCTCAAGAAGCCATAGCCGGGGTGCACCGCTTCAGCGCCAGTGGCCTTGGCCGCGTCGATGATGCGCTGCCACTGAAGATAAGAGTCACGCGGCGCGGGGCCGCCAATCAAGACCGCCTCATCGCAAGCCTGCACATGCTTGGCTTTGGCGTCGGCCTCGGAGTAAACAGCGACGGTTTTGACTCCGATACGCTTGGCCGTGGCCGCCACGCGGCAGGCGATTTCACCCCGATTGGCGATGAGGATTTTCTTGAACATCTCTTTTGTCTCCAGTCTCGTGAACTTTGAACTTTCTAGGCCCATCCAGGTTTGCTGAGTAGGTCGCAATGTCGTCATTCAGTCCTGCTCGCCCAGCCGGCCCGAGGACTCAAGCACTCGCCTTGAAGCCAAGCCGATGCGCAGCGAGGCGTGGCGGTATTCGGGGTTCCCCGTTTTGCCCGGGCGAGGAGCACAGGCTTTGGCGGGCGGCGCGAAGCGCCTTCAAGAGCTGACTTCGCGCCCCTTGTTTGAACGGAGCGTAGCGAAGTGAGTTGGGCGCGGCCCGACAAAGTCGAGCACCGCAGCGAACCCGTCAGGGCCGGGCATTCGGGGCGGCTTCTTTGCTTACTTTCTTGGGCGCCCAAGAAAGTAAGTCGCCCGCCGGGGCGAATTCCCGGCTTGGGCGTCAGATCAAAGCAAGCGCCACCCATGAAGCATTAACTCAGTGCGAGTGGCAGCTCACCTTGCCGCAGCCACCCTCAACTTCAGCGGCAGCGTCAGCTTGCGGCACCAAATTCGCCTCACTCGCACAGCGCATGCCCAAGCGATTCAACAGCGCGCGGTCCTTCTCCGCCTGCGGATTCGAAGTGGTGAGCAGCTTGTCGCCATAGAACATCGAGTTCGCGCCTGCCAAGAAGCACAGGGCTTGCATGCTCTCAGGCATCTCCTCACGGCCAGCCGACAAACGCACCATGGCACGCGGCATGGTGATGCGGGCCACAGCGATCGAGCGGATGAACTCAAACGGGTCCAAGGCTTCGGTGTTCTTGTCGGCCAAGGGCGTGCCCTCCACCTTCACCAAGTTGTTGATCGGCACCGACTCGGGGTAAGGGTTCAAGTTAGCCAATTGCACGATCAAGCCGGCGCGCTGGCCTCGGCTTTCGCCCATGCCGACGATGCCGCCGGAGCAAACCTTCAGGCCCACATTGCGCACGCGGTCCAGCGTGTCCAAGCGGTCTTGGTAGGTGCGGGTGGTGATGATCTGGCCGTAGAACTCGGGCGAGGTGTCGAGGTTGTGGTTGTAGTAATCGAGGCCGGCTTCGGCCAGTTGCTCGGCCTGGCCGTCACCCAGCATGCCGGCGGTCAAGCAGGTTTCCAGGCCCATGGCCTTGACCTCTTTGACCATCTCGCCAATCGCTTCCAGGTGGCGCTCTTTCGGCGAGCGCCAGGCGGCGCCCATGCAAAAGCGCGTGGCGCCATTGGCCTTGGCGGCGCGGGCGGCTTCCAGCACCTCTTGCAGCGGGATCAGCTTCTCGGCCTTCAGGCCGGTGTCAAAGTGGGCCGACTGTGGGCAGTAAGCGCAGTCCTCCTCGCAGCCGCCGGTCTTGATGGACAAGAGCGTGGACAGCTGCACCGCATTGGCGTCGAAGTTCTCGCGGTGCACCTGCTGGGCGCGGAAGATCAAATCGTTGAAAGGCAGGTTGTACAGGGCCACCACTTCGGCCACCGTCCAGGTCTTGCTGTTGCGGCGCTCCGCGTCGGTGGTGGGCGTCAGCGATTGGATTTGGTTGACGGTTTGCGAGTGGCTCATAGCGATTCCAAAAAGCGATTCGAAAAGTAAGGAGGTGGCGAAGGCAAGGGTTCAGACCAGCTGCGCAAGCAACTGCTCCCGATTCAAACAGGCGGCCACGGCCGCTGCGCTGGGCACTGACAGCCGAGGCACATGGCCCCAGCAAGGCGCGCCAAGGCCGGCCTCCAGCGCCCCCAGATTGTCCTTCACATGTGGCATGTCGGCGTCCACCTGGTTGCCCACCCAGCCCGCCAGCTGCAAGCCGCGGGCCCGGATGGCCTCGGCGGTCAGCAAGGCATGGTTGATGCAGCCCAGGCGCAAGCCCACCACCAGGACCACCGGCAGGGACAAATCAACAGCCATATCTGCCGTGTCATAGCCTGGGTTCAAGGGCACGCGAAAGCCGCCCACCCCTTCCACCAGCGCCAGCTCGCCCAAGGCGGCACTGGCGCGGATGGCGGCCAGCAGCGGCTCGCGCTCAATGGTTTTGCCTTCCAGCGCTGCGGCGATATGCGGAGCGCAGGCGGCGCGGAACTGCAGCGGCCCGACCTGCTCCGGGCTCATGCCTATGCTCTGCGCTGCGTGCAACTGCTGCACGTCTTCATTGACCCAGTGGCCATTGACGTAGTCCTGGCCTGCAGCCAGCGGCTTGATCGGCGCGGCGCGCAGGCCTATGGCACTGAAAGCATGGGTCAGGCCCGCGGTGATGCAGGTCTTGCCGATCTCGGTGTCGGTGCCGGTAATGAAAAAGCCTTTCATGCGCTGGCCCTTTCTTCGGTTTTGTCCATCTCAGCTGCCGCTGCGCTCAAGGCGGCCAGCAGCTGGGCCACATCGGCCTCGGTATGCGTCGCGCACAAGGTGATGCGCAGCCGCGCCTCGCCTTTGGGCACGGTGGGGGGCCGAATGCCGGGCACGCGAATGCCTTCGGACTCCAGCCTTGCGGCCAGCGCCATGACCTCGGCATTGCCGCCGATGATGAGCGGCTGCACCGGCGTGTCGGACGGCGGCAAACGCCAGCCCAGGCTCGGGTGCCGCTGCAGAATCACTTCAACACCCGCGCGCAGCTGGGCTTGCAAGCGGCGCAGATTGGCACGGCGCGCCTGGCCCAGCTCGCCTTCGATCAAAGCAAAGCTGCTCAGCAGCGCATGCTCAACGGCCGGCGGCGACGCGGTGGAGAAGATGAAGTTGCGTGCCGCCTGCAGCAGGTATTGGGTAACGGTGGCATGGGCCACCACAAAGGCCCCGGCCAGGCCGGCGGCCTTGCCCAGGGTGCCAACCAAAATCAGGCGCTCGCTGCGCAGACCGAAATGCTCCAGCGAGCCACGCCCCTTCTCGCCCAAGACGCCAAAGCCGTGCGCATCGTCCACGATCAGCCAGGCATCGAACTCTTCGGCCAGCGCCAACAGAGCCGGCAGCGGCGCCAGATCGCCGTCCATGCTGAAAACAGCGTCGGTGACGATCAGCTTGATCTTGGCTGTGCTGGCCGAAAGCAGCTCGCGCAGGCCCACCACATCGGCATGGGCATAACGCTTCACCTCAGCGCGCGCCAGGCGGGCGCCATCGATCAGCGAGGCATGGTTCCAAGCTTCGGAGAAGATTTCCGCACCCTCGTCGCCCAGCGCCGTGACCACGGCCAAATTGGCCATATAGCCGGTGCAAAAGCCCAGCGCCCTCGCCTCGGGGATGTTCGGCGCCAACCAGGTCGCCAAGGTCTCGGCCACCTGTTCATGCGCGCGGCTGTGGCCGCTGACCAGGGGCGAGGCGCCGGAGCCCCCGCCGTAAATCATCGCGCCCTCGATCAAGGCCTCGGTGATCTTGGGCTCGGCAGCCAGGCCCAGATAGTCGTTCGAGCAGAACATCAGCAGCTCGCGGCTGCGCCCATCGGCGCCACGCACTTGCTGACGCGGCGCGGTCGGGCTCTCAGCCTGACGCAAAAAGCGAGTCAGGCTTTGCGCCTCGATGGCGCGCAGCTTCTCGTTCAAGTGATCAAGCAACATGAGGTTGATCCTTGCTGCTTGAATCGGGCGTTTGCGCCAGGACCTCGTCGAGCGTGCGGGTGACGGCCTGCGCCAAAAAGGCGGCCCTTTCAGCATCGATCACATAAGGCGGCATCAGATACACCGTGTTGCCGATGGGGCGAACCAGCAACTCATGCGCACGCGCTGCCAGATGGAAGCGTTCAGCGAAGCGCAGGCCGGGCTCCGTCACATCAAAGGCCAAGACCATGCCCAGCTGGCGCAGATGCGCCACGCGGGGGTGCGCGGCCAAGGGCGCAAAGGCAGCCTTCAACAATTCGGCTTGGCCTGCATTGGCCTCCAGCTGGCCCGCGTCAAATCGGTCCAACACCGCATTCGCCGCCGCGCAAGCCAGGGCATTGCCGGTGTAGGAATGCGAATGCAAAAACCCGCGGGTGACGTCTTCGCTCCAGAAGGCTTGGTAGACCGACTCGGTCGTCAACACCAGGGACAGCGGCAGGGTGCCGCCGGTGATGCCCTTGGACAAGGTGATGAAGTCCGGCCAGTCCGACTTCGTCTTGGGCTCGGCATGTTCCCAGGCGAAGAAGGTGCCGGTGCGGCCACAGCCCATGGCGATCTCATCGACGATCAGATGCACTTCGAACTCGCTGCACAAGGCGCGCAGGCCACGCAGATAGTCGGCGCTGTACATCACCATGCCGGCGGCGCCTTGCACCAGCGGCTCGATGATGACGGCGGCGATCTGCGCGCCGCGCTCGCTCAGCAGCGCGCGCATGGCGGCCAGGGCCTGAGCCTCATTGCCCAGGCGGGCGTCGGGCGACTCGACGATGTGCGCCTGCATCAAGAGCGGGTCATAGGCATCGCGAAAGACCTTGACGTCGGTGACGGCCAAGGCGCCGATGGTTTCGCCGTGATAGCCGTTCTTCAGGCAGACGAACTCACGCTTCTGGTCGCGGCCGAGGTTGCGCCAGCTGTGAAAGCTCTGCTTCAGCGCGATCTCGACCGCGCTGGCGCCATCGCTGCCGAAGAACACATGCCCCAGTGCATCACCGGTGCGCGCACTCAGGCGCTCGGCCAGGCGCACGGCGGGCGCATGGGTGCAGCCGGCCAGCATCACATGCGGCAAGGTGTCGAGTTGCTGCTTGATGGCGGCATTGATGCCCGCATCGGCGTGGCCAAACAGATTGACCCACCAAGAGCTGTTGGCATCGAAATAACGGCGGCCTTCATAGTCGTAAAGCCAAGGTCCAGAGCCACGCGCGATCGGCAGCGGCGGCACGACTTCGGCGCGTGCCATCTGGGTGCAAGGGTGCCAAACGGCGGCGCGGCTGCGGCGCTGCCAATCGGCTTGGGTACTGCTGGAATTCATCGACAAGGACCGAATCAAAACATCAAGCCAACCAGGACGGCCGACTCTTGTTCAAAAAGCTCTGCACACCTTCGCGGCCCTCTTCGCTGGCACGGATGTCAGCAATGCGGCGCGCGGTGTCATCTCGCAGCGAAGGCGTGATTGTCGCGTGTGCCACGTCCTGCACCAGGCGCTTGCAGGCGCGCACCGCCGCCGGACCGTTGGCACAGAGGGCCTCCACCAGCGCTGCCACCTTGGCGTCTAGGGTCTCAACCGTGGCCAACTCATGCACAAGGCCCAGGCGATGCGCCTCGGTAGCGCTGAAACGCTCTGCCGTGATGAAGCAGCGGCGCGAGGCTTGCTCACCCAGGGCGCGCACCACATATGGCCCGATGGTGGCGGGCAGCAGGCCCAGCTTGGCCTCCGACAGGCAAAAGCCCGCCGCATCCACGGCCACCACCACATCGCAGACCGACACCAGGCCCACGCCACCGGCGTAGACATCGCCCTGCACCCGCGCGATCACCGGCACCGGACAGCTGTAAATCGTCCACAGCATCTCGGCCAGGCGCGAGGCATCGGCATGGTTCTCATCCCAGGAATAGCCGGCCATGGCCTTCATCCAGTTGAGATCGGCGCCAGCGCAAAAAGCCTTGCCTTCAGCGGCGAGCACGATGGCGCGCAAGCTAGCGTCCTGGCCCAGGGTTTTGAAGGCCTCGGTCAGTTCGGCAATCACCGACTCATTGAAGGCATTGCGCACCTCGGGGCGATTCAGGGTGACAGTGGCGATATGGCCCTGCCGGTCAATCTTCAGGCTGCTACTCATGCATTCATCTCCCTCGGTATCGCAATCAGGGCGCTTGCTCGATCTTGCTGGCCTCTAGTCCCATCACATCCGGAAGACACCAAACCTGGTATCCGGAATCGGCGCATTCAAGGCGGCCGACAGGCCCAGGGACAAGACGCGGCGGGTGTCGGCCGGGTCGATCACGCCGTCGTCCCACAGCCGTGCGCTGGCGTAATAGGGGTGACCTTGGTCTTCGTATTGCTGCCGGATCGGCGCCTTGAAGGCTTCTTCTTCCTCGGCGCTCCAGGCGCCGCCCTTGCCTTCGATACCGTCGCGCTTGACGGTGGCCAGCACGCTGGCCGCTTGCTCGCCGCCCATCACCGAGATGCGCGCATTCGGCCACATCCACAAGAAGCGCGGGCTGAAGGCGCGGCCGCACATGCCGTAATTGCCGGCGCCAAAGCTGCCGCCGATGATGATGGTGAACTTGGGCACCTGGGCGCAGGCCACCGCCGTCACCATCTTGGCGCCGGCGCGGGCAATGCCCTCGTTCTCATATTTGCGGCCGACCATGAAGCCGGTGATGTTCTGCAAGAACACCAGCGGGATCTTGCGCTGGCAGCACAGTTCGATGAAGTGCGCGCCCTTGTTGGCGCTCTCGGCGAACAAGATGCCGTTGTTGGCGACGATGCCGACCGGCATGCCCTCGATGTGCGCAAAGCCGCAGACCAGGGTGGCGCCGTAGCGGGCCTTGAACTCTTCGAACTCGGAGCCGTCCACCACGCGGGCGATGACCTCGCGCACATCAAAAGGCTTGCGCGTGTCGGTCGGGATCACGCCGTGCAACTCGCTGGCGTCGAACAAAGGCTCGCGCGGCGTTTGCAGCAGCAATTGCGAGTCCTTGCGCCAGTTCAGGCCGGCCACCGATTGGCGGGCAATCGCCAAGGCATGGGTGTCGTTATTGGCCAAATGGTCGGCCACGCCAGAAAGCCGCGTGTGCACATCGCCGCCGCCCAGGTCTTCCGCCGTCACCACCTCGCCAGTGGCGGCCTTCACCAAGGGCGGGCCGCCCAGGAAGATGGTGCCTTGGTTCTTGACGATGATGGTCTCATCGCTCATGGCCGGCACATAGGCGCCGCCTGCGGTGCAAGAGCCCATCACCACCGCGATTTGCGGGATGCCGGCAGCGGACAGATTGGCTTGGTTGAAGAAGATGCGGCCGAAGTGATCGCGGTCCGGGAACACATCGTCTTGATTGGGCAAATTGGCGCCACCCGAGTCCACCAAGTACACACAGGGCAGGCGGTTTTGCTGAGCGATCTCTTGGGCGCGCAGATGCTTCTTAACGGTGATGGGGTAGTAGGTGCCGCCCTTCACCGTGGCGTCGTTGCAGACGATCATGCAGTCCACGCCGGAGACGCGGCCGATGCCGGCGATCATGCCGCCACCGGGTGCGGCGTTGTCGTACATATTCAGGCCCGCCAGCGGTGCCAGCTCCAAAAACGGCGTACCGGGGTCCAGCAGCATCTCGACCCGGTCGCGCGGCAGCAGCTTGCCGCGCGCGGTGTGCTTGGCGCGCGCCGCATCGCCGCCGCCCTGAGCAATCTTCTCCAAGCGGCTGTTCAAGTCATCCAGCAGGCCGCGCATGGCCTCTGCATTGGCCTTGAAATCGGCGGAACGGGCATTCAGTTTGCTGCTGAGGGCGGGCATGGTGTCTCCAAAAATCGCTGCACCGGATTTTGCATGAGTGCGGCTCACATCTTGATCGGCGTACTCAATTTATCGGCTTCTGTCTTCGCGCGAGGGCCGAAGAATAGGCCAGCAGCCACAATGTTGCAAGCCAGACTTGAGCTTTACTCAATTTATACGCAGAATCCGCCCGGTGACACCGCCCAAGCCGCCCTCCCTTTCCTCCGCCAACACCACCACCCAACGCCGCGCGCCCGCCGGTGCCAAGGCGGAGCAGCGGGTGCGCGACATCTTGCGCGTGAGCCGCGAGGTCTTTGCCCAGCGCGGCTATGAACATGCCACCACCACCGAGATTGCGAAGCAGCTGGGCATCTCGGAAGCCACCGTGTTCACCTACTTTCGCGGCAAGCGCGAGCTGTGCATGCGGGTCATTGGCGACTGGTACGACGAGATCATCGAAGCCATCGAAGCCGGCCTGCCGCGCGAAGCGCCGGTGCGGGTGCAGCTGGAGTTCATGGTCCACACCCATTTGCGCCTGTTTTTGATCCAGGGCACCGGCTTGTGCGCCCTGGTCTTGTCGGAGGGTCGCACCAAGGGGCAGGAGTTTGGCGACGCCTTTGTCGAGCTGCAGCGCCGCTACACCGCGCCGTTGATGGATTTGCTTGCACGCGGCCAAGCCAGCGGCGAAGTGCGCAGCGACATCCCGCTGCGCCTCTTGCGCTCCCTGGTCTTCGGGCCGATGGAGCACATGCTGTGGGAGGTCATCATCGCCGGCCGGCAGATCGAGATCGACACCGCCGCACGCGACTTGGTCGCCCTGCTCTGGCCGGCCCTGCAAGCGCCGGAGCAAGAGCTACTGAAGTTGCGCCGGTTGCGTGATGAGCTGGGTGAGGCCATGGCCCGGCTTTGAGCCGCCAAGCTCAGCAAGCAGTTGCCGTGTAAACAATGCGTTATCCCTACGTACAGCCCAAGACCATCAACCCGCGTCGATAGGCCGGCCAAGCCCCCCCCAGGTCAAGCTAGGGGGCTGGCATATCAATCCAGCAGCTCTGCGCCTAGTGTCTAGCAGTCAGCGCCCCGTGCACTGGCGATATGCATTCACCCTGGGAGCCCTGCTATGCCGAACCTTGACATCAACACCCTGTCCAAAGATCTCAACCTGGCCAAGGCGCGCTGGACCGCCCGACAAACCCCGCAATCAATGCTCACAGACAGCCAGAAGATGGCTCTGCTCGGCGTGATCTTCACCAAGGAGTTCATCGACGCCGGCGCAGCGCCTGCGGCGCAAAGCAAGGCCGCCCCAGCTTTCGCGCCGGCCGTCGATTGGCGCAACCGCAATGGCAATCACGTCACCTCGGTGAAGGATCAAAAAAACTGTGGCTCCTGTGTGTCCTTTTGCTGCACCGCCTTGGTGGAGTCCATGGCCTCGATCGAGAAAGGTCAGTTGCTGAATCTCTCGGAGGCCGATGCCCATTTCGGCTCCTCGCACGGCGCCAGTTGTAGCGGCTGGAATGCCAATGACTGCCTGGAGCAGATCAAGGTGCGCGGCGTGGTGCCAGATGCGCTTTTCCCTTATATGGCAGCCTTTGAAAATCCCCCGCAAAGCAGCCCGGCCGAGCCGCACTATTGGATACCGCATGCCGGCGCCATCCCGAACCGCGCGGCCTCGGCCATCAAGATCAACTCGCACGGTCTGCTGAGCAGCATCGTGGACCGCAAAAACTACCTCAGCAATGTCGGCCCCTGCTCGGCATCCTTTGATGTCTACGACGATTTCTTCTCGTATGGCAGCGGGGTCTATCACCATGTCTCGGGCGTCTACCGTGGCGGCCATTGCGTTGAAGTGATTGGTTATTCCGAAGCCGAGCAATGCTGGATCTGCAAGAACTCCTGGGCCGAGAGCTTTGGCATGGCGGGCTACTTCAAGATCGGCTACGGCGAATGCAAGTTCGACGCCTACCCCTTCGCCACCGCCCAAGGCGTGGTCTTGCCCCCACCGCAAGTGGGTTGGCATGGCTATGAAAGCTTAGGCGGCATCATCACCTCGCGGCCCAGCGCCACCTCCTGGGCGGCCAATCGCATCGATGTGGTGGCACGCGGCACCGATTCGGCGGTTCACCACCGCTGGTGGGACGGCAGCAGCTGGCAGGGCTGGGAGAGCCTGGGCGGCGGCATCCAGGGTGCACCGGCGATCTGCTCCTGGGGCAATGGCCGGCTGGACATCTTCGCCGTTGGCATGGATCACCGCATGTATCACAAGTGGTTCCAAGGCGGCTGGAGCGGCTGGGAGTCGCTGGGCGGCCAGTTTTCCTCCGAGCCTTGCGCGGTGTCTTGGGGGCCGAATCGCATCGACATCTTCGGCCGCGGGCTTGACTCCGCGATGTATCACATGTGGTGGGACGGCGCCCACTGGGGCGGCTGGGAGAACCTCGGCGGCGTCTTGGCATCGGGCCCGGCGGTCTCCAGCTGGGCCGCCAACCGGCTCGACTGCTTCGTCAAAGGCACCGACAGCAAGCTGTATCACAAGTGGTGGAACGGTGCTTGGAGCGGCTGGGAGAGCCTGGGCGGCTATGTCTCCGCCGAGCCGGCTGCGGAGTCCTGGGGGCCGAACCGCATCGATGTGTTCTACGCCGGCGCCACCTCGCACATGATGCACAAATGGTGGAACGGCAGCAGCTGGAGCGGCGAAGAGGACCTGGGTGGCATCCTGAGCTCAGGCGTGGGCGTCAGTTCCTGGGCCCCCGGCCGCCTGGACTGCTTTGTCGAGGGCACCGACTCGGCGATGTATCACAAGTGGTATGCCTGAAAGACATCCCAGCCCGCTATGCGCCTGAAGTTTGAAGCCGGCAAACCCTTTGAGTTGAAGCTGGGCTCCGCGCCCAGCACCGGCTATCTTTGGGAGCCGCTGACCCCGCCGGCGGGCCTGCGGGTGAGCGAACTCGCCATGGAACAAGTCGCCGCCCCCAGCCCCGGGGACGGCGGCCAACAAGTCTTTCAGGTGCTGGCCGACAAGCCCGGCCACTATGTCTTGGCGTTTCAATACAAGCGTCGATGGGAGCGCGAGCCCATCGAAACCCGCGTCATTGAGCTTGATCTGTACTGAACGAAGCAGTTCAAGCCGAGCGATCGATTTGCCACCAACGCGGCAGCAAGGCCTGGATCTCGGGCCGTGCATAGCGGTCATCCATCAAGACCACCACGCCGGCGTCGCTGACGGTGCGAATCACCCGACCTGCGGCCTGCACCACTTTTTGCAGGCCCGGATACAGGTAGGCGTAGTCGTAGCCTTGGCCTAACAATTCATCCAAGCGCATCCGAATCTGCTCATTGACCGGATTCAGCTGCGGCAACCCCAAGGTGGCAATGAAGGCGCCGATCAAACGCTTGCCCGGCAGATCCACCCCTTCAGAAAAAGAACCGCCCAGCACCACAAAGCCAATGCCCTGGCTGCTCTCGGTCAAGCGGGCCAGGAACTCAGCTTGCGCCGATTCGGCCATGCGCCGCTGCTGGCGCCAGATCGTGATGTTTGGAAACTCACGCTCGAACAGATCCGCCGCTTCGTTCAAGTAGTCGTGGCTGCTGAAAAAAGCCAGATAGTTGCCTGGGGCCTGCTGAAACTGCTGTCCCATCAAAGCCACCAAGGCCGGCAAGGAAGCGCGGCGATGCTGATAGCGGGTGGACACCTGCTGCGCCACCCGCACCAGCAGCTGTTCGGCACTGAAGGGTGCCTCCACCTCCAGCCAGGCGCTGCGCTCGGGCAAGCCCAAAAGGTCGGCAAAGTAAGCAAAAGGTTGCAGCGTGGCCGAGAACAAGACGGCGGTGTGCGCGGCTTGCAAGCGCGGCTTCAGGAACTCGGCCGGCAGCACATTGCGGATGCACAGGGTGGACGAAGTCTTGGCCAAACCCTGGCTGCTGAGCTGCCAGTCACACAGCGAATGCGGGCCAAACAGTTCGGCCAAGCGGGTGAACTGCAAGGCTTCGAAATAGAAGTCTTGCAGAGCCACATCTCTTTCGGTGGGGTGCTCGCTCATGTACTCGGTGATGGCGGCGCTGGCCAGTTGCAGCGCCGTCAGCAGCTTGGCCGGCAGAGCTTCCAAAACCGCGTAGTCCCGCTGCGCCTCGCCCGCTTCTTTGTTCAAGGCGGCCCAAGTGCGCTGCAGCTTGTCGAGTGGCTTTTTCAGAACGGCCGGCGCATCCAGCTTCAAGGCCCGCAGCTTGGCCTGCTGCAGCTCGGCGCTGTACATCTTGCGGCCGCGCTCCACCAGGTTGTGCGCCTCGTCCACCAAAAGCGCCACCCGCCAACCCGCCTCCTGGCTCATGCCGTGCAGCATGGCGCTGAGGTCAAAAAAGTAGTTGTAGTCGCCCACCACCACATCGGCCCAGCGCACCAACTCCTGGCTCAGGTAATAGGGGCAGACTTGATGCTGCAAGGCGATTGTGCGCAGCACGGCCTTGTCCAGCAGCGTGCCCGGCGCCTGCGACACGGCCGCCAAGCGTGCCGCCGGCAATCGCTCATAAAATCCCTGAGCCAGCGGACAGGATTCGCCATGGCAGGCTTTGTCGGGGTGTTCGCACGCCTTGTCGCGGGCCACCAACTCCAGCACCCGCAGCGGCGGCGCCTCGGGTGCGGCACGAGAGATTTTGTTCAAGGCCTCCAGCGCCATGGCCCGCCCCGAGGTTTTGGCCGCCAGGAAAAAAACCTTGTCCAGGCGCTGGCCCGGGCTGGCCTTCAGCAGCGGAAAAATCGTGCCCACGGTTTTGCCAATGCCGGTGGGCGCTTGCGCCAAGAGGCAGCGCCCAGAAACCGCCGCTTTGTAAACCGACTCCGCCAAGGGGCGCTGACCCTGACGAAAGTCGGCATGCGGAAAACGCAGCGCATTCAAGGCTAGGTCGCGCGCCGCCCGGTGATCCAGCTCACGCGCGGCCCAGCCCTGGAAGCGCTCACACAGCTGCTCAAAAAAAACTTGCAGCTCCGCCGCGCTGTGGCGCTCGCAATGCACTGTTTCCTCTTCACTGACGACGTTGAAGTACACCAGCGCCAGGTCCAGCTCAGTCAAATCCTCGCTGGCGCACAGCAACGCGCCGTAGACCTTCAGCTGCGCCCAATGCAGGGCGCGGTGATTGGCCGGCATGCGCGCAAGCGCAACGCGATGGGTTTTGACTTCCTCCAAACGCTTGCGGCCGGGGTCGTAACCATCGGCGCGGCCCCGCACCAAGAGCGCTTGGTATTGGCCGCTCAGGCTCAGCTCGGCGCGATAGTCAGCGCCGCGACGGCTCGCCACCAGGGCATGGCCGGCGATGCCTTCTTGGCTGCTGGGCGCCGGGGTGAAGCGCAGGTCCAGGTCGCCCGACTTGGCGGCGAACTCGCACAGCGCCCGCACCGCCACCGTGTACTGCGGCGGAGTGCTCACGACGGCCCGGGAAGGTCAGGCAGATCAGGCAACTCAGGCAGAGGCAATTCGGCCTCGCCGCCCAGCTGCGCTTGCGCCGACTCCTCCGGGCCTGGAGCCGGATGCGCTTTGGCCAAAGCCATCCAGACCGCAAACGGCAGCTCGCAGGGCCGGTGCCGGGCCGGGCGCAACAGCTCCAGCCGGCCGTCCGCGACTGCGCCGTGCAAAACCCAAACACCAAAGTCCTCGGGGATCTCTTGCGGCTCGGCGATGCCGGCGGGGAATACATAAAAGCACTCGCTGCACAGCCACTGATATGACTCGCGCTTGGCCGCATGGCGCAGGTCCGACAAGAGATCGGCCCGGCTGACCTTGACCTCATGCACCACCGGCTGCAGATAGGCCTGCACCGAGGTATTGCGCACCGAAAACACATCCGGCCGCGCCATGCGCCAGACCGCTTTGCCGCTTGCGGCTTGAGGCGCGGGCGCAGCATCGGGCGCTTCGGCCAAAAAGCCCGGCTGCTCCGGCGAAGCCAAACCATCGGACGCAAGCACCGCAGCGGCGGTGCCCTCTGCTGCTGGTGAGACTTGAGCCCGCAGCGACAACTCACGCCAGACCACGCGCCCGTTTTGCTGCAGGCTGCGCACCACCCGCTCCGCCAATTGGTCATGAGCGCTGGCCGCGCGCAGATTGCGGCGCCGCGCCGCAGCCAAGACTTGAATGCCGCTGGTGCTCAGCCTCAGGCTGTGCAGACCACTGGTGGCAGCAGACATGGGCTCCACCCAGCCGGCGGCGATCAAATCCAGCTCCAAACCGTCATGACAGGGCCAGCCCGCAGAGCGCCAGATCTTCATCAGGCGCGAGAGCTGGGCCCGCGTGGGGCTGAGGGTTTGAGGCGAGTCCATGCCTGTATAAGTTTACAGTGATGGGTAGCCACCTACACTGCGGGCGGCACCGCGCGACGCAAGCGCCTTGCCAAGTCGAACAACCCCCAACCGAATCGCGGCCCAGGCCGCACGCCCATGCTGAGCTGGATCTTCAAGAAATTTGGACGCAAGAGCGCGTCCGCTGCCCCGTCTGCACAAGCCGCTGCCCAAGAGCAAAAAGCCCGGGCCACCGAGCTGGCGCAAGAAACACAGGCTCAAAAATCCGCACAAAAAGCGCGCGCGATTGAGGATGCCAAATCGCAATGGGCTCCTCGCCTGCAAGCCGCCCTCGGCGACGAAGCGGCCCTGCTGGCCCTGGCCCAGGCCACGCCACTCTTGGACATCAAGCTGGCCGCGATTGAGGCCCTGAGCAGCGAAGAAAGCCTCAAGCAGGCCGAGCGCGAGTTCCGCAAGCACGACCGCCGGGTGCAACGTCTGGCCAAACAAAAGCTGGAAGCAGCCGTGGCCGAGCGCGTGGCCCGCACGCAGGCGCAGACACTGATCGCCAGCGCCCAGGCCTTGCAGGCGGACGCCGAACTGCCGGTCAATCGCCTGATCAGTTTGGACCGCGAATGGCAGGCGCTGGACGCGGCACTGCTGGCGCCTGAGCAGATCGAAACCTTCACGCGCTTGAGCGCCGCGCTGAACCAAAGCCTGCGCGAGCGCAGCGAGCAAGAGCAAGCGCTGCAGCGCTGGTGCCAAGAGGCCGAACAGGCCCTGAGCGACTGGCAAGCCCGCTGCACAAACGCAGCGAGCGAAGCCCAAGCTGAGGCCCTGGACGGATTGATCCCCGCGCTGCATGCGCTGCACGCAGCCCAGCCCCAGTTGCCCCAGAGCGAAGCGCTGGCACAGCGCATCACCGAGGCCTTGGGCCAAACCGAGTCGCTCTTGGCCAAGCTGAATTTGCTGACGCATTGCCGCGCCTTGCCGGCTGTGCCTGCAGCACCGGCACAAGCAAGCACTGCACCAGCCGAAGGCGAAACGACTGAAGCACCCCCGCCTGAGGTGAACTCCGCCAGCCAAGCGTTCGAGCAAGCGGTGCAGCAATGGCAGGCTTTGCCCGCCTTGACCCAAGCAAGCTGGGAGCAAGCGCTGCAACAGCAGTTTGCGGCCTGGAAGCGTGCACAGACGCCCCAAGCCAAGCACGAGGCCGCTGAACCTGCGGCCCCCAAGGCCGAGAAGAAAAAGAACAAGATTGATGAGAAACGCCGGCCCAGCTTGCCCGATGCCAGCGCCGAGCAGTTGCAGCAACTCGAAGTCTTGCTGCAAGCCGCCGAAGCCGCTTCTAGCGAAGGCCTGAGCAGCGAAATGCTGCGCCAGTTGCAAGCCGTGGACACGCTGACCGAAAGCTTCGCAGCCAAGAACCTGAGCGAGGCCCTGCGCGGCCGCCTGCAAGCGCTGCATGCCGAGCGCATGCGCCTGCGCGACTGGGAGCATTGGGGCGGCGCCCGCGCGCTCGACGCGCTGGTTGCCGAAGCTGAGCAACTGGCGCAAGCCACGCCGCAGCCTGCCGATGCAGTAGCTGAAGCGCCAAAGGCCGAGACTGAAGTCGCAGCAAGCGCTGAAGTTGCCGAAGCCCCCCAGGCCAGCAGCCCCGGCAGCACTACAGACAGCGTCCAAGAGGAAGCCCCCGCTGCCCCTGCACCATCAGCCCCCAAGCTGAACCTGAAAGCCCACCGCGAAGCGATTCAATCGCTGCGCCAGCGCTGGAAAGAGGTCGAGCGCCTCAGTGGCGGCGCCGGTCAGGCCCTGTGGACGCGCTTCGATGCCGCGCTGCAAATCGCCCATCGCCCCATCGCTGCCCAAGTGGCCGAGATGCGCGCCGCACGCGAGAGCAATCTGGCGGCGCGCGAGGTCTTGCTCAGCGAACTGCAGAACGCAGCGGTGCTGAACAGCGAAGCCACAGCGGCCTTGGCCGCTGAAGAGGCCTGCGCCCATTGGAAAGAGCAGCTGCGCATCTTGAGCCAGTTCCAACAAGCCTGGCGCCAACTCGGCCCGTTGGAACACACGGTGCCGCATGCGGCGCAAAGCGATTTGCTGCAGCGCCAGCGTGCCCTGCTGGAACGCATTGAGCAACCCTTGCAGCAAGCCCGCGCCCGCGCCGAAGCACAACGCGAACAACTGATTGCCGCCGCCGAGGCGCTGGCCCGCGACATCGCAGCACAGCCGCAGCAGCGCGACGCCACCCAGCGGGTGCGTGACTTGCAAGCCCAGTGGCAAGCACAAGCACGCAGCCTGCCGCTGGCCCGCTCTTCAGAAAACAGTCTGTGGGCCCGCTTCAAGACCGCCACCGACGCCGTCTTTGCCCAGCGCGAAGCCGCCTTCAATGCCCGCGATGAAGCCATCTCGGCCAGCGTGGCCGGCTATGAAGCTCTGCTGGCGCAGCTGAGCGCGCTGAGCTTGGAAACGCCTGACGCCGAGATTCGACGCACCCTGGTCGAGGTGGACCGCGGCTGGCGCCAAGGCGGCGAGCTGCCACGCGCCACCGAGGCGGCGCTGAACACACGCTTGCAAGCCGCCCATCAAGCGGCGCTGCAGATCCTGCAAGGCCGCAGCCAGTTGCAATGGCAGTCGCAGTGCGAAGCCTTGGCCAAGAAGTGGGCGCTGTGTTTGCGCCGCGAACAGAATCCGTCCGGCCTCGATGAGGACAGCTTCGCAGCACTTTGGACCCAAGCCGGCGCCCTGCCCGCCTCGTGGGAGCAGGCTTTGACCCAACGCCTGGCCGGCCCGGCCGATGCTGCTTTCGATGAAGTCTTGCTGCAACTCGAAGCTGCACTGGACCTGGACAGCTCACCCGAGCTGATGGCCGCGCGCCGCCAGCTCAAGCTCAAGGCGCTGAAGGATGCAATGGAAGGCCGCGGCAGCAACGAGCAAGGCCCGGTCCAGCAATCCGCTTGGTTTGTGGCCGCCTTGCGCCAAAGCCAGCTGAGCGCCGAGCAGCAAGGGCGGGTTCAGGCCATCATCAGCGCCTTGCCTGATGCTCCGGCCGGTGCTTTGGGCACCGTCGTGGCCAAAGTCTGAGGCCAACACGGCGCAGACAAGACAGGTGCGCGCTCCCTGTGTATGCTTGCCGGCGCTGGGTGAACCCAGCGCTGTTTCAACGCTGACGCAAGGAACGCCCCATGATTCAACTGAACGTCAACGGCAAAGCCGCTTCGGTGGATGCCGAACCCGATATGCCCCTGCTGTGGGCACTGCGTGAGGACCTTCAGCTGACCGGCACCAAGTTCGGCTGCGGCATGGCGCTGTGCGGCGCCTGCACCGTGCATTTGGACGGCCAGCCGGTGCGTTCTTGTTCCACCCCGCTGTCGGCAGCCGTCGGCAAGAAGGTCACCACCATCGAGGGCGTGGGGGCCAGCAAGACCGGCCGCGCGGTGCAGGCCGCCTGGGTCAAGCTGGATGTGCCGCAATGCGGCTACTGCCAAAGCGGCCAGGTGATGAGCGCCTGCGCCCTGCTGGCGCGCAAGAAGTCGCCCAGCGACGCCGACATCGACGCGGCCATGAGCGGCAATATCTGCCGCTGCGGCACCTACCAACAGGTGCGCGCCGCCATTCACGACGCCTCGGCCTTGCTGAAGAAGGGAGCCTGAACATGGACACCACGATCCTGCAAAGCTCCCGCCGCGGCTTTCTCAAGAGCAGCGCCGGCAGTGCCCTGCTGCTGTCTTTTGCCCTGCCGCTGAGCTTCAAGCGTGCAGAGGCGCAAAGCTCCAACACCTTTACACCCAATGCCTGGCTGCGCATCACGCCGGACAACCGCGTCACGGTGATTTGCGGCTCCTCCGAAATGGGCCAAGGCGTCTTGACCGCCATCCCGATGATGGTGGCCGAAGAGTTGGATGCCGACTGGGCCCTGGTCGGCGTGGAGCAAGCGCCGGCTGATACGGCCTACAACAACCCCATGTTCGGCATGCAAGGCACCGGCGGCAGCACCACGGTGCGGGCACATTGGACGCCGCTGCGCAGCGCCGGCGCCGCGGCCCGGCAGATGCTGGTGGCCGCAGCCGCCGATCTGTGGAAGGTGGACGCCGCGCAACTGCGCACTGAACGCAGCCACGTGATCGCCCCGAGCGGCAAGAAAATCCCTTACGGTGCCTTGGTGGAGCGCGCCAGCCAACAAGCCGTGCCTGCCAAGCCAGGGCTCAAGGCCAGCAAGGACTTCAAGATTCTTGGCAAGCCCACCCGCCGTCTGGACGTGGCGGCCAAGGTCAATGGCAGCGCCCAATTCGGCATTGACACCTTTGTCGAAGGCATGCTGATTGCGGTGATGTCGCGTGCACCCGCGCCCGGCGTCAAGCCCAAGCACATGGACGAAGCGGCCGCACGCGCCGTCAAGGGCGTCAAACATGTGATCGCGCTGGATCATGGCGTGGCCGTGCTGGCCACCGGGTTCTGGGCCGCCAAGAAAGGCCGCGCCGCGCTGAATGTGCAGTGGGAGATGGGCGCGGCAGCGGAGTTGAACAGCGCCAAGGTCAGCAGCCTGCTGGAAACCGCCGCCAACAACGCCAGCGCCGTGGCGGTCGACAAAGGCAACCTCAAGGACGCCGCCGCCAATTCAAGCCAGCATCTGAGCGCCACCTACGAAGTGCCCTATCTGGCCCATGCCTGCTTGGAGCCGCTGAACTGCACGGCCTGGGTGCGCGAGAGCGAAGCCAGCGTCTGGGTCGGTACCCAGGGTCAAGGGCCGACGCAGCAAATCGTCGCCAAGATCACCGGCGTGCCGACCGACCGGGTCAAGGTGCACACCACCCTGCTCGGCGGTGGCTTCGGGCGCCGCTTCGCGCATGACTTCACCATCAGCGCCACGCTTTTGTCCAAGATCAGCGGCCACCCGGTCAAGCTGATCTATGAGCGCGAAGACGATATGGCCGCCGGCTTCTACCGCCCCGCCTCGGTGGTCAAGTTCGAAGGCGCCTTGGACGACAAGGGGCAGATGAGCCTGCTGCGCGCCGACATCGGTTCGCCCTCCATCATGGCCGCCTCCGGCTTCATGAAGATTCCCGCCAGCGGCGTGGACGCGATGGCGGTCGAGGGCATTGCCGACCATCACTATGAGATTGCCAGCCAGCGCGTCGCCTATGGCCAGGCCGAGCCCGGCCCCCAGGTCTGGTTCTGGCGCTCGGTCGGTCACTCGCAAAACGTCTTTTTCCTGGAGAGCTTTGTCGACGAGATGGCCCATGCGGCCAAGGCCGACCCGCTGCAGTTCCGTCTGAAGATGTTGAGCCAGCACCCGCGCATGCGCGGTGTTTTGGAGTTGGCCGCCACCAAGGCCGGCTGGAGCAAGCCAGCGCCCAAGGGCATCCACCGCGGCATTGCGGTGGCCGAGAGTTTTGGCAGCTATGTGGCCGAGGTGGCCGAGCTCTCCATCGGCAAGGACGGCACACCCAAGGTGCAACGCGTGGTGGCTGCGGTGGACTGCGGCCAGACCGTCAACCCGCTGACCATCACGCACCAGATGGAAAGCGCCATCTGCTACGGACTGTGCGCCGCGCTGTACGGCAAGATCACGCACAAAGATGGGCGCGTCGAGCAAAGCAACTTCCACGACTACCCGATCTTGCGCATCGGTGAGATGCCCAAGATCGAGGTTCACATCCTGCCCAGCACCGAAGCCCCCGGCGGCATCGGCGAACCCGGCACCCCGCCGATCGCGCCGGCGGTTTGCAATGCCATCTTTGCCGCCACCGGCGTGCGGGTGCGCAAGCTGCCGATCGAAGCGGCGGCCCTTCTGAAACCGGCCTAAGTCCTCAAGCGGGCGGATAGCCTTCTTCTGTCAAGGCCGCGACAAACACGTCGCGGCCTTTTTCGCTTTCGACCCGCAGAATTTTCGCTTCGCGGTCAAACAAGGGCTTGGCTTCGGCGTCCACGCTCGCCACCGTCTTGGTGATGGCGGCAACGCAGTGGCCGCAGGTCATATCGGGGAGTTTGAATTCGTACATGGTGGGGACCTTCTCATTGAACAGCTCTCAGCATAAACCGGCGAGGTAGGGGCATGTATTGCCGGTATGGTTGAGGCAGGCGCCCCGGACGATGCCGGGAGTTCGCCCCGGCGGGCGACTCACTTTTCTTGGCGCCAAGAAAAGTGAGCAAAAGAAGGCGCCCCTGCCGCATGGCCCTGCGGGTCCGCTCGGATGCTCAAATTTACCGGGCCGCGCCCAACTCACTGCGCTACGCTCCGCTCAAACAAGAGGCGCGAAGCCAGTTCTTGAAGTCGCTGCGCGACGCCCGGCAAATTCTGCGCTCCTCGCCCATGCAGAAGGGGAACTCCAACCTACTCGGCTCGCTGCGCGTCGCCTCGATAGGTGCTGCGTGCGCGCATGCACCACGCAAGTCGATGGTTTAGGGGCAGGTCTTGCCTTCATATTCAAGACTTGGCCCCGCCAGTTCTGTGCTGGTCTAATTTCCCCGGACACCTCGATAGGTGGAATCCACCTGGACGA